>QHYH01000093.1 GCA_003223215.1 Acidobacteriota bacterium
AGGTCTACCTTCGGGACGCCAAGAACCGTTTCCATCTCTCTCGCGTAGTCACGCTAACCAAGAAACAAGAACTCATCCTCAAGGCAATCGACAAGGCCCTGCTCAAAACCTAGTGTACATTTTTGAGGTGGAAGTCAGGTCAGTAGTGACGCGAATGCGAGAGGGAGAAAACATGTCCTACAGCATATCGATCTCCGCAATCTTCACGACGTCTTCGGTGAAAATGACCCCGCGCGGCGGCGCGCGGCCATCGACGAGATCTTCACCGCAGATTGCGTGTGCTACGAGCCCAGAGGCGTCTACCGTGGCCGCGACGAAATCGATCGCGTCGCGGGCGCGATCAAGGCTACTCACCCTGACTTTCGATATCAACCCATGGCCGGGCCCGAGGAATTGGGCAATGGCGGGCGGGTCCAATGGGTATCTGGCGCCCTGGAGAGGTGCCAGCTTACGCCGGGACTGATTTCATCATTTCCCGGGACGGCCGGATTGCTGCCGTTTATCTCTTTTTCGACAAGCTACCCTGAGCTGGACTTTGCCGCGCTACGGCCCAGCTGTGGACGCTCACTTGAAAACGGTCTCTGTCGGAGAGTGTTGCCGATGGAGTCGTGGCTTCTCCATCCGGGCTTTGAGCGCGACGGAGAGAGTTCACAGTGACCTTTTGCAGAGCAGCCGGAGCGTATGAAGATGCAAATCGGTATTGATAGCTTTGTAGGTGCGGTGCCAGACACGCTCACGGGTGAGAACCTCGGCCCGGCAGAGCGCTTGAGTCACCTTCTCGATGAAATCACGATTTGCCAAGAAATAATGTTGGTTTGTGCGAGTTAGCGCAGACTCTTGGCTCTACAGGGTGGTTTACGGGTCCAAATCAATGCGAACGGTGTCAACCAGTACGCCCACACCGCGTGGACTACCAGGTACGGGTTTACCATGGGCAACATCTACGCCATGGCCCAGACGCCCGATGGTTATCCCTGGTTTGGCACAGGAATTCGGCTTGTTTCGCTTTGATGGGGTTCGCAGCACTCGATGGCAACCGCCCGCGGGTCAAGAGCTCCGTGACAAAAACATCAACAGCCTGCTCGTCACGCGCGACGGCACCGTTGCTCGCGCCGCATGCAAGGCGCATCGAACAAAACCTGTAGAGACTCATCCGTTCGGCTCCGTTCTCCGATTTGGTTTAAATCCACCATGCCCATGGTCGTGAGCTTCACCTAGAGTATTCAGCGGCGATCCCGCCTTGAAGAAGAGTTTTACAAAATGCTTCTCTCCCGGTAGGGTGGTGTCGGCCCGAGGGAGGTTTTGACAATGAAGACGATCAAAGGACCCGCAATTTTTCTGGCGCAATTCGCAGACGACAAACCTCCCTTCAACCGATTAAGCGATATTTCCAAATGGGCGGCCGGGCTCGGCTACAAGGGCGTACAGATTCCGACGTGGGACGCGCGCCTGTTTGATCTGAAGCGCGCCGCGGAGAGCCGCAAGTATTGCGACGAAATTTTGGAGACGCTCGCGGCAGCCGGCGTGCAGCTGACGGAACTTTCCACGCATCTGCAAGGGCAGTTGGTTGCGGTTCATCCCGCTTATGACGCGGCCTTTGACGGCTTCGCGCCGGAATCCGTGCGAGGAAACCCTGTCGCGCGGCAGGCCTGGGCCGTGGAACAACTTCTGTTTGCGGCGAAAGCTTCCGCGAACTTGGGAGTCAAAGCGCATGCGACGTTTTCGGGCGCCCTGGCATGGCCGTACGTTTATCCCTGGCCGCAGCGCCCGCAAGGGCTCATCGAAACGGCATTCGAGGAATTGGCGAAGCGGTGGCGGCCGATCCTCGACGCGTTTGACGCAGCGGGAGTGGATCTTTGTTTCGAACTGCATCCCGGCGAGGATTTGCACGACGGCGTGACGTTCGATAGGTTTCTGGACTGTCTAGGCGGCCACAACCGCTGCAATATTTTATACGATCCCAGCCATTTTGTTCTCCAGCAGCTCGATTACCTCGCGTTTCTCGACATCTACCACTCCCGCGTGAAAATGTTTCACGTGAAAGACGCGGAGTTTCGCCCGACGGGCCGCCAAGGAGTCTACGGCGGATACCAGCCGTGGGTGGAGCGCGCGGGGCGCTTCCGGTCGCTGGGCGACGGGCAAGTGGATTTCCGCGGCATCTTTTCCAAACTGGCGCAGTACGGTTTTGATGGCTGGGCAGTGCTCGAATGGGAATGCTGCCTGAAGAGCAGCGAGCAAGGCGCGCGGGAGGGCGCGCCGTTTATCAAGCGGCACATCATTGAGATCGCCGAGCGCGCGTTCGACGATTTTGCAAAATCCGGTGCGGACGAGGAAGCCAACCGGCGAATGCTGGGGCTTGCGGCACGAAAGGAGACCAAACATGCCGGCTGAATCCAAAAAGCAGGGCAAAGACCGGCGGCTGCGTCTTGGCATGGTGGGAGGCGGGCCGGGCGCGTTTATTGGTGCCGTGCATCGCATTGCCGCGCGCATGGACGACCGCTACGAGCTGGTTGCAGCGGCGCTGAGCTCTGATCCGGGAAAAAGCCTGGCCGCAGCCGAGGCGCTTCACATTCCGCGCGCTTATGGCCGGTTTGAAGAGATGGCTGCGGCGGAAGCGGCCCGCCCGGACGGTATTGAAGCGGTGTCCATCGTGACGCCGAATCACATGCATTATGCCAATGCGAAGACGTTTCTCGACGCGGGAATCCACGTGATCTGTGACAAGCCGCTGACGACGACGCTTGAAGCTGCTCTGGACCTGGCCAAGATCGTCGAGCGAACAGGCTTGATCTTCGGCCTGACGCACAACTACACGGGCTACCCAATGGTGCGGCAAGCGCGCGAGATGGTGCTTGCCGGCGAACTTGGCGCGATTCGCATCATTCAAGTGGAATATGCGCAGGACTGGCTATCGACACCGCTCGAAAAAACGGGACAAAAACAAGCCGAATGGCGCACCGACCCCGCCAGGAGTGGGCCGGGAGGATCGCTGGGCGACATTGGCACGCACGCGTTCAACCTGGCCTGTTTTGTGACGGGACTCTCGTGCCAGGAAATAGCGGCTGAAGTCACGACGTTTGTGCCTGGGCGGCGGCTCGACGACAACGTGCAATTGCTGCTGCGTTTTTCGAAGGGCGCGAAAGGAACGCTGTGGGCCAGCCAGGTCGCGGCCGGAAACGAAAACAATTTGCGCCTGCGTGTCTACGGAGAAAAGGCCGGCTTGGAATGGCAGCAGGAGAATCCCAATGAACTTGTCTATGCGCCATTAGGCCAGCCGCGGCGGGTCCTGAGGCGCGGCGGCCCCGGAGCAGGAGCTGCTGCGGCAAGGGCGATCCGTATTCCTGCAGGGCATCCGGAAGGTTACCTGGAAGCATTCGCTCAGCTCTATAAGGATCTGGCCGAACAAATCACGGCAAAGCGGGAGGGCGGCTCGCCCGACCCTCAGTCCCTTCTCGTCCCGGGAATTGCGGATGGCGTGGAGGGGATGCGCTTCATTTCCGCGGTGCTGGAGTCCTCGCGCAACCGTTCAGCCTGGACCGCGCTTTCTGGTTCACGGTAAGATTGCTTTTTTGCACGGCTCACCTTAAGGGTCAGGTGCTGCGAGGAAACACCGCAGGTGTTCAAAAAAAGATGAAGATCCCTGTTGCGCCGCCGCGCGCAAGCTCTCACAATGAGATCGGGAGCCTAGTCACGGGTGATGTCCTCCGTACCACCAGCCGCAAAGAAGCCGCCCCGCTCAAGGAACTTGACGATTGGGACGATTTTGTAGCTACTCGCTATCAGCCGGGAAAGTCGGAGGACCAGTTTCGCAACTATCGGGCTGAGCCAATCCCACCGTCACCGAGTTTTACCGCCAAAATCACGCCCATCAAACCTTGGACTTTGTGCTCAAGGAAAAAGCCGAATACTGCGGCCTGCGCCGCGGCAAGAAGAGTATTTGGGAAATGGCGGAATATTTGAATACGCTGGTGGACGGAAGCGATCCGGACACGGACCTAAGCCAGATCGAGCACCTTCTGCAAACTTCCGAGGCGATTCGCCAGGACGGCCATCCGCGCTGGTTCATTCTCACGGGCTTTGTGCATGATCTGGGAAAAGTGCTCTGCCTTTATGGTGAGCCGCAGTGGGCGGTCGTGGGTGACACGTTCCCAGTGGGATGTGCGAATTCCGACCAAGTGGTTTTCCCGGCATTCTTCGCCGCCAATCCGGACTCGCAGGTCTCCGAGTATCAGACCCAGTACGGCATCTATGAACCGCACTGCGGGCTCGACAAGGTGCATCTCTCGTTCGGGCATGACGAATACATTTATCAAGTCGCGCGAAACTACCTACCCGAAGAATGGCTGTACATGCTGCGCTATCACTCTTTTTATGCGGCGCATCGGCACAACGCCTACCGTCACCTGATGAATGAGCACGATGAGGAGAAGTTTGCGTGGGTCCGGATTCAATCCCTACGATCTTTACTCGAAAGGGCGCGAGCGCCCCGACATGAAGGGTGTTCTTCCCTTTTATCAGGGAAGACCCGCCGTACGGCATTCCAGGGAGGGCGATGGAAACGACGGCATCATTCGAAGCCCGCTCCGCGCCATCGCTCTACCCGACCGAAGGCCCTAACTCACAGGTAAGACCGTCAGGGGCAAAAACCAGAGAAAGGGGATCCGGAAACTTCTTCTCAGCGCAAGCCCAGCAGCGGACAGCGGTCGAAGACTTTGCCGTCGGCTTTGAACGCCACTCCGTTTTGAAGAGCCCACTTGTCAAACAGCGCGGGATTGTTCGAGAGGTGCAGGAGAGCGGTGGCAATTTCCTCGACTTTGGGCATGCCGTTGTGAACCAGGTAAAAGCAAGTTTCTTCGTAGGGGGATTTGGGGTCATTCGGATTTTGCAGCCGGCGGATGAACCGATCGCGCACCTGAAACTGCACCGTTGCCACATTCAGGACGTACGAGCCGTCGACCTTCTTGGCCCCGGTGAGGGCGAGGATGCGCTCCAGAAAGGCTTCGGCGCGCTGCTCCTTGCTGATCAGAGGTGCAAAGGCCGAGGCGTTGTTCCGGGGGCTGCCAAACAGAGGCAAACTTTGTTGGCCGAATACATGCGCGGCGTAAGGGCGGACCCGGTTCGTTTGCCTTGGCACCACGCCCACTCGGCGCAAGTCCCTGCGGCGAAATTCCATGCCCAGGAGTCTCCACCGGAGCACAACAGTGACTCCAATCAGCAGACCCAAAACCGCCACCGCTAGAATTGCCGAAGCCATGTGCGTCCACCAGGCCAGATGCGGAGAAGCGCCCCCCGCGCCCTGCACTCGCTTTCGGGTGCAGGTGAGCCTCCGACTGCTGCATCTCGACCGCTTCGCGCTCTACGCCTAGCCGCCTGCGATGGGGTGAACCATCAAGACTTCATTCTGAGCGCGTGTGATTTTCTCGATGCGTTCTCCGGTCGCAACGTCGAAAGGCTGCGCCCCGGTCTTGGCTTCGTATTCCGCAATCACCCGGTTCACTTCATCCATGTCCGCGGTTGCGGGATCGTATTCGAGAATGGTCGTGTCGCCCTGCGATGAAAACGTCAAAATCCTGGCGTTCATGCTCGGTCTCCTGAGGGACTTCGTTTGGCTCGTCTCGGGTACGAGCCGGCGGGGTTTGGTCCCTAAACGCCATATTGCACCGATTTCCATAGATGTCAAGACTGCATTTCCCTTGCAAGAGGTCACGTTACAATTCGAACCGAGCTGGATTGGAATTTGCTCGCGGCAGCGTAAGTTTTAGTTGGAACATAACGGCTAGTACCGGCTGCCGCGGCACAGGACGAACGTTTTCTCTCTCTCGACAAGTGGGGAGGCTTGAGATTTGTTAGAGCGCTGCTGTGCTCATCGTGGTTTTTAGCGCGCGAGGGGCATGCGAACTACATTCGTGAGTTCTTCTGAGGGAACAGCCACGCCATCGCGGAAAGCCACTGCCCTGCCAGAATTGGCGGGCACGCGCTCGCCAGGAACGATAATGCCCACCAGGTTAAGTGGATCAGCGGCCGAGACGGTGATGAATTCGGCGGCTGCTTTCTGACTGCGCGCGGCACGCAGAGATTCCACGGCCACCGGCAAAGCGAATTGCTCTCCCAGGAAATTGCTGACGAAGCGGCCCCCCCGAACTTCGCCGCGATCTTCCAGCCGGCGCAGCGTGATGAGCAACTCGCGCCATTTGGGAAGAATCGTTTCGCGCGTCAGAAGCTCGCGAAAGACGATGCCGTAGCGGCGCAACAGCATCCAGCAAATGGCTTCGAGCGCACGGGTGCGGTCGTGGATCTCGCCGGAATAGAGCAGCGACCAGCGGCCCGTGCTGTGCCGAGGACGTGAACTGCGCGCGCTGCCCTGGCCGGCGCGGCGCTTGGGATCGATGAGCGCGCGCAGGTTGTCGAAACCGTCGGCAGTTAGGAGGCCCGCGGCGACCAGTTCCCAAAGCGCGGTTTCCACCTCGGACTTCAGCTTGCCGGTGTCGCGCACGATGTCGGCGAAGAAGGAAGCACCGCGCTGGCGCAGGTACAGGTGGACCGCCACGGCGTCGGGGCTGAGGCCAGCCGTGCTCGCTTCGCTTCCTTCGCGCCGCGGAATCATCCAGTCCGTGTCTTCTCGCACAAAGAAGGTAATCGGCGCAACACTGGTCGGGATGACGCGGCGCCTTCCCTCCGCCAGTGCTTCGAGCGTGGCCGGATGTGGCGAGAGGCGGCCCCACCCGACTGCGCCCGTCAAACAAAGCTGGTCCAGCATCTTGGGATCGTAGTCGGCGATACGGCCCTTGAGAATCTGGCGCTCCCAGGAATTTGCCGGCGCTTCGAATCCCTGCACCTGGCGAATCGCTTCCAGCGTGCCGCGCTCACCGAGAAGTTGCGTGCCGGGAGCAACATGTTGCCAGCGAAGCTGCCAATTCATGAATTGCGCCGGAGTCACGGACTGGATTTCCTTGCGCAGTTGCCCGAGCGTGAGGCGATGAATGCGCGCGAGCAGGCGGCGTTCGCACCACTCGGTTTGCTCGGAATGAGGATCGCTGAACTTGCCGCGCAGCACGACGCCGCTGGATTCCAGACGCAGCAAGGCTTTGTCTATGTCGGAGACGGGGAGAGAGAGCAGGCTCGCCAATTGAGCAGCAGCGACGGGACCGGCGTGGGACATCCAGCCGGTCACGAGTGATAGCAGCGAATCTTCTCCCGAGACCGTTCGTGATTCCAGCTTCGGTGGAGAGACTTCGAAGCGTGCCGCCGGGAAAATTTGCGTGAATGCCGGAACCCGTTCCGCGGCAATCCAGTAGGTTGCGCTCCCCATGTTCGCCCGCCCGGCGCGGCGATCGGCGAAAAGTTGATCGAATAACGGCCTCCACGCATTCAGTGACTCTTGGAGCTTGGCCAGCAGGCGATTGTTTCGGAGAAGTTCCTGATTCGTAGTGGCTGGCAAGGTCGTCAGGGTCAGCAGCGCGTCGTGCAATTCCTCCGCATCGCGCACATCGGGCCAAGCTTCGTCGCACACTTCGGCAATGGCTTCCGGATTGAGCCGGCCGATTTCTCCGAGCACCGCTTCGGGCAAGACCCGGCGCATCTCGACGGCGCGGGCGCGGCGCTCTTCGAGCGGCGCATCATCGAGGTAGGCGTAAGGATTGGCGTTCAAAATCTCGTGCGAAAACTGCGAAGGCACGGGGGTATCGACCGCGAGGCAGGTGGTGCGGCCGTCAACGATGTCGCGAATCACGCGTTCGAGGCCATCGACGTCGAGGGCCTCGGTGAGTACGTCCTTCATCACCTCGCGGATAAGCGGATGACGGGAAATGGCGATATCGCCTTCGGGAAGGTTTTCCTGGCAAGCCAGCGCTTCCGGAAAGACCGCAGACAACAAATCATCGGCACGCATGCGCTGGATCGGCGGCGGAACCTTCTTTCCGTTGCGAAAACGGAGCAAAGCCAAAGCGCGGCCCGCATCCCAACGCCAGCGTGCTGTGAAGAGCGGAGAAACAAGCACAGCTTGCTCCAGGACGGCGCGCAGGGAATTGGGGTGAAGAAAATGAAAGACGTCGGCAAGCGGAAAGCTGTGTTGCTCGCTGAGCGAGATGTTCAGGCCGTTGTCGGTGGCCGCGGCTTGCAGTTCGAAATTGAAGGAGCGGCAAAAACGCTTGCGCAGCGCCAAGCCCCAGGCCTTGTTGATGCGCGCACCGAAAGGCGCGTGGATGATGAGTTGCATGCCCCCGCTTTCGTCGAAGAAGCGCTCGGCGACGACGGTCGCTTGCGCGGGAACCGCGCCAAGTACTGCTCGCCCGCCGATGATGTATTCCACGGCTTGCTCGGCGCCCGCTTGATCGAGGCCGCATTCGAATTTGAGCCAGTTCACGGCGGCGGCAACACCGTCGGTGTTGGGTGTGCCGGAATGGGAAGAGGCGCCAGGAACAAACGCGCCGATTTTCTCCCGCAACTCGGAGACGTGCCGGGAGAGTTCGTCCGTCCGCGACGGCGCTTCGCCGCGCCAGAATGGCACGTTCGGTGCCGCTCCCGCGGCGTCCTCCACGAGAACTTTTCCGGCCTGCACGCGGCGTATGCGCCAGGAAGTGTTTCCCAGCAGCATGACGTCTCCGGCAAGGCTCTCGACGGCGAAGTCTTCGTCCACGGTGCCAACGATCGTGCCTTCCGGATGCGCTACGACGGTATACAGCGAGTTTTCCGGGATGGCCCCGCCGCTGGTGATGGCCGCAAGACGGCTGCCCCGGCGCGCACGGACCACGCCATTCACCCGGTCGCGATGCAGATACGCAGCATAACGGCCGCGAGCGCTTGCAATTCCTTCCGAAAGCATTTCGACAATCTCGTCAAAATCGGCGCGTGAGAGATTGCGGTAGGGATACGCCCGCCGCACGGATTGGAACAGTTCCTCTTCCTTCCAATCTTCCGCGGCACACATGGCCACGATTTGTTGCGCCAGAATATCCATCGGTGCTTCCGGGATGGCGATGCGGTCAAGATCGCCCTGACCAATGGCGCGCACGAGCGCGGCGCATTCGAGCAAGTCGTCACGCGTCGTGACGAAGAACCGGCCTTTGGGAATCGCTCCGCGCCAGTGGCCAGCGCGGCCGATGCGCTGCAGGGCCGCAGCGATGGAGCGTGGCGAACCAATCTGGCAGACCAGATCCACGCTGCCGATATCGATTCCCAGTTCGAGAGAAGCCGTGGCGACGAGCGCGCGGATCTCTGCCGCTTTCAGTTTTCTTTCCGCAGCCAACCGCAGATTGCGCGACAGACTGCCGTGATGTGCGGCGACGGCATCTTTCCCCAGGCGTTCCCCAAGATGGTGCGCCATGCGCTCCGACATACGGCGCGTATTGACAAAAATCAACGTGGAGCGATGCTCGGTGGCCAGCCGAGCGAGGCGATCGTAGATTTCGTCCCACATTTCGTTGGAGGCCACGGGGCCAAGCTCGCTGCCGGGGACTTCCACGGCCAAATCGAGTTCACGCCGATGGCCGATTTGCACGATGTGCGGCGCCGGTTGCTCCGCGCCGGTGAGAAAATCGGCCACGAGTTCGATGGGTTTCTGCGTCGCGGAGAGACCGATGCGCGGCAGCCGCTTGCCCGTCAGATGGTCGAGGCGTTCGAGCGACAGCGCCAGGTGCGCGCCGCGCTTGTCGTCCGCGACCGCGTGGATTTCGTCCACGATGACCGATTCGACGGTCCTCAGGACTTCGCGGCTTCTTGCAGCAGTCAACAAAATGTACAGGGATTCCGGCGTAGTGACCAGAATGTGCGGCGGATGCCCCAGCATGGCGCGGCGTTCGTGCGCGAGCGTGTCTCCGGTGCGCACGGCCGTGCGAATTTCCGGCATCAGCATACCGCGCTGGCCGGCGAGTTCGAGGATTTCGCCGAGTGGAACTTCCAGGTTTTTCTGAATGTCGTTGCTCAGCGCCTTGAGCGGCGACACGTAGAGAACTTCCGTGCGGTCAAGCAGTCCTCCGATAAGCGCTTTGCGCACCAGGCGATCAATACAGATCAGAAAGGCTGCCAGCGTCTTGCCCGAACCGGTCGGTGCAGAAATCAGCGCGGTTTTGCCGGCGAGGATATGCGGCCAACCTTGGAGTTGCGGCTCAGTGGGCGTGCCAAAACGGCCGACAAACCAGTCGCGGACAAGCGGATGCGCCCATTCCAAGTCAGCGGAGTTCGGTTGGGCTATGGTCGTCATCGACGCTAGTATCGAATTATACCGTGAACGGTTGATGTCAGCAGCGGGCGGAGCTAGCGAACTCTCTCGCGACGGGTTTATCACGAGTTTCCACGCGCGTTCGGCTCCCGGAAACGCGCCGAACAGCGGTTCTGGACCGGAACGACGAAGAGCGGCTGTACCGGGCCAGGCGATTGATTATTTTCCTCGCTTCTGCCGTATCATGCTCTCATGCGGCTACTCCTGGTGGAAGATGATGCACGGATCGCGCGGTTTGTGGCTAAAGGGCTGCGCGAACAGACCTATGCCGTGGATGTCTCCGCTACGGGCGAAGATGCGCTGTATCAGGCCGCGGTGAACACCTACGACCTGGTGATCCTCGACGTGATGATTCCCGCCCCGGACGGTTTTGCGGTGTGCCGCGAGCTCCGCAAATCCGGGCAACGCATGCCCATCTTGATGCTGACTGCTCGCGATGCCGTGGAGGACCGCATCGCTGGCCTGGATCATGGGGCGGATGACTATTTAACGAAGCCATTCGAGTTTCGCGAACTGCTGGCGCGCCTGCGGGCGTTGTTGCGGCGCTCGGGTGAACTACGGCCAGAGAAAATCACCATCGCCGATCTTGTGCTCGATACCGCAGCACAAACCGCCAAGCGCGCCGGCCGCAATGTGACGCTGACGGCAAAGGAATATGCGCTGCTCGAGTATCTCGCGCACAACGCCGGCCGCGTGGTGCGCCGCGCGGAAATCGCCGAGCATGTGTGGGACGAAACGTTTGATCCGTTTTCGAATTTAATCGAAGTGTACATCAACCGCGTGCGGCGCAAGATTGACGCGGATTCGGCGAAGCCGCTGCTGCACACGCGGCGCGGCGTAGGCTACGTTCTTGGCACGGAGGCCGACCTGCCGGACGCCGATTCGAACGAAGAGAGCGCCTCTTCGCGGTCGCGGATGAGAACACCTTCTTCTATCCGCAAGAACCATGCTTGATTCCATTCGCACGCGTCTGACGCTTTGGTACACGGGCGTGCTAGCGCTCGTTCTCGTGGTACTGTTCGTCATCACTTATCTGGTTTTTCTGCGAAGTGTCCAGGGCCGAATGGACACCGACCTCAGCGAACTTTCCAAAGCGTTCCTGGCCACCGTCCGGGCGGAACTGGAAGATCAAACGGCACCGGACCCCTTCACGGTTGCGGTGGAAGCGGCCATTGCGGAGCATCATTTCCGTGATCATGTCTATGCCATTCTGGACGCCAACGGCAGGCTGATCGCGAGATCCACCGAAGATGTTCCGGCAAGCTCCAGGAAGCGCGCCGATTCTGCGACTCTTCTCGAGTCGGCCTCCTTCGAGCAATTTGTCAACAGCGCCGCGGCTGCGGAACAGTTCTTCGGAATGGTTGAAGGAGGAAGAAGTGGCTATCGCGCGTTCGCCCGGCGGTTCACCGCACAGGGAAACCCATACACGCTCGTCATCCTGCGCTCTTTGCACCCCCGGTCGGAGATGCTCGAAGAAGTGACCGAGACGTTCGCTTGGGTGATTCCGATTGCGATTTTACTTGCGAGCGGCGGCGGTTATTTCCTGGCGCGCAAAAGCCTCGCGCCGGTCGTGGCTATGAGCAGCCAGGCGGGCCGCATCGGCGCCGCAAATCTGCACGACCGGCTGGCGGTGCAAAACGAAAAGGATGAGCTGGGGCACCTGGCGCGGTCTTTTAACGGTTTACTGGACAGGCTGGCTGAATCGTTCGACCGCCAGCGCCGCTTCATGGCCGATGCCTCGCATGAACTGCGCACGCCAGTGGCGATTCTGCGCGGGGAATCGGAAGTCGCGCTGTCGCAGCAGGCCCGGTCCGCCGAGGAATACCGCGAATCTCTCGGTGTGCTGCACCATGAGGCGGAGCGGCTCACGCGCATCGTGGAAGATCTTTTCACTCTGACTCGCGCCGACACCGGGCAATATCCGCTCCAGCCGCGCGATTTGTACTTGGATGAACTGATCGCGGAATGCGTGCATTCGGCGCGTACCCTCGCGCAAGCCAAGAAGATTTCGCTCACCTTCGATGGAGCGCCGGAGTCCCCGATTCATGCCGATGAATCTCTGCTGCGCCGCATGCTCCTGAATCTCTTGGACAACGCCATCAAATACACGCCGTCCTTTGGACGAATCACCGTGGCTTGCCGACGCAGCGGTCAGGAATACGCAGTCAGCATCGCGGACACGGGGATCGGCATACCCGCCGAGCTTGGGCCACGCATTTTCGAGCGTTTTTTTCGCGCCGACAAGGCGCGCTCGCGTTCCGAAAGCGACGGGGGCGGCGCCGGGCTGGGTTTGGCCATTTCGCGCTGGATAGCGGAGGCGCATCAAGGCCGGCTGGAACTTACGTGTTCCGATTCCACGGGAAGCACCTTCACCGCCTATCTCCCCCTCGATTCCGGGTGTTCTCCATCTAGTGGTTAATCCTGCGTTTATCCTGGAATTGTTAGCCTGAATCCTCCCGCCCTGCGTCAGGGCCGATCCGGCATAGGAGTCGTGATTCATGAGATCACTTGGAATCTTTGCGGTGTCGTGGCCGATAGCCGCTGTGCTGTGCCTAGGCGGTCCGGAAATCTCTGCCGCGCAAGGTACCACGAATCCGGCAGCCACTATGCCTACGGCCGCCGGCAATCCGGCTCAGTCTTCTTCGCCCGGAGCGCCGCCGCTGAAGCTGACTCTGCAGGATGCGCTTGAGCGCGCGCGGAAAAACAGCGCGCCATTTCAAGCGGCGCTCACCGATTCTGCGCTCGCCCGGCAAGATCGATTTCAGGCGGGCGCCGCGCTGCTTCCCAGTGTCACCTACATCAATCAAGCGTGGTACACCCAAGCCAGGGAGAACGGTGTCGTTTTTATTGCCAACAACGCGGTGCACGAATACGTCAGCCAGGGAAACATACATGAGTCGCTGGACCTTGCGAGCGTGTCGAGCTTTCGTCGCGCCTCCGCGCTTGCGGCCGTCGCCAAGGCGCGAGCGGAAATCGCCGCGCGCGGCCTCGTGGTAACCGTAGTCCAGGATTATTACGCTGTTGCGGCGGCTCAGCAAAAACTGCTTTCCGCGCAAAAAACAGCGGACGAAGGCGATCGCTTCTTCAAGCTAACGCAAGACCTGGAGCATGGCGGCGAAGTGGCGCATTCCGACGTGATCAAGGCCGAATTGCAGGCGCAGGACCGCCGCCGGGCCTTGCAAGAAGCGCAATTGGCGCTGCTCAATACGCGGCTGGATCTGGCGGTGCTGATTTTTCCAGATTTCAACGAAAACTTTGAATTGACCGACGATCTGCACGCGCCGGCGCCGTTGCCGACGCTCGGCGAGGTGCAGCAGCAAGCCGCGCAGAATAATCCTGACGTTCGGGCGGCGCTTGAAACTGTCCGGGCCGCGGGATTTGACGTGACCAGCGCGCGCGCGGGTTATTTGCCCTCGCTGAGTTTTGACTACTGGTATGGCATCGATGCGCCGCAGTTTGCCGTGAATGGGACGAACGGGGTTTCCAATTTAGGCGCGTCCATCCTCGGCACGCTGAATATCCCCATCTGGAACTGGGGAGCGACGCAAAGCCGCGTCAAGCAAGCCGAACTGCGGCGTGCGCAGGCTCAGCGGGAGGTTTCTCTTGCGCAGCGCAGGCTGCTGGCGGAAATCAAGTCGCTTTACTCGGAAGCGGAAACCGCGATGAACGAACTTGGCGGCCTAGGCCGCTCCGCGGAGCTGGCGGAAGAGAGCCTGCGGCTGACCACGCTTCGCTACAAGGGCGGGGAAGCCACCGTGCTCGAAGTGGTGGATGCGCAGACCACCTATGCGCAGTCAAACGCCGCTTATCAGGACGGTGCGGTGCGTTACCGCGCGGCTTTGGCGAATTTGCAAACTTTAACGGGAGTGCTGACAGCTCCATGAAACACACCATACATCCCGACGTCGTTCGGCCCAGGCGACGGGCCTGGCTTCCCCTAACCATTGCTCCGCTGCTGGTCTCCGCCGGCTGTAGCAAACAGGAGGCGGACAAAGAGCCGGTGGTCAGCGTGCAGACCGCTCCGGCCCAGCGCGCAACCATTTCGCAGACCGTTTCGGCCGAAGCGGTGATCTACCCGCTCGAGCAAGCCACGATTTCGCCAAAAATTACTGCGCCAATTACCGAATTCAAGGTGCAGCGCGGGAGCCGCGTGAAAAAAGGGCAACTGTTGGTCATCCTGGAAAACAAGGACCTCGCGGGCCAGGCTGAAGCGAGCCAAGGCACCTTCGAACAGGCTGATGCCAGCTACACGACGTCAGTGGATGCAACCATTCCGCAACAGCTGCAAAAAGCGCAGCTCGATGCAGACGCCGCAAAAGCAGCGTATGAGGCCCAGCTTCGGGTATACAACAGCCGTAAGGAACTGTTCGACCAGGGCGCGCTTCCCCAACGCGACCTGGATTCCGCCGCAGTTGCCCTAGCGCAGGCGCGCGGCGCAAATGAAGTGGCCCAAAAGCAGCTGGCGGACTTGCAGCGGCTGGGGAAGGAACAAGCAATAAAGTCGGCCCACGGCTCGCGCTTGTCAGCGGAAGGCACCATGCTTAGTGCCGAAGCGCAGCTCAGTTACTCCAGGATTCGAAGCCCCATTGATGGGGTCGTTACCGATCGGCCTCTCTACGCCGGCGATCTTGCGACTGCGAATCAGGCCATCCTTACGGTGATGAATCTGAGCCGGTTAATCGCCAAATCGCACATCCCGCAAACCCAGGCCGCAACGCTCAAAGTGGGGGACGCTGCGCAATTAAAGGCGCCGGGACTCGATGAACCTGTGAACGGCAAAGTGACTCTCGTGAGTCCCGCTCTGGATCCTGGAAGCACCACGATTGAAGTCTGGGTCGAAGCCTCCAAGCCGAATCCTGCCTTGAAGCCCGGCATGACCGTGCAGCTTGCAATGACTTCGAAGACCGTCAAAGACGCCATCGTCGTGCCGGCCAACGCCGTCTTCAAGAATCCAGAAGGCCAGGCCGACTACGTGGTGATCGCCGGCGCGGACCAGAAGGCGCATTGGCAGACGGTCGAACTCGGTGTGCGAAATGCGGACAACGTGCAAGTCGTCACAGGCTTAAATGCCGGGGCTCCGGTTATCACTTCCGGCGGATACGCGCTGCCGGACAACACCAAAATCAAAATCCAAGCACCCGAAGAGCAAGCCAAAGGGGACGAGAAAGCAGACAAAGCCGGCGATTCCTCAAAATCTGGCGCCAAAGAGAAAGACGACAAGGACTAGAACCGCATGGAAACTCGGCCCGAATTCTCCAATGCCATCTCGGCGACAGCCAAGGCAGGCCTGCCCTGGTTTCACCGCCTGTCTAATCCTATTTTATTTTTAATCGTCAGTTTGGCGCTGGTTGGCGGTTATTTGGCATTCACCATTCCCGTCTCCGTTTTCCCCAGTACCGATTTTCCCCGCATCCTCATCGGCGTGGATAACGGCGTAATGCCGATCGACCAAATGCTCGTGACCATCACGCGTCCTTTGGAGGAGGCGGTCAACAGCGTTCCCGGACTTCAAAAAGTCACATCGATCACCAGTCGCGGCTCCGCCGAAGTCGACCTGTTTTTTGAGTGGAACAGCGACATGATCCTGACATTGCAGCGCGTCGACGCCGTCGTCGCCCGCCTGCAGGCGGAGCTTCCTCCGACGGCCAAAGTAGAAACACACCGTATGACGTTCGCTGTTTTTCCCATCATCGGTTACAGCCTGACTTCAGACACCGTGCCCCCGAACAAGTTGTGGGAAATAGCGACGTACGACCTGAAGCCGCGCATCAACCGGCTCGACGGTGTCGCCACCGTCATCATCCAGGGCGGGCGGGTACCCGAGTTTCAAGTGACTCCTGATCCCGCCCGGCTTCTCACCGCCGGCATCACCGTCCCCGATATTCTCGACGCGATTCGCCGCACCAACCTGGTGGACTCGCCGGGTTTGATCGAGCACGACCACCAACTCGTGCTCGGGCTCGTCAGTGGACAAGTGCGAACTCCGGAGCAGATCGCGCAAATTGTCGTCAAGAACTCACCTGCGGGCGTGCCGATTCGGCTGGGCGACATTTCCTCGATCGCTCCGTCGGTAGCGCCTACTTACACGATGGTCACGGCCGACGGGAAACCCGCCGTGCTGCTCAATGTGAACCGCCAGCCCGAAAGCAATACTCTGGCGGTCGCCAACGAAGTGCACGCGCTGATCCAAGAGCTTGCTCCCACTCTTCCTTCTGGCGTGCATCTTGAACCGTTCTACGACCAGTCGACCATCGTCCACGATTCCATCTCGAGCGTTCGGGACGCTGTGCTCCTGGGAATCGTGCTTTCTTCGATCATTCTGGTGCTGTTCCTGCGTGACTGGGGAACTTCGTTCGTGGCCGGCCTGGTGATTCCCGTTACGCTGCTGATCACTTTCATTGTTTTGAAAGCGACGAATCAAAGCTTCAACCTGATGACCCTGGGCGGTCTCGCCGCCGCAGTGGGCTTGGTCATCGACGACGCCATTGTCGTCCTTGAAAATATTGTTTTGCACCGGGACGCCGGGCAAACCCGCCTTCAAGCCATCCAGGGCGCGCTGAAGGAATTGACCGTACCGCTGATCGGCTCGACGATTACCCCCATCGTCGTCTTTCTTCCCCTGATTTCCACTACCGGCGTGACCGGCACCTTCTTCCGCGCCTTGGCCGTCACCATGACCGTGTCGCTCCTCACCTCCTTGCTTCTGGCCTTGTCGTGGACTCCGACGCTCAGTCAGTATCTGGTTCGCCGGAAGGATAAGGAAACCGTTTCCGCCGCAGCACCTTCGGAAGGCCCCAACATGGCGGCGCTCCTTGCTGCGGAAGAAGCGCACCTTTCCGGCTTCTTCGGACGCATCGTGGGTTTCTATACCCGCGCCATGCAAGCCATCGTCAAGCGCCCCTGGATGTTGGCCGGGAGTTCGGTCGGGATCATCATTCTGTCCTACGTTTGTTACAGCCTGGTGGGCACCGATTTTCTCCCAGAAATGGATGAAGGAGGATTCATCCTCGATTACTACACTCCGCCGGGGAGCTCCCTCGCGGAATCCAACCGCATCCTCCTGCACATCGAGGATATTCTCCACTCCACGCCGGAGGTCGAGAACACCTCGCGCCGAACCGGTATGCAACTAGGTCTTGCGGCCGTCACGGAAGCCAACAACGGCGATTTCACTGTGAAGCTGAAGAAGGACCGGCAGCGCGGCATTGACGACGTCATCGAGGATGTCCGGTCCGAAATCAAGCACACCGAGCCGGCTGCGGATATCGAATTTGTCCAATTGCTGCAGGACATGATTGGAGACTTGACGAGCCAGCCCGAGCCGATTGTCATCAGGCTTTTCTCTCAGGACGGCAAACTTCTGAACGACACCGCCCCGCGCGTTGCGGATGCGATTGGAAAGATTCAAATTGGGAAATCGCGTCCCGTTGTGGATGTTCTCGACGGGGTGGAGAACACGATCAGCGGTCCGGCCGTGACCTTCCAGGTGAATCCCACCGTCGCGGCCCGCGCCGGATTCACTCTGGAGGAAGTCGCTGTGGACGCCTCCGCCGTGCTCGAAGGTGAACCCGCGGCGACACCGGTCGTTCTGAATGACCGAGCCTACACCATTCGCGTGCGCTTTCCTGATGAGAACCGGTCTTCGCTCGATCGCATGACCAACACCTTGCTGACCAGTGCGAGTGGGCACACCGCCACGCTCGGTTCGCTCGCGACCGTCACCAGCGACCCCGGCGAAACGGAAATTCGACGCGAGAATTTGCAGCGCCTTGTCCAAGTCACGGCCCGCTTGGAAGGCGTGGACATGGGGACGGGGGTTGCTGCCGTACAGAAAGCCGTCCGCGACATGCATCTTCCCTCCTCCATCCGCATCCAGTACGGCGGGCTATATGAAGAGGATCGGAAATCCTCGCGCGATTTGATGATGGTTCTGCTATTGGCTCTCTTGCTTCTGTTTGCCGTGCTTCTGTTTGAGTTCCGGACCTTTTCCGCACCCACGGCGATCTTGACTTCGGCGTTGCTCTCCACGTTTGGCGGTTTTCTGGCGTTGCTGCTTACGAGTACGACGTTTAACGTCGCGTCACGAATGGGCATGATCATGGTCATCGGCATCGTCGCCAAGAACGGCATTTTATTGCTCGACGCCGAACACCGTTTCCGCGACCTCGGATTTTCTCCCAAAGAAGCTATGATTCAAGCGGGCCGCCGGCGCCTGCGTCCCATCGCCATGACCGCGCTTGCGACGGTAGCCGGCATGCTGCCATTGGCGTTCGGGATAGGCGCCGGTTCCGAGATGCTGAAGCCCCTGGCGATTGTTGTGATTGGCGGCTTGCTCAGCTCAATGGTCCTTTCACTGGTCTTCACTCCGGCGATCCATTTCTATTTGCGCCCGCGAAAAACGGCAGCTGCATAAATCCCGTAAATCCCGCGAAATACGCCGGGTGCGGCGTTGTTTGAACGAAGCTTGCTAATATTTAGGGCTCGCCCTTTCATGTCTTTCTAATCCTCCTTTCATCTCGCTGTCATAAACCTGGCGTTAACTCCGCTCCACTGGGACCGACGGTGTGTGCTAGAGCGATGTGAACCTGGGAATTTTCTAATGGCTCGCCAACTTCCCTGGACACTTCGCCACGGAGACTCATTGCGAATCCGGTTGCGATTGAAGGAGTTACTATGCGAACTTTTGCCGGTTTCCTGCTCTCGCTGGTTGGTTTGTTTTTGCTTTACCCGCCTGCCCATGCGCAGACAGAACGCACTGCGGGACAGGAACGACCTGGAGCAATCACTGGTAAGGTAACCGATTCAGGTGGTGCCGTCCTGCAAAGCGCAAAAGTCAAGGTGGAACCTGGCCCCATCGACGCCCTATCGGATGCTCAAGGGCAATTTCTCATAAGCGGCCTCGCCCCCGGCACTTACACAGTGACCATCCGGTATGTCGGATTCAATACCTTCACCAAGAGCGTTATGGTTTCGGCAGCGCAAGTCGCGAATGTGAACGCACAACTTGGGGTCGCTTCCCAAAACCTGGAAGTGTTGGTCACGGCAGAGCGGGCCTCCGGCGAAGCGGAGGAGGTCAACCGCCAGCGCAACGCAGACAACGTCGTCCAAGTGCTTACCTCGGATGTTATCCGCAGCCTTCCCAACGCCAACATGGCTGACGCCCTCGGCAGACTGCCGAGCGTCACCATCGAACGCGACGAAGGCGAGGGTAAGTACGTGCAGGTTCGCGGCACCGAACCGCGCCTTACCAACACCACCATTGACGGCATCAACGTTCCTTCACCGGAATCCGGTGTTCGGCAGATCAAATTCGACACCATTCCCGCCGACATCGTCGAGTCCGTCGAAATCAACAAGACCTTGCAGGCCAACATGGATGGCGATGGCATCGGCGGCTCCATTAATCTGGTCACCAAGACTGCGGGAGAACGGTCCACCATGAACTTCAGCAGCATGGCTGGATACACTCCGATTCTCGGGGGGCGCGGCCTTACGGAAAACACCGGGACGCTCGGCCAGCGTTTCGGTGCGGACAAGCGCTTCGGCATCCTCTTCGGGGGCTCTTACGACTGGAATGGCCGCGGCATTGACGACACCGAACCAGTTCCAGACATTGCCACTTTCCCCAACGGCACCGAGGCCCGCTACTTCGAGGCTGCCGACATTCGCGAATACCGCTACTACCGCAGCCGCGGGGGTGTCGCTGGGAGCGCGGATTACAAGATTGCTGACGGATCCAACATCTACGCCCGTCTCTTGTACTCGGACTTTCACAACTATGGCGATCGCTGGGTCTATTCTCTGACCGACAACACAACCGGTATTCTTCTGCAAGGGGCAAACGGCTGTGCAACAGATCCCACAACCGGACTAACGACGCAACCCTGCACCGGCGTTCCCTCCTTCAACGACCAAATTCGCCGACCGGATTACGCCGTAGGAAGTCTTTTGCTCGGTGGCAAGCACGTGCTCTCTACGACGTGGTACGCCTGGGACGTTTCCGCATCGCGTTCCCGCCAGATCGGCCAGGTGGGCGATCGCACGGCTTCTTTTGCTTCCGGTTTGGCTTCCAGCTCCTGCCAATATGACTTAGCCAACACCACAAGTCTCTACTTGCCTCAGTGGACCCCGAGCTGTTTTACGGAAGCTTATCAACAACAAAGCGATTTCCCGCTGACTCGCATGCAAGTGAACAACGGCCTGACCGCGCAACTGAACCTCCAGGGCACAGGAGCCATGGCCAAGCGCTATCACTTGGGTTCTCGCTTGGCCACCATCGAATTCGGAGGCAAGTTCCGCAACGGGCATAAATTCGCCAACACCTCGACAGACGACTATGACCCCTCCGGAACCGGTGCACCCCTTCAGCTGGGATCCTTCCCCAATAGTTTCTCCAACAGCGACTACTATCAAGGGGCCTACAAATTGGGGCCCAATCCCAGCTTCAACGCCATCTACTCCGCCTTTCGGGCCGACTTAGCCGCGAATCCGTCCAATTACACACTGACCCACGACATCTCGAGCCAATTCAACTTGGTTGAACAAGTCGCTGCTGGCTACGTGATGCACACCATCGATTTCAACAAGGTCCGCTTGGTCGCCGGCGTGCGTTTTGAAAACACCAATCTCAATACTGCCGCACGCATCTTCGATGGGAACGGCAACTTCCTTGGAATCAGTAATAATAACGGCTCTTATTTGAAGACTTTGCCGAGTGCCTCTCTCCGATTCACCCTCGGCAAGGACACTTACCTGCGCACCGTCTATAGCCGGGGCCTCTCGCGTCCTGATCCTCAAGACATTGCTCAAGCCGTCTCGTACAATTTCATTGGCCCGAATGACCCGAGGAACTCCGTCTCCCTCGGCAACCCCAGCCTCCGCGCCGAATCGTCGTCCAACGTGGACGTCCTGATCGAACATTACATCAACCCTTTTGGAATGGTTACCGCCGGTTACTTCTACAAGAACTTGACCGAGCCGATCGTTTCGCGGACCGGAATCATTGCCAATTATCAACCCCCGGTTCCGGGGGCCCCGGCGGGCTCATACACGGTCACCCAGCCATTCAATGCGGGGAGCGCCTGGATCAATGGTTTTGAAGCAGCGTACCTCCAGCATTTATCCTTCATGCCTGGAGTGCTGAAGGGACTCGGCTTTTCCGCAAATTACGGCTACACGGCATCGCGGATCGCTTTCGGGCCCGATTTCGGTCGCGCCGATCATCCCCGGCTCCTGCGCAACGCCCCGAATAGCTGGAATATCAGTCCTACCTACGACCGTGGTCGAATCTCCGCTCGCGTTGGTTTGTCTTACAATCAGGCGAATATAGCTGGGTATGGGAACGGTCCCACCGGTCCGTTTGGCGACAACTATTTCTACTCGCATCTGCAGTTCGATGCCCAGGGCAGCGTGAGACTGGCGAATGGCCTTCAGTTCATCATGTATGGCCTGAATATCAACAACGAGGTTT
This sequence comes from Acidobacteriota bacterium, assembly GCA_003223215.1. Classification (GTDB taxonomy): domain Bacteria; phylum Acidobacteriota; class Terriglobia; order Acidiferrales; family UBA7541; genus Acidiferrum. Next base: position 21,687 of record QHYH01000093.1, read on the forward strand.
TCGGCTTCTACAACGGCAGCCCGCAATACATGGTCCAGCGCGAATACTACCGGCCGACTATTGCCGCGGGCGTCCGCTGGTCGCCGCTGCACGAAAAATAGTCGCGCGGCAAATGAGGACTCACCGAACGATGCGCAAGACTTGGCATCAAAATGCCCTGATTTTCGTTGTGATCCTTGTTCCGGTTTCTTTTTTTGGAAATGCGGGATCGCGTCGCGATGGTTGGCTCGCGCCACAAAACGATCAGGTCACCGTATTGGTGGGAGCGGGCGACATCGCCGACTGCCGAAATCTCGCTGGCGCAGAAGCCACGGCCAAATTACTGGACCGGATTTCCGGAACGGTAATGGCCGTCGGCGACCTCGCGTATCCGGACGGCAGCACGGGAAATTTCGTCTGCTACGACAAGACCTGGGGCCGCGCGAGATTGCGCACGCGGCCTGCGCCGGGCAATCATGAGTTTCATTCCTCCCGCGCCACACCCTATTTTGATTATTTTGGTGTGTTTGCCGGCGATGAGAAGACGGGCTACTACAGCTACGATCTAGGCGCGTGGCACATCATTGTGTTGAACAGTGAGTGCAAAGACATCGGCGGTTGCGAAGCTGGCTCACCCCAGGAGAGATGGCTTCGCGCGGACCTGGCCTCCCATCCCGTGGCCTGCACGCTGGCCTATTGGCACAAGCCGCTGTTTAGTTCCGGCAGCGCCCACGGCACCGATTTGACCATGAAGCCCCTGTGGGATGCGCTCTACCAAGCCAACGCCGACGTGGTGGTCAACGGCCACGACCACGACTACGAGCGCTTTGCCCCCCAAACCCCGGAAGGCGCCCCTGATTCGGCTCGTGGCATTCGTGAATTTGTTGTCGGCACCGGCGGGAAGGGCCTTCGCCCGTTTAGCGCACCGAAGCCCAACAGCGAAGCGGGCAACGCCGAGGCTTTCGGAGTGCTGAAGCTCACGCTTCACGCTAACGGCTACGACTGGCAATTCATTCCAGAAGAAGGCAAGAGCTACACCGACTCAGGCAGCGGCGCCTGCCACTAATCTCGAAACCACTGTTTCTTCACTCCACCGCTTTGAGGAAGCTTGCCTGCGCGCAAGAGGCCTTATGGGTGCGCAGCACTGCCGGGCCCTTTAAATGCTCTTGCCAAAGAAACAGTCGCTCGTCACTCTTCTCGTCGCGCTTTGCCTTTTTGTGGCACAGTATTGTGGATGGCAGCTTCTGAGAACTCCAGCGCCTCCGGGCGAATCGCTTTTACCTACCCAAGTTTCGTTTTCTATCAGTTGGCACGCGTGTTTATCGTCCTCTCGGGCGAAATGCAATCCGTCGCAGTCGGGTGGGAAATCTATGAAATTACTCGCCGGCCCCTCGCGCTTGGCTTGGTCGGCCTGGTGCAATTTCTGCCCGGCATTCTGCTTTTTCTCGTGGCCGGTCACGCGGCGGATCGTTACGACCGGCGCAAGCTGATTGTCCTGTGCTATTGTGGCTCCTCGGTTTGTTCGGCCGCGCTACTGTTTCTCACGCTGGGCGGTTACGGTTCCACCTACCCCATCTATGCGGTCCTGTTCTTCGTGGGTGTCGCGCGTGCCTTCAGCGGACCGGCCACGCGCTCGCTGCTTCCTCAATTGGTTCCCGCGAAAGACTTTCAGAACGCCGTCGCCTGGGCTTCGGTTTTCTTCCAGGGCACAGTCATTCTGAGCCCTTCACTTGGAGGAATTATTTACGCTATCGCCCGCGGCCCCGCAGCGGTTTACGCACTTTCTCTTTTCGGGGCGATCGTGGCCGCCGTGTGCGCTGCAAAAATAAGAGTTCAATCTACCGGGCGCGCGCCAGAGCCGTTGAATTGGCAATCCACGCTGGCCGGCCTTCATTACATTTGGCGCGAGAAAATGATTCTCGGCTCCATCTCTTTGGATTTGTTCGCCGTTCTTCTGGGAGGCGCGGTCGCGCTGCTTCCCGTCTATGCCAAGGAAATTCTCATGACCGGTCCTTGGGGCCTCGGGCTCTTGCGCAGCGCCCCCGCTGTCGGCGCGGGCGTTATGGCCATGTTGCTCGCGCACAAGCCGCTGGGTCGCCAGGCAGGTTCCCGAATGCTGTGGTGCGTCGCAGGATTCGGCTTGGCCACCGTCTTTTTCGGAATTTCCCGAAATCTCTTCGTCTCGCTGTGTGCGCTCTTTCTCGTAGGAGCCAGCGACATGGTCAGCGTCATGGTTCGCCAAGTGTTCATCCAGTTGGGCACGCCCGATAAAATGCGCGGCCGCGTCAACGCCGTGGATTCCGTTTTCGTCGGCGCTTCGAACGAGCTTGGCCAGTTCGAATCCGGTCTCACCGCTCACTGGTTTGGCACCGTACCGGCGGTGGTTCTGGGCGGGGTGGGCGCCATTCTGGTCACCGTTTTGTGGGCCTGGTGGTTTCCCGAATTACGAAAGTCGCAGGAGGTAGAACAATTCGCGGATTGACCGCTTCGCCTGAATTTACCAGGTGGGCCGTAAAACCTCGGCGTTTTTAGGCCGAGGATATAAGGCCCCTCTTTCTTTTCCTCCCGAACTGCTCTCTATTTCTGTCCGAACGACCTATGGGCGGGCAGCCCAAAAGTAAAGCCTCTTCGTGGTCCTCCGCTGAAGTAGGGCGGTTGTGGGAGGAACCCACCGAAGCCATCTCGGAAAAACAAACCGAGAGGCCGTAGGAATCCTCGCCGCTTGCGGCGGGGAGGATGTCAATTTTTCTTTGCCTTGGATTCTTTCGCAGGCTTCGTTTCTTTTGCCGGCTTTTCTTCCATCCCGGGCATGGCCATGGCCATCGGCGTGGCATTTCCGGCAAACAGCTCTTTTTTCACGGACTCGGTAATTTTGTCCGCGTTCTTTACCAGCATCGTCGCCTGCCAAATCTCCTTCTCCGGGATCTGGCCCTTGAATGCCGGCATTCCCGTCATGCGAATCCCGTTTTCGACTTTCCAATAGGTCTCCCATGGCTCATCATCGGTCACGCCGACTCCGTGAAACAGTTGCGGCGGCGCGGGAAACATCCCTTGCGAAACGGCCGATTTGGGCTCGCCCGGCAGGCCGTGGCACGTGGCGCACTGCTCTTTGTATACCTTCGAGCCGGCGATCAGATTCGCTTCATCCGCGGGCACCATCGGCTGCGGGTGCGGCAACTTATTTAGGTAGGCATGGAGCGCGCTTTTCGCCAGTTTTCTCTCAAGCGGCATCGGAGATGCGGAAGTCGCGACCGGTGCGAAACCCCACGAAAAGTAAACGTACATGCCCCCTGCAACCAACAGAATGGCAACCACGATTCCGAGGATGAAACCCTTAGCCATTACCTGTTCTCCTAGTCCCAGTCGGGATTGACAAAAAATGTTTCGGCGGGCTCTTGGTTCCGTCACAGTCTACGGTTTTCGCGGCCATTCTGCACGTTGCAAATTTCTGGATTTGTGTCTCGCCCGGGGTGAGGGGCGGCGCATGGCATATTTTGTGATCCGCTCCGGACCTCCTGTCACGTAACCTTTGCTCTCTCCGGGCCGTCCTATATAGGCATAGACTAAGCTTCCGTAGCCTATGTCCCTTCGTCGGAGCCGCCCTTGGCGTTACCTTTAATGCCGTGCCTTTTGGCGGCTGGCTCGCACGAATGTAGGTTTTTTTTCAATCTGTTAGGAGCGAATGAATGGGGCAGCTCAAGTCGATGGACCTACGCGAACCCGGTAGCCACTCGGCGACCGACGCGTCGCCGGCCAAGCCCTCGAAGAGTCTTTGGTGGCTCTGGGTGGTAGTCATTGCCGGCATTGTCGTGGGCATTTGGTATTTTCGAGGCTCGCGAATCACTAGCGAGGCAGCCGACCCTTCTCTACCCGCAACGTCAGGCAGAGGCCGCGGTGGCGCCGGCGGAATGGGCAATTTTGTCGTGCCCGTCGTGGTTGCCGCCGCGCAGCGTGGCGATCTTCCTGTCTACTTCAACGGACTGGGAACCGTAACGGCATTTAACACCGTCACCGTGCGCAGCCGCGTGGACGGTCAAATTGTCAACGTGGCCTTCAAGGAAGGTCAGTACGTTCACGAGGGGGATGTTCTGGTCCAGATTGACCCACGACCTTTTCAAGTCCAGCTCGAACAGGCCGAGGGTCAGCTCGCCAAGGATCAGGCGCAGCGCAAGGACGCCGAAGTCAATCTCGAGCGCTACAAGCTTCTCTTTAAGGAAGGTGTCATCCCGCAGCAACAGCTTGACACGCAGGCAGCATTGGTTGGCCAATTTGATGGCTCTATCACCTCGGATCAAAGCCAGATTGACAACGCCAAACTGCAACTCACCTATAGCCGCATCACCGCTCCCATCAGCGGCCGGGTCGGGCTGCGTTTGATTGACCCCGGCAATATCGTGCACGCGACCGACGCCAATGGCTTGGTGGTCATCACTCAGCTTCAGCCCATCGCCGTGCTCTTCAGCTTGCCCCAGGACGAGCTTCCCCAGGTCAATGCCAAGCTCCGTGCCGGGGTGCAGCTCACCGTCGACGCCTTCGACCGCGACGATACGCAAAAGATTGCCACTGGCAAATTGCTCACCATCGACAATCAAATCGACCCCACCACCGGCACCTATAAGCTCAAGTCTGTTTTTAACAATTCAGACAATGCTCTTTTCCCCAATCAATTCGTGAACATGCACCTGCTGGTTGATACCAAGCACAATCTCACCATCCTGCCGACTGCTGCCATTCAACGTGGTCCGCAAGGAACCTACGTCTATGCCGTTGGTAGCGACAACATCGTGAAAATCCATCCGGTCACCCTTGCGCAAAGCACCGGCAACCGCGTCGGCCTGAGCGATGGCTTGAATGCCGGCGAGTTGGTCGTCATTGATGGCCAGGACAAACTTCAGGACGGTAGCAGGGTCGCGCCCACGATCGCTAGCGGAAACAATGGCGGCGCGCAAGCGTCAACCAACGCCACGCCTGGGAATCCTAGCGCGCCTCCGGCCCCCAATTCTCCGCGCCGCCAGTCGGGAGGTTCCCGGCGATGAGCCCGTCGCGGCCGTTTATTCTGCGGCCGGTTGCCACCACACTCCTCATGGTGGGAGTCATTCTGGTGGGCTGGGTCGCCTACCGGCAATTGCCGGTCTCGGCTCTGCCGCAAGTCGATTACCCCACCATTCAAGTGCAAACGTTTTATCCCGGCGGCAGCCCCGAGGTCATGGCTTCTTCGGTGACCGCGCCGCTCGAACGCCAGTTCGGCCAGATCCCCGGGCTGAATCAGATGACCTCTACGAGTTCGTTCGGATGCTCCCTCATCACCTTGCAGTTCGTGCTCGACCTCAACATTGACGTCGCCGAGCAGGAAGTTCAGGCGGCCATCAATGGCGCCTCGAATCTCCTCCCACAGGGCCTGCCCAATCCGCCCATCTACAGTAAGATCAATCCGGCGGACGCGCCTATTCTGACGCTCGCCCTTGCTTCTGACAGCCTTCCGCTTTCCAAGGTGGAAGACTTGGCGGACACCGCCTTCGCGCAGAAAATCTCCCAGCTTTCCGGCGTCGGATTGGTTAGCATCAGCGGCGGCCAGCGTCCCGCCGTTCGCATTCAAGCGAATCCCACCGCGCTTGCTTCCTACGGCCTGAGTCTCGAAGACCTCCGCACTGCACTCGCCCAGGCCAATGTGGACATGGCCAAGGGCACGTTTGACGGTTTGCACCAGGCCTATACCATCGGCGCGAACGACCAGTTGCTGTCGAGCGATGGCTACAAGCCGCTGATCATTGCGTATCGCAACGGCGCGCCGGTCCGCGTCCGTGACGTCGCGAACGTCATCGACGGCGTGGAAAATGACAAGCAGGCCGCATGGGCCAATAAGAATCCCGCTGTCATTCTCAATATTCAGCGCCAGCCCGGCGCCAACATCATCGCCGTGGTCGATCGCGTGAAGAAGCTTCTCCCGCAGCTTCAAGCTGCCCTTCCCGCTGCGGTCAAAGTGGATATTCTCACCGATCGCACCACCACCATCCGCGCGTCCGTGGACGACGTCCAATTCACGCTGGTGCTCACCATCGCCCTGGTCGTGATGGTCATTTTTCTTTTCCTCCGCAGCGTCCGCGCTACGGTCATTCCCAGCATTGCCGTGCCCTTGTCGCTGGTCGGTACTTTCGGCGTGATGTATCTCTTGGGCTATAGCCTCAACAACTTATCCCTCATGGCGCTCACCATTTCCACCGGCTTCGTCGTCGACGACGCCATCGTCATGATTGAAAACATCAGCCGTTTTATCGAAGCCGGCGACTCGCCTCTACAAGCGGCGCTAAAAGGTTCCGAGCAAATCGGCTTCACCATCGTCTCGCTGACCGTCTCGCTGATTGCCGTGCTCATTCCTTTGCTCTTCATGGGCGACATCGTTGGCCGCCTTTTCCGCGAATTTGCCGTCACCCTGGCCGTCACGATTCTGGTTTCCGCATTCGTCTCCCTCACGCTCACGCCCATGATGTCCGCCAAGCTTCTCCGCCATCAGAAAAAAGAAGAAGAGAGCTGGTTCTATCGCAAGTCGGAAGACGCCTTCAACGCGGTGATCGCCTTTTATGGCCGCACGCTGCAATTTGTGCTGCGCTATCGCACCACCACGCTGCTGGTTACCGTCGGGACGCTCGTCGGCACCATTCTGCTTTATATCTACGTGCCCAAAGGTTTCTTTCCGGTGCAGGACACCGGCGTCATTATCGGTGTCTCCGATGCTCCGCAAAATGTTTCGTTTGCTGCTATGTCTCGGCGCCAGCAGGCTCTGGTAGATGTGATTTTGAAAGATCCCGCCGTCGAAAGCCTTTCCTCGTTCATCGGCATTGACGGCACCAATACCACGCTCAACACCGGCCGGCTTCAGATCAACCTCCGACCGCTGGCCGAGCGCAAAATTAGCGCTTCCGACGTGATTCGCCGCCTTCAGCCGGAGCTTGCCAAAGTTGACGGCGTCTCGCTCTTCTTGCAGCCTGTTCAGGACTTGACCGTCGAAGATCGCGTCAGCCGCACGCAATTCCAGTACAGCCTCGAAGACGTCGACCCGAAAGAGCTTGCATACTGGACTTCGAGCTTCATGGACAAGTTGAAATCGCTCCCGGAGTTGCGCGACGTCGCCAGCGACCAGTTGAACCAGGGCCTGCTTGCCTCTCTGGTGATTGACCGTGACACCGCGTCGCGCCTCGGCATTCTCCCGGCCGACATCGACAATACGCTCTACGACGCCTACGGCCAGCGCCAGGTCTCCACCATCTTTACGCAACTGAACCAATATCACGTCGTCCTCGAAGTTGATCCGCAATTCCAGCAGGATCCCGAGGCTTTGAAAAACCTCTACGTCAAATCCTCCAACGGCGCGCAAGTTCCGCTCAGTTCCTTCACGCACTTCGATCCCGCCGATACCGCGCTGGCCTTAAACCATCAGGGCCAGTTTCCTGTCGTGACGATTTCCTTCAACCTCGCTCCTGGTGCGGCGCTCGGCGATGCCGTCGACGCCGTGAATCGTGCCAAGCAGGAATTGAACATGCCGCCCAGCATTCAGGGTACATTCCAAGGCACCGCGGCCGCCTTCCTCCGGTCTCTTTCCAATGAGCCCATCTTGATATTGGCTGCGGTCATCACCGTTTACATTGTTCTCGGCGTTTTGTACGAAAGCTACATCCATCCGATTACGATTCTTTCCACGCTTCCTTCCGCCGGAGTCGGCGCCATCCTTGCCCTCCTGCTTTGTCGCACGGAATTTGGCGTCGTCGCGCTCATTGGCATCATCCTGCTGATCGGCATCGTCAAGAAAAACGCCATCATGATGATTGACTTCGCGCTCGAAGCTGAACGCAAGGAAGGCAAGTCTCCGCTCGACTCCATTTACGAAGCCTGCCTGCTGCGTTTCCGGCCCATCATGATGACCACGATGGCCGCGCTGCTCGGCGGTTTGCCTCTTGCGCTCGGAACCGGCGTCGGTTCCGAGTTGCGCCGTCCACTCGGCATCACCATCGTTGGCGGCTTGATTCTCAGCCAATTGCTGACCCTCTATACCACCCCTGTCGTCTACCTCGCTTTTGACTGGCTTAGCCGCCGCTTCGAGTTTCACATCGGCAATCCCATTGAGGAGCCTTCGCCCGGAGATTAGATGGAACACCTGCATGTCTCTTCCAATTTCTCGGCGCCCTTTATCCGAAGGCCGGTAGCTACGTCGCTGATCACCGTCGCCATTCTGCTTTCCGGCGTCGTCGCTTTCCGCTTCCTGCCCGTCGCGCCTCTTCCGCAAGTGGATTTTCCGACCATCTCTGTTGGCGCGAACCTGCCTGGAGCCAGCCCTGTAACCATGGCTTCGGCCGTCGCCACGCCTCTCGAGCGCCAGTTCGGCCGCATCGCCGGCGTCACGCAGATGACTTCTTCGAGCGGCCTCGGCTCCACAAACATCACTCTGCAATTTGAACTCAATCGCGACATCAACGCCGCGGCCCGCGACGTGCAAGCCGCCATCAATGCCGCCCGCAGCCAGCTCCCGGCCGACCTTCCCAGCCAGCCCAACTACCGCAAGGTCAATCCTGCCGACTCTCCCATCCTGATGCTTGCGCTGACCTCGGACAATGTTCCTCCGGCGCAGATCTATGACGCTGCCGATTCCATCCTGGCCCAGAAGTTAGCGCAAGTCGAAGGGGTCGGCCAGGTGTTTACCTGGGGTAGTGCGCGCCCGGCCGTTCGCGTCGAGGCCAATCCCGACCAGCTCAACAGCTACGGAATTAGCCTCGAGCAGATTCGCAAGTCCCTGCAATCTGCTAACGCTAATCTTGCCAAAGGCCTGCTCTCAGACAACCAGCAAATGTGGTTCGTTGCAGCCACCGACCAGCTTTTCAAAGCCTACGAATATGAGCCCTTAATCGTTGCCGGACATCAGGGCGCTCCCGTGCGCCTGCGCGACATCTCGGAAGTCGTCGACTCCGTCGAAGATACGCGCAACCTGGGCCTCTCCAACGGCAAGCGCGGTGTCCTGATGGCCATCTTCCGTCAGCCTGGCGCCAACATGATCGATACCGTCGACCGCATCATGGCCCTCCTTCCCTTGCTGCGCGCCTCGATTTCTCCGTCTCTGCATCTCACCGTTGCCGTCGATCGCACTACCACCATTCGCTCTTCGGTCCGCGACGTCGAAATCGCCCTCAGCATTTCCATCTTGCTGGTCGTCTTCGTTGTTTTTGCCTTTTTGAGAAACGTCTGGGCCACCATCATTCCCAGCGTGGCCGTGCCTCTCTCTCTGATCGGTACCTTCGGCGTCATGTATCTCTGCAACTATAGCCTCGACAATTTGTCTCTCATGGCGCTCACCATCTCCACGGGATTCGTCGTGGACGATGCCATCGTGGTCATTGAAAACATCACCCGCCACATCGAAAACGGCATGAAACCCTTCGCCGCCGCCATGAAGGGCGCCAGCGAAATCGGCTTCACCGTTCTCTCCATGAGTACTTCGCTCGTCGCTGTCTTTATTCCCATCCTGATGATGGGGGGCATCGTGGGGCGTCTGTTCCGCGAGTTCGCGGTAGTGCTCAGCGTGGCCATCGGCGTTTCACTTTTCGTTTCGCTCACGACCACGCCGATGATGTGCGCGCGTTTCCTGCGCCACGAGAATGGACAGCACAATCGTCTTTACCGTTTTTCGGAAGGCGCCTTCAATGGTCTTCTCCGTACCTACGACGTCTCGCTCCGCTGGGTTCTCCGCCATCAATTCCTCATTTTGTTGGTTACGCTTGGCACCGTCTGCCTGAACCTTTATCTCTTCGTGAAAACTCCCAAGGGATTTTTCCCACAGCAGGATACCGGCCGCTTCACTGGCTTGGTCCAGGGTGATCAGGATTTGTCGTTTGCCGCCATGTCCCAGAAAATGCGGCAATTTACCGACATTGTGATGAGCGACCCTGCGGTGGAGTCCGTCACTTCGTTCACCGGCGGCGGCAGCGGGGGCAGCACCGCCCGCATGTTTGGCCAGCTTAAGCCGCTCGGGGAGCGCAAAATCAGCGTCGACCAGGTTATCGCGCGCATTCGCGCCAAAACCGCGAAAATTCCCGGCGCAGCCTTATACCTGCAGGCGGTTCAGGACCTCAGCATGGGTGGGCGCATGGGCGGCGCTCAATACCAATACACTTTGCAGGCGGACAACCTCTCCGATCTCACCTACTGGGCGCCCATCCTGCAGCGCAAGCTCGCTACGATTCCGGAGCTGCGCGATGTGAACAGCGATCAGCAATTAAAAGGTCTTCAGAGTTCCCTGGTGATCGACCGCGACACCGCTTCGCGCCTCGGCGTCGCGGTTCAGGACATCGACAACACCTTGGGCGACGCTTTCGGTCAGCGCCAGGTCTCCAACATTTATAAAGGTCTGAATCAATATCACGTGGTCCTGGAAGTCGCCCCGGAGATGCAACGCTCACCGGAAGCGTTGAAATCCATCTATGTTCCCTCGAACTCCGGCAAGCTCGTTCCGCTCAGCGCGTTCGCGCACTACGAACCTTCCAACACCGCGCTTTCCGTCAACCATCAAGGCATCTTCCCGGCGATTACGCTTTCCTTCAACCTCGCTCCCGGCGCCTCTCTTGGCCCTGCCGTCGATCATATTGAAGCGGCCCGCCGCGAACTTAAGGTGCCTAACACCGTCCACGCCACGTTTCAGGGCACCGCGCAGGCCTTTCAGGACTCTCTCACGAACCAAAAAGTGCTGATCATCACCGCGCTCGCCGCCGTCTACATCGTTCTGGGAATTCTTTACGAGAGCTTCATCCATCCCATCACCATTCTTTCCACGATTCCTTCCGCCGGCATCGGTGCGCTTCTCGCGATTCAGATCATCAAGTCGGACCTGAACATCATCGCGCTCATTGGCATCATCCTCCTGATCGGCATCGTAAAGAAAAACGCAATCTTGATGATCGATTTCGCGGTGCAGGTGGAGCGCGAGGAGAACAAGTCGCCCGTCGAAGCGATTTACAAAGCCGGCCTGTTGCGTTTCCGGCCGATTTTGATGACCACGATGGCTGCGCTGCTCGGCGCCATGCCCCTGGCTCTCGGCAGCGGCGTTGGCTCCGAGCTCCGCCGCCCGCTTGGCATCACGATCGTGGGCGGCCTCATTCTCAGCCAGATGCTTACGCTGTTCACCACTCCGGTCGTTTACATCTATATGGACCGTCTGCAATCCTGGCTGCGCGGTGCATTCGGCGCGGCTCCCGCGCCGATTCACGCTCCCGCGCAATCCGACTGAAGCGCATCAGTGCTCAGTTGTCCGTGTTCAGTTCTTGGCCGTTTTCAGTTTTCTAATTTCCGTTTTCCGGTCTACGAACTTCCAATCAACCATCCCGTCAGAAACACCAGCACACCGCCCACCACCACCTGAAACGTCGCCTGCAGGAACGGCGTGTCCATGTATTTGTGCCGTACGTAGCTGATGACGCACAGCTCCACGGCCACTACGGCCACGGCAACGAGGGTCGCCACGCGAAAGCTGGAAATCAGGAAGGGAAGGGTGTGACCGATGCCCCCGGCCGTGGTCATGAGCCCCGTTACTCCGCCGCGGAGCCATGGCGAACCGCGTCCCGTTAGCGAGCCGTCGTCGGAAAGCCCTTCGGAAAATGCCATGGAAATTCCCGCCCCAATCGAGGCCGCCAGCCCGACCAGGAACGCGTCCGAGCTGTGCCGCGTGGCAAATGCTGCCGCGAACAGCGGCGCCAGCGTGGAAACCGAGCCATCCATCAGCCCCGCCAAGCCCGGCTGCACAACCTGCAGCAAAAACAGCTTGCGGTGCGACTCTTCTTCCTGCGCTTTCGCGGTGGCGGTAAGATGCTTTTCTTCCAATTCGCCCGCGGTGCGCGTGTGCTTGCGCTCTTCGTCGGCAAGTTGGTTCAGCAATTCGCGCGTCGAGACGTCGCTGGTCCGGCTGGCCGCCTTGTGATAGAAGCGCTGCGCCTCCAGCTCCATCAACTCGGCTTGCTTCCGCGCGACTTTCACGCGGAGCGGACGCACCAGCCACACCGGCCTCCGCTGGAGGAACCCTTTCACATTCTCGCGGCGAATCAGCGGAATGTGTTCGCCGAAGCGCTGCCGAAACATGGTAATCAGCCGGTCGCGGTGCACCGCTTCTTCCTTGCGCATGTCCTCGAACATCTCTGCTGTCGAGGGATACTCCTCGCGCAGCGCATCGGCAAAATCCCCGTAAATGCGCCCGTCCTCTTCCTCCGCACCGATGGCGACGGCCAGAATTTCTTTTTCGGTCAGGTCTTTGAATTTCTTCAGCATCGTCCTCGCCCTGGTCCAAATAGAGGAGTAAGAATCGCACAAAGGGGACGGGGAAGTCATCCTGGCTGACGGGCCTTGGCATGCGTCTCCGCCGCGATGCTGCTTTTGGTTTGCGGCATTTCTGCGAAAGACGGTCCAAAAAGAGAATCGGGATGGTCCTCCTGCCGCGTCTTGCTCTTCGTGGATGGCGGAAAGGTTGCGAAGAAGAATCTGAGCTGAAGATAGGCCAAGGTGGCCGCGGCGCCGGGAGAAGCGGCTCCGAACGAGAAGGACGGTGACAAAAGGAGAAGTCTTCGTCGCCTTAGCCCTGCACTCGAGCGCTATATGGCGGAAACACTAGAACGGAAGCGCGATGCCGGAGCCCGGCCTCCCAAGGGCTGAACCTTAATGCTTGAGCACGTGTTGGTCGTCGGTGATGCGGAGGCGCTCGGCCTCGCCAACGGACACGTCGGAGAGGATGACCTTGTCGCCCTCTTTTAACCCATCCAGGACCTCGATGGTAGTCGCCGAGGCGCGTCCAAGCTTCACGTAGGTCCGGATTGCTTCCGAGCCATTGTTGATGATCTTAAACAGGAACATCCCGGTGTTCGGACTGCCACCTACCGGGCGTCCGACGAACAGAGCGTTGTCGAGCTTTTCGATGTTGATGGTGGCAATGACTTCGAGACCCGCGCTGGTTCCCGGGGGCAAGGCATCGAGGGCGATATCCACAGTGCGCGTATCGTTGGATGACGGCGCGCCAGTGCTGTGGACGTGCCCATTCAGAGGACCTTTTTCCGTGCTGACCGCGACACTCTGGCCAGGTTTCACGTCGGCGGCCAAGGAAGCCGGAACGCTCACTCGAGCGACTAAGTTCGCGGAACCTTCTCCGCGGACGAGAGTTCCGGAGCCGCGAACCTGACGCATCATCGGGCCTCTTTTTACCGTGTCGAGCCAAATGGTCGAATAGTCCACGCTTGGTTCGTCCCAGGAAGGTTGCGTACGAAGGGCGCCACGGATACCCCCGACGATTCCCCTAGAAACTCCTTCGGCAATGCCGTGCGAAATACCTTGCGAGATACCGCCGGCAACCCCGCCAGCCGTGCCGCCCTCAAGTCTGCCTGGCAGGATGATTTGCTCATAGACGTCAAATTGCAGGTTGGCGTAACGGGTCGATCGTGCGTAGGGAGTCAGGGTCGTGCGAACTTCTACCGTAATTCCGCGCTCGCTCCAGAAGCTTTCCAGGGCTTCCTTCATCTTGCCTGCTTTTGCCTGGTCGTAGGCGGTTTCGACGGTGAGCCGGCCGGGAAGCTGATTCAGGCGGGTACGCTCATCGTTCACAACCGTATCGCGCAAAACGTTGCCGGTGAAATCGTGATGCTTCACTTCGATTCGCCGGAGTAGCGGGACCGCTCGATCGAGGTTTTGTTGCCAAACGCCTCCGAGGGTGGATGGGGCGGGCAGCGGCCCGCCTTGGAGCGGAAAAGTCCAGGCAGCGAGCGAGATGATCAGGATCAGGCAGCAGGAGATGGCGCCCAATGAGGCGATCAGTCTTCTCCGGGACATTCGAACCTCCTCGAGCATGAGCGCTATACGCTCGACCAGTTGACGCTCCGCGAGGAACGGCGGCGCGGGAATGGCCGCGATGGGCGCGGGGCCGTTGGCGAACTCGAGCAAGGATGCCAGATATGGTTTCCGCGCTTCGGTCAGCCTAACCACTTCTAGATCGACAATTTGCTCGCGCGCGAGACGGACGCGCGAGACCAGCCAGGCGATGGCGGGATGGAACCAGAACACAGCGCGAAGGATTTCTTCGCCGAGGTGATGGACCCAGTCGAGGCGGTGCACGTGAAGCAGTTCGTGACAGGCAATCGCAGATTGGAAGCGGGGGTCCAAAGACGCAAAACGCTCTGGAAGGAGCACGACCGGAGCCACAAACCCGAACGTGACGGGCGAATCCACTTGGGCGGACAGACGGAACTCCGCGGGAGCAGCTACCAGGGTAGCCATTGCTTGGAGAACGGCGGCAGATTCTGCAGCAGAGGCGATTGGCCTCGAGGCTTGGCGGAGTCGGTGAAGTTTGAGAAGACCGAGCGCAAGGATTGCGCAGCGCAAGGCAATTCCGACTAGAATCACGATGCCAAGAATCGGAGCGATGGTTTGAAGGCTAGGAAGATGCCCGTGGCTGGCGGCGGGGCTGGATGGCGCAGGAAGCAGAGCGCCAACAACGTCAGTGGAGATAACCATCGGTGCGCCATGGTGTGGGCGATGCCAGGGCTGCATAAACGGGAGTAGCAGGCTCGTCGCGAGGAGCGACCTCCAATAGGCGAAAAGCACGCGGGGCTGCCGAAGTTTGAGGGCGCCCGCTAGAAGTCCAGCCGCCAAGACAAGAAGGGCTACCTGGACGCTCCAGAAAACCAGGTTTGCAAACCACAGCGGCATGTCCATAAACGACTCCTTCCATCCGGGCAGCGGGCTTTCATTCGCTTTCCTCGACCATACGGACAATCTTTTGCAGATCCCTTTCCCGAAGATGGTGCGATTTGACCAGGTGAACGAGGAGAGGTTCGGCTGAGCCATTGAAAACGCGATCGATGAATTCGCGGATCATGCCGCGGATGATTTGATTCTTGGGATGCGCGGGGCGGTAAAGGAAAGCGCGGTCCTGCCGGCGTTTTTTCAGATAACCCTTGGTTTCGAGGATCTTCATCATGGTCATGACCGTGGTGTAAGCGATTTTGCGGCGCTCAAGGAGGACTTCATAGACATCACGGACGGTCGCAGCGCCGCGTTGCCAGACGAGCTTCATGATTTCGAGCTCCTGA
This sequence comes from Acidobacteriota bacterium, assembly GCA_003223215.1. Lineage (GTDB taxonomy): Bacteria > Acidobacteriota > Terriglobia > Acidiferrales > UBA7541 > Acidiferrum. The sequence continues at coordinate 36,767 of QHYH01000093.1, forward strand.
GGGGTAAGCGTGTTGTGTTTGGGACGCATAGCAAGTATTTAGTACTAATTAATTCGTATGTCAAGGGAAAAAGCAAACCGCCGCGAGGCTCGCCGGGCGGGATGACAGGGGGCACTGGGAGAGTGGACTGCTTCGGCGTGCGCTTGGCGATTTCCTTGTCGGTGAGTCCCTCGGCCACCCAGCGGGATGAGTCAACATCGGCGAGAGGCCTTCGCGCGGCAGCGCGGTTCCCGCGGCCACAGCGACCATGGGTTTTTTTTGTCCCTCTGGCACGGCAGCGCTGCCGTCGAAGCCTGCTGGTCGCCTTGCAAAACCCTCCGCGTGGCAGTGGCCATGCCGGAGCGCTTCTCGGTGCTGGACTTCTTTCCTGCGGCTGACGGTTGGTGTTGCTTTCTTGTGGAAATCCTGTGCTTGCCTTCTCGTCAAAAAGCAGCCTTGCAACCGGAAAGGTGGCCGGCTGCCGTTTGCGGCTCGCGGCAACTCGTGGTGAGAGTTCTCCTTTTGCACTCACTCCGGCTTAGGTACCCGAGAGTGGGACCCTTTTCTCTCTTTTCGCCTTTTGCCCCATTTCGTCCTCACTTTTTCCTCCAACCCTCCTTTCCTTTTTAGTACCGCCGTACTACTATTCTTCGGAGACGTCCGATTCCCTTTAGGGGTACGTATTCACTATAGGTTTTTGCGTCGCCGGTGAACTACACTGCTTCTGGATAGACAGCCAGGATTTCCTCCGGAAAGTCGGTTTGGCCATGGCGACCCACCCTGAGATAGTGCGTGAAATGACGACCAAGAAGCCCGAAACAGCGGCACCGGCCAGACCGGCCGCCACCCAGCCCGAGCGTCGCGGCAATCGCCGCTGCCGAATTACCCAACTCATGCGCATACGGCCGTCCGATCCCGAGAAAACGCATTTCGAGGACTTGCGTGGTTCGATGAGTGTGTCGAGGTCGGGCGTGTATTTTCAGTCGAGCGAACCTGGCTACGAGGTAGGCTTGCGGCTCTTTGTGACCATGCCGTACTCAAACGACCCGGCCTCGCTCAATCGGGAGTATTTGGCCGAAGTGGTGCGCCGCGATGTTTTGCCCACCGGCATGTATGGCATTGGGATCAAGATCCTGATGGAGATGGGGATTCAGCACTCGTACAACTTCGGGCCCAGCACGCCTTTTTGAACAAGCGCAACCGGGACGCGCCCTCGACCGGAGTGCGGGGCGAACCGATCAACAAACTTCAGAAGCATAAACCTCGAATTAGATACGACTTGAAACAAGAGCGGGCGTCCCGAGTGCATGGGACGCCCGTCCTTGTGTTTGGGGGGAGAGAACTCGTTAGGAGGCCTGCCCGAATAATCGCATGGTGCGGTGCCGCAGCCTGCCAAGTTGCCGGTTCAAGGGGTGCCTGCGCGAGAGGAAGCTTAAAACTGGGGGGCGCCGCTGAGTCAGCTTATTGATGGCGATGGTCAGCCGCACGTCGCGCCGCGCAAATTTCAAACCGGATTCCAGGGCTTCGCGGGCATCCTCGCGCCGTCCGGCGGCGGCGTAAACTTCCGCCAAATTCAAATACAGTTGCGCCTGGTTTCTCTTCATGCGAACCGCGGAGTCGCAGAGCTTCTGCGCTTCGCCCCATTTACCTTCCGAGCGTGCCAAGACCACACCCAGGTAGGACATGTAGTAGGGATTGTTCTTGTCAAGCTCCACGGCACGCCGCATGTGGGGAAGGGCCTTGGCCGCGCGTCTGTCCCGAAGGAGGGTCAGACCGGTCTTGAACTCCCGGAAGGCTTCTGTATCCATCATGGTTTCACCTCATTCGGCCTGTGCGAACCGGGAGCTGCAGGAGCATTGGATTTCCAGGAACGGGGGTAATTTCCGCGGGGCGCGGAGGGCGTCCGCGCCAAACCGTATTGAGGAACTCCAGAAAGGAAGTTCCGCGAAACCCATTGATCAGTGGAACGGCCAGCACTACGGTTGCGAGAAAGGTTCCCATCCCAGTCATTTTGCAACGTACCTGACGTTCGACGGGGAATCTACTGACCTGGAGGACAGTCTTGGTGCAGCGGGACTGGCGTTGTAAGGGACGCGGCCAGGACAGGGAGTACTCCCTGGGTCTTTGGTTCTGGGTTAGGCGTACTCTGTTGCCGAGATTTCAAAGCCGTGGTTCTCTTCGAGCCCTGCGTCAGGGCGCACTAGCTGGCCTTCGTTCTCGCCGCCTCTTTCCAGCCGCGGCGCGACGACAGATCGTGCTTTACTTTCGCGACGGCCTTCGGGCTTCCGAAGTGCATGTTCGCTGTTTCCCAGCCCATGTCATAGAGCAGGCGCGACTCATCCCTTTCTTTGGGCAGTGAGGAAAGCTCGATGCGGGAACAGTCGGGAGCCAGCCGCCGGACGAGCCAGTGGCCGTGGAAGCGTACGCAGGGATCTTTGACGCGGATGGCGGAGTTCACCAATCTCGCGCCGTAGAGTTCTTCGGCGGAGTTGTCCTTGTACCAGGCCCAGGCGGAAGTGCGGATTCCCTTGGCTTCGCGCGCGATGAAGGCGCCTTCCCAGGAGGACAGCGCCAGGATTCGGGGATGTCCCAGGCTCCCGAGGCCGGCGATTCGGCGTTTCAATTGGTAGGCGCGGCAGGGCTCGGGCAGGGAGGCCTCAATGAGCTTGCGCGCTTCGCTCGGGGGCTTGGAGGTGTACGGCGGGCACTGCTGCATTTTTGCCCAGAAGCGCACAGAGGATCGCGCAATTTGCCGAGCGCCAGCACGCGCAGCCATTGGTGGTGCTCTGCCAATACGAAGGCTTTGCCGCCCGCGGCTAAGGCGTCGCGGTAGCCTTCCTCGATGGCCTCGGCGGCTTCCCGGCGCGTCAGGGAAAGATGCTCGGAGGAAATCGCCAGATAGGCGCTGGTCGCGAGACGCGCTAGATCGAGCGTGTAGACGGCGGGCCAGGCTTCGTCGAGGTCGTTGACTCCCCAAATGAGCCGGCCCTCTTCATCGCGCCAGGTGCCGAAGTTCTCGATGTGCAGGTCGCCGACAGCGAGAACCGGGGGAGCTTTGGCCAGCTCGGGGCAAACTTCCGGCCAGAGCTGGAGCCAGCGGTAAAACGTCGCGCGAAAGAAGGGAAAAGCGGCGTCGGCCATGTGCTGATGCTTCAAAGCAATGTCTTGGCGCACGATGGGAAGGCGTTTTGCCAACCAGCGCTCGAAGTCGGCGGTCGCTTTGAAGATGTTCATTTAAGGAAGAGAATTCGCCCTATGCGCGGGCGCGTTCGGAATGCATTTTGCCGCGGTGCATGCGCGCCTCATAGACGGGGAACTTTGCGGCAAGCTCGGCCACTTGCTTGCGGACGCGCTGCTCGACTTCCGCATTGCCAATGTTCGTAAGGACGTCGGCGATCCAGCCGCCAATCTGTCCCATCTCCGGTTCGCGCATGCCGCGCGTCGTGATGGAAGGGCTGCCCAGGCGGATGCCGCCCGCTTTCATCGGTGGTAGAGGGTCAAAGGGAATGGCATTTTTGTTCACGGTGATGCCGGCGCGGTCCAGAGCTTTTTCCGCGTCGGAACCGGTGATGCCGCGCAAGTGCACTTCGATCAGGAACAGGTGATTGTCCGTGCCACCGCTGACGATGCGGAATCCGCGCTTGGCGACGGTTGCGGCCATTGCTTTCGTGTTCGCCACCACCTGCTTTTGATATTCCGTGAAAGAAGGCTCCATGGCTTCTTTCAGACACACGGCCTTGGCCGCAATCGTGTGCACTAGCGGGCCGCCCTGCGTCCCGGGGAAGGTCAGCCGGTCCAATTCTTTGGCGAAGGCGGCCTTCGAGAGGACCAGGCCGCCGCGCGGACCGCGCAGCGTCTTGTGCGTGGTGGTGGAGACGACATCCGCGTGCGGAATCGGGCTAGGATGGACGCCTGCGGCCACCAGTCCCGCGATGTGCGCCATGTCGACGAAGAAAATCGCCTCCACGCCTTTGGCGGCTTTCGCAATGCGCTCGAAGTCGATGATCCGCGGATAGGCACTCGCGCCGGCCACAATCATTTTCGGCTTATGCTCGTGGGCCAGCTTTTCGATTTCGTCGTAATCGATGCGCTCGTCTTCTTTCCTGACTCCGTAGGCCACGAATTTGTACATCCGGCCCGAAAAGTTCAGCGGGTGGCCGTGCGTGAGGTGGCCGCCGTGCGCGAGATTCATGCCCAGTACCGTGTCGCCTGGATGTACACCGCGATGTTGGCCGAGGTCCCTGAGTGCGCCTGGACGTTCGCGTGCTCCGCGCCGAAAAGCGCTTTCGCGCGATCTATCGTCAGTTGTTCGACCTTGTCCGCAAACTCGCAGCCGCCGTAATAGCGTCTACCGGGATAGCCCTCCGCGTATTTGTTGGTGAGAATCGAACCCATCGCTTCGAGCACGGCTTCCGAGACGAGGTTCTCCGAAGGAATCAGCTCGAGGCCGGTGGCCTGGCGCCGCGCCTCTTCGCGCAGCAGATCCGCGATTTGCAGATCCACGGAGTCCAGCGGCCGATTCATGCGCTCCCCGGCGGGCGGTGTTGATGTCATGAGAAACCTCGTTCGCAAGCCATCGTTTTGTCATGCTTGGACCGAACAGCGATTTTATCGGATGGAATTGAGGAATGCCAATTTCGTCTAACGCTTTGCGGCTTCGGCCCGTTCTTCCTTTTCTATGGCGGTGATTTTGTCGAGGCGCCGCTGGTGGCGGCCACCGAGGTAGGCGGTGGTCAGGAAAACCTGCACCATGGCAACGGCCGCTTCGCCGGTGACGACGCGGCCGCCAAGCGCGAGCACGTTCGCATCGTTGTGTTCCCGCGCCAGGCGTGCTGTATTGACGTCATGCGCCAATGCGGCGCGGACGCCTGGCACTTTGTTGGCCGCAATGGAGATGCCAATCCCGGTCCCGCAAACGGCGATGCCAAAATGCGCTTGCTTCGACACCACTCGCTCGCCCACCGCCTTGCCGTAGTCCGGATAGTCGACGGATTCTTCGGAAGAGGTTCCCAGATCGCTGACCGCATAGCCTGCGCTCTCGAGATACCGGCGAATCGTTTCTTTGACGGAGAATCCGGCGTGGTCAGAACCAATGGCGATGCGCGGCTTGGCGGATGGAATAGTCATGGCCTTCGTTCGGCTAAACCCGGCGCGATTGTATAGGATGAGGCCGCGGTTGCCCAGTCCGGCTCGCTTCGCTTGGTTCGATTGCTTGCTCAGGTTTCGCCAAACAGGGAGAGTGCCGGGAAAAGCGGCGGCAAGGGCGCCGCAGTTTAAATGACTTCGTTTGCGACATGTTGCGGCGCTCAACAAGGAGAAGCGACGCGGACGTTCCGGAGGAACGTCTATCGGTTCATGGCGTACCGGCAAAGCCGCAATCTTTTGCTTTCCTTGGAAAAACGGATATAGTTTCCGCGCTAAAGTTGGCAGCTTGAGGAGTATCGGACATGCGTGGACTGCGGCCCGTTGCCGTCCTGTCGCTATCGGTCGTTGCCTTCGCAGCAGCCATCGCGGTCGAGCGGAAAGAGAAAGAAGAGGAGGCGCTCGAGCGCAGAGTAGACCAAATCTTTGCTGCCTACGATAAGCCCGACTCGCCCGGCTGCGCGCTCGGAGTCATCCGAGACGGAAATTTCGTTTACAAAAAAGGCTACGGGGCCGCCAGCCTCGAGCTTGGCGTTGCTCTCACGCCTGCATCCGTTTTCTACATGGGCAGCGTCTCGAAGCAATTCACGGCGGCCAGCGTGGTTCTCGCCGCCGAGCAGGGGTTCCTCTCGCTCGATGACGACATTCGCAAATATGTCCCGGAAATTCCCTCTTACGGCAAACCCATCACGCTGCGCAAAATGCTGCATCACACCAGCGGCTTCCGGGACATCCTGAGCCTGTTCTTTCTCGCTGGCCGGAATTCCGAAGACATCCATCCGACCAACGAACTGCTCGATTTACTCTCGCGACAAAAGGCGCTCAACTTCACTCCCGGCGATGAGTTTCTCTATAGCAACACGAATTACTTTTTGATGAGCGTGGTGATCCGCCGCGCGACAGGCAAGCCGCTTTCCCAATTCGCCGAGGAAAACATTTTCAAGCCCCTCGGTATGACGCACTCGAGCTTCTATGACGACCGCACGGTTGTGTTGCCTGGCCGGGTAGCCGCTTACGCGCCGCGCCCAGGCGGCGGCTTTCGCGTCGACTGGTCCACCAATTACGACATGGTCGGGGGCGGCGGGTTGATGAGCAGCGTGGACGATCTCCTTAGATGGGACCACAATTTCTACGACAACAAGCTGGGCAAAGGGACCTTGCTCGCGGAAATGCAGACGCAGGGCGTCCTCAACAACGGCAAGCAAATCGAGTACGCGCTGGGCCTGTTCATCAGCAAATACCGCGGCCTCCCGGTCGTCGCCCACGACGGCGCGAACTTCGGCTATCGCACCACGCTGATGCGCTTTCCCGAGCAGAGATTCTCGGTGATCTGCCTTTGCAATCTCGCTACAAGCAATCCCCTCCGTCTGTCTTATCAGGTTGCGGACCTTTATCTGGAAAGCCAACTCGTACCAGACCCCGCACCCGCATCCGCCGCCAAAGTTGACCCGCAGCCTTTCGCGGGCTGGTATCGCAACCTGGAGTCTCATTCCGCGTATCAACTTTCGGCGGCTGACGGCGACATTGTAGGCCTCGGCACACGTTTCAAACCGCGCGACGCAAATCATTTCGTGGCCACGCCCGGCGCGGCAATCGCTTTTGATCGTTTGCAAAACGGGGGCATCCGCGCCACGCTGACTGTCGAGGACAGTGCGCCCCAGGTTTTTGTGAAATTTGAACCGGTAAAACCCTCCGCGGAAGATCTCGCGCAATATGCCGGGGAATATACGAGTTCCGAACTTCAGGCTACCTATCGCTTCGCAGTGAAGGACGGGAAACTCACTCTGGCCACCAACTGGCAGGAACCGTCTGTTCTTGAACCGGCCGTGCGCGACGAATTCCAGAGTCCCGTCGGCGTGGCCATGGTCTTCCGCCGCGATGCTCCGGGACACGTCACCGGTTGCGACCTTTTTGCCGGACGCGTGCGGAATATTTTCTTCACGCGGGTGGCAAAGTAGCATCGCTTATTCAGCATTGAGCGCACAGAGTTCGGCCGCTCGTGTATAGTGACTGCAACTTCCACAATGCCGGGAGGTCCCACTATGCCCGCCTTGAGCAATTCGGAGGGAACGGCCGCGTCTTTCTTTGCAGTGGTAGCGAATGGTCTTCGCCGCCCGATGCGCGTGACACTTCTGCTAACGCTCATGTTTGCCTTCGCGGCCGTCCGCGCCTTCGCGCAGGGAAAGAATCCGTATGCGGGTGACGCGAAAATCGCGAAGCTCGGTGAATACCAGTTTCGCTTGAACTGCGCGTTTTGCCACGGGCTTGGCGCGCGCGGCGGCGGGCGCGGGCCGGATCTAACGCGCGCGCAAAAGCGTCACGGCAACTCCGACGCGGAAATGTTCCACAACATTCATGACGGCATTTCCGGTACGGCCATGCCCGCTGCCACCAACGGCGGCATCGGAGTGGGCATGAGCGACGAAGAAATCTGGCAAGTGGTCACTTATCTGCGCAGCGTGCAGGCGAAAGCCCCGGCGCAACCCGCGGGAAATCCCGAGCACGGGAAAGAACTCTTCAACGGCGGTTTCGGTTGCTCCACGTGCCACATGATCGAAGGGAAGGGAGGCCGCCTTGGCCCGGATCTCACCACGGTGGGCGCGTCTCGCTCGACGGAGTACCTCGTGGAATCGGTGCGCAACCCGAGCCGCCAACTCGCGCAAGGCATCCTCGAAGCGATGAAGGAATTCCCCCAGGAGTATGAATCGGTCTTGGTCGTGACCGCGGATGGAACCAAGCTCAGCGGCGTGGTGTTGAACCAAGACCAGTTCACCTTGCAAATGCTCGATACCCGCGAACAATTGCACTTGTTTGAGAAGGACAAGCTGCGTTCGTTTGAAACCCGGCGCGAATCGGTAATGCCTGTTTACGACCAAAAAGCGCTGGGCGACAAAGACCTCCAAGACCTTCTCGCCTATCTTTTTGAAGTCGGCGGCAAATGAAAAAGCCGAAGCGAAGAACCTTTGGCCAGGAGATCAGGATGGCTGCGCACTTTGTTGATATCGACGTCAAGGATATGGATCGAATGCAGGAATACCGGGAAGCAGTTCCCCGTACCGTCCAGAAGTACGGAGGACGCTAGCTGGTCCGCGCCGTCGAAGGCATCCAGGCTTGATGCGATTTAAGTTGCGCTTATCGAAGGGGTCACAAGAGATGGGCAACATGAAGAGAATCCTTACAGAGGCAACCATCTTGCTCGGCTTTGGCCTGGCAGGGATTTCCGCCAGCGGGCAGGTGACGCCCGAGCGCCTGCTCGAATCCGCCAAGGAGCCGCAGAACTGGCTGATGTATTCGGGCGATTATGCGGGACGGCGTTACAGCACGCTCGATCAGATCAACACCAAAAACGCAGCTTCGCTCGTTCCCAAGTGGGCCTATCAAACCATGGCCGGCGGAAAATTTGAAACCACATCACTGGTTGTCGATGGGGTTCTTTACGCCACCGGCGCTGACGATCGCGCCTTTGCGCTTGACGCGCCTTCCGGCCGCCCCATCTGGCAATATCAGCGCTCATTGCCGCCCGATATTCGTCCCTGTTGTGGCCGCGTCAATCGCGGGATGGCCATCCTGGGCGATAAAGTTTTTCTCGGCACGCTTGACGCCCACGTCATCGCGCTCGACACAAAAACGGGCAATGTCGTTTGGGACGTGGGCACGTCGGACTACCGTAAGGGCTACAGCATCACACTCGCGCCCCTGGTGATCAACCATCTCGTGCTCATCGGGGTTTCCGGCGGCGAATACGGCATTCGCGGGTTCATCGATGCTTATGACGCCGTGACCGGCGCGCGCAAATGGCGCTTCTACACCGTTCCCGGTCCGGGCGAACCCGGCCACGAAACCTGGGAAGGCGACTCCTGGAAAATCGGCGGCGCGCCCGCATGGATTACCGGCACCTATGATCCCGCGACGAATACCACGTTCTGGACCACCGGCAATCCTTCGCCTTCGAATCGCGGCGAAGGCCGTGCCGGCGACAATCTCTACAGCAATTCGTTGCTTGCGCTCGATCCGGATACGGGCAAGCTGAAATGGTATTTCCAGTTCACCAAGCACGACGAGCACGATTACGACGCCACGCAGGTTCCTGTGCTGGTGGACGACGGCGATCGCCATCTCATCGTCCAGGCCAACCGCAACGGTTTTTTCTACGTGATTGACCGCCGTGACGGCAAACTTCTCTCGGCCACTCCCTACGGGAAAGTCAGCTGGAGCAATGCGAAAGACGCAAGCGGCGTGCCCCTCGAGCGCAAAGAAGCTTCCCCAACTTTGACGGGCGTGCCGGTTTGTCCAGGCGCGATCGGCGCCACCAATTGGATGTCGCCGACCTACGATCCGCAAACCAAACTTTTCTACGTCACCGCGCGGGAGCAGTGCGACATTTTCAGCTCCGCGCCGCAGCCTTACGAAGCGGGCCACGCGTTTTACGGAAGCGCGTATTTTCCCAATGACGACGCGCAGCCATTTTGGGGAGCGGTTCGCGCCATCGATCCAGCCACCAGCCAGGTTAAGTGGGAGCTGAAGCACCTCTCGCCATCGTGGTCTGGAGTGCTTTCTACCGCAGGTGGCCTTGTCTTCACCGGGGACGCCGAGGGTAATTTCATGGCGCTCGATGCGGCCTCCGGGAAGATTCTGTGGCACTTTCAGTGCGGTGCGTCGGTCTACGCCTCACCCATGAGTTATGCAATGGATGGCAGGCAATACGTGGCCATCGCGGCGGGCACGACGCTTTTCGCGTTCGGCCTACCCTGAGGGTTGTGGAAGGGCGTGTCCGGGATTATTCTGCGACGCCAATGTGCGAACCGAGCAGGGCGCGCACCGGCTTGATGACCCGATGTAAAGGAAGTGGATCATTAGGCCCTTCCCGCCATGCTGGCAAGCGGTCCCGGTGCGCTTTAAACACCGAATCTTCGCTCCTTGCCTTTGCAGCTTTGAGCACATTCTGTCCCTCTGGTACTGGCGGCCTATCCTTGCTGACTGCGTCCGGGGCTAAACTTGGTTGACCGCCGTTGCTTCCGGGCAAGCGGGTTTGCCTGGGCAAGCTTCGGCCGGGGACACTGCCATGAGCTTTCCGTCTAAGGCCATCGTCGCCACCCTTTTCGTTCTCGCGCTTGGCTATGGGGTGCGCTCGCAAGCACCGGCCCAAGCGCCGGCGCAGGCGCCGGTACAAACGTCAACCCAGGCGACGGCACCGCCGCCGGACGGTGACTTTTACGCTCTTCGCGGGCCCGCCGCTGCGGGCGACGCTCAGGCGCAATACGCCCTCGGGAATTACTATTTTCGCGCTCGCTGCCTGACGCTCGAACACGCTCAAGCCCTCACGTGGTACCGCAAATCCGCCGACCAGGGCTACGCCCCCGCCGAGAATCAGCTTGCCACCATCTACCAACATGGCTTCGGCGCGGTGCGCAATTTTAAACTGGCGCTAGCCTACTACCGCAAAGCGGCGGACCAGGGTTATGCGCCTGCGCAGTTTAATCTTGGCGTTACATACGAGAGCGGTAACTACGGCGTCAAGCGCGATTACAAGCAGGCTTTCGCGTGGTATCGCAAGGCCGCGGACCAGAATTGGTCGGATGCCGAACGAGAAGTCGCGTATTTTTACCAATGCGGACTTGCCGTCAAACAGGACTTTGCGCAGGCGCTGGCCTGGTATCGCCGCTCCGCCGGCCATGGCAACGCCATGGCCGAAAACCAACTTGGCTACTTTGCGGAGGAAGGATGGGGCGAGCCGAAGAATGACAACGAAGCTCTCTCCTGGTGCTACAAAGCCGCAGAACATGGCAACGACACCGCCGAAGAAAACATCGGCTACATGTTTCAGAACGGCGAGGGCGCGCCAACCGATTATGCCAAGGCTCGATACTGGTTTTACAAAGCGGCCGCGCAAGGGAACGGCGACGCGGCAAACCAGCTCGGGTGGATGTATCAGCATGGGCAAGGTGTGGAGGAGGACGATGCGAAGGCCCTGGCCTGGTACCGCCTGGCTGCCGACCAGGGAAATGTACACGGCAAGAACAATCTTCAAGCTTTCTGCGACGAGCTGGAAGACCGCGGAGAGGAGGTGTGTGAATCCGCCAATGCGCCGGTCGATGACGCTGCCATTCGGCAGGCCGAGCGGCGCGCGCGCATCTCGGATCTACGCGCCCGCATTGACGGACTCGAGGGCGACGCCCAGCGGCAAGAAGATCAAGCCTACGAACTCGACCATACGGGCAAGGGCAAGAAAGATGCCATCACAAAGGTTTTCAATGCGATTGACAGCGTCCCGGCGGCCAAGTTCCGCCTCCAAGCGGAGAAGGATCGCGACGAAGCCGCCCGCCTGCGCGATGAACTCCGTCAACTCGAAAGCCAAGACCACCAAGACCAATGGAACGCCGGCGTCCCCGAACCCTAACGGGCCCGGAAAAACCACCTTCCCGAGCAGTGCCAGTCGATCAACCATCAGGCGCCGGGCTATGGACATTTCCTGTATCGGGTACAAGAACCGATCCTCTCCGCGCCGTTGCCTTCTTCACCGAACTGGTTACGGCAATCGCGACCAGTAGCAACACTGCCGGATCGATGGGATGCCGGTACCTTAAGTTCGAGTGCGTTAGGTAATAAAGCCACGGGAAGACCAGGGGATAGGCCGCCAGCGGAAATGCATACGGACTGTGCTTCCCGAGGAGTGCCGCGATTCCCAAGAGCCCGCCTAGGGCTGATGCGGTGCTGCATAGCAATAACACGCGAACCAGGGAATCCGCCGAGAGGAATCGTTGCCACGGGTCCGCAAGTCCCGTCCAAAAAGCCACAAATCGATCGGCGATCAACCTCACTTCGACCCGTGGATACGCGCGCATGAAAGCCAGCGCCTTGCGCTTCTCTTCCTCCATGAATGGGATCTCGCCCATGTGGAAATAGCGCACGAGCTCGCGTTCCTTGGTGATTTGCGGCGGCCACACGGCTCGCGGCGTGTAGTTTTCGTTGTTTCCGATGTACAGCTCGAGCGGAAGATTCGAACGCAAAGGAACCACTCGATGAAAAACGATGTAATTGCGGATGGTCCAAGGGAGACAGCATAAAATGGCAATCAGCGCCGCCACAAGCGCCGGCTTCGTTGCGTCAAATTCCATTCCGCGATGCGGTTGGTTCAGACGATACGCTCGGTACGCCGCCCATCCGAGCAGGAAAGGGAGGAGCGAACCCAGGGACGGATTGGTCATCAGCGTGAAGCCCCACAACCATCCGTAGAGGCACCAGTCGCGCCAGCGCTTCGACTCGGCGAGTTCGAGTGTAGCCCACAAAATGGTGGCGCCCAGGAGCACCGATAGCGACGTGTCCCACACCCATTCGAAAGGAAACATCACCGCATTGGGGAACAGTGCCCACAGCCAGGCTGCTCCGCTAGCCACTCCCGCTCCCGCGATTCGCTTGCCCGCATAGAAAATCGGCACGCACACCCCCGACGAGAACACAGCATTGAGGAAGACCACTGCGAAAAACGAGGGTCGTGTGAAAATCCCAAATACGCGGAAGATCCCCGCCACCAGCAAGGGGTACACCGGCGTGAGCCACGCTGTAGGTCCCGTGTCTTTTCCAAACGGCGAACTGAATCCTTTTCCCAGGGCCAGCGATTTGGCAATGCTTCCGGTTTCCTGACTAAACATCGCAGGCGCGAGCACATCGCGGGGAAATTTGCGCTCCTGCTGCCAGGCAAAGCCCAGACGCGCTCCGAGCGCCAAGAAAAAAATCAGCCACAGCGAAGTCGCTGCTTTCGGCAGAATTCTGTTCATGGTCTCGGTGGCATTCTCCAGCCCGCAACGAATCGACGGAAATACGATTCTAGCGGGCTTTACGAAGGCTTCTTGTGACAATTTCACCGTACCGGTGCCGCTTCCAAACAGTCCTCGAGCGAAGCCTTCCAGGACCGCGGGTTGGCGCCAAACTCGTTCCGAAACGCGCGATTGAAGTTCGACACGTCGCCAAAGCCGCAATCGAGCGCGATATCTAGAACTTTTTCTTTTTTCGACACGAGTCTCACCGCCGCTTCGCGGAGCCGCATGCGGCGCACGTATTGATGTGGCGTGACGCCGGCGAGTTGCTCGAAGGTGCGCAGGAAGTGGTAGGGGCTGAGCCCAGCCTCTCGCGCCAGGCTTCCCAAAGGCAGTTCATGATCGGCATGCCGCTCGATCATTCGCAGGGTCCGGGTTACGCGCGCCACCGTGCTTGGCTCGACGGCTCTCGCGCTTGCGGATAAGCCGTGCACCATTTTGACGGCGTCGGCGGCGAGTTGCACGCTCAGTTCTTCCCACCGCGTTTGTGAAGCGTGAACCAGACCGGCGCAAGCCCTCGCAATCAGGGGGGACAAGTGTGCGAGGGCCGGCAGGCGCAGCCTTGGGAAGTTTCGCTGGCCGCGAGAAATCCCCGCATCGGCGGCGACGCGCGCGAAGTAATCCCGCGAGTAGCGAAACGAAAGGCAGCGGTCCCCCAACCCGTGCTCATGACCGCACTCGAAACACTGGCCGGCATTGCCAAGCAGCAGGGAGCCCGGCGTCATCAGCTCCTCGGCGAGCCCCGGGCCATTGAGTGAGGCGCGATATTGAAACGTGCCCGCAACAACGACGGCGATGGTGAAGGAAGGATGTTGCTCTTCAAAACGGCGGTCTTGTGGACCGCACGTGCACACGACGTCCGCGACGTGCCACCCGTCGCCCTGGCCTAGCACCCGTGAGGCCATGCTGCCCGGCTCGCCAGTCGCGGCGCGCTGGGCCACGGCTCGCTCCAATTCCACCGCAATTTTTGCCAAGAATTCTTCTCCCCAGCCGCCGTACAAGGATTCTAGCAAATCGGAGCACCACGGCGATTCGATGCGCAAAGTGATCAGAAAGGAACGCAGTCGTTAGCAGGGAGGTTATCTTTCATGCACGCGACGCAAGCTTGGCGGGAGGACGGTTTTACGGCGCGGTTGTCGGCTCCGGGGCGCTCAGTGGAAATTCCCGAATCGGCCGATGTGTACGGCTGGCTCGTCGGCAGTTGGGAGCTCGAGGTCGTTCATTACAAGGCGGTCGACGTGTCGGCCGGGCGCATCGTGGGCGAAGCGCACTTTGGCTGGGTGCTCGAGGGACGGGCGATTCAGGATGTTTGGATTATGCCCCGTTGTTCCGAGCGTCGCGCTGACTTGGAAAAGACGAACAACATGTATGGCACGACCTTGCGCGTCTGGGACGCGACCATTCAGGCGTGGCGGATTCACTGGACTAATCCGGTGAGCGGTCATCGCGAGCAGCAAATTGGTCGTCGAGTTGGCAAGGACATTGTGCAAGTGGGCGCGCGCTCCGATGGGACGCCGACGCGCTGGCAATTCACCGAGATCACTGCGGACTCCTTTCACTGGCTCGGCGAGGCGCTCGAACCGGACGGCAAGACGTGGAAACTTGAAGGCGAGTTCCGGGCGCGGCGCAATCGTTGATCGGAATTGTTGACTTAGAAACCTTCTCCTAAGGAGGCTCGCCGATGAGCAGTGGCAAAACAGCACCCAGTCGAACTGCAGAAGCGCGTTTGCTGACGCGCGTTCTCGATGAAGCATACGGTTCCGGAGCGTGGCACGGACCGGACTTGAAGGCAGCGCTCGGCGACGTTGCGCCCGAGGTCGCTTTCTGGCGGCCGTCGCCAGAGCGGCATAACCTTGCGGAAGTGGCGTTCCATCACACGTTTTGTGCGCGTTCGGTGCGCGGACAACTCTCCGGAACGACACCCGAACCCTTCGTGCTCGAAGGCCAGGATTGGTTCGCGTTGCCGGGACCTGAGCGGCTCGCTTGGCCGCAAATTCACGCAGCCGTGGAAGAGGAGCAGACGAAGCTCGCAGCTCTTGTTGCGGAACTTGCTGCGGGACGCACGCTGTCCCGGCTTTCCGAAGCCGAGCGTTTCAACCTCGTGCTCGGAATTACCTGCCACGCGGTGTACCACGCCGGACAAATCCAACTGCTCAAGCGGCTGCACGGCGCGTAAATCAAAAGCCGACAAGCGGCCTAGGGTGGTGTGAGGGCTCGTGTTGGTTCTCTTCGAGGAACCGGTTCGCGTTGAGAAGCGCGCTCCTCGGCTATTTCGTGAGCCGGTATTGCTCTACTTGCTTAAAAGCGATTTCCAGCGGTCCCAAGCGTCGGTGCGGGCCTTCTTGTTGGCGTCGGAGGCGTCGGGAGCTTCGCCAGCGCGCATGAAGCCGTGACCGGCGCCTTCGTAGGTGACCGGCTCATAGGTTCTGCGGGCGGCCTTCATCGCGGTGATGGTGTCTGGAATCGTGGCGCCAATGCGCGCGTCATTGCCGCCATAGAACCCGTAGACAGGAGCTTTGATGTGCGCCATGGCGTCCTTGTCCGGCGGGCCGCCGTAAAAGACGAACGCGGCGGCGAGGTCCGCGCGATTGGTGGCAAAGCGGAACGACTGGCTGCCACCCCAGCAAAAGCCGGCAACAAACAGTTTGCCGCTCGAGGCAGGCAGCTTCAGCGCATAATCCGCGACCGCGTTCAGGTCCGCGGTGATCTGGTCGGCATTCAGGTGGCTCACGGCTTCCATGGTCTTGCCTTCGGGGAAGCTGCTGCTGCGGCCGCCGTTCGGGCCCAGGCCGGAGAGCAGGTCAGGAGCCACGGTGATGTAGCCAGCGGCGGCAACCTGGTCGGCGAGATCCTCGACCCAATCGGTCATACCAAAAATCTCGTGGATGACGACCACGACAGGCGTTTTGTTTTTCCCTTCGGGATACACCAGGAGCGTTTCGACGGAGCGGTCGCCGTGCTTGACGGTGACCCATTCGCGATGGCGCGGGGATTTTTCGAGCGTGGCTTTGGCCCAGTCTTGGGCGAGAGTGAAGGGCGAAGCGGACAGCGTGCAGAGAACAAGTAGACCAACGAACGTGAGACGTTTCATGGGCGTGGTGTCTCCCTCAAAAGTAGTTGCGACCCTTGGGGCGCGCCGAAGCGTCGCCCCTACAAAACGGGCAACGCCAAGATAAGCCAAATTCGAAAGGAAAGACAATGCCGGCGGAGACCCGCGGCTGATTTTGCGACGCGCTGGCGAGATGCGTGTGGACGCTATCGATTTGAAAGATGCGGATGGCGACAAAAGAAGCGATGTCCCAGTTGAGACCGCCGCCGAGGGCGCTTGACCAAGAGGTACTCGACCCGAGGCCGAAGCGCCAGGGGGCGTGGTGAGGACGGGGCAAGCTTAGGGTCTGGTCTTGTGCCTTGCGAGGATTGCGATGCCAAGACCGCTTCTGGAGTTGTCAGACTTGATCGTCCCCTTCCTGCTGCATGGATGCCATGCATGCTGGGTGCGTTGACACACTTCGGGGCGTCCGATACGCTCTAAAGTTTACGTTGCACGACAAATTGCGAGTGAGAGGACCGGGCAAGCCTTTATGGCTGACGAAAAGCTCCCAGCACGCGCACAGGATTTTTCCGAGTGGTACAACCAACTGGTGCTAAGGGCGCAACTGGCTGACTACGCGCCGGTGCGCGGCTGCATGGTCGTGCGGCCGTACGGCTGGGCGCTGTGGGAGAACATGCAGCAGGCGCTTGACCGGCGGTTCAAGGCCACCGGGCATCAGAACGTGGCGTTTCCGCTGCTGATCCCACGGAGCTTCATTGATAAGGAAAAACATCACGTCGAGGGATTTTCGCCCGAACTGGCGGTGGTAACGATTGGCGGCGGAGAAGAGCTCGCCGAACCTTTGGTGATTCGTCCCACGTCGGAGACGATTATCGGGCACATGTGGTCGAAGTGGATTCAGTCGTACCGCGATTTGCCGGTGTTGATGAATCAGTGGAATAGCGTGGTGCGCTGGGAACTGCGCACGAAACTGTTTCTGCGCACGCTCGAGTTTTACTGGCAGGAAGGACATACCGCGCACGCCACGAGGGAAGAGGCCGAAGCCGAGACCATTCAGATGCTGAACGTTTACGCGGATTTCGCGATCACCGATGCGGCGATTCCGGTGATTCCCGGGAAAAAATCGGACGCGGAGAAATTTGCGGGAGCGGATGTGACCTATTCGATCGAAGCGATGATGGGCGACGGAAAAGCACTGCAAGCCGGTACGTCCCATTTCCTGGGGCAGAACTTTTCACAAGCCTTCGACGTGAAGTATCTGGACCAAAACGGCCAGTTGCAGCACTGCTGGACCACCTCCTGGGGGCTTTCGACCCGCGTTGTGGGCGCGATCATCATGGTGCATGGGGACGATCAGGGACTGGTTATGCCGCCGAAACTGGCGCCCTATCAGGTGGTGATTGTTCCCATTTTCAAGACGGACGAAGAGAAGAAAGCGGTTTTCGAGACGGCGCGCAAGCTGAAAGCGGAATTGCTGAAGGCGGAAGTGCGCGTGACGCTCGACGAGCGGGAAGGGCAGAGCCCCGGCTGGAAATTTAACGATTGGGAGATGCGCGGTGTGCCGCTGCGTGTGGAGCTGGGGCCCAAAGACGTGGCGAAGCAGTCGGCGATTCTGGCGCGGCGCGACCGCCCCGGCAAGGAGGGCAAGGTCAGTGCGTCGCTCGCCGATTTGCCGACGGCGATCCGGAAGCTGCTGGTAGACATTCAACAATCTCTCCACGACAAGGCGCTCGCGTTTCGCAAAAGTAACACGCACGAAGCGAAAAACTACGACGAACTGAAAAAGGCGGTGGAGACCGGTTTTGCGTACTCGTTCTGGTGCGGAAGCCCCGAGTGCGAAGCGAAGATCAAGGAAGAAACGCGCGCGACGATGCGCTGTATTCCGCTGGAGCAGGAAGGCGGCAACGGGAAGTGCGTGTACTGCACCCAGCCGGCGAAGAGCCGCGCGATTTTTGCGCGGGCCTATTGAGTCTTGCTTCGGAGGCGACGGGCCGGAGCGTGTACCCAAGCAGGAAGAGGTCATGGCTCCGCGCCGCAAGCACTCCCGGAGTCCGCGCACGACGAGGGTCTCTCGAGCAGATCTAAACCTTACCCATAAAGCGGGGCTACAAGACCCACCGTTCCTTTCCCGCAACACACCATCGCCATTTTCTCGACACGCTTGCCGCTCAGTGCTAGGTTGAGTCTACACGGAGAAATGTCAGGCTGGCCTCCCTCGACCGCAGCGCAGGTCACCGCGAGACGGCCAGAGAGAGGATTAGAGTGCATACGGAAGGCATCGATGCGTCGCCGAAACCGCGCCAGCGCCGGTTCGAACGCGGCGAAGGAAGGCTGAAAGGCATTCTCATTGTCGTGATTGTGGTGCTAGCAATTTACAGCGCGTGGAAAGTCGTGCCGGTTTACGTGAACGAGTACCAGCTCTCCGACAAGATGCAGGAGCAGGCGCGCTATGCGGTCGTGAACCGCTATACCGAGGACCAGATACGCGACAATATTTTCAAAGTTATACAGGACCTGGATATTCCCGCGAAGCGGGAAGACATCAAAGTGGTTTCCAACAACTCCATGGTGAAAATCTCGCTGGCGTACTCCGTACCCGTGGATGTGTTGATGTACCACACGGACATTCATTTTTCTCCGAACAGCGAGAACAAAGCGCTCTTCTGAAGTTCTAGTGGCAGTTCGCATGCCTCGGCATGGTATTTGGGGATGCCCAGCCGGCAGCCCCGCGCGGTGCAAATCCGTCTTTCCTAGCGGACGGCCTTGCGAGACAATAGAGGTCCAGCCCAGGGAGAAATGTTTTGCAAATCCGGGTGCAACGAGGTTTCTTTACTTCCACTATCGGCCTGGCGATTCTTGGCATCCTCTTCGGTGTTTTCATCATCGCCGGCGGGATCTTCACTTACTACTACACCAAGTACTCGCGCATGATTGACGAGCGCCTGTCCGGAAACATCCTGCAAAATACCACCCAGATTTTCTCCGCACCGGAGCACATTTCGACCGCCGAAGCCTGGGGACCGGACGACCTGACGGATTATCTGACGCGAGTGGGGTACCGGCCGGAGGCCGACCCCAGCGCGCTCGGTCAATACAGCGTGCAAAACAACACGGTGGACATTCGGCCCTCGAAGCTGTCTTATTTTGGCGGCAAAAACGCGTTGGCTGTGCAATTCCGGGGAAAGAGCGTTCGCAGCATCCGTCCGCTCGAGGGCGGGCCGGACGTGGACACCGCGGAAATCGAGCCGGAACTGATCACCAACCTTTTCGACAGTGCGCGTGAGAAGCGCCGGCCGGTGCGCTACGAGGACCTGCCGGTCGCCCTCGTGGATGCCATCCTTTCCGCTGAAGACAAGCGCTTTTTCGAGCACGGCGGATTTGATTTCATTCGCATCGTCGGCGCCGCGTGGGCGGACCTCCGGCACACCAGCCAGCACTACCAGGGCGCGAGCACCATCACCATGCAGGTGGCGCGGACCTTCTTTCTCTCGACCGACCGCAACTGGCGGCGAAAGGTGGCCGAGGCCTTGATTTCGCTGGAGCTCGAGCAGCGCTTCAGCAAGCAGCGAATTTTCGAAATGTACGCGAACGAAGTGTATCTGGGGAATCGCGGCAGCTTCGGGATTCGCGGCTTTTCCGAAGCCAGCGTGGCGTACTTCGGGAAAGACATGCGGCAGCTGGCCATTCCGGAATGCGCGTACTTGGCCGGAATCATCCGCGCCCCCAATTACTATTCGTCGGCCGACCGCCATCCCGAACGCGGGGTGCAAGCGCGCGATCGCGTGCTGACGCAAATGCTGGAGAACAAATACATCAACGCGGAGGATTTGGAAGAGGCCAAGAAAACGCCGTTGAGGATTATCCATGCGGCGACTTCCGGAAGAGAAGCGCCGTATTTCGTGGACATGGTGAAAGACCACCTGCTCGACAAATACTCCGAGAACGAACTGTTGAGCCAAAACTTCCGCGTGTACACGACGCTCGACCCGGCGCTCGAGCGCGACGCGGTCTCTGCCGTCGAAGCCGGCATGAAGAACGTGGACACGCTGCTGGCGAAAAGGTATGACAAATGGAAGCGCGAGCTGGCCAAGAAAGGAAGTGACGAACCCGTTCCACAGGTGCAGGTGGCGCTGGTCGCGCTCGACCCGCGGAATGGGGAAATCAAGGCTGTTGTCGGCGGAAGGGATTACGGGCAGAGCCAGCTCAATCACGCCCTGGCGCACCGCCAGCCTGGCTCGGTCTTCAAACCTTTTGTCTATGCGGCGGCGTTCGACAATGCCGTAGACAACGTGCAGCCCATCCTCACGCCGGCGACCACCGTCGACGACGAGCCCACGACGTTCGAATTCGACGGCAAAGGGTACACACCCAACAATTACAACGAGAGGTTCATGGGGCGCGTGACGGTCCGCGACGCGCTGACCAACTCGCTGAACGTGGCCACGGTAAAAGTGGCGGAACTGATTGGCTACGGCCGTGTCGTGCAAGTCGCGCGGCAGATGGGGCTAGGGACGAACATTCAGCCGACGCCGGCCGTGGCGCTTGGCGCCTATGAAATGACACCCGTGGATGTTGCCGCGGGCTACACCGCATTTGCGACGATGGGAATGCGTTCCGAGCCGCAATTCATCCGCAGCGTGGTCAATTCGGACGGCGAAGTCCTTGAAAAATTCACGCCACAGACGCACTCCGTGCTGGACCCGCGCGTGGCGTTTCTGGTGGACAGCTTATTAAAGGACGTGCTGAACCGCGGCACAGGCGCTGCCGTCCGGGCGCACGGATTTACCCTGCCGGCGGCAGGGAAAACCGGAACTTCGCGAGACGGCTGGTTCGCGGGCTTCACTTCCAACCTGCTGTGCGTGATCTGGATTGGCTTTGACGACAACCGCGACCTGGGGATTACCGGAGGCGCCGCCGATGCGCCGATCTGGGCGGACTTCATGACTAAGGCAACGTCCATATCGCCTTACCGGGATGTCAAAGATTTCAGTATGCCGGATGGGGTGCAGTCCGTGGTGATCGATCCGGAGTCCTTGCAACTGGCAACCCCTAATTGCCCGACCACGCGCGAGGAAGTATACGTGGCAGGCTCGGCTCCGACCG
This sequence comes from Acidobacteriota bacterium, assembly GCA_003223215.1. Classification (GTDB taxonomy): domain Bacteria; phylum Acidobacteriota; class Terriglobia; order Acidiferrales; family UBA7541; genus Acidiferrum. Next base: position 57,857 of record QHYH01000093.1, read on the forward strand.
ATTTCTGCGAACTTCACGGCGGGCACGGCACGGTAACCTCCACCGGTTCAGTGCTATCGCAAATCTTTGGCGGGCAACCCAAGACACCGGATGCGAACGGGCAGGTAGTGATGAAGTCGGACCCCAACCGGCCGCCGGACGCGACCGGACAACCCGGGGACGCGTCTGCTGAGAACGGGGACAAGAAAAAGAACCCCTTGCAGAAAATATTTGGTATCTTTGGGGGTAAGAAGAAGGAACCCGACAAGGCCAAGTCCAAGCCGGAGAAGGGAGATTCGCCATGATCCGTACCTCATTGGCGTTTCCAGCAAGTGTTCTCTTCCTGAGTCTTTGCATTCCCCAGGCAGCGCGACCGCAATCCCTCGTAGACAACCCCGGCCCACCGCCCCCCTCAACCGTCGCCCCGCATGTTCCGCAGGCGCAACCGCCCAACCCCACGCAGTCCTCGACCATCGTAGTGCGCCCGAACCTCACCGAAGAGCAGATGGCAGACCTGTATATGGCGCGCAAGGAATACCGTGAGGCGTCACAACTCTACAAGCGGCTTGCGGAACAAAACCCGCAAAACGCCGTTTACCTAAACAAACTGGGAATTTCCTTGCATCAGCAGGCGGCGCTAGGACCAGCGCTGAAGTTTTACGAACGCGCCGTCAAGGTCGACCCTACTTATGCCGACGCTGCAAACAATATCGGCACGATCTATTACCAGCGGAAAAAATACAGCAAAGCCATCAAGGCGTACCACAAGGCCATTGCCATCCGGAATGACATGCCCGTCCTCTACAGCAATCTGGCCTATGCCTACTTTGAGGACAAGAAATTCGAGCAGGCCATCGCTTCTTTCCGGCAGGCGTTGGCATTGGACCCGCAATTGTTCGAGCGCAACAGCTCCAGAAACGGATCGATCCTGCAGGACCGTACCGTCGGAGACCGCGGAAAGTTTTATTTCTTGCTCGCGAAATCATTTGCTGAGGCGGGGAACCTGGATCGCTGCCTGGTCTATTTGCGCAAAGCCAAGGACGAAGGCTATAAGGAACTGGCGGCGATCAAAATGGATCCTTCCTTTGCCGCTGTTATACAGAATCCGGCGATCCAGGAAATCCTGGCTCCGCGGCCGGAAGACAACCCACAAATCTGACCGAGCCCCGGCAGTTTGTCGGAACTGTCCGAGAACGCGACAGGGCGATCCCTTAGGCGGACAAAACCTCGCGTTGTCTGGGTGCGCAAGTCGCTTCTAAGTCATTTGTTTCTTTCGGTTACATAAAATGTCGAAGAGGTCCTGAAGTTGCTCAGCTCGTCTGCGGCTGGGTGTAGTCTCGCGAGGTGGATCGTGAAAAGAATTGATCGCATTCGAGAGAAGGTCGCCATACCTCCGACTTCGGTTTACCTGTCCAAGATGCACGATGCGGGCTGGCGTCTGGTGGCGCTCGAGTGGGAACGCGAAATCGAATTCTCGGGCGCGCCGGAACCGCCCGTCGAGGCCGGCGCCGAAGAGATTCCTTTCGGACTGCGCATCGCTTCGGACTGCCGCCATCTGGAAGACGATCCACTCGAGACGCAAACCCTCAAGTTCCTCGCCGAAATGGTTCTCCAGGACGTGTCTTTCCGAGGCATGGCCGACGCGCTCAACGCTCGGGAATACCGCACGCGCGACGGGCACCCCTGGAGCGCTGCCAGCGTTTTCAAGCTCATCCCCCGCCTGATTGAAATTGCCCCGCGCCTTCTTACCGGCTCCGAGTGGGAGTCTCGCAAAAAGCAACTGACCCACGTCACCTGGAACTCCTGAAACGTCAAACTTCAAGGAGGTGAAAAGTGAAAGATTTCTGGCAAGACCTGCGCCAGGGCGCGCGCGTGTTGCTGAAAAGCCCGAGTTTCAGCGTGGTTGCGGTTTTGTCACTGGCGTTGGGAATCGGCGCGAACACCACGATCTTTACCGTAGTCAATGCCATCTTGCTCGATCCGCTGCCGGTAAAGGATATCTCCCAACTCGTCCAGGTAGATACGATTGACGCCAAGACGCAGGTAGGATTTGCCCGTGCGACGAAACTGGGCTTGTCGTTTCGTAACTTCCAGGATTATCAGCAGCAGAACGAGGTACTCACGGGAATAAGTTGCTTCCTGGGGACTCCACTGACGTGGAGCGGGGGCGCGGAGCCCCGGCAGATAAATGGGCAAATGGTCAGCGCAAACTATTTTGACGTGCTAGGCTTGCGCCCCGCCGCCGGACGTTTTTTTCTGCCCGATGAAGATAGCAAGCTGAGCGGGAATAACGTGGCGGTCATCAGTTACAGCTTTTGGACCAACAAGCTGGGCTCGGACAAAGATGCAGTTGGCAAAACGCTGACGCTGAATGCCATGCCGTACACCATCATCGGCGTGTCGCCGAAAGGTTTCAAAGGGACACTTACTTTCGGCAGTGCCGAGCAGATCTGGATTCCCACCAGCATGTATCCCCAGGCTCTCACCGGGTTCGCCAAAGAGTTTTTCAACGACCGAAGATTTCTGAACGCCCTGGCCGTCGCAAGGCTCAAGCCAGAGACGGGGTTGCGCCAGGCTGAGGCTTCGCTGAAGACCATCGCCGCGAAGCTCGAAAAGGACTTTCCGAAAGACAATGCCGGGCGCAGCATCGCGCTGACGCCCTTGACCGAAGCGGCCGTGGGCGTCAACGTGCACGACCAAATTGGGCTTGCCGGCACGATGATGATGACCGTGGTGGGGTTGGTGCTTTTGATCGCTTGCGCAAATCTGGCCAATCTGCTTCTTGCGCGCGCGGCGCGCCGCGAAAAAGAAATGGGTCTGCGGGCAGCCCTGGGCGCAAGCAGGCCGCGGCTGATTCGGCAGATGCTGACCGAATGCATCCTGCTCGCCCTTGTCGGAGGCGCGACAGGCTTGGCTATTGCGTATGTGGGGCGAACCGTGCTTTGGTCCTTCCGCCCGCCGTTCATTGAGCAGAATGACATTGATTTGTCGTTTGATTTGCGCGTCTTGCTTTTTACGCTAGCGATCTCCATTTTCACCGGGCTATTGTTTGGCCTGGCGCCGGCCTTCCGCGCCTCCGTTCCCGACTTGGCGGAAACCCTCAAAATGGGCGGCCGGGGCGGATCGATCGGTTGGGGGCGAAACAGGCTGCGCAGCCTGCTGGTCGTCTCGGAAATTGCGCTATCTCTGGTGGCCCTGGTGGGCGCCGGTTTGTTTATCCGCAGCATGCGCGACGCGCAAAAAATGGATCCTGGTTTCGAATCGAAAAATCTTTTCATGCTGGCCTTTGACCTGGGCGCTTTGCATTACGACGAGGGGCGCGGACAGCAATTCTTGCGTTCCGCCATTGAGCAAGCCAACGCCGCCCCTGGCGTGAAGGCCGCGGCCGTGGCCTCCAACTTCCCGCTGGGCGGCGGGCTGGCGCGAACGGTCTTCCCGGAAGGCGAAGATGAATCCTCCGGTTACCGGGGAACGCTGACGCAACTGGACGACGTCAGTGTCGGATATTTCAATGCTTTGCGAATTCCGCTTGTCCGTGGCCGCTTGTTTACCGATGCGGACCGCAAAGAGACGGCGCGCGTTGCGATCATCAACGAGGCCATGGCCAAAAAGTTCTGGCCCAACCAGGAAGCTATCGGCAAGCGGTTCCATTTTTTCGGTGATCCCGGATTGCTTCAAGTTGTGGGAATCGCCCGCGACAGCGTGGTGAACGCCATCGGCGAGGTCCCTCCGCCGCTTGCGTATCTGCCGGTAACGCAGGATTATCCGCCCGCCGCGACGATTCAGGTGCAAACGACGGGCAGGCCGGAAGCAGTGATTGCCGGTGTGCGTGCGCAAATTCAATCCTTGGAGCCGCATCTGGCGATTACCAACGTGCAAACTATTGGCCAGATTATCGATCAGGGTCTGTGGGCGCCGGAGATGGGTGCGGCTCTGCTGGCACTGTTCGGCGGCCTGGCGTTGGTCCTGGCGGCGGTAGGAGTGTATGGAGTCCTGGCCTACTCGGTGACGCAGCAGACCCGCGAAATCGGTATCCGCATGGCCATGGGCGCGGAGCGGTCTCACGTGCTGGGACTGGTTGTGGGTCAGGGGCTGAAACTCGCGTGCGCAGGCCTTGCGCTGGGAATCCTCGTAGCGCTGGCTTTGACACGGCAACTTTCCAGTTTGCTCTTTGGCGTGAGCGTCTATGATCCGTGGGCCTACGGGAGTGTAGTCTTGATCCTCGTGTTTGTGGCGCTTTTGGCGTGTTACATCCCCGCCCGCCGCGCGACGCGCGTGGATCCGCTGGTGGCGTTGCGGTACGAATAGGAATTGGCGCGATCCGGTTTGGCGGGCCGGTGGACTCGTTGAACGCCGCCTCCTCCTAGCTTCTAGCCATTGCCGGGGCTCTTCTTGGCGGATCATCGAGAGCCCACCCAGATGTGCCTAATGCTTCTCGGGCCAGGTCGGGAAGTGGTTGCCAGCACGGAAACTAGGCGGACGCCCGATAGGCCAACAAGAGTCTCTTTGCATGAATCGCACGGTGACCTGTACGGGTGAACAGCTAATGTCCGCAACACATTGTGCCAAAGAGGAACTGGAGCGGCGGGCAAGCGGTCGACAGAATGGGTAGGAGAGAGTTCTCTGGTTCCTGGAGGACACGCCCTCGCGGGTCAGCGGAGCCCGGTTCAGCGTCCGCAGGACCCTTTTGTGTGGCCACGTGCCGTAACACCTCCCATTCGGGGGCCGATGGCCGCTCAGGTGGTGCCAGATATGGACCGAGCCTTAGCCGCCATGGTTATCAGTCCGCGTTCGCAACAGGTTTTCTTGTACGGCACATGTCTTTGGATTGGAAAGCCCGGAACCCAAGCATTCTTCGGCAGAGCCGATGAACCGCACATCAGGCCGTGGGAACCACTCGATTTTAGAGCCGAAGGCGATGAGTCCGGCCCGGCACCTTACCTGCCGTTGCCTTGCGCCAGTTTGAGAAGGCTAAGGCCCCCCGATGGGTCATATCAAGTTCCTTTGGTCTCCCCGAGTTGCCAGATGAGTAGGCCCGGGGACAACCGGCAGTGTCCGCGATGCTGAAGCTATCCGACGTTTTGACGCACCTTTTGGAGTGGCATGACCGGCAGACGCCCTTGCGTATTCTGCTGTCCACGCCTGATGGCAAGTTTGCTTTTGATTGCACGCTCGTGCGATTCTTCGACACGGGCATCTCCCTTCAACTCGCGGGCGACTCCGATTCTGTCGATCTCAACTTGACTGGATACGACTTCGAGGCCTTGGACCAAGAAACGGAGGAACAGGCGCACGAAGAACTTTCCGGCTCTGGGCGCGGAATCAAAGCCAATAGCAGCGATCGAACCCTGCTCATTCTGGAGATGGTCGCGGTTTCTTCATAACGAAGTAAGAAGTACTATTGACAGTATTCGGGGAATGGCATAAAACTCGGCTGCCTCCCCGGCATCGTCGAGTCATTTTGGGGGCGGTGATCCCTTCACCGCATGTTTCGATTGCTGACAGATCTTCAATCCTGAATCCAGGTAGGTCGAACGGATTGCCACTTCCTGGAGGTAAGCCGGACATGACGGATACAGAGAAGATGAAGAAACACATCACTTCGACAAAGAGGCTTGGGGAAGTTCTGCTCAGTCCCTTGGCAGTGATTACCATGCGATCTCGCAGCCGTTGGCGAATTCTCCGGATGGATGCGTCATCGGAGAGACTAACCGTCCTTGGCTCCAGAGAGGTACGCGACTAGCCGAAGCCGCGATGGCTGCGCACGATGAGAAAGAGGATTTTGCCTTTCGAGCAAGCAACGGGTTTGCAGTGATGAGCGAGGGCGAGCGGAGGATACAAACACAACCCCACCTAACCGCTCGCCTTCCTCTCCACCAAGGGCGATCGAAGTTCCGAGCCGGGCGCGGCTTATTCCTTCCTTTGTTGCCTGGATCAGAATAGCGATTTCCCAAGCGGTGTGCCCGTTTTGGGCAGAATGAGGGCGAAGTGCCGGATTCGCGTTAGCTGGATTGGCCGCGCAGGATGCGGATGGCGTCCGGGACACCGGAACCACCGCGACCGTTGGCGCTGCCGGAGGATTCGCCGGGTTCCTCCAGGGTTGTGCTTTCGCCGGGCGCCAGGAAGAGATTGGTCTCGACGGCGTGCTGTTTGGTGTAGAGGTCGTAGTAGCGGCCGCCCTGCGCATAGAGGCTTTCGTGCGTGCCGCGCTCGATGATGCGGCCGGCCTCCACGACGAGGATTTGCTCGGCGCGGCGGATGGTGGAGAGGCGGTGCGCAATAACAAACGTGGTGCGGCCGCGCATCAGGTAGCGCAAGCCTTCCTGAATCAGCGCCTCGGATTCCGAGTCCAGGCTCGAAGTGGCTTCGTCCAGGATGAGGATGCGCGGATCGGCGAGAATGGCGCGCGCGATGGAAACGCGCTGCTTCTGGCCGCCGGAAAGCCTTACGCCGCGCTCACCGACCACCGTGTCGTATTTTTTCTCAAAGGATTCGGCGAACTCATCGACGCGCGCGATGCGGCAAGCGGCGAGCACTTCTTCTTCCGTGGCGTGCGGCTTAGAGAAGGCCACGTTCTCGCGGATCGTGCCATCGAACAGAAACGTTTCCTGCAACACGACGCCGAGCTGCGTGCGGTAGGAGCTGAGCTGCACGGTCGACAGGTCGACGCCGTCCACCAGGATGGTGCCGCTCGAAGGGACGTAAAAGGCGGCAATCAAGCCGATGATGGTGGATTTTCCCGCTCCGGAAGGGCCGACGAATGCGGTTACGGTTCCCGGCTGGGAGACGAAGCTGATGTCGTGCAGTACTTCCTTGGGCGCTTCATAGGAAAAGCTGACATGTTCGACTTCCAGGAGACCGTTGACGCGATGCATCGTTACGGTGCGGCCGGGGGCTTCGTCTTCCGGCTTCTCGTCGAGGATTTCGCGCGTGCGCTCGAGGCCGGTGATGGCTTCCGTGATTTGCGTGCCGATGGCAACGATTTGAAAAACCGGCGCGATGAGAAACGCCAGGAAGGCGCTGTAGGCAAACCACTGGCCGGGAGTCATGGCTCCGGCAAGCATCTTGCGGCCGCCTAACTCCATCATCAGCACGCTGACGGTGCCCAAGAGCATGGCGCCGGAGAGGCTCATTAGCGATGTGGCGGTCAGGGTCTTGAGCACGTTCTGGAGCAAGCGTGCGACGCCCGCGGAGAAAACCTTTTCTTCGCGCTGCTCGGCGTGATAGCCCTTCACCACGCGCACGCCGCTCAGCGATTCGGTGAGCCGGCCGGTGACTTCGGCGGTGATTTTGGGGCGGGCGCGGAAGATAGGGCGAATGGTTTTGAACGCCTGGCTGATGCCGATGCCGAAAAGCAGCAGGATGCCGAACGCCACGGCGGTCATCTCCACGCTGGTGTGAATCAGGTACACCAGGGCGATGGCCGCGGTCATCAGGCCACCAACAAACTCGACCAGCCCGGTGCCGATGAGATTGCGGACACCTTCCACGTCGCTCATGATGCGCGAGACGAGCGCGCCGGTTTTGTTGGCGTCATAAAACGAGATGGGCAGGCGGCCGATGTGCGCCTGCACCTGCTTTCGCAGTTCGGTGATCATCTTCTGGGCGGATTTGGAAAGCAACTGCGTGAGGCTGAACGACGTGAGGCCCTGAATGATCGTCGCGGCGAGCACGCCGAGCGCGAGCGGCGTGAGGAGATGGATCTGGTGGTGGAGGACGACGTTGTCCACAAAATACTTTGTGGAAGCGGGCAGCACGAGACCGGAGACGCGGTTGACGGCCATTAACAGGAAGCCGAGGATCAGCAGGCCGCGGCGCGGCTTCATGAGCGCCCAAACGTCGGGAAGATTCTTCCACGCGTTCTCGCGCTTCTTCTCTTTGGATACCGCTTTGGGGTTGCTGTCAGTGCTCATTCGTCGGGAGCCCAGCCCTCGCTGTTGGATGCGGGACGGGCGGACATAACTACATGGCCAAATCCAATCAAATTGTTGCGTTAGCGCTGCTTCGGATCTGCTAAAGCCTGCCCCTCGACCGTCGGCAATTCGCCTCAATCACCGACGGCGCCGGTATTGCCTGCATGCGCTCGGGCTGGGCGGTCGAGGTTCAGCACGCTAGCGATGAAATCGCTGATGGTGACGCCCAGGTGGCCCCAGAGGCGGCGCTTCAGGCTGGAATAGTCCTGAGTGCCGCTGAAGAGGTCGCTCATCAATTGCCGGAAAACAGGGCTGCGTCGGATGAATTGCACCATGCGCGTGGTTACGGCGGTTCCGAGAAAAGAGCCGCGATAGAAACGGCGGACGATGCGCGCGGCAAATTCCAGCTCGGTCGAGAATGCGGCCTTGATCCAGGCCGGATATTTCTCCGGGCAGCCTTGCGCCAGCGAACGGCCAAGAAGCTCGCCGGAGCGGATTGCGTAGAACAGCCCTTCGCCAGTGAGCGGATCGACCCAGGCGGCGGCGTCGCCGACCAGCGCCCAGTTCTTGCCGACAACGTTGCGCTGCGAAAGCGTGCGCTCTTGCGGCGAGGGCAGGACGTGGCTGTAGAACTTTGCGCCTTCCGTTGGAAGGTTCTGCTTCTCGACAAACGTTTGCAGATGCCCGCGAAGCTCCGCGCTGGTATGCGAGGACATGCTGCCGCAGATTCCGACAGAGAGATGATCGCTGCGCGGGAACGACCAGATGTAGCCTTCAAATTGCGGCAGGAATTTGATGGTGATGGAGTCGGCGTTCTGCGGCACGAAGTAGCCCTGCGTCATTTCCAACTCGTCGCGCTGGAGCGCGCGGCTGCCCGGGACAAGTTGGTTGCGCGCCCCCGCTGCGAGGACGAGAAAATCGGTTTCGTGCCATTCGCCTTCGACCGAGAACCGCGGCTTGGTTCTTTCGATGTCCACGCTCAACACGCGGGACCGCTGCACCTTGCAGCCGGCGGCCTGTGCGCGATCCAACAAGAGGCCGTTCAGCACCTTTCGCGAATAGATCACAATGGGATGCTGCATTTCGAGCGTCGCGCGATGCTCCTGGCTGCTGATCAGCTCGACGGAATGAACTAGCTTTTTCGGATAGGAATTGTCGAGCAGGAACGGGAAGCACTGGATGGCTTTGTGGGTGAGGCCGCCACCGCAGGGCTTTTCCCACGCGAGGTGCTCGTCATAGAGATTTACTTGGTGACCCGCGCGAGCAAGTTGCTCGCCGCACATGGCCCCGGAGGGCCCGCCGCCTATGATTGCAATTTGCGCCATACCTGTTTTTCGCCGCGGCCCTGCACTTTCCTCTCCCGAACGAATCCCTCACACGAATCCCCGACGGCTGCCGACAAGGGGCTGCTCGGGTAAAACGTCCTCAGGTGACGGGGAAGATCACCAGGCAAAAACCAGCCAGGAGTATAGCACCGAATACCGCTGCAGCGGCGGCCGAGCCGGTCTCGTGTCGCACAATGTCCATCCCCCTGCGCTCGAGCAGGTGGAGCAGCGCGAAATAGGGCAAAAGCAGCACCATGAGGATTTCGCCGCTGTGGAAATACAAGAGGCCGATGACCAGGGCCAGCCACGCCGCCGCTCGTAGCGACAATCCGGCAACGAAGCGGCGGCGCGGGCTCGCGTCGGCGGCGGGGCCGAGACAGATTTCTTCCGCAATGTGGTAGGGAAGGAATGCAAGCAGAAGAAAAGGGAAGCGCGCCCACCTGGTCGGCGTCAGCCAAGCTTCATAGATGGATAGCTCGAGCCACGCGCTGAACAAGAGAAACAGAATCAGGGCTGCGAAAATGGCGACGAGCAATCCTGACTTCCAGCGAGAGAACTGTTCGCGCAAGGATCTCCAGTGCAAGGATGCCAGCACGATGCCGAGAATCAAAAGAAAGCCTGCGAGGTAATCGCCCTCATACAAGCGAATCGCGTGCAGGGGATTCCAGAAACGCAGCAGGATGACGACGAGGACGGCTCCCACTGCAAATTCGGGAAGCATACGGGTCCAGGCGAAGGAATTTCCCGTAGCCGTTTCTTTTTCGCCAGTCTGTTTCTTTCCGGTGATCTCGCGCAGGAAAGGACTGGCCAACAAGAGCAATCCCGCGAATCCCGCGAGCGCGCCGTAAAGTTCGCCGTGCGATGGCATTCCGGGCGTTCCTTGGAGTTCGAAGGCCTTTGCCGTCCAGTCCTGGAGCGCGCGGACGGCGGTGCTACTGAAGATCAGGCTGGCGTGCGTGGCGCCGGGCACGACGAGGTACTGGGCGGCGTCGTTGTTCGCAACGGCAACCAGGTCCCTAGCATTACCGCGCATGGATTCCGGCTCGTGCCCGCCGCTTACGACTAAGAACCGCTGCGCCATCGGCCCAGGGTCCTGATACAGCAGCATTTCTGGCTGCACGCCGTGCGCGGCTCGCATCGGTGCCGGAGAAATGGCCACGACTCCGGCCACCGGGACCTTTGCGCCAACGCGCAGAGCGATAGCAGCGCCCATGGAGTGACCGGCCAGGATGGTTCGACCGGGATTGGCCAGCCCGCGCGACACCAGACCGGAGACAAGGGCCTCGGCGCAATCTTCGGCGCGTTGCGGCGAAAAGGGGCCGGGGCTGTGGCCGTGTCCTGGCAAGTCCGGAACATAGACGCGCAGGTTTTGCTCAGCGAATCCGCCAGCGAGAAAAGCCATGACTTTTTTGTTCGCGACAAGACCGGGAAAGAGCACTACCGTTCCTTGCGGCGCGGCATCCTTCTTGTCGAAGATGGTGGTTTCTAGTTTGCAGCCGCCGGCGGGAAGGAGATACGTCTTTTCACGATAAGGTTTTAAAGATGCCAGCAAGAAACCTGCGCCGACAAGAAGAATTCCAGCCATGGCACGTGTTTTTCGTGATTTCATGGTCAAAGACGGGCTCCGGAGGCGGCGCGTCTCGCGCGCGTGATAAAATAGGAGACTCAGGCGTGGCCGCGATTTCTTTTCAGTGCCTACACGGGGATCCCTTGCCTTCGAAAGCCATGAAGTTAGAGGAGGCGATTTTGCGGTTTGGCCGCGAGAAACGCAATGGCCCGGCCTCCCGAGCCAGGCGCCGCGTGGTCTTCACCAACGGCTGCTTTGACCTGCTGCACCCGGGGCATGTTCGCGGCCTGGAGCAGGCGCGCCAGATGGGTGATGTGCTGCTTGTGGGGCTGAACAGCGATGCGAGCGTGCGGCAATTGAAAGGGCCGACGCGGCCCGTGATTCCAGAGGCCGAGCGTGCCGAAATTCTCTCGGCGTTGGAATCCGTTGATGCCGTGGTGATCTTCGATGAACCGACTCCGCGAGAAGTGATTTCGCGTTTGCTTCCTGATGTTTTGGTGAAAGGCGGCGATTGGCCCGATGACCAGATTGTCGGCCGCAAGGAGGTGGAGGCGGCGGGCGGCCGCGTCGTCTCCCTTCCCTTTGTCCCGGGCTATTCGACCAGTGCGATTCTCGAAAAGATTCGGGAAGGCTTCGCAAAAAAGCCTCGGCTAAAAGGGCGGCGCGCCTCGCGCGCGGATTCCTGATCGTCCAAGCATGATACTTCCGGCAGCCCGCGAAAGGTTAGAAGCATTGCTGCGCCACCCTTCGATGGAAGGCGCATTGGGGGAGTTGCGCGCAAACGCGGGCGTCGTTTCGATTACGGGCCTGCACGATGTTGCGAAAGCATTGGTTGCCGTTTACCTCATGAGCGCATTGCGGCGCCCCGCTTTTTTCCTGACCGGTTCGAATCGGCGCGCCGAAGCACTTGCGGAGACGCTTCGTTTCTTCACAACCATTTTTTCCGGAGCTGCGAGCAGCGTAGCCACCCTTCCGTCTTTTGATCGACTGCCGTGGGAATCGCAAAGCCCGCACGCCGACATTCTGGAGCGCCGAGCCACAACCTTGTTTCGCCTAGCCGACGGACAAATCTCTCTCGTGATTGCGCCGATGGCTGCGGCGCTCTGGCGCTATCAAGATCCGGCCGCCTACCTGTATCTGACAAAAACTCTGGCGAAGGACAGCGAGATTGCGCACGAGGAATTGATCACCCATCTCGGCTCGGTGGGCTACACGCGGACGGAGATGGTGGAGCTGCCCGGGCAATTCGCGGTGCGCGGCGGCATCATCGATGTGTTTTCACCGGAAGCGCCACGGCCCGTGCGCATCGAGTTGCTGGGCGACACGGTGGAATCCGTGCGCGAGTTCGACGCACGGACACAGCGTTCGATTGCGCCGGTGGTTCGAACCACGCTGCTGCCGTTGACCGAGTGGGCGGTGCCTGCCCCAGAAAACAGGGATGCGGAAGGCTCCCTGAATTGGGAATCCGCCCCGGCGTTTGGGCCTTCCGGAGAACCCGGCTCGGCTTCTCTTTTCGAACTGGCCGAGAGCTCGCTGCGGCCGATAGTGTTTCTCGACGAGCCGCAAAGTCTGCGCGAAGGGGCCGCGCAGCACCTCGCCGTGGCGACGGAAGTTTACGAACGTCACGGCCGTGCTAATTCACCGCCGGCTGCTCACTATTTCTGGAGCGAAGAGCAGACGGCCGCAGCGCTTGGGAAGACCTCGCAAATTCATCTTGAGCAACTCGCGCTGAGCATCGGCTCGACGCCGCAATTCGAAGTCGCTTCCCGCCCGAGTACGCGGTTTCACGGCGATGTGGTCGCTTGCATGGGCGATGTGAAGTCGCAGCTGGCGGCTGGCGGCCGCGTGTTTCTGACCGCCGCCAGCACCGGAGAGATCGAACGGTTTGCGGACATCTGCCGCGAGTACGAAGTGCCCTATGTGCTGGGCGAATCCGAGAAGGCGGCCGCCGGGTTTACCGCCGAGGGCGCGCAAGAGTCCGCCGGGATGCTGCTCATTCGGGCGCCTTTTGCGGAAGGCGTGACGTTTCCCCGGGCGAATCTGACCCTCTACGGTCATGCAGACCTGTTTGACGTCACGCCCACGGTCGAGCGCCCCAGCCACAAAATCCGTACCTCCGGTTTTTTCAGCGATTTTGCCGAGCTCAAACCCGGCGATTTTGTGGTGCACGTGGACCATGGCATCGGGCAATTCGAAGGACTTCGCCAGATCGAGTCGGACGGGCATCGCGGCGAGTTCATGCTTCTGCGCTATTTGGAGGATGCGCGGCTGTACGTTCCCTTGGAACGCATGGACCTGGTGCAAAGCTACCGGGTGCTCGAAGGCGCGCATCCGCAGCTCGACAAGCTCGGGGGCACGGCGTGGAACACGCGCAAGACGCGCGTGCGCAAATCGCTGGAAGACTTGGCGGACCAGCTTCTCGAGTTGTACGCGCAGCGGAAAACCACCCCGGGCTTTGCGTTTTCGCCGGACGGCAATTTTCAGCGCGAATTCGAAGATGCTTTCGAATTCGAAGAGACGCCGGACCAGATCGCGGCTATCAGCGACATCAAGAAGGACATGGAGAAAAGCGAGCCGATGGATCGGCTCCTCTGCGGCGATGTGGGCTACGGGAAAACGGAAGTAGCGATGCGCGCGGCCTTCAAAGTCGTGATGGATAGCAAGCAAGTCGCGGTTCTCGCGCCGACGACGGTCCTTACCTTTCAACATCTCGAAACCTTCAAGAAACGGTTTGCCGCCTTTCCCGTGCGCATCGAATTGCTGAGCCGCTTCCGTAGCGCGGTTGAGCAAAAGAAGGTTCTGGCCGATCTCGAAGCCGGGAAAGTAGACATTGTGATTGGCACGCATCGCCTGCTTTCGAAGGACGTGAAATTTGCGGACCTAGGACTGCTCATCGTCGACGAAGAACAGCGCTTCGGAGTGGCGCACAAAGAGCGGCTGAAGGAAATGCGCAAGAATGTCGATGCGCTTGCGCTCTCCGCCACGCCGATTCCGCGGACGCTGCACATGTCTCTGGTGGGGCTGCGCGACATGTCGTTGATCGAAACGCCGCCGCGGGACCGCCTGGCGATTCAAACCGCGGTCGCGCCCTTTAAGGAAGATCTGGTGCGCAGCGCCATCGAGAACGAGTTGGCGCGCGACGGGCAAGTCTATTTCATCCACAATCGCGTGGAATCCATTTACTCACTCGGGACCATGGTCGCAAACCTGGTTCCCAAGGCGCGCGTGGTCGTGGGTCACGGTCAGATGAGCGAGAAAGAACTGGAAAGCGTGATGCTCAAATTCATCCGCGACGAAGCCGATGTGCTGGTGGCTACAACCATCGTCGAAAATGGCCTGGACATTCCCCGCGCCAACACGATCCTGATCAATCGCGCCGACCGCTTGGGCCTCGCCGAGCTTTACCAACTGCGAGGCCGCGTGGGTCGTTCCAGCCAGCGCGCTTATGCCTATCTGCTGGTTCCGCCTGAAACCACGCTCTCCGACATCGCGCGTAAACGCCTCGCAGCGATGAAGGAATTCAGCGAACTGGGCGCGGGCTTCCGCATCGCCGCCCTCGACCTGGAGTTGCGCGGCGCAGGCAACATGCTTGGCCGCCAGCAGCATGGCCACATCGAGGCCATCGGGTTCGACATGTATTGCCAAATGCTGGAGCGCGCGGTGGCCAAACTGAAAGGCGAGGAAGCCGCCCCGGACTTGCGGACGACGCTGAGCCTGGGCTTGGATGTGCGCATTCCGCAGGAATACATCCCGAGCGAAAACCTTCGCCTGCGAACCTACAAGCGCATCTCGACCATCGGCACCGAGGAGGAAAAGCACGACGTTCGCAAGGAGTTGCAAGATCGCTTTGGCGCTCTTCCTCCGTCGGTAGAAAACCTTTTGGACTATGCTCTACTCAAATCCCTGTGCGAGCGGCTGCGGATCTCCTCGGTCGAGCGTCAAGGCAGCCGGATTGCGGTGCGCTTCCACACCGAGACCACGGTCGATCCCGCGAGGCTCGTAACCGTAGTGCGCTCACGCGCCGGCATCAAGCCCGATCCGAGCGGCGTGCTGTGGATCGAATTGAAGCGCGGCGAACCGGTCCCGGTGGTCCTGAGAAACGTATTGCTTGGGCTTCAAGGGCAGAGCTAAACTCATCCGGTGAGGATATTGATGCGAAAACGAGATGCCATTGTGGTGTTTTGCGCGGCACTGGCGCTCGCGGCCCTGCCTGCCGCCGGCCAGTCTCCGGAGAAGCCGGAGTCCAGCTCGCAGTCGCCTCAGCCTGCCGCTTCTCAGGGGAAGCCTGCGCCTCCGCCGGCTGCAAAGCCGAAAGGGGCAGAAGCGACCCTGCCCGCTGACCCGGAAGCTGCCGGCAAGACCGTTGAAGAAATCATTGCGCGCGTCAACAACGAGATTATTACCCTCTCCGAGTACGAGAAGGCGCGCCAAACCGCCGAAGAAGACGCCAAGCAGGAGTGCCAGGGCCACTGCACGCCGGAGCAATTACAGGCCGATATAGGAGACCGCCGGAAAAATGCGCTGCGCGAACTGATCGATCAATCGCTGCTGGTCCAGCGCGGCAAGGATATGGGACTGAACGTCGAGGCCGACGTGATCAAGCAGCTCGACCAGATTCGAATCCAAAACAAACTGGACAGCATGGAAGCCTTGGAAAAGGCGGTCACTTCGGAAGGAATAAACTGGGAAGACTTCAAGAACAATATCCGCAACCACATCCTCACGCAGAAAGTCATCAGCAGCGAAGTTGGGTCGCACATCAGTATTGGCGAAGACGAGGTCAAGAAGTATTACGAAGCGCACAAATCCGAACTTGTGCGACCGGAAGCGGTGGCGCTCCGCGAGATCGAGGTCAGCACGCAGGGAAAGAGCCCCGATGAGCTGCCGGGCCTGAAGAAGAAAGCGGAGACAGCGCTCAAGCGAGTTCAGGATGGTGAAGACTTTGGCGAAATCGCCAAGCGGTACTCCGACAGCAGCACCAAAGACCAAGGCGGCCTTTTGGGCGTTTACAAGCGCGGGGAACTTGCCAAAGAGCTCGAAGACAAAGTCTTCAACATGAAGAGAAACGAGCTTACCGACGTGCTAGAGACCAAGCAGGGCTACCTGATTCTTCAGGTGCTGGAGCACTACGACGAAGGACAGCAACCGCTCGATAAGGTCAGAAATGAAATCACGGACAAACTGTACACCGCCCGCCTGGAGCCCGCCATGCGCGAATATCTCAAGACGCTGCGCGAGCAAAGCTACGTGATTATCAAGCCTGGCTACCAAGACGTTGCGGGTCCCGGCAGCTCGGAAATCCAGGAAGTGAGTGCCATGCCCGAAGTCAGCAAGCAAAAGAAGGGGCACAAAAAATTCCTGCTTTTCGGCAAGCGGTCGGGTTCGAGTTCCGGGAACTCCACTGGAGATACCGGTAAATGAACAGGCCTTCTTCATGAAGTAGGTTCTTCGTGGATAAACTGGGCTAAAATACCGTCCGATGAAGACTCCGCTCGTCTCTGACCTGAATTCCGAGCAGAACATCACAACATTTTTCCTCGTTTGCGAAAAAGAAATTCGCAGTACGCGCGAAGGAAAGCCGTATTTGCGCTTGGAGCTTGGCGACCGCAGCGGGACCATCGAAGCGCGTATGTGGGACCAGTTCGAAGCGGCGGCAAAGGGCATTCAGCGAGAAGATTTCGTGAAAGTCCAGGCGCGCGTCGAAATCTATAAGAACCGGCCGCAGCTTTCGGTGATCCAGGTGCGCCTGGCGAAGCCCGAAGAAATTGACCTCTGGGATTTTTTGCCGCAAACCAAGGCCGATGTTGGAAAACTGTACGCGCAGTTACTGGAGTATGCCGGTCTCATCTCGAATCCGTGGCTGAAAAAGCTGGTCACCGGCATTCTCAACGAACCGGCGATCGCGGCAAAGTACAGGCGCGCACCCGCGGCGAAGGTTATGCACCATGCCTATCTCGGCGGGTTGCTGGAACATGTGGTCAGCCTTTGCGGGCTGGCCAAGGTGGTGGCGACACACTATCCGGAACTCGACCTCGACCTGCTGTTGACGGCAGCGATTCTGCATGACGTCGGCAAGCTCGATGAGCTCTGCTACGAACGGGCCATCGGCTACACCGTCGAGGGCCATCTGCTAGGGCATATCGTCATGGAAATGGAGACGGTTTCGAGAGCGATTGACCTTATCGAAGGGTTTCCGCCGAAGCTGAAAACGGTCGTGCAGCATTTGCTCATCAGCCATCACGGCCGCTATGAGTTTGGTTCACCCAAGCTGCCGATGATTCGCGAGGCCCTGGTCTTCCATTATCTTGACGATCTCGATTCGAAACTAGCCGCGGTTCGCGCGGCCCTCGAGCAGGAGACCGGCGAACCCGAGTGGTCGGCGTACTCGGGTGCGTTGGGACGTAAATTCCTGCGGCTGGAAGAATTTCTGAAGAATTTCGCGCTCACGCCTCCCGACAAAACATAACCGTCCTGCCCTATCCTAAGTCGGGGCGCATTTGCTTGCCGGATGACCTTTCCCGCAACTACACTTGATTGGAGGAGCAAGCGACGGCAAGGGCGGGGAAACAACGCGCAAACTGACGCGGAAACCCGACAGGTGAAGGAAAGCAATGTTTCCTGCGGAATACAAAATTCGAGACTTGACGATTCGCCCGGCGGCGGTGCTGGCGCCCATGGCGGGTGTGACCGACACGCTGTTTCGCCGCGTGATTCGCGGCCTCGGCGGGTGCGGCTTGCTCATGACCGAGTTCACCAGCTCGGAAGGCATCACACGGAGCGCCGCAAAGACGCTGCGCTATTTGTATTTCCAAGAAGATGAGCATCCCATCACGGCGCAGCTTTTTGGCGCAAATCCGGCGGTTATGGCCGAGGCGGCCAGGATGGTGGAAGACCTCGGCTACGACGCCGTGGACATCAACCTCGGCTGCCCCGCGAAGAAAGTGGTGAAATGCGGCGGGTCGGGACTGCTGCGCGACCTGCCGCTGCTCGAACAAATCTTTTGCGCGGTGCGCCGAGCAGTGAAAATTCCGCTAACCATCAAGCTGCGCGCGGGGTGGGACGAAAAATCCATCGTTGCGGTCGAGGTCGCTCGACTGGCGGAAAGTATCGGCGTTGAAGCGGTCGCGGTGCATCCGCGCACGCGCATGCAAGGCTACGCGGGTAGGGCCGACTGGTCGATAATCGCGGCCGTGAAGCAAGCGGTGAAGATTCCCGTCATTGGCAACGGGGACATCAGCCGCCCGGAAGATGCCGAGCGCATGTTCCGCGAGACGTGCTGCGACGCCGTGATGATCGGCCGCGCAGCGGCCAGCAACCCGTGGATCTTCCTTCAGATGCAAGAGTTCGCGGAAACCGGGCGCTATACGATCCCCACCGAAGCCGACCGCTTCCGGTTACTGATTGACTACTATCGACGGATTTATGCCGCCAACCCGCCCGACGGCGTAGGCAAAATGAAGCAGTTCGCTTGCTGGTTTACTCATAGCGTGGGGAACGGCAGCGAGCTTCGCAGAATCGTACACGCGGCGCGAACCTCAGGCGAAATTCTCTCGAACGTCGAGAGTTTTTTCGAGGGCCGAGCGGCCGCTTTGGCTGGCCCCAGCCCGGTGGGGGCCGGCAGAAGTGAGGATCCTGCCTATGGGCCCAGGCAGCGGGTCGGCTGCGAGGCAACGCTCGGAACGTAGAATTGAAGTTCACCTGCCCATGCACGTGCGCGGACGCGACGCGTGCGGCGCCACCTTTGAGGAAGATACCTCCAGTGAAAATCTTTGCCGCGGCGGCGCGGCTTTCTTGACACGCTTCGACATGGCCATCGGTTCGGACCTCGAGATTCGCATTCCATTCTCGAATTATGCTGCGCGGCGGGGCGATGCAGACTTCTCCACGTCTGGACGCGTGATCCATGTTCGCGATGCCGCTTCGTTGGGGGAAAGGTTAGTGGGCGTGCAGTTCACCGGCCCGCGGTTCCCGCGGGTCTTTCGGTCGGAATCCACTGGCTGAGCTATTTCTTTCGCTCACCGGTCAGTCTCTGGACTTAGTCCGTGCGTCTGATGTCTTCCTTTACCATGTGGGCCGTAAAGCCTCGGCGTTTTTAGGCCGAGGATATAAGGCCACTCTTTTCTTTTCCTTTCCGTACTGTTCTATATTTCTTGTGTCTGAACCGACCTAGGGGCGGGCAGCCCAAAAGTAAAGCCTCTTCGTGGTCCTCCGCTGAAGTAGGGCGGTTGTGGGAGGAACCCACCGAAGCCTTCTGGGGAAAACAAAGCGAGAGGCCGTAGGAATCCTCGCCGCTTGCGGCGGGGAGGATGTCACCTCCTAAGAAATGTGTTGAGGTACCAGCTGTTCCCGAAGGGATCCCTTACGCCCGCCGAGCGGTCGCCATAGGGCTTGTCCGTTGGCGGCTCAACGGAGATGGCCCCAGCCCGCAGGGCTTGCGCGTACATGGCGTCAGCGTCTGGGACATAAACGTGCAGCAGGCAGGGCTTTGGCTGATACTCTCCGTGGGCTTCGTCGATTTCGAGCGTGGCGTTGCCGATCCGCATGGTAGCGTGCATGACGATTCCCTCCGGCGATTTGTGCACGCCCACCGCTTGCGCCCCGAATGCCGCTTCCATGAACGGAATCATCTTGTGCGCCTCGCGAACGTGCAAATACGGTTGCACGCTACGCAGTCCTTCGGGTCCCGGCGTCCATCCTTTGGGTGTAGCGATGTACCAACGATTGCCAAATGCGTCTCTGAGGGCGCCCCAGCGATCGCCTGAAGGATGGTCGTCGGTTGGCCTGTAAATCGCGGTGGCGCCTGCCTCGAGGGCCCGGTCAAACGTGGCATCGGCGTCGTTGACGTACAGGTGGATGTCGGTTGGAGCCGGCGAAACCTGCTGATTCGCGTCTGCCGTTTCGATGACGCCGTTGCCGATGGCCACTTCCGCATGCATCAACTTGCCGTCCGGCATAGGCACGCGCAGCCGTTCGGCCGCGCTAAAGGCCTTCTTCAAGAACTCGATGAACTCGGACGCGCCGTTGACGATGATGTAGGGCGTGATGGAGGTAAAACCCGGCCGCATGTAGTGGACGGCCCTCGCTGGCACTGCCGCTACAGATGATTCCGAACCCTCGCGCATGGACATGGACGCTCTCCTTTGCAGACTGGATTTGAGTGCGGCTCGAAACTTTTGTCGCGGGAGCAGCCGCAACTCTCGCGCGATGGCTGTCAGTCGCCGAAGGTCGCGGTGGGGCGCCTTTTCCGGGCGTGGCTCGAGTGACACGAGCATGGCCCTCACAACCTCGTCTAATTGTTCGAAGAGGGGACGCCTAGGCATGGCGGCCCTCCATTCGCGCTCGCAATCGCTCGAGCGCGCGCAATTGCAGTTGCTTGATGGCTCCTTCGCTTTTGCCAAGCCGCTCCGCGATTTCCCGGATGCTGCGCTGGTCGACGAAGCGCTCGTGAACGACGCGTTGCTGAATTTCCGGAAGCTGGCTTACCAGTCGGAACAACCGCGCGCGGTGTTCGATGGCGCGAATGTCGAGATGCACGCCGGGATCGGCGAGGTCGTTGGGCATAGAATGTTCGCGAGATGCCCGCTTGGAGCGATCGATGACAGCGTTCGCTGCGATCCGCAGCAGCCAGGCCGCGAAGGGCACTCCGCGCCACTCGTAGGTCTTCAAATTGGCGAGCGCCTTGTAGAACACTTCAGACGTCACGTCTTCAGCGGTTACGCGGTCGTGTACGCGGCCGGCCACGAAGCCGTACACGCGGTCGAAATGCAATTCGTAAAGCGCGTCAAATCTCGCCGGATCGTTTTGCGCCGCTTCGACAAGCCGGCGCTCTTCCGCCGATGCTGTAGCGCCCGCCTTGTCAGGCGCAGGGCTCTGGAGAGGAGCTTTTTCACTTCCTCGGCGTCCGGTGGCCTTCATCGTTCTCCTGAATAATAACTGGCCACCGGGGAAAAAGTTACGGCACTTCTTTTGTAGGTTGACGGCCCGCAAAACACCAAGCCGCGTCCGCGCACGGCCGGAACGTGGCTCCTGCTTTCTCGGTCAAACTATCTGGCGCACAGGCCGGTCGTGACGACTTTTTTGTTGGGCTTGAGCTGGTAGGTGAAATAGGGAACCGCTACGCGGAAAGACTGTGGGTCGTTATTGGCGCAATGGCCGGGGCTCTGCTGCGAGCAAAGCGGGCTGGCGAGGTGGTCGTCCGAGTAAGCGATATTGGCGCGGTGCTGCGTGTCCAAAGCTACTTGAAAGAAGTCAGCAAGGGCGCGGCTATCGCTGTTGGAACAACCGGTGCCGTTGGTACACACGGTTCCCGCATGGATGACGTGGTCACTGGCAGCATGCTGCGTGAACACCGGGACAGCAGCGTTACCGTCGACGCTTTCGGCCGCATAGACATTCCACTGTGCCCAGCAATCGTTGGTGCCGTCGGTGCAGGACGGCTGCATCGCGGCGACGTTGTTGGAGTTGCCGGCGCGGTTCGCTCCGAGCCAGGTCACCACGACGTGCCCGTAGGCGTCGGCGGCGACCCAGGGGAACACGTTGGCTTTGCCCACGGTCGACCCGCTGTTCACGCGCACGGGTGCGGTCCAAGTGTTTCCCAGATCCGAGGAGGAAGAGAGGAACACGTTCTGGTTGTCTGACCAGACCGCATAAACGTTGCCGAAGTTATCAACCGCGAGGGCAGGGAAAATATTGTTGTTCCCGTTTGTTGCTCCCGGCGACCCTTGAGGACTGGTGAAGACCTTGTGGTCGGTAAATGTGAAAGTAGCTGCGCCTTGGCCCGCATCCGTGGAAACCCCGACATAGACGGTGCGCTGCGGCCCGCTGTTCAGGTTCTCCGTAGCGTTGTCCGGAGCGGTGAACGCGACGTAGAGGTTCCCCTTGCTGCGGCACGCGCTGTGTTCGACCTTGATCTGTGCCGCGGTGTTGGCGCTGTCGGTGGGCGCCAGGCTGCTCGCCGCAGGCAGGGTTGCCGCATCAATGGCTTCGCCCAACCCAGCCATGTATGTCAGGCCGCCATTGTTGGAGCGCTGTACGTTGATGTTGAACGTGGCCAAGTCATGGTACGCGACATAAACCGTGGATGTATCGCTCGCGGCGTCGTTCCACATGCGGTCGTCTCCGGGAATCAGCGCGGCAACGACATTGGGCGGGGTGAAAAACGAGTCGCCGCGGTTTCGGGAGTTTGTCGCGGTGAACCCGGGCGCGAGCGTCAGGCTTGTCAGCGCGAGATTGGGAATCGCGGAGTTGTTGGGATCCGGCAGGTTGACGGCGATATCCGCATCGCCGCCACCGGGAGCTAGGCCCAGATTTGTGGCACTCCCGGTGTTATTGACGCAGCCGCCGCCACTCAGCCCAAAAATGCCGCAATTGTCTGGTTGCCCTTCGTATTTGAAGGGCAGCGTACCATTCGCGTTGGGCACGCCGTCGATTGATTGGCTCCAACGCCAGAGGTCAATACCGCCGGGCACGCCACGTATGGACTCCACATAAATCGTGCCCTGGGAATCGACGCGGTCGCCGGGTTCCACGCCTTTTACGATGAAAGCTAGAGGGCTCGAGCCTGTGGGAACCGGGGCTAATTGAGGCAGGCAAAGGCTTTGATTGGGGCTGAAGCCGTCCGTACCGGGCCCGACGAAGGCGGGAATCGCCTCAGCTCCCCCGCCCGCACCCGTTTGGCTGGGACAGGCGTGCTCGTTGGCAGGGTCAGGGTAGGAAGTCTGCGCGCTGACGGTGCGGCGGGTGTCCAGGGAGAATACGGACATCAGAATAAGTAGCAATACTCCTTCGGTGAACAGCACAGGCAAGAGCTTGCGCATGGAGTTCTCCTTCGGACACAAATTCGTGCAGGGCTGAGGCCCCTCCGCGAGTCCTTGGCCTGCTCTCCCGGTCGGTTGGCGAAGCGGGTGGTCATTCACTGTTTCAAGGAGGCACGGACCCGAAGGCAGCTGTCGGCCACCCGCTCCTTGAGGCACGCGTCAGCTATAGTGCGAGAACCGGGTTTGGACAATACGGTGGATACTCTAATCAAGGCAAGTGTAAAAACCTGAGGGACTCCGCCGGTGAACTTTTTTTTGGGGCTGCCAGTCGTGGCTTCCCTCGAGCAGCCGAACCTTGCCGATTCGGTGCTTCCTTGCCAACGCGGTCCTCATGGCGTAATTCTCCAAACCGGAGCGGGGTTCCGCACCCGTCACGGCGGCCTTCGCGTTGCTCGAAAACCATTGATCGACTGGCTTACTCGGGCAGGATCACCGGTTTTGCGCGCGGCAATGCTTCGAGCGTCGCTTTGTCCAGGTTTAGGTGCGCGGCGACAAGTTCCGGAGGCGTGTGCGAGAGCCACTCGGAAAGCGCCAGATCCTGGTAATAGCTGCTCTTGAACATTTCCAGGAATTTCAGGTCGTGGCTGCCGGTGTTTTCGACGTAATGCGGCAGCGCCTTTTGTACGTAGCCCACGTCACCGGTTTCAAAGTCCATTGTTCGCGCGCGGCCTCCTGTGGCGAACACGGTCATGCGCCCCTTGCCGCTGATGAAGAATTGCCATTCGTCAGCATTGGGATGCCAGTGCAACTCGCGCAAACCACCGGGCTTCAGGGTGACCAGCGAGGCGGCGATATTCTGCGCGATCTTGAAATTGCTCGAGTCAATGATGCGCACCTCGCCGCCCTTTGTGCGCTTTGTAGGCGGTTGCTGCATGGTGCGAAAGGCAAAATCGATCGGCGAGGCTCCCAGTGCTCCCGCCGCCCTGCGCTGGTCCTCGGCAAGCGGTCCGGGGACTTCGGCTTGAAAAATGAACCGCTCCTTGTTGGGCATAACTTCCACGGCCGCCCGGGGCACTACAAAATTTCTCGAAACGATGTCCTGCGGCGTATGCGCCATCCAGTCGGACAGCAAAACCGTCTCATATTCCGAGAAGTTGCCATCGTCAAACACCAGCAGGAATTCCGTGCCGTCGGGCGGGAGCCCCTGGATGGAGTGCGGTATCCCCGGCGGGAAATACCAGAGATCCCCTTCCTTCACGTCGGTGACGAAACTCTTTCCGTCGGCATCGATACAAGTGATGCGCGCCGTCCCATATAGCATATAAGCCCACTCCGCGGCCGTGTGCCAATGCAATTCGCGGACGCCGCCAGCGGTGAGCCGCATGTTCACACCCGCGAGGGTTTTTGCAACCGCCAGCTCGCGCACGGTGACCTCGCGCGACCATCCGCCTTCATGCAGGCGTTTGTGCGCGATGGAGAAGGGATACTTGAAGGTTTGCACGCCGCCCGCATCGGTCGGTGGCGGGTTAACCGAATCCAGGTTTTCCTCATCTAGCGCCGGGTTTTTGGGGACCGGTTCGCTTCGGCTTCGCTCGCTCTTTGCTTTGCGTGCTGGATCCTGGCTTTGTCCCGCGGTATGGTTTGCGGCGAGCATCCCCGCTGCCAGAGCTGCCGAGCTGGCTCCCAAGAATCCACGCCGCGTCCAACGCTCCTTTTCCGACTCGTCAAGCATGTATACTGCCTCCCTTGGTTTCACCCGGCTTTCTTCTGAATTGTCCGGTGCTCGATAACCTACCTTGATCGTTGCCGCGATACAACCCCAAGATTAAGCATGATGAAAGAGGGCCGCTCGCACACTCGTCAAGCATCCCGCCGCGGGCCTTCCATTTTTTGGAACGGTTCGAGTTCCTGGCCGATATAAAGGGCGGTCCTACCAGGTTCTCCCCAAGCAAAATCAGGGACCTGCCTGATTTCATTGCGTGTGTTTTCGGATTGTGCTTAGGAATCATCTTGGCAGATTGGACGCTTATTCTTATGAAAGTGCTGCTAGCCGATGATAGGCAGGGTCACCGGGATTCTTTGCGCAGACTCATCCAGCGGGATCCCGAGGTCCAGGTCAGCGGAATCGCCGAAGATGCCGAGAACGCTCCCGGCAGCGTGATAGCGCGCGAGTTGCGGCGTACTTTGGATGGCTGCCCTGTCTGCGACGGCGGGTATCGCGACCATTCCTTCGTGATTCTCGCTACCGTGGCCATCGAGGCACAATGGCAAAGCGCGCTGCACGTGAAGCAATACTACGATTTTCTTGACGAACGCCGCTGGCAGGAACTTCTCCGCCTGCGGGAGTGGAATGACGCGGCAGATACGCTCATCGGCTTTGCGTTTCGCTGCGCCGGGGGACGCGTCGGAATCGTCACCATGCTTAGTCCGGCCAGGCCCGGTTTGCCTGACACTCCATTGCATTACGTGATCCTCCCCGAGGAGGAAGGGAACAGCCTGCAAGCGCTCATTCCACCCGAAAAGTGGCATCCCTTGCGGTCAACGTCTGCCGCCCCACCGTAGGCTATACTGCTCCGGGAGGGGTGCTTGCCGCTTCACACGTTTGTTCATTTCGAGCCGGTGCCCGGAAAAGAGGACCTGCTTCGCGAAGAGTTAAGGCTGCTCTTGGCGCCGACACGTGCGGAGCCTGGCTGCATCCGCATTCACCTCTACGAAGCGCTCGGTGGGCCGCTGGTCTTTTACATTCACTCCGAGTGGGTAGACGAAGGGCGTTCGATGGCCACCCCAAATTGCCGCACATGACGCGCTTTCTCGGTCTCGTGGGAGAGCTTACCACCCATCCGGTGAAAGGCATTCGCACCAAGCAGATCGGCTAACACCATTCCGAGGCGAATGCTCGCATAGCCACGCGGCGCGCCGTGCTGGAGCTCGTTTCCGGCGAGCTTAAGCCGCCGATCCGCCGGCCTTGGCCGCGCGCATTTGCTTCACCATTTCTTGGAATTGCCGCGTCAAATGCGGCACGATTCCCAGCTGCCGCTCGACGAGCATCAACTGCGCGCGATGATGCATTTCGTGTTCTTTCGCGGACAACAGCTTTTCAAAGCGCGTCTTCATGCTCTTCCCATCGGGTTCGGTCACGTTTTCGGCCAGGAATTCCGGAGTCAGCGTCTCTAACCACGCCGAGAACTGCTCACCTTCCGTTCGCAGCAGCTCCAGGATCTCTGCCTTCGTTCTTGGCCTAGCCTCCTCGGCGTTGAACTTGTCCATCATTCCAAAGAAATCATAGCCCACAAGCGTGGACAGGCGCTTCTTGCGGACCTCTTCCCAGATTCGCGTGGAAATCGCCACGTGCGTCAGCATCCGCGCCACGCTCCGCACTTCGGGTGCGGACACGAAACTGTATTTGTCCTCTGGAATATCCTGTGCCACCTGGATGGTGTTTTTGCGCACGGTGCGAAACCCGTTTGCCAATTCTTTTCCGCCGTAAATACTCATGGAGACACCTCGCTAATGAAATCTGTCTGCTTGGGGCCGCGTAAACTGCTTACTTCGATGCGGCGTCCTTGTCCTCGGTCACGCCCCGCGAGGTGGGCTTTTCGGCTAGCCTTCCTCGCCGCTGTGGACCTCGCCCGACCGGCCGCCCACTATCTGACTATATGCCGCCCGGCGCGTCAGTCCGCGTTCCTTGGCCGCCAGCTTGAGGGCCTCTTTGCGATCCAGTTTGGCCTGGTGCATCAGTTCTTCGACGCGCGCGGCAAGCGACTGCGCCGAGTCGCTTTGTGCGCGCCCCTCGGCCGCCTCCGGGGGGCCGACAAGGAGGGTAATCTCGCCGCGGGCCGGGCGTTCTTCGAGCGCGGCGGCAATCTCAGAGAGCTTGCCGCGCACGAATTCTTCGTGGAGCTTGGTCACTTCGCGCGCCAGGCACGCCTGCCGGTCACCCAGAGTCTCCAGCGCCTCCGCCACGCATTCGGCGACGCGGTGCGGCGCTTCGTACAGGATGATGGTGCGCTCCTCGATGCGCAGCCGTTCGAGGGCGCGTCGCCGCTCCCCGCTTCGCGCAGGCAAAAATCCCACGAAAAGAAATTCCTCGCTGGGCATCCCGGAAGCGGAGAGGGAAGCGAGCAGCGCGGACGGCCCTGGAATCGGCACCACGAGGATGTGGTGCCGCAGACAAAGGGAGACCAGCCGGTGTCCCGGGTCGGATACCAGCGGCATTCCCGCGTCACTCACCAGCGCGATTTTCGCGCCTTGCTCCATGGCCACCACCAGTTCCGGCGCGCGCGTCAGTTCGTTGTGCTCGTGGTAGCTGACCAACGGCTTGCGAATGCCGTAGTGCGTGAGCAGCTTCTGCGTGTGGCGCGTGTCTTCGCACGCGATCTGATCGGCTTCTTTGAGGATGCGCAGAGCGCGCAGCGTGATGTCCTCCAGGTTGCCGATCGGCGTCCCCACAAGGTACAAACAGCCCGCGGGAGTCTGTGGCTCTCGGGCCGGATCGTTGGCGGTCATGGCGACCAGTCTAGCATGCGCGGGAGTGCTCGAGCGCCGGCGGCAGGGAGATCGCTGTACAAAAACGCCGCCGCGTCGCGGCAGGCTCTGTAGCAATGCTATACTTCATTTTTTGTAGTGCTTGAGGAGGAGCGTCTGTGCCCCTGTACGAGTACAAGTGCCTGAAGTGCGGCCGGAGAACGGAGAAAATTGAAAATGTTGACGGCCCGCATTTGCGGAAATGCCCGCACTGCGGCGGCAAAGCGGAACCGATGATATCGGCGCCGGCGATTCAATTCAAGGGTGCGGGATGGTACGTGACCGACTATGCGAACAAAACCGGCGGCGGCGAAGCGGATAAGCCGGCCTCGGGAGCCGCGGAAACGGCGGGCAAAGGCGCGGAAGCGAAAGAAACGGGTTCTAAGGACGCAAAAGAAAAAAAATCCGCGAAGAAAAAGTAGATCGCGCGAGGAGCCGGAATGGCCGAAACAACGCAGGGAAAGGGCGCCGCGGGACGCAAGCTGCGCAAAGCGGTTTTGCCGGCTGCCGGGCTAGGCACGCGATTTTTGCCCGCGACCAAAGCACAGCCCAAGGAAATGCTTGCCGTCGTCGATAAGCCGCAGATTCAATACGTCGTGGAAGAATGCGCGGTTTCCGGCATTGAGCACATCATTATCGTTACGGGCAAAGGGAAAAATTCGATCGAGGATCACTTTGACTCCTCACCGACGCTCGAGCGCTTCCTGGAAGAAAGAGGAAAAAAGGAACAGGCGGCGATGGTGCGGAAGATCAGCGACATGGTGCAGGTGAGTTACACGCGCCAGAAAGAGCCGCTCGGCTTGGGACACGCGGTGCTGGTAGCAAAGGATCTTGTGGGTGACGAGCCCTTCGCGGTTCTCTTGGGTGACGTGCTGATCCCCGGTCCCAATCCGGCCACCAAGCAACTCATGGAGGTGTATTCCGCGACGGGTGTAGGGGCCATCGCGGTCGAAGAAGTGCCCAAGGAGAGAACGCATCTCTATGGGGTTATCGATGGCGAGCCGGCGCCGCAGCCGCCCTTTGGGGCGCGGCTGTTGCGAATTCGTGATGTGGTGGAAAAGCCGAAGCCAGAGAAAGCTCCATCCAATCTGGCGATCACCGGCCGCTACGTTTTGCCGCCACAGATTTTTGATTGCCTGGCGCGCACTAAGCCCGGCGCAGGTAACGAGATCCAGTTGACCGACGCGCTGCGCATCCTGGCGCAGGAAGATGGTTTGTGGGCGTACATTTATGACGGTGCGTCTTACGATGCCGGCGACAAATTGGGATTCTTGAAAGCGACAGTGGAAATCGCACTGCAGAACCGGGAGTTTGGCGGGGAGTTTCGCGAGTACCTGAAGGGTCTAAACTTGTAGTCGTGGAAGCGAACACGCGCATTTTGGGCATCGAATCCTCCTGCGACGAGACCGCCGCGGCTGTGGTTGTCGACGGGCGTGAAATTCTGTCCAGTATCGTGGCGTCGCAACTCGACGTGCACCGCAAATATGGCGGCGTCGTGCCGGAACTGGCTTCCCGCGAGCATTTGCGGCAAATCGTGCCGGTGGTCCGCGAAGCGCTCGGGCAAGCGCGCCTGAAGCTGCAAGAAGTGGACGCCATCGGCGTGACACAAGGACCGGGCCTGGTCGGCGCGCTGCTTGTGGGAATTACCTACGGGAAGACCCTGGCACAATCACTGGGAAAGCCGCTCGTGCCGGTCAACCATCTGGAGGGCCACGTCCACGCCGTTTTTCTTGAAGCGCACAAAGCGCGGCGCATTCCCAAATTGCCTGCCGTGTGCCTGATTGTTTCCGGAGGCCACACGCTTCTTTGCGAAGTGAACGCCGAAGACCCCGGTGTTCCGGTGGCGGGCGCGCTTTTTCGCTACCGCAGGCTCGGACAAACGCGCGACGACGCGGCGGGCGAAGCTTATGACAAAGTCGCGAAGTTGCTGGCGCTTGGCTACCCGGGAGGGCCCATTCTTGACCGGCTGGCGGCTGCCGCCGAGATAGCCTCCCCGCCGGTGAAGTTCGGCCCGACAAAGACCCGTGGCAACCCGCTCGACTTCAGCTTCAGTGGCCTGAAAACCGCAGTGCTCTATCATTTACGCGAACATGCGGAATACTCCGGCGAGATTCGCAAGCGAGAAGAAGCCCTGGCGCGCGGCGAACGAAAATTCGACCAGTTGCTCCCGCTTTGCAGCAAAACCACGCTTGGGCTTGTGCGGGAATTTCAAAATGCGGTGGTTCGCGATCTGGTGGACCGCACCATGGCCGCCGCAGAGAAACTCGGGGTTGCGACGGTTTTGGTGTCTGGCGGCGTGGCCGCCAACAGCCAGTTGCGCACGACATTCGAGGAACGCGCGCGGCCTGTCGGTATCGAGGTGTTCTTTCCCAGCCGAGCGCTCTCTACGGATAACGCCGCCATGATCGCGGCGGCCGCGTATGCGCGATTTCGGGCGGGCAGGCTTGCGGATGTCACCCTGAATGCTGACCCAAGCCTCGCGCTCGCCTAGGAAAATGGAACGCGAGGAGAATCATTCGTGAGAATCGCGAAGTCGCTTCTTTTGAACATATTTCTATTGTGCGCTGTTTGTTCGGCGAGCGCGGCCGCGGCCCAGACGACGCGATGGACCGAGCAAAAGGCGAACGAATGGTACGCAAAGCAGCCGTGGCTTATTGGGAGCAATTACATTCCGCGCTCGGCGATCAATGAGCTGGAAATGTGGCAGGAGGCGACTTTTAATCCGGAACAAATCGACCAGGAATTTGGCTGGGCCGAATCCCTCGGCATGAACACGATGCGCGTCTTCCTGCATGACTTGCTCTGGCAACAGGACGCTGATGGTTTCAAGAAGCGCATCAACGAGTTTTTGACGATTGCAGCGAAACATCGCATTCGACCGGTCTTTGTGCTCTTCGATTCTTGCTGGGATCCTCTGCCGCACCCGGGGCCGCAGCACCCACCGATTCCCGGCGTTCACAATTCCGGCTGGGTGCAAAGCCCGGGCGCCGTCGCGCTGGGGGATGCGAAGCAGTACCCGCGGCTCAAAGCCTATGTGCAAGGAGTAGTAGGAGCATTTGCGAAGGATGATCGCATTCTGGCCTGGGACATTTGGAACGAACCCGGCAACCGCAATATGGGCAGCTATGCGAAAGAGGAATTGAAGGATAAAACGGCGCGCGTGCTGGTGCTTCTGCCGCAGACGTTTGAATGGGCGCGCGAAGTGAATCCCACGCAGCCGCTGACCAGCGGGGTCTGCTGCGTGGACCAGGCGCCCGATGGATCCCATCTTGGCGAGCTCGAGCAGATTCAACTACGCGAATCCGACATCGTGACTTTTCACAACTACAGCTGGCCCGAATACTTCAAGAGGGAAGTTGCCTGGCTCAAGAAATACAATCGGCCCGTCATCTGCACGGAGTTTATGGCGCGCTCTGTGGGCAGCACCTTCGACACGATTTTGCCCATCGCCAAGGAAGAAAAGGTGGGAGCGATCAACTGGGGATTCGTCGTCGGCAGGACGCAGACGAATTTGCCCTGGGAATCGTGGCAGCATCCCTACATCCTCGAGCCGCCTCCGGTGTGGTTTCATGAAGTGCTGCACCCTGACGGAAAGCCGTATCGCGAAGGGGAAGCGGAGCTGATCCGCCAGCTCACCGGAAGAAAGTGATCATCGGTCTTGACAAAACCGAACAGTTGGACCGGATGACTTTTGGCGGCGTCGAAGCGGTATACTCTCGCGGACATGCCCGCGAAGAAGAGCGCCGGAGCGCGATTCGAACCAGCCAGCGATCAGTCGCTGCTCGTCTATTTTGGCGAACAAATCACACTCGAAGCAAACGAGAACGTCAGAAGGCTTCTGCATCTGCTGGAGCAGGAACCGATTCCCGGTGTCGACAACCTGCATCCGGCGTATTGCTCGCTGCTGGTAAAGTTTGCGGCGTTGAAGTGGCGGCACCAGGAGCTGGAAAGACAGCTCCGCAAATACCTTGGCCGGCTAAACAACGTGAGGTTGCCAGAGCCGAGGCTCGTGGAAATTCCCGTGTGCTATGGTCGGGAGTTTGGACCGGACCTTGACGAAGTCGCCGCGATGCATGGAATTACGCCGGAGCGCGTCATTGAGCTACACACCTCGGCGACTTATCTTGTCTATTTCTTGGGATTTGTGCCGGGTTTCGCCTATCTTGGCGAATTGGCGCGAGAATTGGTGACCCCGCGATTGCTATCGCCGCGCAGGAAAGTGCCGGCCGGAAGCGTAGGGATTGCCGGCAACCAGACGGGAGTATATCCGTTTGAAACTCCGGGCGGATGGAGATTGCTGGGGCGCTCGCCCCTGGCGATGTTTCGGACCGATAGAGACGGTCTCTGCCTTCTCTCCATCGGCGATCGCGTGAGATTTGTGCCGGTTTCGCGGGAACGGTTCGCGGAGTTCGAACGCGCATGAAGGTCATTGAAGTGCTGGCGCCGGGGCTGCTCACAACCGTGCAGGACTTGGGGCGAGAAGGCTTCGGCCCGATGGGCGTCTCGCCTTCCGGTGCGGCCGACCCGGTCGCACTGCGTATCGGTAACCGGCTGGTGGGAAACGCCGCAATTGCCGCCGCACTCGAGATGACGCTTCTCGGCGGAACGTTTCTGTTCCCCGAAGGGGCTTTGGCGGCTCTCACGGGCTCGGATTTCGGCGCGGCACTGGACGGCGCGGATCGTCTGCCGTGGGCTTCGTTCGAAGTGAAGCCTGGCCAAACCCTTCGGCTGGGAGCAACGCGTTCGGGCGCCCGGTGTTATTTGTGCCTACAAGGCGGAATCGCCGTGAAACCGTTTCTCGGAAGCGCATCCACGCATCTTTTGAGCGGTCTCGGCGGTTACCAGGGCAGAGCCTTGCGCAAAGGAGACGTGCTGAAGACGGGAGACTCAGACGGCGGCCCGAACCGCACTCTTGGTACGAATCGCTGCAAAAAGGTGACGCCAAAGATCCTGGAGGGTCTTCGGCCACGCAAGATCCTGCGCGTCACCCCCGGCCCGCAAAGGGGTTGGTTCTCGCAAGCAGCCGAGAAAGTCTTTTATGGCGGCACCTACGGTGTTTCCGAAGAGGCAAATCGCATGGGTCTCAGGCTTCACGGCCCGCCCGTTCCCGAAGGCGCACACGGCGGAATGATTAGCGAAGGCGTGTCGTTGGGTGCCGTGCAGATCGCCGCTGACGGGATGCCCATTATCTTGTCTGTGGAGCAGCAAACCACCGGCGGATATGCGAAGATGGCCAACGTCATTTCGGCGGACTTCGGCAGCCTAGGCCAGCTTCGCCCGCGCGATGAAATTCGTTTCAGACGTGTGACCTTCGAAACCGCGCGCAAGCTGCTGATGGAGCAGGAGAAGTTGCTGACCGCGAAGGACTCGATTGTGGAAACGATCTAAGATCGCTTAGCGCCTCTGTCGTTCTCGAGCGGCGCGAGCAATCGCGGCAAAATCCTTAGGCGGAAGGAATCCCAGAAATCCCGGGGAGACGAAGCGAGTGACGCGTATCGACATCAATTGCGACATGGGCGAACTGCCCGAGGCTGTTGGCGACGGCACGCAGGAAGCCCTCCTGCGCTCGATCACCTCTGCAAACGTGGCCTGCGGCGGGCACGCGGGGGACGAACGCACCATGCAAACCACCGTTGAGCAGGCCCTACGCGCTCGAGTGGCGGTTGGAGCTCATCCGGGCTATCCGGATCGCAAGAACTTCGGCCGGCTTGAGTTGAAGATGCCTTTGGATGCGGTTCGAGACTCCCTCTGCGAGCAGGTTCGCGCGCTTGCAAGCGTTGCTGCCGCGTGCGGCGCGAAGCTTGTTCACGTTAAACCACACGGTGCGCTTTACAATCAGGCGGTGAAGAATCGCGAACTGGCGGAAGCTATCGCGAATGGTGTGAGCGAGGCTGCTCGAGCCGAAAGCGACAGCTTGCGCAAGGATATCGTCCTCGTTGGACTCGCAGGCTCGGCAATGCTCGATGTTTTCCGCCAAGCAGGCTTCGCCGTCGCCGCCGAAGCCTTTGCCGACCGCCGCTACGAATCCGATGGAACCTTGCGCTCCCGTAAATTCGCAGACGCGCTCGTCCGAGACCCGGCGGAGGCCGCCAGACAAGCCCTCAGCATCGCCGAGCGCGGCATCGTGACCGCTCACGACGGCACCGAAGTGAGGCTCAGCGCCGAAACCATTTGCATCCACGGCGACACGCCTGGCGCCCCGCAAATTGCGGCGGCGGTCGCCCGCACCCTCCGCGACGCCGGCGTAAGTCTAAGTGCGCTTGCGGTGGCAGCGAATCAGACCGGGAAATGGGCACCGCGAAGGTGAACGTTATTTCTTCTTATCCGAATTCGGCGACTCGACGTAGACAAGGTTGAGTATGCTGCCCGCACCGCTAGGTTGGATTCCCACGATATGCTGTTTTTCCTTCGTTCCCGCCTTGAAGGTCATTTCGCCTGGGCCAGGTTTATCCGTTTCGCAGCTGAGCTGGTTCGAGGATTGGCTCTCGTTTTTGTCCCCGGCTTCGGAAGAGGAGGCACCACAGTCCAGTACCGTCCCGTATTTTGCCAAAGCCTTCTTGTAGAAGGTGGCGACTTTTTGCGGTGAATCGTTGGAATCCAGCGTGACGACGGCCAGCTTGAACGCGAACGAGTTGCCCCAAAGTCCAAACTTCCCCGAGGATTGATTTTCGTCCTTGTCTCGATGAGGCCTTGCTCCCGGATAGATAGGCAATCCAACATCCTTGGCGCTGGCTTCCGCGTCGAAGTAAATGCCCGCGCCCTGCGAGCCCTTGCCGCTCGCTGAGTCCTTGTCCGGCTTTTCCTGAGCTGCCAGAGATAAGGCCGAGCACAGCATCCCACAGGTCACAACCAATGCTAGCGCTCGTGCGAGGGCATGAACGCTTTTTCGAGAATCGGGCACTTCTCGCCATGTTCTTGTGTTCATGAAATTCCCCCCTTCACGGTACGTGCAACGTCACTGGAAAGTTCCCCGCTACCGAAGAAACAAAAAGCGGGCAAGAGCAACTTGCCCGCTTCGGAAAAGCGCTGCCGCAGAACCGGCAAAGCTATTCGAATTTCTCCGTCATGATGGGGAACTGCAGCTTGGCCTTGGCGAGCGACTTTACCACCAAGACCTCGGCCAGTTCGGCAGTGGTGTTCTTGGCGGTGGCCATTTCGCTGACGAGCAGGTACTTGGCGCGCTCGAGCATTTTCTTTTCACGGAAGGAGAGAGGCTTGCTACGACTGAGGGAAACGAGGCTCTTCAGCACGGCGGCCACTTCAATGAGCGACCCCGTGCGCATGCGTTCGGAGTTCTCCTTGAAGCGGTGCTTCCAGTCCGGATGCGAGTTGAGTTTGCCCTTTTCAAGGAAGCCCAG
Organism: Acidobacteriota bacterium; assembly: GCA_003223215.1. Taxonomy (GTDB): domain Bacteria; phylum Acidobacteriota; class Terriglobia; order Acidiferrales; family UBA7541; genus Acidiferrum. Next base: position 92,279 of record QHYH01000093.1, read on the forward strand.
GACTTTGATGGATTCATTTGAGCGAATGACGGACCGTAGGCCTACCGTGCCGGCGTTCGACTGCGGCACCATCACGCGCAATCCGCTGGAAACAATACGTATCATGTAGTAACGCTCGGTTCTGCCATTCAACACACCGTAGTTGATCTGCTCCACAATGCCTACACCATGATTCGGGTAAACCACTTTGTCGCCGATCTTATAGTCCATGATTTTGGATGCCCCCCACGAAGCTAAATGGAGTATAGGAACTTGTGCTGTAAGAGTCAAGGATATATCCTGTGGAATGAAGAGGTTAGAGAAAAATCGATCCAAATTTGGCAGCCGAATTGCTGAGGCTGCCGCCCGGGGAGGTTTCCAGGTAGCACCATGCGCTCCCCCAAACATGCCGTTCGGGGCGCGCATCCGACCAAACACTGGTGAAACAGTTGTTTCTCTTCCTTCCTTGATCTTGCGCAGGTCTGGTTGCGTCTGGCGTTGCGGTAGAATGCGGATGTGATTGTCCTGTCGATAGATACGTGCGATGGGCGGGGGAGCGTGGCGGTCCTCCGAGACGAGGTGATTCTCGCCGTGTTGTCTCATGAAACGAACCAGGAGTACTCGTCCTGGCTGCTTCCCGCAGCGAGTGCGGTGCTTAGAAATGCCGGGCTTCGCATGGACGAGGTAGGCGGCTATGCGGTCGCGGCTGGGCCCGGATCGTTTACCGGGGTGCGCGTGGGGTTGACGAGTGTCAAGGCTTGGGCCGAAGTGTACGGCAAACCGGTGGCAGGTGTGTCGCGGCTTGAGGCTTTTGCCGCGCAGGCGAGTCGCACGTCCCGTGTCGCGGCGTTTGTCGACGCGCAACGCGGACAACTGTTCGGAGCAGTTTATCGGCAAGACGGCTCCGGGTTGGCCAAGATCGGCGAAGAGATGGTGATTGCTCCGGCAAAATTTGTCGAGACCGCGGTCGAACTGGCCAATGAGGAGAAAATCACTTGGGCTTCGTCCGACGCTTGGCTCCTTAGTGGCGAGGGCGCTTGGAGAGAGCGAGAGAAGCGCGGTGAGTCCATCGAGCAGGTATCAGCAACGCTCGCGGGAATCCTGGGGCGCATCGGCCTTAGACGGCTGAAGGAGGGAAAAACGACCGACGCCGTTGGACTCAACGCGAACTACGTGCGGCGGTCCGACGCAGAGATTTTTTGGAAAGGCGGCGCGGCGCATGGCCACTGAATTACGGCAAGAGCGGGCGAGGCCTGCGATGCGAATGCTGCGCGCGGAAGACGCCGAGGCAGTTGCGGAGATTTTGCGCCAAGCGCCGCAAGCAGTGTTTTGGCCGGAAGCGAGCGTGAAAGAAGTCCTCGAATGGAAGGGAAGCCTAGGTCTGGTTATCGAGGCGGCTGGAAAAGTCGTGGGTTTCCTGATCGGGAGGCAGACCACCGAGGAAGCGGAAGTCTTGAATCTGGCGGTGGCGCCGCAAGACCGGCGAAAAGGCACCGGCGGTAGGCTTTTGCAAGCGGCGGTCGAGGAGTTTCGAACGCGCGGCGCAAACCGCGTGTATTTGGAGGTTCGCGAATCCAACGCGGCGGGAATCGCTTTCTACGAAAAGCACGGGTTTTGGAAGGCAGGTCGCCGCGAAGGATACTATCGCGACCCCGTCGAAACAGCCATCATCATGCAGAAGAGGTTCGAGGATTCACGCGAAAGGTAGCTTGCGATTACCCGCTTCTTCCCAGAGCTCTGACCCGGCCTTGCGCTCACACCTTGCCACGGTTCTCCCTGAATGGCCTTGCCGAGGCACGCCGGAAGGCCCTGAATCTGATACTGTTTCTCTCCGCATCTGACGGATGGGAGGAGAAATGGTTCACAGCGGATGGACATCGCGAGCAGCAAGTCGTGTGGCGCGAGCGAAGCACCGGCTGACGGCAGCCTGCCTGGTGGCAGCGATCGCCACAACTCCGAGCGCATATGGCCAACTGCGGGATTCCGCCGCGAAATTAATCGCGCGCACGATGGGCAATCCGGAATTTCGGCCGAAGTCCTTCCGCGGCGGCACTTGGCTCGGGAACGGCGATTTCTATCTGGACTTAGAACCCTCTGCATCGGGGATTGGCAGCGACATCGTGAAGTACGCGACCGCGACCGGTAAAAGAGAAATCTTCGTTCCGGCTGAACGTTTGATCCCCGCGGGCCAGACAACGCCGCTGCCTGTCGAGGATTACAGTCTCTCCCCGGACGGACACCGCGTTCTCGTGTTCAGCAACTCGAAAACCGTGTGGCGCCAGAACACGCGCGGTGATTATTGGGTCCTCGACCTCGCGAGCGGCGCGCTGCGCAAGCTCGGAGGCGACGCGCCGGCGTCGAGCCTGATGTTTGCGAAGTTTTCGCCGGACAACGGCAAAGTCGGCTACGTTCGTGCAAACAATATCTATGTGGAAGATCTGGCAAGCGGAAAAAGCACACAATTGACCTACGATGGCTCGGATACCACCATCAACGGAACATCCGACTGGGTGAATGAAGAAGAGTTCGATATTCGCGACGGCTTTGCCTGGAGCCCCGAGAGCCGCGCTATTGCCTTCTGGCAGTTCAACATCAGCGGCGTGCAAAAGTACACGCTGATTTACGACCTGGGCGCGCCGAGAGGCGAAATCGTCACCGGAATTCCCTATCCGGGCCTAGGGCCCTATCCCCACACCCTGGAATACCCGTATCCGCTGGCAGGTACGCAGAATTCCGCAGTTCGCGGGGGTGTCGTAAGCGCCGCGGGCGGGCCGGTGGTTTGGATGCAGGCGGCAGGAGATCCTCACAATCATTACATTCCGGAGATGGGCTGGGCGGATTTCGGCCATGTGCTGATTCAACACATGAACCGGTTGCAGAACCGGAACGAGTTTCTGCTGGCCGATGCGGCAACCGGCGCCTCGCGCACGCTGTTTGTGGATGAAGATCGGGCTTGGGTGGAGGCGAACCACGACGTTTCCTGGATCAATCAAGGGCGCGAATTCCTGGCGCTCAGCGAGCGCGACGGCTGGCGGCATTTGTATCGTGTGGCGCGCGATTCTGGCAAGGCCCAGGTGGTTACGCGCGGCGATGCGGACATCGTCAGTGCGGATCGCGTTACTCCCGACGAAAAGTGGGTCTACTTCATGGCCTCGCCTGAGAATGCGACGCAGCGTTACCTCTACCGCACGCGGCTGGACGGCACAGGGGCGTGGGAACGCCTGACGCCCGATCTGCCGGGTACACATTCCTATACCATTTCGCCGAATGGCGAATGGGCTTTTCACACCTACTCTTCCTTCGATATGCCGCCCGCTTTTGACGTGGTGCACCTGCCCGATCATAGAGTGATGAGAAAGACGATAGATAACGCCGCCATTGCCGGGCGTGTGAAGCCTCTATCGGGTGGGCCGGCGGAATTTATGAAGGTGGATGCGGGTAACGGCCTGACGGTGGACGCGTGGCTGCTGAAGCCGCCGGATTTCGACTCGGCGAAAAAATATCCGCTGATCGTGTATGTCTATTCCGAGCCGGCCGGACAGACCACGGCTGATCACTGGCCATCGCTGTTCAATCGCGCCTTAACCGGTGCCGGATATCTGGTTGCCAGCTTTGACAACCAGGGCACGCCTGCTCTACGGGGCCGCGAGTGGCGCAAGATGATCTACGGAAACGTTGGGCAGCTCTCCTCGCAAGAGCAAGCGACGGCCCTCGAGTCGCTCGAAAAAACTCATTCGTTCATCGATCCGAAACGCGTCGGAGTGTGGGGATGGAGCGGCGGCGGGACCGAGACGCTCAATCTGATGTTCCGCTACCCTGACGTTTACAGCGTGGGGGTATCGGTGGCTTCCGTGCCGGACCAGCGGTTGTACGACACGATCTACCAGGAGCGGTATTTGGGGTTGCCTCAGGACAGTCCAAAGGCCTACGAGCAAAGCTCGGCAATCAATTTTGCTTCCGGCCTGCGCGGCGATTTGCTGCTGATGCATGGCTCGGGAGATGACAACGTGCATTTCCAAGGGTTTGAACTGCTGGTCAACAGGTTGATTTCGTTGGGCAAGCAGTTCGATATGCGCATGTATCCGGGCCGGACGCACGCGATCTCCGAAGGCAAAGGTACGAACTTGGACGTCTTTACCAATATTCTGGGCTACTTTGAAGAGCACTTGCCGCCGAAAGTGTCGAACACCGCGTCTCGCTGAAACCGCGACACCTGCTGGTTGGCGTCGTTTGTTCCGGCCGCTTGCATCGGCCGGAGGAATGCCTTCGCGGATGGAGGTTGCCTGCGAAAGCGCACCGGACCGAAATACTGCCAGTTGCCTCTTGACGTGGCTCGGCGAAGTGGTATCGTTCGCTCATGTAGTATTCACATTCCATTAACGAAATCGTCAGGAGGAACGCATGGCAAGCGCGCAGCGGGCACCTCGGGACGTGCTTCTCCAGGCAGACGCTGACTATCGGCGTCTGGCAGAGCAGCACCGGCAGTACGATTTAGAACTTCAACGCATCTCCAAGTCTCCCTACCTCAATGCAGAAGACCTCCTGGAAGAAATCAAACTGAAAAAGATGAAGCTCCACTGTAAGGATGAAATGGAGCGGATTGCTGCGCGGATTCTGCGGGAGCAGCAGGATCCAAGCAATACCAGCTTTGCGGCATAGGAAACTGTCGTAGAATGGCCATGCTTGCTCGCCTCGGCTGAAACGCGAGCGAAAAGGCGGAGGTCTACGCGCGTCAGCATGGTCAAAGAAGGCTATTACTTTGGGCTGCCGCCGCTCGTAGCCGGTGGCGCCGCTCTCCTGCTTCATTGGTATCTTTCCGCCGCTGTATCGGTGTTCCTTGCTCTGTTTGTGTTCTCTTTCTTTCGTGATCCGGATCGCGTGATTCCCGCGGAACCTGGCGCGGTCGTGTCGCCCGCCGACGGCCGAGTGGTGGTTGTAACGGAAGAGGAAAACGCCGGGCGCCCCGGCCAGCGCCTGAGCGTTTTCCTGGCGATCTGGAACGTGCACGTGAACCGCGCCCCTGCCTCCGGAACGATAACGAACCTGGATTACCGCCCGGGGAAATTTCTCGCCGCAATGCGCGAACGGGCCTCGCTCGAAAATGAACAGAACGTGTTTACGCTTTCGACCGAAGCTGGCGAAATGGTATTCAAGCAGATTGCCGGACTCATTGCGCGGCGAGTAGTCTCTTGGAAGAGGCCGGGCGAACCAGTCCTTCGCGGAGAGCGCATCGGGCTGGTGCGCTTCGGCTCCCGTGTGGATGTTTGGCTGCCTAAGGGGGCGGAGATACTAGTGAAGACAGGAGAGCATGTGAAGGGCGGCTCCAGCCTGATTGCCAGGTGGCCAGCGAAGCGTACTTCGAATCGGTCGGAGGGGAAGGGTGCGGCGGAAGCAAATCTGGCGGCGACGGGGAAGCCGTCGTGACCGTGCTCGCGAGCAATCCGCTGCCGACCTTGCGCAAGGAACTGTCGCGCCCGGCGCTTCGACCGAGGAGCAAGCCATGATTCCCACCGCGGCGCCCGACCAACACGAGATTCCCTTCACCGAGCGGCGGTTTCGCCGCCAAAGGTTTCGCCGGCGCGGCATCTTTCTCCTGCCGAGCTTATTCACGGTTGGAAATCTTCTTTGCGGCTGGTATGCGTCGGCTGTCGCACTGACCGGCAACGGAGACGATCTGGACCGCGCAGCGAAAGCCATTGGCTTGGCGATCCTGTTCGATTCGCTGGACGGGCGGTTGGCCCGCTTACTGAAAGCAAATACCGATTTTGGCGTTCAGTTCGACTCGCTCGCCGATGTCGTCAGCTTCGGAATTGCGCCGGCCTTGCTTTCCTACGCCTGGGGCGTCCAGTACCTGCCGGGGTTTGGACATTCTGCGCTCATTCAACAGATCGGACATTTCGGGTGGTGGTTCTGCTTCGCGTTTGTTGTCTGTTGCGCCTGGCGGCTCGCGCGTTTCAACGTGCAGGGCATGGCTCCGGGAGGCTCGAAGTATTTCATTGGAATGCCCACTCCCGCCGCGGCGGGAGTGATTGCAGCAACGGTCCACGCCTTTCCGGCACCACTGCAGGATGACAGGTGGTCCATCGTGTGGATCTGTATCACGCTGGCTTTGGCCGCGCTTATGACCAGCACCATTCGGTTTTACAGTTTCAAAGACATCCCCTGGACGCGTAAGCAGCCGTCCCTTGCCGTGGTCCTCCTGGCGCTGCTCTGCGCGGCGATCTGGAGGTGGTCGGAGTCGGTTTTGTTTCTGATAGCGTCCTCCTATGCGATTGTTGGGGTCATCTTGCATGTCCTTCGTTTTGCACGGCACCGGCTGGCTTCGCGGACGGTGTGATTCATGCCTTCGATCGAAAGGGAATCTCAACGTATTGTAATTGCCGGTGCGTCTTCGCTGGTCGGCGCGGAGTTGAAGACGCTGCTCGAAGAGGGTCAGTTTTCCGGCTGGGATTTGCGGTTATTGGATGAGGAAGCGGCGGCGGGAACGCTGACCGAAGCAGGCGGAGAACCCGTTGTGATCCAGCCCGTGGACGAGGGCAGTTTCGAACGCGCGCGCTTCGTTTTCTTCACCGGGTCTCCTCAATTTGTTGAGACCAACCTCGCTGCTGCACTCGCGGCTGGGGCGGTGGCCATCGACTTTACGGGCAAAATCTCAACGAAAGACCAGCCCTCTAGCCCCTGGTTTCCCAAGCTTGATGAGTTTTGGAGCACTCCAATTGGTCCAAAAGTTCAACCAAACGGCACGCACTTCTGGATTCCTTCGGCTGCTGCCGTTGCCGCCACTTCGCTCTCCTTCGGGCTGAGACCGGTTGGACTGAAGAGACTGAGCATTACTTTCCTTCGGCCGGTCTCCGAAGCGGGAAGGGAGGGAATCGAAGAACTCGAGAGCCAGACCGGTCGGTTGCTCTCCTTGCAATCTGTCGGGAAGCCGGTTTTCGACACCCAGGTTGCCTTCAACCTGTTGGAGCGATATGGGCCTGCGAGCCGGCAGAACCTCGCTGCGGTCGGCAAAGCTCTTCGTGAAGAGATCACTGCGTGCGTCTCGAATCAGAGAGCGGTACTGCCGGCCCTGCAGGTGCTTCACGCGCCAACGTTTTACGGGGTGATGTTTTCTGCCTGTGCGGAACTGGATCCTGGGGTAGCGGATAAGGAATCGGTCAGCAACGCGTGTCGGGAAGCTGGGTTTTCCGTGGTAAGAGACGAGGACTGCACCCCAAGCAACGTCAGCGCTGCGGGGGAAAATACCATCCAGCTTGGCCTTCCGCAATCGGACCCAACGGTCCACGGAACATGGTGGTTTTGGGGAGCGGCAGACAATGTTCGATTACCCGCATGGAATGCCGTGAGGCTGGCGGAGAAGCTCTTGTGAGGATCGGACGAACCGCCTTTGCGGTTGTGGCGGCAAGCGCACTCCTTGCCGGCTGCGGCTACCGCGTTGCGGGGCGCAGTGATGGGCTGCCGAAAAGCATTCACGTGATTGCCGTGCCGGCGCTGGAAAATAAGACCACAAGTTACAGGATCGAGCAGAGATTGACAGCGGCGACGGTGCACGAGTTTTTGGCGAAGACGCCCTATCGCGTGGTGTCCGACCCGGCTACGAGCGACGCGGTGCTGCGCGGGAAAGTGCTCAGTCTGGAGGCGGTCCCACTGCTGTTTGACACCACCACGGGGCGGGCCACGACGATGCTGGTGACGGTGAAGTGCGAGGTCAACTTGGAGGACCGCGAGACAGGAAGACTGCTCTATCACACGGACAACTTTCTGTTTCGCAACCAATACGAGATTTCGACCGATGTGAAAAGCTTCTTCGAAGAGCAGGATCCGGCTCTCGACCGGCTGGCGCAGGATTTTGCCGCGCGGCTGGTGGCAGTGGTGACGGAGAACTACTAGAAAGGGCTAAAAAGCGGCTCCAGCCTTTCGAATGATTTGCCCTGCCAGCACCGCTCCGGACGAGCGGAGAAAAGGGAAGCCTCGAGCCAACTTAAAGTATTACTTGAAGGAGCTCCAAGCGTTGATCGGTTGCGATTTGGCCGGAGAGGCAAGGCTAAATGACGCGCATTTCGGCGAATGAACTGCTGTCGCGGCTGGAGAAGGGGAAGGCCATCCCTGCCATTTTGCTGCTGGGAGAAGAGCCTTATTTGCGGGACCGTTGCCGGGCGCTGCTGATGGAGAGATACGTGCCGGATGCGGCGCGGCCCTGGGCCGTGTCGCGATATTCGGCGGACCGCAGAGAGACGCAAGCGGCGCTCGAACAGGCGCAAACCATGGCCATGCTTTCCCCGGTACAATTGGTTTTCCTCGAGGACGCCGAGGCCATCGAAAGCCTCGGCGAGAAAAGCCGCGATGATGCCGTCGAGCTTCTTGCCGCTTACCTGAATGATCCGGCGCCATTCACCGTGCTGGTGATCGAAGCCCTGCGATTGGATCAGAGAATGAAGTGGGGAAAGTTGCTGACAGAGAAAGCGCTGGTGGTAGAGTGCGGGCTGGGCGAAAACCTCGACGAGCGCCAGGCCGCCGCGGTGGCGCTGGCTGGCGCGATGGGTAAAGAGCAGGGCGTCGCCTTCGAACCTGGAGCGGCCGAAGACTTGGCGGAGTTCGTGGCCGCGGATTTAATGCGGCTCAGGACGGAAATCGGCAAGCTCGGAACGTTTGCGGCGGGGAGAAAACAGATTCGACGCGAAGACGTCCGCGCTCTGGTGGTTTCGGAAAAAACGACTACGGTTTGGGAACTGGCAGCCATGCTGGCCTCGCGCCAGGGAAAGAAAGCTCTCGAGTTTCTGGACCGTCTGTTGCGCGAAGGCGAAGAGCCGCTGCAAATGCTGGGCGCGATGACTTGGATGTACCGCAAGCTGATCGAAGCCAGCGAGCTACGCGGCGTCACGAACGGCTGGGGGGCGGCGCGAGCGCTCGCGATGCGCCCGGAGCAGGCGCAATTGGCGCTCGAGAGCGCAAGAAAAATTCCGAAAGCGCATTTGCTCGCGGGATTAGCCGCGTTGCAGCGAGCCGATGAACGGCTGAAAGGTGGCAGGGAAGACGCCCGCGCCGTGATGGAGTTTTTGATCGCGGAATTAACTGGCGGAGAAGCCTTGGCGGCACGCCGTTAGAGGATTTCCGCTGACCGGCGCATTCCGCCGGTTGGTGATACTAGGTGTGGTCCGAGAGTGTGATCTCGGAGTGGCGCACGCGGCGGTCGAAGTCAGTCAGCAGCGCGGCGGCTTCGGGAGCGACGACCGCGGCTTCCAGGTCAGGGCCGGCGAAGGCGCGGATGGCATCGAGCGAGCGCCAGCTGGTCTCGACGAAAATCTCCACTGCATTGCCCGTCTGACGAGTAGAAACAGTAGCTCCCAGAAAACCGGCGACGCGGCGTAGTTCCGGAAGCACGCTCTTCGAAAAATGCTCGAGATACTTCGGCAACTGCGCCTCCGTGGTGCGCGCCGACCAGTGGCGGAGGATGGCGCCGGATGCCCTGGCAGCGGGGGAGCGTTGTTCGTTGCCAACGACGACTTTCCAGGGGCGCACTTCCCACTTTTTGACCAGACCACTCACGACGTAAGGATCTTTCCGGGCGAATTCTTCAACCTTGCTCCGGTCATCGACTCGAAATACCAGCAAAGCACGGTCGACGGGATCATCGAACGCGCCCGCGAGCAGCAATTCCCCGCGCTCGCGGACTTCTCTGGCCATAAGCAAATGCATTTCGCGGAATTCCGCGCGCCGGGCCACATAGTCATCCACGGTGTCATAGAACAATGCGTAGTAGCTCATATCCGGCTCCGCTACAACGAGTGAACCAGCCAATTGTAAGGGCAATCCCTTGTGATTTGGTCTTTTCGAGAAAAATAGAAAGACGCGGCTGCTCGAGCTTCTCGACTCTGAGGAGGGAAGAGCGGTCTGAAAGCGGAGACGGAAAACCTGCAAACGGCCTTACTTCGCCGCCTTGGCCTTAACGGCGTTGTAAGCAAGGGTTAAACGCGACTTGTAGCGGTTGCCGGTATTTTCGTGCAGCACGCCCTTGGTAATGGCCTGGTCGATGGCAGACATGGTGGGGTAGAGCAGATTGCCCGCCGCGGTGGGGTCACCCGCGGTGAGAGCGGTGCGAAAGCGGCGCATCATGGTGCGGACGCGTGTGCGGTTGATGCGGTTGACTTGGGCCCGTTGACGAGCTTGCGCCGCGCGCTTCAAAACCGACTTTTTCTTCTTCTTGACTTTGGTAGGCTGTCCCTGGGCCATCTATTGCTCCTTGGGCGTATTATCCAAGTTTCTAACGTTAAACGAGGCTTCTAGCTTTGTCAAACGCGGGAAAAGTCGGTCGCACAGCGGTCAAACCGGTGCTCATGGGAATCCTATCCGGCGTAGGCGGAGCCGTCGCGGGCTTCTCGCCATGAGTATTACTGGTCAGACTCGATTGGCTTGATGGTCCAGGGGGATGTTTGTTTTCCGGCTTGTCTTCGTGCCAGCGATGGCTTCGGGTCTCTACGGATACAGGTCGTCCTTAACCGGGATGCAAACCCGCGGCGAGGTGCAAAATTCAGACTAACCCACCACCCAAAGGTCCACTTGAAGCTGCCACGGAGCAGCAGCCCATCAGGCCCGCCGCCGCGGCTGGCGGGATTGCTGCGGGAAGGACTGGTTCTCCAAGCCGCCCAAAAAGCACGACGAGTTGCGGCTGCTGATCAATTCGCAGCACCCGATCATTACTGTCGAGACGCCGGAAGAGGATCGCGTGGAAGCGCTGCTCCTGGACGTCGCCGCGGAGCTGGGTGTTCCGCTCTACGAATGGAGCGTCACGACCGGTCTGGCAAAGGCCCACGGCGCGCCCCTGTACAACACCGACAGTCCGGAGCAAGGGCTCGCGAACATCGCGCTGATTCAGGGCGACGGGATTTTCTTGTTGAAGGATTTTGCGCGCTACTGCGACAACGACAAGATTTGCCGGAGGCTGCGCGACCTGGCTGAGAAGTTTCGAACCGGGCGGCGTTCGATTGTGCTGACGGCCGCGAAAATGGAGCTGCCTCCGGACCTGGAAGGCGATGCCATGCCTTTCCAGTTGGGCCTGCCGGAAGTGGAGGATTTGCTACGCGGAGTGAAGCAGGTGCTCGCGGAGCTAAGCCGTGATCGGCACATTGCTATCGCGCTCGATGTTCCCGCGATGACGCAACTGGCGCAGAATCTGGTTGGCCTGCCGGAGGAAGAGGCCCTGCGCGCGCTGCGGAAGAGCGTGCTCGAGCGAGGGAAGGCCGATGCGGGGTTGCTCGATGCGGTGCGGGAAGCGAAGCGCGAAGCACTCAAAACCGAGGGATTGTTCGAAACGGTGCGGCGAGACGCGTCATTTATGGACGTGGCGGGGTTGCGGCACCTCCGTGACCGGATTGCGAAGAGAAAGAATGCCTTGACTCCCGAAGGGCGGCGGTTCGGGCTGGTGCCGCCAAAGGGCGTGCTTATCACTGGGGTGCAGGGTTGCGGGAAGAGCCTGGCCGCCCGCGCGGTCGCGGGCGAGTGGGGATTCGAATTGGGGAGGCTGGACGCGGGCGCCCTCTACGACAAATACGTCGGCGAGAGCGAGCGGCGGCTGCACAAAGCGCTGGAATTGGCGCAGAAACTCGCTCCGCTGGTGTTGTGGATCGACGAAATTGAAAAGGCGTTTGCCTCGGCCGGCTCGAGCGGCGACGCCGACGCCGGTTTGTCGCAGCGGCTGCTTGCCACACTCCTGACCTGGATGCAAGACCGCGAGGGTGGTGTGTTCCTGGCGGCAACTTCGAACAACATCACCGTGCTGCCGCCGGAGATGCTGCGCAAAGGGCGATTTGATGAGATTTTTTTCGTAGATTTGCCGAATAGGGAAGTGCGCGCGGCGTTGTTTGCCCTGCACTTGAAAAAGCGCGGCCGGGACGCGGCAGGATTCGACCTGGCGAAATTAGCCCTCGCGAGCGAAGGCTTCTCCGGCACGGAAATCGAACAACTCATCGTTGCCGGACTGTACACGGCGTTCAACGCCAAGCAGCAATTGACCACCGACGTCCTGCTCGCAGAGATTCAGAGCACGCAGCCGCTCAGCGTGACACGCGCGGAAGAGGTGCAGTCCATCCGCGAATGGGCCAAGACCCGCGCCGTGCCCGCGGATTAAGCGTCCCTAGACAGGGTCCTGCGAAGAAACGTGTTGGCCTGTTCGAAGCGCCGTGCCATCCTGTCTCCATCGCACGCCCGTTCCAGAAACGTTTCCGCATCCCACTCGCTCCGTTGGACGCCGAAAAAGTCTCCGCCGTAGATGTGAATCGCGCCCGTCAGGCGCCCGATGGGGTTGGTCACGGAATGGATGATGTCTTCTCCCAGCTCGACCGTGTCTTTTTCACAAAGGGCCTTTGCTCCCGCGGCTTCAAGCCTCCGGCTGCTGTCGGCAGGCAAGCGTCGCCAGAAAATATTGTCTTCGCGGCCGGAGTAGATTCCAATCACGGCCCACATCTTGTGATTGTGCGGCAGCAAGGTCATCCAAGGCGCCCAGATCACGTTCAGGATGGTGAGATCGCTTCCCTGGTAGAGTTTCTGCATCTCCGCGCGCTTGGGCTCACCGAGCGCGGAAACCAGGGAAGCGCGATCGGAAAGCGACCGCGCTAAAATCTCGCTGATAGGCGCCTGGGGAGCATTTTCCCGGACTGCCTTTCGGCAGTCTGAGACGAGCTGATCGAGGTCAAACTTCATCGCCGGCCCCCGCGAAGCCAGGGTGAGATGCAAGGTATTGTACCCCCGTTTCTTACCGACCATTCCGCAGTACGCGCGTCTCCGGACCAAGGTCGTCACCCACGGTCAGGAAGTCAGGAAGTCAGGAACTCAGGAACTCGTAGCTTGACCCGAGCCCAGTGCTGCGCTAGGGTGTAAAGAGTTTCTCCTAGGCGGCGCCAAGCCCCCTATGTGTAGCGAGGAGGAATCCCACGAGCAAGCCGGTTCCGGTAAGCCGAGAACCTTCCAATTGGATGCGACGTACCGTTCACATTTCCGGACAAATTGAACCCTTCTTTGGCACGCTCGATGAAAACGTGCGCCTGCTTGAAGACTCGCTGCATGTGCGCACGCATCTGCACGACACGCGGCTGGCCATTGAAGGTGAGCAGGATAACGTGGACCGTGCGGTGACCATCGTCGAGGAATACAATCACCTGACCCGGCACGGGCACAAACTTTCGTCTTCGGAAGTGAAGTCGCTGGTCCGGGTGGCGACCGAAGAGCCGCACGAATCGCCGCGAGGCATGTTCGAGCACGGCCGCGCGCGCTCGTTTGGCAAAAAGCAGGTCACGCCGAAAGGCGCCAATCAGCGCCATTACATGGAGGCGATCGAGAAGCACGATATGGTTTTTGCCACCGGGCCCGGCGGCACGGGGAAAACGTACCTCGCGGTGGCCATGGCGGTGAGCGCGCTGCTGACCAAGCAGGTGAACCGCATCATCCTGGCGCGGCCGGCGGTCGAAGCCGGCGAGCGGCTGGGATTTTTGCCGGGAACATTGCAACAAAAAATCGATCCTTACATGCGGCCGCTGTACGACGCGCTGTATGACATGCTGGACGCGGACAAGCTCGAACGCTTCCTCGAAAAAGGCATCATTGAAGTGGCGCCGCTGGCGTTCATGCGCGGGCGCACGCTAAATGATTCGTTCGTGATTTTAGACGAAGCGCAAAACACAACGAGCGAGCAGATGAAAATGTTCCTGACGCGGTTGGGCTTCAACTCGAAAGCGGTAGTCACCGGGGACGTGACGCAGATTGACTTGCCGCAAGGAAAGAAGAGCGGGTTGGTCGAAGCGCTTGAAGTGTGCGGCAAGATCGAAGGAATCGGCTTGGTGCAATTCGGAGAAAGAGACGTGGTACGTCACAACCTGGTGCAGCAAATCATTCGCGCCTACGAAGACTATGAAACCGCCCATCCGCAGCGTGGCGGCGCGAACGGGAAAGCGGCCCCGGCAAGAGAGTCCGGGAAAGAATCCGAGCAAGAAATTCCGCAAGGATGATTCTAAATCAGCAGCACGAGGTGCGCCTGGCGCTGCGTCCTCTGGAATCGTTCTTGCGCCGCGTGCAGAGGGAACTCGGCTTGAAACCATCCGGCATGACCGTTTGTTTGGTGAGCGCCGCGGGAATGGCACGCTTGAACCAGAACTTTCGGAGGAAACAAGGACCGACCGACGTGCTCTCGTTTCCGACGGCCGCGAAGCAGAAACCGGTGCGTTTTCGGCATCGACTGCACGTGACGAACTCCGGCAGGCACGAGTATTTGGGAGACATCGCGATTTCGCCGGCAACCGCACGGCGTTACGCGAAAAAACAAGAACGTCCCCTTGCAAGTGAGCTTCGCGTGCTGATTCTGCACGGCGTTTTACATTTGCTCGGTTACGACCATGAAACCGATCATGGCCAGATGGATAGAATCGAGCGGAAGCTGCGCAAGCGCTTCGGGTTGAGTTGATGTATCTAAGCTGGATTTACGCGCTCAGTGTCGTGCTGGTGGGCCTCACGCTGCCCATTTTCTCCTACCTGACACTGATTTACCGCGAGTTGGGGCGCATGACCACCGGCCGCGTTCACGAACATCTGGACATCTTCGAAGCGGAAATCGAACCAAAGCTGAAAATCAACCGGCGTAGCGGCGGCCGCACCTTCCGCATCCTCGGCCATTTCTGGCTGGCGTTTTTGGTGCTGGAAACGACGCGCGGGGTGGTGTACTTCGTTCCGAGCACTTGGGAATCGCTGATCGAGTTTTGCGTGTTTGTCATTCTCGAAGTGGTTTTCGCCATGCATTTTATCCCGGACATGTTGCTGTACCGCACCACGGGCCGCTGGCTGCTTCCGCTCCTGCCGCTCATTCGAAGCGCGATGTGGCTGGTCTGGCCGGTGCGCGTGTTTCTCGAAGGCGCGGAGTCGCTCGCGCGGATTTCCGAACAGGAAGCGGAAAAGACCGAGGAGCAGCGCACGGAAGAAGGGATAGAGGCGCTGGTGGAAGCCGCGGAGGAAGAGGGCATCATCGAGCCGGAGCAGGCGGATTTGATCGAGCAAGTGGTGGAATTCAGCGACAAGCGTGTGCGCGAGGTGATGACTCCCCGGCCGGATATCGTGGCCATTTCTGCAGAGTCTACTCTCGAGGAGCTGCATGCCAAGGTGGTCGAAACGAAATTCAGCAAGATTCCGGTCTACGAGAAATCGCTGGACGACACTTTCGGCGTGGTCTTCGCGCAAGATCTTTTGCAAATCGCAGATCCGGATTTGCCCAAGCGAAGAGTGCGCGAGCTGGTGAAACCGGTTTTGTTCATGCCGGAGACCAAGATTGGATCGGAGTTGTTGCGCGAGATGCGCCAAAAGGGCCATCCGCTGGCCGTGGTCATTGATGAACACGGAACGGTGGCGGGAATCGCCACGGTGGAAGACCTGGTGGAAGAGATCGTCGGGGAGAGCGGCAACAGCGGAAAGCCGCTCGCACCGGACGTGGTTCGCGAACCGGACGGCGGATTGGTCATGCGCGGAAGCATGGCGATTGATGCGGTGGAGGAGTTGCTGGGTGTGCGTTTTGGCGAGGAAGCCGATGAGACGGTGACCACGCTCGCCGGCCTTTTGAATCATGTTACCGGCAAAGTGCCGGCCTCCGGAGACAAAATTGAAATGGAAGGCCACCGGTTTGAAGTGGTGGAAGCAAACCAAAGAAAAGTGTTGCGAGTGCGAATCCGCAAACAGATGAAAGCGGTTCCCACAACGACGTAGGTACACGGAAACATAGCAGACTTGGAGCCACGGGATAGGCCATCCAGCTCTGCAGGGAGGACAGTCGATGCTCCGCGCGAGGGCCAGAGAGCTTTCTGCGGCTGTTGCCTTTCTGACGATGATGGCCGTGCCCATCCGTGCGCAACAGCAACGAGCGGCGGAAGAGCCTGCGACGGACATGCACTGGGCCGTCAAGATTCCCATGCGCGATGGAGCGAAGTTGAACGCGACAATCTTCGCCTCGCACGGGCAGAAGGAGCCACAGCCGGTGATCTTCACGTTTACGCCTTACATCGGCGATTCGTATACGGACCGTGCGCTGTACTTTGCAAAGCATGGCTATGTGTACGCGCTCGTGGATGTGCGCGGACGCGGCAATTCGGGAGGGGAATTCGAGCCGTTTGCGAATGAGAGCCGCGACGGCTACGACGTGGTGGAATGGTTCGCAAAGCAGCCGTATTGCAACGGAAAAGTGACGATGTGGGGTGGTTCTTACGCGGGATTCGATCAGTGGACGGTTCTGAAAGAGTTTCCACCGCACCTGGCTACGATCGTTCCCGCCGCCGCCGCGCATCCCGGGGTGGATTTCCCGTTCCAGTACAACATTTTTGGCACTTACGAGATGCAATGGCTCACCTTCACGAGCGGAGTCACGGGCAACAGCAACCTTTTTGGAAGCAGCAGTTTTTGGGCGAGCAACGCGCGCGAAATGTACATGGCGCACTCGGCATTTCAAAGCTATGACAAGCTGGTGGGAAATCCGTCGGCGGTGTTTCAGAAATGGCTAGCGCATCCGGTTCCTGATGCGTACTACGACGCGATGGTGCCTTCTCCCGAACAATACAAGAAAATCAGCCTGCCGATCCTGACGATTACCGGACATTACGACGGAGATCAGCCGGGAGCTTTCACTTATTACAAGCGGCACATGCAATACGGAACGCCGGAGGCTAAAGCACAACATTACTTGATCATTGGGCCGTGGGACCACGCGGGAACCCGCACGCCAAAGGCGGAAGTCGGGGGATTGAAATTCGGCGCAGCAAGTGTTCTCGATCTCAACAAGCTGCACACGGAATGGTACGACTGGACGATGAAGGGCGGTCGAAAGCCGGAATTCCTGAAGAAGCGCGTGGCTTATTACCTGGTTGGAACGGAGGAGTGGAAGTACGCGGATAGCCTGGAGAGCCTCACAAACACGACGAAGACATTTTATTTAAGCTCGGACGGCGCGGCCGGCGACGTGTTTCATTCTGGCGCGTTGCGCGAAAGCAAAGCCGATGGGGGCGCGCCGGGCGATTCTTGGATCTACGATCCGCTGGATACACGCCCCGGCGCTCAGGAGCCGGAGGACGATCCCAATTATCTGACGTCGCAACGGGCAGCCATGAACCTGTACGGAGAGGGCGCGGTTTATCACACCGAGCCCTTTCTGGAAGCCACGGAAGTGACGGGATTTGCAAGGCTGACGCTGTGGTTGAAGATGGATGTGCCGGACACGGACCTCGAGGCGGACTTGTTTGAAATTCTGCCTGGCGGCAGCTCCGTGTCACTTACGAGCGCGACCATGCGAGCGCGGTATCGAGAGTCTGTCCGAGACGCGAAGCTCGTGCCGGCCGGAGCGACGGAGGAATACGTGTTTGACAATTTCACTTTTTTCTCGCGGCGCATCGCTGAAGGGAGCCGGCTGCGGCTGATCGTGAGCAGCATCAATTCGACGGGGACAGAGAAAAACTACAATAGCGGAGGCGTGGTCGCAGCCGAGACTGGGAAAGATGCGAAGACTGCACATATCAGCCTGATTCACGATAGCGCGCATCCCAGCCGCCTGGAGTTGCCGATCGTAAAGCCCTGATGCGAGAAGAAGAGAGTGTTGGGAAGAAACAAGCGTTTCGTTCTGGATTCGTTGCCATTGTTGGACGCCCGAACGCCGGAAAATCCACGCTGGTCAATCGCCTGGTCGGCCAAAAAATCGCCATCGTCACTTCCAAACCGCAGACCACCCGCAATCGCATTCAGGGAATTGTAACCAGCGCGGAAGGCCAGATCATTTTTATCGATACGCCCGGCATGCACGAAGCGAATTCCGCGCTCGGCAGGCAAATGATGCAGGAGCTTGCCGCGGCGCTCGAAGGAATCGACGTTCTTCTGCTTATGATGGATGTCAGCCGCCCGGAGCTGAGGGCGGACGAACTGTTGCTCGAAAAGGCCCGGCGGTTTCGCGGCAAAACCATCCTGGCACTGAACAAAATCGATCGCTTGCCAAAGCCCAAGTTACTCCCAGTGACGGAATCGTTCGCGAAGGCTTTCGATTTTGCCGCCATTGTGCCGGTTTCGGCGCTAAAGGGTTCCGGCTGTGATGCCTTGCTTAAAGAGATCTGGAAGCATTTGCCGGAGGGTGCGCCGTATTTTCCGGAAGACCAAGTGACCGACCAGCCGGAGCGGTTCCTGGCCTCGGAAATCATCCGCGAAAAGGCGATTCAGGTGATGTATCACGAAGTGCCATACGCACTGGCCGTGTTTGCGGAAAAGTTTGAAGAGACCCCCAAGCTTCTGCGGATTGAGGCGCTTCTGAACGTCGAGCGAGATTCACAAAAGAAAATCCTCATCGGGCACAAGGGGGAAATGATCAAGAGAATCGGAACGGAAGCACGCAAAGAATTGGAGCGTCTTTTCGGAACGAAAATCTACCTTGGGCTGCACGTGAAAGTGGCGCCGGACTGGCGCGAAAATCCCCAGAAAGTGAGAGAACTCGATTGGCGGCATCAGCTCGAAGAGCTCACAGAGGCTGCCCATGACCGCGAAGACCAGGAAGACCAGGAAGAATAGGGAGCGGTGGCTCCCTGTCTTTCTTGCCGTCAGCTAGCAAGCCTCCGGCTTGTCGCCGTCTTTTTGCTTCAGCTAGTAGGCCGACGGCGACCCGCCCTGGCCGTATCCACCGAAAGTCCAGCGCAGCGAGACCGTGGTATAGAGGCCGTACGGGCCGGTGGTGCGGAGGTCGGCTGGGCCAAGCAGGCGGCTGTAACGTCCCAGATAGTCGACCTGGTGCTGGGTCAGGCGCAGTTCGAAATTCCGCGGCAACCGGTAACCGGCTCCAATCGATCGGTCATAAGCGATCGGCTCCATGGATTCTTCGTAGCTGACCTGCGGTATGTTCCTCCCGAAGCTGAATCTTGGCTCGAAGAACAAGAAGAGATGGCGCGCGAAGGTTTGCCCTAGGGGGTGCATCTCTATATATCCGCTAAAGAGGTAGCGCGCATAGGCGGTGCACTGGGAGGCGGCTCCACCCGCGGTCGACGGTTGAGGAAACATGCAGCGGCCTAGGTCGGGCTCGTTGTGCGAAGGCGCCACGGCAAATTCCGTGTAGCCGCGAATCCAGTTGTGTGGAAAAAAGGTCGGGGGCGGCGAAGCTTCGACGGCGTGACGGGAAGAGCTGAAGGCTTCGTCAGTGACTGTTTGCGAGATGGCGGCGGGAGCCAAAGGGACGGAGAGGGCAGACAGAATCAGAGCGATCTTTTTCACGCAGTGTCTCCTTAGCCGTCGATCCATCGTGATGAAACAGAGTGGGAATTCGTCATCCCCCTGAACAACGCGATTGGAAAAAGCGCGGGTGGCTAACAGCGCCGCAAAACCGCCGCTTTGTTAATTCTTTGTTTCCAACGGCAACCCGAGTTTGCGAGGATTGTATACGAATGGTGATTTTGCGAAGGGAAAAAGAACTGGGTTTGCCGTGATTTAGTCAACCGCCCCTTGCGCCTAATCCGGCGCCGCGATTCCGAGAGATTTCATTTTGCGGTAGAGGTGGCTGCGTTCGAGGCCGAGGGCTGTTGCCGTCTGAGTCATATTCCAGCGGTGCTCTTGCAGCTTGCGAAGAATGAACTCGCGCTCATAGGCACTGCGGGCTTCGTGGAGCGTCGAGTAGGGATGGTGCGGGCTTTCGGCAACACCGCGAAAGAGTTCGGGCGGGAGATGATGGGGCTCGATGCGTGCCTGGGGACATACGATGACAAGCCTCTCCACGAGATTCCGCAGCTCACGAACATTTCCTGGCCAAGGATAGCGCAGCAGGATTTCCATGGCGGCCTCGCTGAGTTCTCGGGTTTTCTTGCTGTAGCCGGAGCTGAACTCCCTGAGGAAATAGTTCGCTAAGGTGGGTATGTCCTCCCGGCGATCCCGCAAGGGCGGAACATAAAAGGGAATGACGTTCAGCCGATAAAACAGATCCTGGCGGAAGGCGCCGCGGGAGATCTCCTGCTCCAGATTCTTGTTTGTCGCGGCGACGACGCGCACGTCAACGTTCGAGGCGACGTTGGAGCCCACGCGCTCAAAACGCTGTTCCTCGAGGACGCGGAGCACTTTCGACTGCGTGCGCAGACTCATGTCGCCGATCTCATCCAAAAACAACGTGCCGCCGTCAGCTTTCTGGAATTTCCCTATCTTGTCCTCGGTGGCGCCCGTGAAGCTACCCTTGATGTGGCCGAAGAGTTCGGACTCGATCAGCTCTTCAGGGATTGCCGCACAATTCACTTCCACGAATGGACCCTTGGCGCGAAGGCTGGCCGCATGCAGGGCGCGGGCCACCAATTCCTTGCCGGTTCCGCTCTCTCCGTAGATCAGCACGCGGCCGTTGGTGGGGGCGGTGACGGTTATCTGCTGACGCAGCGCTTTCATGGGCACACTGCCACCAATAACCTGGTAACGATGGCCCAGCTCGTTTCGCAACAGCAGGTTTTCTTCTTCCAGGCGGCGCTGCTGGATGGCATTGCGCACCAAGACGATGATTTTTTCCAGAGAAAGGGGCTTCTCAATGAAGTCGAAGGCGCCAAGTTTAGTGGCTCGAACGGCCGTTTCGATGGTTCCATGGCCGGAAATCATGATGACTGCCGGCGGGTGAGGCAGCGCCTGAATGCGGCTAAGAGCTTCGAGGCCGTCGATCCCAGGAAGCCAGACGTCGAGAAGCACAACCTCCAAATCGCCCACCGCGGAACGTTCCAAGGCTTCCTCGGCCGACCCCACCGCATCCACTTGATAGCCTTCATCCCGCAGGATGAGAGTGAGGGACTCGCGAATGCCAGCCTCGTCGTCGACGATGAGGATGTGTGGCCGCAGCGTCATAGGGCGGTAGGGGACCCGTTGTGGTCGGCAACGGAAGCAGCCGGCAATTCCGCGGCGGGTAACTCGATCACGAAGCGGGAGCCAACGGGGAAATTGTCCTCAACATGGATGCTCCCGCCGTGCTCGGCGATGATGCGCGCCGCGATGGCCAGCCCCAGGCCGGTACCTCGATCCTTGGTCGAAAAATGCGGCAGAAAAAGCTTGTCTTTGTCTTCGGGAGAAATGCCATTGCCGGTATCCGCGACGGAAATTTCCACGGCCTCAGCGTCGGGAAGCGACTTTGTGGAAACAGTGATCTCGCGGAAAGAAGAATTCTCCAATGCTTCGGCAGCATTGTCGATGAGATTCACGACCACGCTGCGCAGCAACCCGGCATCCGCTCGCACCGTAGCGACATTCTCCGCGAAATTGCTCTTCAAGGTGATGCCATCCAGCCTTTCTGAAAAGACTTCAACGGCTTCCCGAACGATGGCATTGGGGTTGGCCGAGGCGAGTTTGGCCGCAGGGAAGCGCACAAATTGAGAAAACTCATTGACGAGTGAGGCGAGCGTGGACACTTCCCGTTCAATCAAACGCGAGCACTCCTGAACAAGCTTCGCCAATTCCGAATCGGCGGAAGCCCCGGGTTCGAAGGATTCTCGTTTTTCCAGGAATCGAGAGAGTCGCTGTGCGGAGAGCTGAATGGGGGTCAAGGGGTTCTTGATTTCGTGCGCAATGCGGCGAGCCACTTCCTGCCACGCCTCCGTCTTCTGGGAGCGGAGCAACTCCGACAAATCATCGAAGACCAGCACAAAACCCGTGTTCGCGCGGCGCGGGCCGAGAGAACTTACCGTAACAGCCAGATGCAACACGCGCCCCCCGACCACGGTTTCCATTTCCCGGGACACCACTCCCATGCGGAGAGACCGGCGCATCAAGTGTTGGACGGTGCGTGCAGAATCCGCACCCAGCAATTCCTCCAGGGATTCGAGCCCGCCTGCATCCATCCCGAACATCCGCGAAACGGAGGTGTTGCTCCGCAAAATGGCTCCCGAACTGTCGAGCGAGATCACTCCGGTAGGAATATTTTCGAGCACGGTTTCCATCAATTGCCGCCGCCGCTCCAGCTCTTGTACTGCTTGTTGCAGGCTGCGGGTGAACTCATCGATCTGTGCCCGGCTGTCGCGCAACTGGGTGGTCATGGTGTTGAACGAGCGCACCAACACCCCAAGTTCGTCCTGAGCCTGTTCCGGGACCTGATAATCAAAGTTGCCGGAAGAAACTTCGCGGGTGCCTTCCGCGAGCGCCTGAATGGGAACCGTGACTTGCTTGGCGAGAAACAGCGCCACCCACATGACCGACGACAACAGCAGAACGGTAAACAGCAGGAGGATGAGAAGCATCTGGTGCTTGAGGGCACGGAGATCCTGCTTGGCCTGATAGTATTCGCGAGTTTGCGTCTGAATGGCGGCGAGACGCGTCAGCACACCCGGGCTCGCGCGGTAAGCCGCCACAATGAACCCCGCTGGTTTTCCATCTTCGAAATTCGGCACGCGCGCGCCGAAATAATTTTTCCCTTCCGCCTCCCAAACCTCCACGCCGCTCTCCAGTGAACGCAGGTATTCGCCTGACGCGGTGGGCTGCATGCAGATGGCTCCGCGGCGGTCCTCCGGCTGATTGTCGCAAACAATCCCACCGCGGACAGGCGTTCCGCTTTGATCGAGAATCCAGACCGCATCCGCACCTTTCGCGAAAGCGTCTTGCATAAAGTCATCGCCCGGTTTTTGTGCCGCCGATTGCACCTGTAGAGCTAGCGCTCGAAGCCGCGGCAACTGGCCGCGACCAAGGTCATTCAAGAGCTTTTGCGTTTCTTCCGATGCGATCTCAAGTGGCTTGGGAAACCACAACAGCAAGCTTCGATTGATGAGGGAGTAGCTGACAATAAACATGAACACGATCGGCAGCAGGGACAACGCCATTGCGCCGACAACCATCTTGGTTTTGAAGCGAGCGCCAAGTTGTTCGCGGCGGCGCTCGACCCAGAGCCGCAGTGTGGTGCGGCCAAGAATCAGCAGGAAGACCAAAAGCGCTGCGGTGACAAAGCTGGACACCGCGTAGAGCACCATCACTTCGCGCCAGCTCTTTGGGTGGAAGGGCACATCGAGGGAGCCGAACGTAAATACGACTGCGAGCAACAAGGTAAGGAGAATTCCGCCGATCCCCAAGCCCCAGCGCTGTTTGGATTCCAGCCTGCTCATTGGCTAGTTCGCCTCACAAAGTCTGCGGTGACAAAAATCTCCTATCGGCCGACAAATTCGCTGCTTTCGCGGCTGACCGTTTGGGTCATGGGCAGCGGCCGGTGAAAAGAATGTGTCGCGGGTGTATGCTGAAGCATCTCTCTGGCAAGATAGCATCCTGAGGAGGCAAGTCAAGATTTCCACCTGTCCGGGCGCAGAAAAACCTGCCCGAGCGGACAGGTATTAGCGATTTCAAAACGAGCCACGAAATTCCGGCTTCGCTCTTCGTCATCCTTTGTTAAGGTGGGCATTGGGTGCAGGCCCCCTAGGGAGTAGCTGCGGATGTCCGTCCGTCTTGGCGAAATACTGGTAAAAGAAAGTCTGATCACACAGGACCAGCTCCAGAAGGCTCTCGAGTTCCAGCGCGCCAATGGAGGCAAACTGGGAAGCTGCCTGACCAGAATGGGTTTCATCAGCGATGATGACATCACCGGCGTGCTCTCCCGCCAGTATGGCGTTCCCTCGATCAATCTGAAGTATTACGAAATCGATCCCAACGTCATCAAGCTGATTCCTCAGGACACCGCCACGCGTTATCAGGTCATTCCGCTCTCGCGCGTCGGTTCCGTTCTAACCATCGCCATGACGGATCCCACGAACGTCTTCGCAATGGACGACATCAAGTTCATGACTGGTTTCAATGTGGAGCCGGTGGTGGCGTCCGAAGCGGCGATTGGGGATGCCATCACGCGGTTTTACGGAGGCGCATCCTCCAACACCGAGGAACTCACGAACTTGATGAAAGACCTGGCCGAAGAGGAACAGGAACTGGAGCTGGCGGCGGAGGAGTCAGAGCTCGATACGGCGACGCTCGAAAAAGCCGCCGAAGAAGCTCCCATCATCAAGCTCGTCAACCTGATTCTGACCGACTCCGTAAAGCGCGGCGCGAGCGACATCCACGTTGAGCCCTACGAGACGGAATTGCGCGTGCGTTTCCGAATTGACGGACAACTCCAGACCGTCATGTCTCCGCCCATGCGCCTGAAGGACGCCATAACCAGCCGCGTAAAGATCATGGCCAAGCTGGACATCGCAGAAAAGCGCTTGCCCCAGGACGGCCGCATCATGATCAAGTACAAGGCGGAAGGCAAGAAGAAGGAATTGGACTTCCGTGTGTCCACCGTGCCCACACTGTACGGCGAAAAGATCGTCATGCGGTTGCTCGACAAGGAAAACCTCCGCTTGGACATGACCAAGCTCGGTTTCGAATCTTCGTCTCTGGAAAGATTCCACCGCAACATCATGAAACCCTACGGCATGGTGCTGGTGACCGGTCCGACGGGTTCCGGGAAAACCAACACCCTGTATTCCTCCGTCGCCACCTTGAACACCGTAGACACCAACATCATGACCGCGGAGGATCCCGTCGAGTTTCAATTGAGTGGAATCAACCAGGTGCAGATGAAAGAGCAGATAGGCTTGAACTTCGCCGCTGCGCTGCGCTCCTTCCTCCGCCAGGACCCCAATATTATTCTTGTCGGCGAGATCCGCGACTTCGAAACTGCGGAAATCGGCGTAAAGGCGGCTTTGACCGGTCACTTGGTGCTCTCCACTCTGCATACCAATGACGCTCCTTCAACCATCAGCCGTTTGATGAACATGGGCATTGAGCCATTTCTCGTGGCTACTTCGGTGAACTTGATCTGTGCGCAGCGACTCGTGCGGCGAATCTGTACGAATTGCAAGGAAGAGTTGCAGGTTCCCCCGCAGGCCCTGATTGACGCGGGCTATACTCCGGAAGAAGCAAAAACCACAAAGATTTATCATGGCAAGGGTTGCACCACGTGCGGCAAGCGTGGCTATAAGGGACGTACCGGCTTGTACGAAGTGATGGAAATCAATGATGAATTGCGCGAGCTCATTCTTGTCGGCGCTTCTGCATTGGAATTGAAGAAGAAGGCCATCGAGCAGGGAATGATCACGCTGCGGCGCAGCGGTCTGATCAAGGTGGCGGGCGGGCAGACGACCATGGAAGAAGTCCTGCGCGAAACGGTTCTATAGAATTGAGGATGACGGATGGCTGGGATTACGCTCAGTGAGCTGTTGAAGAAGATGATTGAGATGGGGGGGAGCGACCTCCATATCACTACCAATAGCCCCCCGCGGGTTCGCGTGCATGGAAAACTTCGTCCGCTGGACATGCCGCCGCTCACCGCCGCGGATACCAAGTCCCTGGCCTACAGCGTGCTGACCGACGCGCAAAAGCACCGCTTCGAAGAAAACCTGGAGTTGGACTTTTCGTTTGGCTTGAAGAGCCTGGCGCGTTTTCGCGGAAACTGCTTCAATCAGCGCGGCGCCGTCGGCGCCGTGTTCCGCACCATTCCGTGGGACATCAAGGGATTCGATGCGCTTGGGCTGCCCACGGTGGTGAAGGGCCTTTGCGATAAGCCTCGTGGATTGGTCCTGGTCACCGGGCCAACGGGCTCCGGTAAATCGACCACGCTCGCCGCCATGCTGGACAAAATCAACAGCGAGCGCGAAGAACACATGATCACCATCGAGGACCCCATCGAGTTTTTGCACAACCACAAACGGTGCCTGGTCAACCAGCGCGAGGTGCACGCCGATACTCATTCTTTCGCGAATTCGCTCCGCGCCGCGTTGCGCGAAGACCCAGACGTGGTACTGATCGGCGAGATGCGCGACCTGGAAACCATCGAATCCGCGCTGCGCATCTCGGAGACCGGGCACTTGACTTTTGCGACGCTGCACACCAACTCCGCCTCTTCGACGATCACCCGCATCATTGACGTTTTTCCCGCCCACCAGCAGCCGCAAATCCGCGCGCAGCTTTCCATGGTGCTCGAAGGAGTTCTTTGTCAGGCACTCTTGCCTCGAGCCGACGGGCGTGGCCGGGTCATGATTATGGAAATCCTTGTGCCCACCCCGGCCATCCGCAACCTGATTCGCGAGGATAAAATCCATCAAGTCTATTCCGCGATGCAGACAGGCACGGGACAAACCGGCATGCAGACGTTCAATCAGGGGCTTGCCAACGCCTATTCCGGCAAGTTGATCACCCTGGACCTGGCGTTGTCGCGTTCATCGAATCCCGATGAACTGCAGGACATGATTAACCGTGGGGTGACAACTTCGGGCAACGGGATAAAAGCACCCATAGCCACCAGGCGTTGAGGGTTGGCGGAAAACAACGAGCCAGAGGATAAAGAGATTTAGGAGGCAAGCTGATGCCGGATTACAAATATCAAGGAACGAGCCGAAGCGGCTCGAGCGTTAGCGGCGTGATGACCGCGTCGAACAAGACGGAACTGGCGAGCATTTTGAAGCGCCAGCAGATCACCGCCACCAAAATGACCGAGAAGGGAAAGGAATTCAATATTCCCACGTTTGGCGGCGGCGTTTCTTCGAAAGAGCTGGCCATCTTTACCCGTCAGTTCTCGGTCATGATTGACGCCGGTCTGCCGCTTGTCCAGTGTCTCGAGATTCTCGCAAGCCAGCAGGAAAACAAGACCTTTCAAAAGGTGTTGACCGGGACGCGAGCCCAGGTGGAAGGCGGCGCCACGCTTTCTACGGCCATGCGCAGCTCCCCGAAGGCCTTTGATGCTCTCTATGTGAACATGGTGGAAGCGGGCGAGACCGGCGGTATTCTCGACACCATTCTCCAGCGGCTCTCCGCGTACATCGAAAAAAACGTCAAGCTGCAGCGAGCCGTGAAGTCTGCGCTGGTCTACCCAGTGGGCGTGCTGACCGTCGCCGGGAGCGTCATCACGCTGCTTCTCTGGAAGGTCGTCCCCATTTTCGCGACGTTGTTTGCGGGCCTGGGCGTGGATCTTCCGCTTCCCACCCGGATCGTCATCGCACTGAGTCACTTCATCGGGAGCATTTTCGGCTTTCTGCTTTTGGTGGCCATCTGCGGCGCCATTTTCGCGCTGAAAGTTTGGTATGGCACGCCGCAAGGCCGTTTTATACTGGACACGATTATCCTGAAAATGCCGGTCTTGGGCACCCTGATGAGGAAGATCGCTGTTGCCCGCTTTACGCGAACTCTGGGAACGCTGATTTCGAGCGGCGTGCCCATCCTGGAGGGCTTAGACATCACGGCCAGGACCGCGGGTAACGCGGTCGTCGAGAAGGCCTTGATGAAAGTGAGAAAGTCGCTCGAAGAAGGCAAGTCGTTGACCGAGCCCTTGAAGGAATGTGACGTTTTCCCCGGCATGGTCACGCAGATGATTGCGGTTGGCGAACAGACCGGCGCCATGGACGCCATGTTGCAGAAGATCGCCGATTTCTATGAGGAAGAAGTGGATGCGGCCGTGAAAGACTTGCTAACCGCTCTTGAACCCATCATGATTGTGTTTCTCGGCTTAGTGGTGGGCGGCGTCGTTGTTTCCATGTACTTGCCGCTGTTCTCGCTCATCGGGAAGCTGGCCAACCACTAGCCGCGCTGCGCCCGCGGGTCGATAACCTCTCGAGAGGGCGGGGAGCTACTCTCCGCCCTCTGTTTTCCTGCCTGGATTTGGGGATGCCCTGATGGCTCGCTGAGGGCGCGGGGAAATCATGGACCAGAGTTTTGCGACAAAAGCTTGGCTGGAATGGCTGGCGCGTGTCCGGCTGCTCACGATCACGCTCATTCTGACGGTGGGTGTTGTGTGGCCGCAATATGTGCCGGGTCTGAGCCCCAACCGGTTTTTTCTCACCCTGATCATCTTCTGGATCACGGTCGGAATCCTTCACCTTATCCTGCTCCGGTGGCTGCCCCGGGCATCCTGGCACGGCGGCATGCAAGTGGCCGGCGACGTCGTGATGGTGACCCTGCTGGTTTACCTGACTGGTTCGCAGGAGAGCTATTTCATCTCGCTTTATCTGCTGGTCATTATCGTAGGCAGCATCGTTTTTTCCCGTCGCGTCGCGTTCTTCAACGCCGCCGTCTGTTTCTCGCTCCTCACTGCCCTGACTCTTCTGGCCTATACGGGGAAACTGCCTCGCACATCCACGGCGTTGCCGCCGATCGAGAACCTGCGCACCTGGCTGGTTATGAATCTCTTGGGTTTCCTGGCAGTTGCCTATCTGACCAGCCTGCTTGTCCACTCGCTTCGGAGCAAGGGGCAGGAACTCGAGGAAAAACGCGAAGAACTTCTGAGCCTCCAGGATTTCACGCAGGACATTATCCATTCCATGCGTGGCGGCTTGATCACCACGGACCTTGCGGGAGTTATTCTGCTCCTCAATCGCACCGGCGAGGAGATTTTGGGACATCGGTTCGCGGATGTGCGCGGGAAAAAACTTCAGGAGCTGAACCAGGATTTCTGGCTCCCCGGGCAGTATCCGAATGTCGAGAAACTCTCTCTTAGAAAAGAGATCCATTTTCGGACTCCACAGGGCGAGGTGCGCTATCTGGGAATCAGCGTGTCCCCGCTGCGCCTGGGAACCGAGGAACGCAGCGGCTTTGTCTTCAACTTTCAGGACCTTACGGACTTGCGCCGGCTGGAGCAGGAGGTGGCCACCAAAGAGCGCATGGCCGCGTTGGGGCGTCTCTCCGCCGCCATCGCCCATGAAATCCGGCAGCCCTTGACGGCCATGGCCGGCGCCGTAAAAGAACTGGCTCGCCTTGTGCCTCTCGAAGACGATGAAAAACAGCTGGTTAACATTGTCAGCCGGGAATCCGAGCGGCTCAACAACATCATCACGGATTTTCTGAACTATTCACGAGAAAAGACCTACAAGTTTCAGGAAGCGGACGTCAGCGCTCTTCTCGATGAAACTCTGACGCTCGTGGAGAAGAAACCTGAGGTTGCTTCCAAATTCCAGATCGTGCGGGCTTTCAACGGTCAAGAGCTGCGAGCGCGTGTGGACGCAAACAAGATTAAACAAGTGTTTTGGAACCTATGTGATAACGCCCTCCGGGCGATGCCGGCCGGCGGCACGCTTACTGTGAAACTCGAGCCGTATCCATTCTGGTTGCGCATTGCCTTTCAGGATACGGGGATTGGCCTGGATGCCAAACAAAGAGCTAAAATTTTTGAGCCCCTTCAATCCGGGTTTGAGGGCGGCACGGGTTTAGGATTATCGATCGTCTATCAGATCGTACAGGCCCACAGCGGGAAAATCAGCGTGATCTCGGAGAAGGATCGCGGCGCAGAATTCATCGTCGAATTACCGCGAGTCGCGTGAGGCACTATGCAGGGAACGAAAGCCGCAATAAAGGAAGGCGCGCGAGAGTTGCCGCATATTCTCGTCGTGGATGACGAGAAGTCGATTTGCGAGCTCTTAGAGATCACTTTTCGCAAGGAAGGTCATCGGGTGGAAGTCGCCAACAGTACCGAGGCCGCCAAACGCAAGCTGGAATCGCAGATCTTCGACATCATCATTTCCGACATTCGTATGCCTGGGGAAGATGGCGTCGACTTGCTGAAATTCGCCAAAGAAATTGCCCCGGATTCCTTTTTCGTGTTGATGACCGCACTCCCCGCCCTGGACACCGCCATCGCCGCACTCAACTCCGGCGCCGACCGCTATGTCATTAAGGATCATAACCACATCGATCAATTGCGCCGCGCGGTCCAGGAGGTCAGCGAAAGCCTCAGATGGAAAAAGGAGGCCGGTTACCTGCGTCGGGAGTTGCGGCGGCTAACCGGGCTAGACAACATCATCGGGCAAGGCCCTAAGATGCACGCGATTTTCGATTTGATTCAGACCGTAGCGCCACAGTCGAGCCGCGTGCTGATTACCGGGGAGAGCGGCACGGGGAAAGAGCTGGTGGCCCGCGCGATTCATGAGAACAGCGCCCGCTCCCAGGCTCCGTTCATCACCATCAACTGCGGCGCCTTTCCCGAGACGCTCCTGGAGTCCGAGCTTTTCGGCTACATGAAAGGTTCTTTCACGGGGGCCAACGAGAACCGGCCGGGCTTATTCCAGGCTGCTCACGGTGGCACCCTGTTTATGGACGAGATTGGCAACATGAGCCTGACCATGCAGGTAAAGCTTTACCGCGTTCTCCAGGAAGGCAAGGTCCGGCCTATCGGCAGCACGGCAGAGTCGGATGTGGATGTGCGTATTATCGCCGCAACGAACAAAGACTTTGAAAAGGAAATCGCCGAAGGCCGGTTTCGCGAGGACCTCTATTACCGCCTTAGCGTGATTCCCATCCAAGTTCCTGCTTTGCGTGAGCGCCGTGAAGATATTCCGCTGCTGGCCCGGCACTTCCTGGAGCGCTTCCGCAAAACGATGGAGAAACCCATAGACGCGATTTCGCCGGAAGCGATGAGCAAGCTCGAAGCCTACGACTGGCCGGGGAACGTGAGAGAACTTGAAAACACCATGGAGCGCGCCGTGGCCTTGGAGACGGGCAAGGAGATTTCCGTGCGAGTCCTGCCCGACCGGATCCTGGGTTATGCGGGAACGCCGCTGGGAGCTGCTGAGGGCATCGAACTGCCGGAAGACGGCGTGGATTTTGAAAAGGTCGTCGCGGCTACCGAGCGGATGTACCTGCAAGCGGCCCTCGAGAAAGCCGGTGGCGTTCGCACGCGGGCCTCGGAGTTCCTCAAAATCACCTATCGTTCCTTCCGGCATTATGCCAAAAAGCATAGTCTCTGATTATGATTAGCCTGGATGAGCCATCGCCTGGAAGCCTGGCGAGCGAGCCTTTTTTCCGTCCCGTGACGAGCGCATCCCGTTCAGGGAGTGGCCTCCCAAAGCTGATTTTGGTTGACCTTATAAGGCTTTCCGAATGGACAAAAACTGTCGACAAAAAGGGCCCATCGACATCTGAGGCCCATCCCGAGACAGAGATCACGGTTAGCTGTCTCCGTAACTACCTTGTTTTCAGTGAGATGCTATTCGGAATACATGCATTGCCATTGTCCTGCAGATTGGTCATCCACATGCCCCTACCAGGTGCAAGTGCTTTGGCACCTCAAAATTCCTAAGGAGATAGCATGAAGAAAGAAAAGGGTTTCTCTCTTATCGAGCTCTTGATTGTCGTGGCGATCATTCTGATCATCGCGGCCATCGCCATTCCGAACTTGCTGCGTTCGAAGATCGCGGCCAATGAATCCTCGGCCGTGGGTTCTGTGCGCACGATTGGTACCGCAGAAGTGACGTATTCTTCAACTTGGGGTACCGGCTTCTCACTTGACTTGGCGTCTTTGGGGGGGCCGTCCCCTTGCGTCAACGCGGCTCCGGGCGCAGCGTGCCTCATTGATTCGCTTCTGAGCCAGGCTCCTTTCACGAAGAGCGGCTACAAGTTCAACGCGGCCGGAACCAAGCTAGTGGGCGTCATCTACAACGGGTTCGAAGTGAACGCCACGCCAACCACGTATCAGACGACGGGCGTGCGCGCCTTTTGCGATGACCAGACTGGCGTGCTGAAGTTCGTCGCGAACGGTGCTGCGGCCATCGGGATAGGTAACGATACTTGCGCCGGCGTGGGGAACGCTCCCCCAGTTTCTGGTCCGGTTGGCAACTAATTTCATCTGCGAGTCCGTCAACCAGGGGAGGAAGCTCTTACTTCCTCCCTTTTCTTTTTTGGGACGCTCGAGGAGCCAGCCACTTCTCCTTCAAGCGAAGCAAGTAAACGCTGCTGCATTTGCCGGCGTTGGTTCCGGCCTGATCCACGAATTGGCTTGCGTCAGCGAGCTTGTCGGAATCCGGATTGCCAGGTGGCTCGCCGGCGGAAGAAGCAAAAACAATGGCGAGAGTGTAATCCGGACTATTTCATCGCGCGTCGGATTCTGGATCGCAGGAAAAGCTGATCGTGCGCCTGACCCGCTACGCTCACCGCCACCGTTGAGCCAACTTCCCTGGGACATCGCGCACTAGCGGGTATCATTCCCGCTGAGCGCTGTCGAGCAGGTATGGCACCGAAGAATTCGCCATCCATTGACCATTTGCGGCTCTTTGTTGTGACACAAAATGGCATATCTTAATAGCCAAAATGGGACGTAGGCCAACATCCATATGTTAGCTCGTTTTTCCTACCCCACCATAAGCATGAGATATTACGGTACTTAGCGAAGCTGGCGAACCGCAGAGCGCCGTTGGCGGTGAGCCTGGCCCCCTTCGTGCACAGTTTGAGAACGTGCTCAACGCACGTCATAGCTTCTCAAGGAGATTTCATGAAGAAACAAAAGGGTTTCTCCCTTATCGAGCTCTTGATTGTCGTGGCGATCATTCTGATCATCGCGGCCATCGCCATTCCGAACTTGCTGCGTTCGAAGATCGCGGCCAATGAATCCTCGGCCGTGGGTTCTGTGCGCACGATTGGTACCGCAGAAGTGACGTATTCTTCAACTTGGGGTACCGGCTTCTCAGTTGACTTGGCGTCTTTGGGGGGGCCGTCCCCTTGCGTCAACGCGGCTCCGGGCGCAGCGTGCCTCATTGATTCGCTTCTGAGCCAGGCTCCTTTCACGAAGAGCGGCTACTTGTTCAACGCGGCCGGAACCAAGCTAGTGGGCGCCATCTACAACGGGTTCGAAGTGAACGCCACGCCAACCACGTATCAGACGACGGGCGTGCGCGCCTTTTGCGATGACCAGACTGGCGTGCTGAAGTTCGTCGCGAACGGTGCTGCGGCCATCGGGATAGGTAACGATACTTGCGCCGGCGTGGGGAACGCTCCCCCAGTTTCTGGTCCGGTTGGCAACTGATTCTCGTTCCTTCAAGGGGGGAAGCCCAGCTTCCCCTCTTTTTT
Organism: Acidobacteriota bacterium; assembly: GCA_003223215.1. Taxonomy (GTDB): domain Bacteria; phylum Acidobacteriota; class Terriglobia; order Acidiferrales; family UBA7541; genus Acidiferrum. Next base: position 125,033 of record QHYH01000093.1, read on the forward strand.
CGTAGGATGGAGTCCCAGAATGGACTACACCCTAGCGAGCAAAGGTCTCCGATTGGTACCCCAAGAGCTTGCAAGTAAGTGGAGTTTTGACACGTCTCTTTGTATTGGACACGGGGAAGTTATGGTTCCAAAAACAGCCAACGAGTCAAGCGCTGTTTCTTCCGTTCGGCAAATCAACACGGCGGAAGGCACCTACGCTTCGAGCTGGGATTCGTTACGCTCCGGCCTTGGCAAATCTTGGCGGCCCCGTCCCTTGCCTGGTGGGCACCGCGGCCGCCGCGTGTCTTCTTGACCGCTTTTGAGGACGGGAACGTTCACCAAGAGCGGCTATGTGTTCAGTGCAGCGGGGACTAATCCGGATGCGAACGAAAGGCACGCTCAGCGGATACGAAGTGAATGCAACGCCGGCCACGCTGCAAACCACTGGAGTGCGGGCTTTCTGCTCCGATGCTTCCGGTGTGGTTCGATTTGTCATTCCGGGCGCAGCGATCGGTCTGGCCGCCGGAGTCGCGACGCTATCCGGGGTTGCCGGCCCTGTCGGCAACTAACTCTCAGGCTTCCGCAGGAGGTTTTGTTTTATCCCCCTCCCTGAGCAGGTTTGCCACCACGTCTACGCCTTGAGGCTCTCCGCCGGGACCCGGTAGCAGAACATGGAAACAGGTAGTACGGACGGTTTTTCCCGTGGCATCGTGCGTGCACTACTTCGTGTGTACCCGGGCCTAGAGGGCTTATGGAGGAGGATTCTCTCGTGCCAAAGACGATGAAGAAGCAACGAGGCTTCTCCCTTATAGAATTGCTGATCGTCGTGGCGATCATTCTGATCATCGCGGCCATCGCCATTCCGAATTTACTGCGCGCCAAAATCGCGGCAAACGAGTCTTCTGCGGTCGCCTCGCTCCGAACCATAAATACGGCGGAGGTCACCTATTCCTCGAGCTGGGGTGCGGGTTATGCGGCCACGGTGGACAATTTGGGCGGAGCGGAACCCTGCGGGCCTGCGACTGCGGCAACGGCATGCATCATCGATCCATTGCTGAGTGTGGCGCCTTACACCAAGAGCGGCTATTCGTTCGTGGCTGTGGGAAATACCGCGGTGGCCGGTGTCAACAATGCATTTGAGACCAACGCCACGCCGACCGTTGTGGACGTGACCGGCAAACGCGCTTTCTGCTCGGATCAGACCGGCGTGCTTCGCGCAAACACGACGGGCGTGCCGATAGGAACGGCTGCCGGAGCCTGTGCTACCGTCATAACGCTGCTCGTGGGCAACTAGCGCTCTCCTCCGAGCCCCTGGCAGCCCGTCACCGTAGCCCAAGTGACGGTCTGCCCGCGTCTGCGTGGAACACAGCCCTTGTTATACTGCTACGGTTGCGGGCACACCTCCAATTCGCAATTTGCGGCCTCCTGATTCTCCCGCTTTGCAAGGTTTTGCTGGGCCAAAATACCCTCCCCGCGCGTCTAGCGACCCCTTCCGCGAGGGTTGACGTTCGGGCGATCGTAGACCGATTGGAGGCCAGGTACCGGGGTGCCACCCGTCTTGAGGCTGCCTTTCTCGAGCGCTATACGGAGAACGGTAGGCTGACCAGGTTGGAGGCCGGGAAAGTCTATTTCGAGCGCCCGGGGAAGATGCGCTGGGACTATGAGTCCCCGGAGAAGAACATCTTTTTGGTTGACGGGAAGAATGCCTGGTTTTACGTTCCGGCGGACCACACTGTCACCCGTGTCCCTGTAAAGAAGAGCACCGACTGGCGCATGCCTCTGGCCCTTCTGGTTGGGGCAATGAAGGTTTCGCGAATTTGTAATAGAATAGGGTACGAGGAACATCAGGCTCCGGAATATTCCACAGACGTTATGCTCTACTGTGAGCCGCGTGGTGCGTCTAACTCCACAGAAGGAGGAGAATCCGGCAGGAAAGCAGGTTCGCCTGAGGGCCGGGACATGGTTTACCTGGAAGTCCAGGAGAGTTCAGGAGAACTGGTCCGCATCCTGGTGAGCGATCCAGGCGGCGTAGGGATCGAATTCCGTTTCGCTAACTGGCAATTGAATCCTCAGCTCGACGATTCGTTTTTTCGCTTCCAGGTTCCTCCCGGTGTTGCCATCGTGAATGGGGACCTGGGAGCGGCCCAGAAGATGGCAAGTCCAACTCCCCCGTAGGAATGGCGCCCTTTCCAGCCAGGAACGGTCGACCCCCAGGACCCCCTACGCATATCATCTAGATGAGGTAAACTGAAAGTGTATGAGTGAATTTGTCTGTCGCGTGGCCGATGCCGACGGGCGTGTCTTCTCGCACGTCGAGGCTGCGAACACTCTTGACGAAGCGCGCCAAAAGCTCGCGGAACGGGGTTTGTTTGTTTACTCCGTGGAAGCGCGTGGCGGGCGGGTCGGTAGTCTGCTTCGCCGCCGAACCGGGCGACAGATAGGCGGTTCGGATTTCCTGATTCTGAATCAACAGTTCAACACACTGATCAAAGCGGGTTTGCCCATCCTGCGGGCGCTCGATCTTCTTGCGACCAGGGCAAGTTCTGCCCGGCTCCGCCCGGTCGTTGAGCAGATCCGGGATCACGTCCGGGAAGGGAAGTCCCTCTCCGAAGCAGTTGACGAAGCGGGCGTCTTTTCCAAAGTTTATTCAACCGCTATTTTGGCGGGAGAGAAGAGCGGAAACCTGCCAGGCGTCTTGGACTACTACATTGCTTATCAACGCGTAAGCACGGGCGTGAAGAAGAAAATTGCTGCCACGCTGGTTTACCCGGTCTTGCTGATTACGGTGGCCATCATCATCGTCACGTACCTGGTGACGGGTGTAGTCCCCAGGTTTGCGCTTCTTTATAGGGATATGAACGTGGAGCTTCCGACGCCCACGCGCGTTTTGATCGCCGTGACGGTCGACTATCGTTTCCTATTCTTAGGATTTGTTGCCCTGTTGGCGTTGATAGCCATGGGGGTTTTCCTGTGGTCTCGCACGGATGAAGGCGGAACCGCTCTCGATCGCTTTAAGTTTCGCTTGCCGCTCGTTGGCGATACGCTGCTGAAATTTCAGGTCGCACAGTTTTCCCGCACGCTGTCAACTCTTTTGACCGGCGGCACTCCGCTCGTGGCCGGGCTGCAAACGGCCACCGAGGCCATTACCAGCAAGTTGTTGCAGTCCACGGTTGCCGAGGCCACACAAATGGTTCGCGAAGGCGAGTCCCTGCACGCGGCGCTTGCTTCCAAAGGCGTTATGCCAAAGATGGCCGTCGATATGATCGAGGTCGGCGAATCGAGCGGCGCCATTTCGCCGATGCTGAACAGCGTCGCCGAGTTCTACGAGGAAGAAGTGAATTTGCGCTTGGGCGCAATGGTCGCCATCATCGAACCGGTCTTGCTCATCATCATGGGAATGTTCGTTGCTTTCATTCTGATTTCACTTTATCTGCCGATCTTCTCGTTTTCTGTTAAATGAGCAAGGTAGGAATTATGGCCACGACCGACCAACACGCGAACATCATCACAACCGGAACTACCGCCGCCGAAGAGCAACAAGAGCGCGAGGTTGCCCGCAAGCTTGCGGAAAGATACCGGTATGCGTTTATCGACCTGCGAGAACAGCGCATTAATCCGGAATTGATTCGCACGATCTCTGCAGACCTCATGTTCCGCTACAACTTCGTACCCCTCGAGACGCATAACAACGTTTTGACCATCGCCGCGGCCGATCCCGGCCTCGTTCAGAGCAGCGACGAACTGCCGCTGTTACTCGGAAAGAAACTTCTGATTCGAGTTGCCACCGCACGCCAGATCGCCGATGTGCTGAAACGCACCGAGCAGTCGCAGCGCGTTCTCGAACAGGCCACGGAAGCGTTTGCCCTCCAGGCCCCCAAGGAAGAAGAGGAAAGCGAAGAGACCATTTCCGGCGATCGCCTGACACGCGATAGCACGGCCAGCCCGGTGGTTCGCCTGGTGGAGACCATCATTTTCACAGCGCTCGAAAGGCGCGCCAGCGACATCCACATCGAGGCCCGCGACACAGAAGTTGCCGTCAAGTATCGCATTGACGGCGTTCTCCAGCACGCCATGCAGCCTATCGCTAAGGAGCACCATTCCTCGGTCCTTTCGCGCATCAAGGTTTTGAGCGAACTGGATATTGCCGAGCGCCGCGTCCCGCAGGATGGCCGCTTCCGTGTCAAATACAAAGGCCGCTTCATCGACTTGCGCGTATCGATCATGCCCGCCAGTCACGGGGAGGACGCGGTTCTTCGCGTCCTCGACAAAGAAACGCTTTCCGAGAAATTCGCGAATTTGACTTTGGATGTGGTGGGCTTCTCTCCCGAGGAGCTCCATCGTCTCCGTCGGTACATTCATGAACCTTATGGCATGGTGCTGGTCACCGGCCCCACAGGCTCCGGCAAAACCACGACCTTGTACGCGGCTATCAATGAAATCAAGAGCGACGAGGACAAATTCATTACCATTGAAGATCCTGTTGAGTATCAGGTTCGAGGCATTACGCAGATTCCCGTGAACGAGAAAAAAGGCCTCACTTTCGCCAGAGGCTTGCGTTCCATTCTGCGGCACGACCCGGACAAGATCATGGTCGGCGAAATTCGTGACCAGGAGACAGCTCAAATCGCTATCCAATCGGCGCTCACGGGACACCTGGTTTTTACTACCGTTCACGCCAACAACGTGACGGATGTGATCGGCCGTTTCGTCAATATGGGCGTCGAGCCGTACAACTTTGTCTCTGCATTAAACTGCATCATGGCGCAACGCCTGGTTCGCGTGATCTGCCCGAATTGCAAGCGCCCCAAGCATTACACGCCGGAAGATTTGAAAGAAGCCGGTCTCGATCCGGCGGTGTGGGGAAACGGTGCCTTGGTCGAAGGTGTGGGATGTTTGGAGTGCTCGGGCACGGGATACCACGGGCGGACGGCGATTTGCGAATTGATGGACCTGAGCGATCGCATCCGCGAAATGATTGTGGACCGGCGCCCGACTTCCGAAGTCAAACGAGCTGCGCGGGAAGAAGGAATGGCAACGCTTCGCGAGAGCGGGCTGGCTAAGGTCCGGGCCGGCATTACGACCGTCAAAGAAATCAATAAGGTGACTTTCGTTGAGTAGCGCGACGTTTGTCCATCAGGGGATTTATAAGAGCGGGCTCGCGCGCCGCATGGCCCGTTGGCTCGACGCCATCCCGCATCCGCCGGTGGCCATGGAGATTGCCTCGGATCGGGTTGCGGTCGCGCGGTGGGGCCGTTCCGGAGCGCTCGACGCATTCGCCGTCGAGGTGTTGCCGCCGGGGACGGTCATTCCATCCGCCGTGGAAACCAATCTGGTGAACTCTGCCGAGGCGAAGGCGGCCGTTGCCAAAGCCTGCGAGCGTCTCCGAACGGGGCCCGAAGAGGCAGCTTTGATTCTTCCCGACCCGGTGATCCGCGTGTTTGTCCAGCACTTCGAGGATTTCCCCCGCTCTTCCGAAGAAGCGATTCCGTTGTTGCGCTGGAAGCTGAAGAAGAGCGTGCCGTTTGAAGCGGATGAAACCATCATTTCCTATTTTCGCCAGGCGCCGCGCGAAGCCGGGGTGGATATCGTTACCGCGGTCGCGCGGCTCCGCATCATTCGAGAATACGAGTCTCTGGCCGAGCGTGTCGGGCTGCAGCCGGGTGTCGTCCTGAGTTCCTCCCTGGCGGCCCTTTCGTTGCTGGATGGCGAAAAGCCGGTTTTGTTCGCACGCATTTCCGGTTCTGCGCTGACGACCGCCATTGTTTGTTCCGGACTGCTCTGCGGTTACCGTTCGACCGAGCTCCCGGCGTACGGCGCGAGCCTCATGCCTCAGATGCTTTTGGAAGAAATTTTTCCCGTCGCAGCCTACTATCAAGACACCTGGCAGGCGGGAATTTCTTCGGTGCGGATTGCCGGTCTCGGCGCCCGCTTCGATGAGTTTGCCCGTCCCTTAGAACAGGAATTGCGCTGTGAGGTAAAGTCGTTGTTGAACTCCGCGCATTCTGAGGGGCGCATCAAAGACGATGCGAGGCAGCTTGCCGACCGTGATCTGGAAGGCCTGGTCGGCTGGATGCTGCACCGCAATTGAGAACGGTTTTTGTGAAATGGAGCAGCAGTAAGGAATGAGAGTTCGTCTTAACTTGGCGACCAAGCCGCTGGAATCGCACCGTCGCTTCCTTGTGGGTGCCGGCCTTTCCGCCTTCGTCGCCGCAGTCTCTTTTGTCATGCTCGGCTGGCACGTTTACTCGGTTCGCAAAGCCGCGACCGAGGTCCGCGCCCGTACGGAAAGGATACGCGAGGAGTACGCCAGATATGAGGAGGAGCGCAACGATCTGAAGCGCTTCTTCGATCAAAAAAGCATCAAGGGCCTCAGTGACCGCGCCGCTTTCATTAACGGCATCATTGCCGTGCGCAGTTTCAACTGGACGAAAATGTTCATGGACTTGGAGCACATTCTGCCAGGCGGCGTGCGCATTATCAGTATCGAGCCCAAGCAGGTATCTGGGCACGTCGAGCTGAATCTGACCTTTGGTGCCGCCGATGACGACGTCAAGTTAAAGTTCTTGCGCGCCCTGGAAACTTCAAGGCAGTTTTCGGATGTTCAAGTCGACAGCGATGTTCAGCCGGCGACGGGAAACGGCCCGAGCAGCGACAGAGTCGTTCACTTGTCGACTTTTTATTCGGGGGCTTGATGCCACGCGATTTCACAACCCGCAAAAGGGCCATCCTGGGCGGCATAATTTGCCTGGTCCTCGCCGACTTGGCGCTGGCTTACTACAACTCGCAGTTGGCCTCGGAAACACTGACGACTCCGGAGCAATTTTCGAAGCAGGAAATGGGGCTCAAGAAGCTGGAGGCTCCCATTGCGCGGGCGCGGAAGATCCGAGAAGAAATGCCGGATACGCAGCGGGAATGCGAGCAGTTCGAACGCATGCTTTTGCTGGCTAGGTCGGGATATTCCTCGGTTTCCTCCGAACTGGTGGAAATTGCAAAGAAAAGCGGTGTCAGGCTGGAGGGTGTATCCTTCAAGCGAACACCGATTCCCGAGCGCCGACTGACGGAAGTGGCCATGGAGTCCACCATAGAGGGCGACTATAAGAACGTAATTCTTTTCTTGAATGGCTTGCAGCGTTCCGCCAATATCTATGAGGTAGAGTCTTTGACGCTGGCCCCACAGAAGGACAATAAGGGGCCTGCCAACGTCATAAAGGTTGGTTTACACCTCAAGACTTATTTCCGGACGTCCGCGTGAAGCAAAAGCGACAAATCGGAATTCTCTTTGCGCTGGTGCTCATCGCGCTCGTTGTGTGGCTATGGAATTTCCACAGCAAGCCGCGCGCAGTTGTTGCAGATACCCCCGTCAAGGACGACGACCCCGTGCTCAGCGTCGACAATCCGCAGATTCGCATGGATGAGATCGCACGTGCCCGCAAGACGGAATACAAGAGTTCCGGCCGCAATCCGTTTAGCTCGATACAAGCTCCTCCGCCGCGTGTCCCTCGTCCCGACAAGAAACGCGAAATTCCAGGTCCCCAGCTTCCACCTCCACCCCCGCCCCCGCCTCCTTTGACCCTGCCGAGCGGTGTGAAGTTCTATGGTTTTGGCACTGTGCCCAACGGCACTTCGCGCCTCGCCTTTTTTAGCGATGGACAAGAGGTCTACGTCGTAGCCGAAGGCGAAGTCTTGCTGCAGCGCTTCCGCATTCTGAGAATTGGGAACGCCAGTGTGGAATTTGAAGAAGTTTCCTCCGGACGCACCGCCACGGCGCCTCTCGAGGAGCAGGCTGGAGGTTCGCCATGATGACGGCAAGGCGTGGGTTTGCTCGGCGAAAGGCGGGGCAGCAGGGGTATGCCTTGCTGCTGGTGATTTTCGTGGCCACCATTCTGCTCGTCTTTGCCACGATGGCAGCGCCAAACATTAAGACAGAAGGTCAGCGCGAAAAAGAGAAAGAAATGATTTGGCGCGGCCGGCAGTATGCGCGGGCCGTGAAGCAGTATTACAGGAAGATGGGCCGTTTCCCCACCAGCTTGGAGGACCTAACCAAACCAAAAATCGGCTCCCTGCGTTTCCTGCGCCAGGCTTACAAAGATCCGATGAACACGCAGGATGGTTCATGGAGACTCATCTATGTCGGTCCGGGCGGGCAGCTCATCGGTAGCTTGAAGCCCCGCCCGAATCTTCAGTTTGGCCGTGTTCCCGGAATGGGCACGCCCGCAGCTGCCTTGGCAGCGCCGGGTGCTCCAAACAGCGGTTTTGGCACGGCTGTCGGGCAGGTGGCGGGACAGGTTGGCGGACTCACTCCGCAAGGACCAGCGGGGACGCAGCCGGCAAGTCCTGGCAATCCTCCGGCTACAAGCGGAAATCCCGTTTCCGCAGATCAGGGAACGGATACGAGCTCGGACGCCGATCCTCCCATTCCTAGCGACGATGCTTCGCCGATCATAGGCGGAAACATCATTGGAGTCGGGAGCAAGATCAACAGGAAGTCTGTAATCGTTTACGATCACGCGAAGAACTACCGCCTTTTCGAATTTATCTGGGACCCGTCGAAAGATATGTTGGGCGTAGGGCAACCGGGCATGCAGACAGGCACCGGTCTTGGTCAGCCAATTGGTCAGCCTATCGGCCAGCCAGCGGGGCCGTCGGGCGGGTCTCCAGGCGCGCCGCCTCCTCAAAATCCGCAGAACCCGCAACAGCAGTAGAAATTGCCGTGGAATTGGCGTCCTCGAGGGGAACGGAACTCTAGGCCTCGTACCTTCCCTTAAACTTCCGTAGAATGATGCTGCTTAGCAGCGGACAGCATGCCTGTAAACTCTATCCCTGGCCCGACGCCGGTCTACGAGGACTACACTCGCTGCATCCGCTGCGGCCTTTGCCTCAATGCCTGCCCCACCTATCGACTGTGGAATCTCGAGGCGGATTCGCCGCGTGGCCGCATCCAGCAGATGTTCCACGTCTTTCAAGGCGAACTCACCGGCCAGGGAGTTGCGGAAGCGCGCATCAGCGATGGGTTCGTCGAGCACATCGAAAAGTGTCTTGACTGCCGCGCGTGTGAAACCGCCTGCCCATCCGGCGTCGAATACGGGAGGCTGGTCGAACACGCCCGCGCGCGTATCGAACGCAGTTACGAGCGCTCCTGGCTCGCTCGCGCCACACGTGACTTCTTTTTCAAGGAGTTTTTCTCGGCTCCCCATTTTATCGAAGATGCGGCCCGTCTTTTCCGCCTCTACCAACGGTCCGGCTTGCAAGCGATCGCACGCGGCATCGGGATTCTCAAGCTGTTTGGCCTTGCCGAACGAGACTGCTTCCTCCCGCGCATCGACGATGATTTTTTCTTTAGTCGCATTGGGTCGACGTTTGCGCCCGTGGGAGGGCGGCGTGCACGCGTTGCCTTTTTTGCCGGCTGCGTTGCCAACGTGGCTTTTTCCGGACTGCAGGAAGCTACCATCCGGGTGCTCACCGCCAACGGCTGCGAAGTGGTCGTGCCACCGGAACAAACCTGCTGTGGCGCTCTTTCCGTGCACGCGGGATTTCACGAGGCGACGCGCGACCTGGCGCGAAGGAATCTGGCTGCATTTCGGCTGGAGGATTTCGACGCGATCGTCACGAATGCCGCGGGTTGTGGCTCTGCGCTCAAGGAATACGGTCGCCTCTTTTTGCCAATGGAACCCGAATGCGAGCAGGCCCGGGCGTTTGCCGCAAAAACCCGCGACGTGACCGAGTTCCTTGCGAATCTCGGACTAACCGCCAAACTTTATCCGCTGCGCCATTGCGTCACCTACCAGGACTCCTGCCATCTCTTGCATGGGCAAAAAATTCGCGAAGCTCCGCGCAAACTGCTGCGGGCTATTCCACATCTCGACCTTGTGGAACTGCCGTACTCGGAGGTTTGCTGCGGTTCGGCGGGAACCTACAACATTACCCAGACCGAAGCGTCGCTCGAGTTACTCGCCGAGAAAATGCGCCACGCCCAGTCGACCGGGGCTCAGATCGTTGCCACTGCCAACCCTGGCTGTATCTTGCAACTGCGCGCCGGAACTTCCCTCCACCGAACGAACCAAGACGTCCTGCACGTTGTTGAGCTACTTGACCGCGCTCTCGCGCCACACGAGAATCCTGCTGCGCGATAGCGCCATAGATCGCCTTGCTTCACCGCTCCCCAATCAAATAGCGGCAGCCCTGTGGCCCCATCCTTGCCGAGTGTACCGTTCCGGCGGGTACATCGCAGCGGCCTCCCGCGCCATAGGTCACCGTGCGGCCATGCATCGTCAAGCTCATCTCGCCGCTCCAGAACGATGTGCGCTGTCTCGGTTCGGTGCGTATGTTCTGGATAAAACGTGCCGGGAGCATCTTGCCAGACGCACGTTTGCAAGAATCCTTGGCGTTGCAGTTCTGCGGACAGCTTTTTCTCGTCCATGCGTACAATTTTATATCCGTCCGTTTCTTTCTTGCCATTTTCGTCCAAAAACGGCAGCGCCCTTCCCGCAGCGATGGGGGTTGCCGCGAAAAGGGCGTGCCGTCTTCAGGAGAGAAGACCGTGGTTACGAGGAACGTCGCTAAAATTCACTGTTCCGCAGGCGCCTGGTTGCGGCCCCTTCTTGGTATCCCCCGGTGACCTTGCGTTACGGTGTAGGCCGAGGGCACGGTAAACAGCGATGCATCCGGCTCCGTGCGGTTAATATTGGTAAGCGTGTAAGTGGTCTCGCCGGACCACGGGTCGCTGCGTTTGCTCATAACCACCATTTGCAAGTCATTGGAATACCATCTTTCGTGAACGATGGTAATCGGCTTTTCATTTCCTATTTGTCCCGCAGGGATGGTGCGCGTCAAGCGCGTTCCTTGAGCGGTTACTCCCGCGATGGTTTGCGTGCCGAGGTCTTCCTCTTGCAGATTCCCGTTGGCGATCTCCTGCTGCTCCCGGGCGCTCCTCTTATTCCTCATGGCATCCCGCATAGCCCCTCCCATCTTGGCGAAAGGCTTTCCCATTTTTTCGGCGGTTTTCTGGTCGGGATGCAGCAGATAGGTGACGCCCGCAACCGGATCGTTAATAACCACGAACGACTTTCGTTGTCCGGAAGCCGCCAATGGCCCAAAGCCCGTAAGCGTTATCTCTCTGCGAACCCGGCCCTGGCTATCGCGGTAAAGATTACTCTGTGTTTTTCGCGAGAGGTGATTGCCATCGGCCAGCGTCTGGGCGGTTTCCGATACGGCTACCGCGCTGAACGGCGCGCCAGTGACGATTTTGCCGCCGTGCACTCCACCGAAGCCAAGCAGCTCCATCCCCTCTCCGAAAGGAGGCGGAACAAAATCGCCTTCCGGTCCGGCTTGCATCATTACCTCGGGCTGCGGGGGCGAAGACGGCGCCTGTTGCGCTCCGGCCATTCCCGCACAGAGCACAAGAGCGCACCCAACGGTCACGCTCACGGTTAATCTCAGGTTCATGCTTTCTTCTCCTCTCTTCTCTCCCGACCTGCCAAAAAAGCTTGTGCTTACTCGCGCATGCGAACAGCCTCGGGCAATCCATCGTTCCCGACGAGCAAGTCCACCTGAATCCATTCATTGGCGCGGTCTTCATTCACGGGCAGGCCAAGCGCGCCAAGTGCGCCACGCTGCAGGCGAACGCGAAGGATGGCGGCGTCATCCGTATCGGCTGGCAAAACTCCCGGCAACAACGTGAAATCGCTCAATTCACTGTCGGCCATGACGCTCTGAGACTCTGCTGCAGCGTTTTGTCCCGTTGGACTCCCATTCAAAACGCGAGTGTCTGGCCGGACCGCGATGTTCCGGTTCCGACTCGCTCGCCAGTTGACCCAGCTTGCAGCGCCGACCAAAACAGCGGCTGCTGCCAAGGTCCAGGCGGTCACGACAGCCGTGCGGCGTACTTTTGGGGTGTGATACTCCGTGCGGAATTGCTGTCGGAGGCGCATCTCCACACGCGCTGGGGCCTCTACTGAGGTGGTCAGTTGGGCAAGAGAGCGCAATTCCAGGCGCGTGGCTTCCCAGGAATTCCGTAGTGCTCCGCAGCGAGCGCACGAAACCGCGTGCTCCGCAGCGGCAGCACGCTGGGCATCCGTCGAGGATGCGCTGCCCTGCGCATCCCATCCAATTGCTTCAAATTCATCGCAGGTCATTGCGCACTTCCTTCTTACTTTCAAAACCATTCACGGCTGCGGCGTTTGCGCGCCGGGGCCCACCACGCAGCATTTCCAGCCGGGCCATTAGCAAGGCTCGTCCGCGATGCAGCCGCGAGCGAACCGTGCCAATAGGGCAGCCGATCATCTGCGCGGCTTCTTCGTAACTGCGCTCCTCGAGTTCGCAGAGAACCACGGCTTCCCTAAACTCTGCAGGCAAATCCAGGACTGCCGCCCAAACTCGTTCGACGCGCTCGTGCTCTTCGGCTTGCATCGCCGGAGTGGAGGCACCCCTTAAAACGATTCCCAGTCCCGTTCCGTTGTCATGTTGTTCCTCGAGAGGCACCTCTCGCGGTAGGCGTTCGAGATGCTTCAACACCCGGTTGCGAGTCACGCCGTAGAGGAAGCCACCGAGCGTGCCGCGTGTGGCGTCATACTTCCTCGGATCTCGCATCAGCATCATAAAGACATCCTGGACAATCTCCTCGGCCGCCCACGTGCTTCCGGTCATGCGCAAGGCAAAGCGGTAGAGCGCCGCCTGATGGCGCCGATAAAGGAGCGTAAAGGCCTCCTCGTCGCCCTTTGCAGCCCGCCGGAGCAGCACGTCGTCTCTTTCTTGGTCGGCGATGCTCATCTCTCCTGGGTAAGACGTTCTGCCCGGCCCCAAATGTACATTCCTGCGGCGTAGTGGATAAGTTCCCCGCTGTCAATCCAGGTCACGGGCTACCGGAAGTCCTTCTATTACAATGAGTTAGATGTATCAGGCGGTGTCATCGCACCGCTAACTGGCCAGGTATCAAATCAGTCAGTCTAGCTGCTGAATCAAGTGAGTTAGGTCGTCGCACCTCATGCGGCTCGAGTCTGCTCGGATCCAACTGTCAGTTGCCTGCCTGGTTTTTCTCTTTCGGCTTGAACATGCGGGCGGCGGTGCGCGTAACCAAGCGACGGGGAACCAGCCGTTCGCCGTGCGCGCCCAGATAATTCCCGAGCCCGGAGATGACGTAGCTTTTTCCGGCGGCGAGAGCCCGCAACCCGGTTCGCGCGACCTTTTGCGCGGTCTCCGCTCGATGAATAAATTTCTCCTGCCCCGCGACGGCATGAAACTCGGATTGGGTCGAGCCGGGGCAAAGTGCGCAAACGCGGATGCCGTAAGGCTTCATTTCCTCGGCCAACCCCTCGGCAAATAAAAGATCAAAAGCCTTCGTCGCCGCGTACGTGGAAATGTAGGGCACCGCCTGGAAAGAGGCAGTGGAGGCCAGTATCAGAATATCGCCGCGCCGTCGCGCGGTCATCTCACGCAAATAGAGATGGGTGAGATGAACCACTGCAGCGCAATTTACCTGAACCATTTGGAGGAGGCGCTGCTTATCAACGAATGGGAATTCGCCGAATTTGCCGAAGCCGGCATTGTTGATAAGCAGGTCGACTTCAATTCCTTTTTCTCGCGTGAAAGCATAGATCCCTTCCCGAGCCGCCGGATCGGCCAGATCGGCGGGAAGAACCTCTGTTCGGATTTTGTAGGTCGAGGTCAGCCCTTCGGCGAGCGCCTCGAGGCGGTCTTTGCGGCGCGCCGTCAGCACAAGATGCGTTCCTCCGTTTGCCAGCTCCTCTGCAAGAGCCACTCCAATGCCTGCGCTGGCTCCGGTGACCAGCGCCCACTTTCCGGACCAGGCCTCTCCCACAGACGATTTGTGAATTGACAAAATCAGCCTCCTCAAGTTCCAAGGAATAACGAAGTGGATGACTCCTATTTCTCCGGGGGCAATAAAATATCCTTCAAGCGCGCGCTTTCGCGCTTAATGCGATCCACAATGCGCCTTGCCCAGACAAACTCGGCAGCGAGCAAACCCAAGCCCATCAAGATCACAGGCGTGCCCGGACCCGGCGTAAAGATCATCATAATTCCCAGGAGCAGTAACGTGAACCCAACAAGGATCAGGAAGATGCGGCGGACCTGCACAACGGTGCGAAGGATCATTAAGGTTCAGGAAAGGATCTTTCTGGCGGAGAGGGTGGATTCCCAGCCGCTTTTATTCTGAAGGACTTGGCTCTTGGGCCGTTGATTTTTCCAATGCTAAAGGGGTTCTCGCGCATCGCTCCGGTAGCGCCACAACCCTGATACCTGAATTTTGTCTCTCCGTAAAGCCAAAATATAAAACGCCGAGTAACCTCAAGCCAAGCCGTCGACCGATGGCAACCAAAGCGGATTGTCCGGCATCGCATATTTCGGGTTGTGCACCCAGCCTCCCTTTCCTCAATCATTGAGGATCGCGACCTCGCGGAGGCCGGCGCGGTGGAGTCCCGCAGCCAAGCCGGCGGGCGGTGGAACATGCTGCGCAAGGTGGTTCTTCTTTGGGCCCTCGCCGGGATCTCGATTTCTTTCCTTGGATGCGGCGGTGGCACCGCAGTCCCGCCTTCGGATACTACTACGGCCATTCTCTCGATTTCGCCCACCAGCGTTCCCGCGGGCAGCGGCAATTTCACGCTCGGGATTACGGGCACGGGCCTGCTTGTGACGTAGATCCTGCGTTTTGGCAACGACACGCTTTCACCTTCATCGGTTTCAGCGCCAGTCAATTGCCCAGCCAGCATGGCACAATGCGAGACGATGTCGGTAATCGTGCCCTCGAAGGACGTCTCTTCCTCAGGAACCATTAGTGTTTCCGTTGCCAATGCGTCGGTTGTTTCAAACAGTGCGACTTTCACGGTTATGACCTCAACAACCGGATCCGGCGCCCCAGCCATCATCAATTTTTCTCCGATGGCGGCACCCGCGGGAGGTACCTCTTTCCCGCTGACGATTGCTGCGCTCAACGTAGCTTCCGGTGCGACGGTCACTTTCGGTTCGCAAACGCTCACGCCCACAGAGCCGACTCCCTGTGTTGCTGTTTCCGCTTGTGTGCTTCAGGTGCAAGTTCCATCTTCAGCCATTGCCAGTTCACAGGCCGTACCAGTCTCGATCACGAATCCCGGAGCTTCGGGTGGTACTTCGGCTCCACAGTGCTTCCTGGTAATCAATATGAGCCAATTCCCGATCGAGGACTCCGTGAACAACGCAAGTCCCCCAGTGGCAGGCAACGGTGCGAGTTACAAGCTCCTCGGTGTCTGCGGGTGGGGAACTCGTGGTGTTCGATTCCGTGGCGACGAATCTGGATCAGCAGGCTACGAGCAGCCTTTCGCAGATTTACGAGCGCAGGAATTGCTTTGGCGTCATTCCCAATTGCACGCCACAAACTACGCTGATTTCAGTCGCAGCCGACGGCAGCGCCGGCGCGGGAGGCACAACGGGCAGCCAGCGGCCGGTCGTCTCTCCTGACGGTCGACTCGTGGCGTTTGAATCGGACGACACCAATCTCGTAGCGGGCGTCACGCCGGCCATAGGTCAGATTTATCTACGCGATACATGCAACAGCGTCTTTGGGCCGATACCGAGTTGCACGCCGCAGACAAGTCTCGTCTCGATGGGAGTGGATGGCAAGCCTGGAAACGCGCCGAGTGGCAATCCCGCCGTTTCTGGTTTTGGCTTGTTTGTTGCGTACCAATCCACAGCAACGAATCTGACGAGCATGGCCGTTCCCGTTGGCGTTCAACAGGTTTATCTCTATCAGAACTGTCCGGCGAATTCCTTTCCAGGCTTGGGTCAGACCGGCGGTATGTTCCCGGGCTGTACGCCTACGACGAGCGTGGCGTCGCTCGACTCTAGCGGCAAGCCGGGAGACAAGGATTCCATCAACCCGTCGCTGGATCTAATCGGCCTCAGTGTTGCTTTCGAGTCTCTCGCGTATAATATCGTGGGCAATATGCCGGGCAATGTCTTCCATCAAGTCTATCTCCGCAGTCTGTGCCTGAATCTGCCAATACCAGCTACTGCCGGCGGAGCTCCGCCCTGTGGTGCTAACGCCACGATCGCCGTTTCCGTGGACGCGCAAGGGAAGCTGGTCACGGGCGGCGATAGCATCACGCCGTCGGCGGCAGCCCTTGGCGCTGTAGTCGCCTTTGCGTCGACCGCGACGAATCTCGTTTCCGGCGGAACTTCCGGCTCGCGGATGTTCCTGCGTACCACGTGCAGCTCGGGCTTTTTGCAACTGCCGGGTTGTACGCCGCAAACAGACTTCATCCCTGTGGCCAATGCGGGCACCGCTTCGCAGCTTGTTCCAAACTCGAATCCTGTGATTTCCTTCGGCAATCGTGTAGCGTTTGGCGCCGTGCTTGGGCCCTCCTCGAACGCCGCCGATCAGTTGGTCGTCGCCGCCACGGGCTTTTGCTTCTCGCCGTTTGCGACGTGCTCGACCTTATCCCTGCCGGTGCTGGTCTCCAACGGAGCCAAATATCAGCCCCACGGGGGGATGAATCCGGCGATCGACGGTGCCGGCGTTTTCGTTTCGTTTTCCGGTACGCCCGTAAACTCGGCCTTGGGCACGAACCGGGAAATCTTCCTGGCTGCGCCCTTCCTCTAGCAACGTTTTCATGGCATCGGTCAAGAGTCCACGTGCACGGAGGCGCTCGAGTTTTGCTCAGAGCTAGATTGATTTGTCCTCGGCCTAAACATCCGGCCGGCAGTGCGCGTCACAAAGCGGCGGGAAACCAGTCGCAACACCTAGCCGATGTCCGGCGGCGATAGCCAGCCGCGAACGGAGGGGGCAAGTCTGCCCGGGGTGCGGGGCGCACAAAACTTGCCCCCTGGTGACCCTCCGTGGAGTGAAGTGTCAGTGTTACTTTGTACTGACGGGTTAGTGAATGACAGTTGACACCGTAATGGCCCGCGGGAAACTTTGCAAGTAACAGACTGGATTGCGGGATCGGATCGAAGAATTAGTGGCGGAAGAATGCGGAGGAAGCAGCAGATTGATTTGCCAACCGCAACAATGAGGCGCAATCTTTCTCGTCACGCCCTGGCGGACCAATGGGTTCCGGACTACTTTTCGCGAGGGCTTTGAAGTGCGGCGAAATCGGAGTATTTGGCGCACATGAAACTTCACAGGCGTTCAATTGCTTCTTCTATTTTCCGCAATGCTTCACAGGCCCTCTTGGAAGAGATTGGTTGCAGTCCTCGGCTTCGCGCAATCTCGCAATGGTGCTCATAATCATGGGCGAACTGTTCCAAGCCTTGAACAATTGTTAGTAGCAGGTCGGGCGGATCGGGCTGGCATTTCAGCCGTTCAGTCATCTGCCATTCTTGCTGCGGGACGGCTGCTTTGCTCCGCTGTCTTCGAATTTGCTCTTCGACCAACGGCATAATCGCCATCGGCGTTTTTGGATGCATCAGGTTGTAGTGAACCCGGGACAGAATGGCTTGCAGCATGATCCCTAACTTCCGGCCGGGTGAGTAAAGCGAACTTTAAGGGGTCCCTGACGACGTGCAATGTAACTATCTTCTATGAAAAATATGGCGCCGTCAATCGCTGCTACATTTATCTGTTGCTACTGCATTTATTGCCCGCATGCCCGAGACTTGTCATCCCTAGCAGGCTGCGGAAAAATTCCGTGAAAGTGCAGCTTCTGTCTTCGTTTGCTTCATTTTTCAAGATGTAAGGCGGTTTTTCGGTCGTTTTTTTCGCGCTGCCGTGCCCAGGTGGGCTTTGGAGCGCCGTTCAGAGACACTACGACCTGGGCTTACTGCGCCGGAACTGTCGCAGCCATCAGGTTTCGCATGCGCACCAGGTTGTAGGCTGCGCACGCGAAGGTAAAGATCCAATCTACCTTCAAGGTTCCGCGATGACGCACTTTACGCAACAACGCGATGGTCTTCAGCCAGCCAA
>QHYH01000013.1 GCA_003223215.1 Acidobacteriota bacterium
GAGACTCAGTGCGCTCCGATTCGGGTCTGTTGATAGCCCCGTTTCTGGGAACCGAGGTGCAGCAATGCAACTAGGCAAACAGAATCCCAGCGCTTGCGCTGGGAGTATCAAGAACCCTGAACGCAGGCATGCGCAAAGGAATAGACCTGAGCAGCTCGTATATGTGGACCTGGGGCCGTTTAACGGCGGGATTATGCTGAATGTTTCCGAAGGGGGCTTCAGGTTTTGCGCCGTGAGTCCCCTACGGCCGAACGAAAAGATTCACTTCGCTTTTGCAGTCGACAAGACGCGGCGGCTCGAAGGCACCGGCCAATTGGAGTGGACAGAGGAAAATGGAAAAGTTGCGGGTTTGCAATTCACTGACGTTTCCGAGGAATTTCGCAGGGAGATCCGGCAGTGGCTGACGAAATCGCAGCCTTCGGTCGGTGCTGGAAGGGAATTCATACCTGCGACCGCCGCACCTGTTCATACACTGGAAAAATCTTGCCCAGATCTGAAAGCGGAGCCCCCAAAGGTACAACCTGCATCTCCCCTGGTTGAAAAACCAGAATTGAAGATAGAAGCTCCGCCCGCGGCCGCAGCTGCGGCCGATACGGCGGAGCACCAGCGCTCGAGTGAAAGTGTGCAACCCCGGAAGCTGCGCACGCCAGTGCCTCCGATTGAAGGGTCCGAACTCCCGAAGATGCTGCACGCGGCTGCGCCTAAAGAACGAGAAGAGGCTGCGGCGCAGTCGAAGGCGGCAGAGAGGAAGAGACCGAAAGAACTCGCGACTGCAAAAGAGGTGCAAAAGGGCTCCTCGCCGCGGCTGAGCCGAGCAGCGGCGGTGGGAATCGTTGCGGCGGTGATGGGCGTCCTGCTTGCGGCGGCGGTGTTCAGCTTTCGAAGAGAAGTGGGAGAGTCCTTGATTCGGTTGGGAGAGAAGATGGTGGGGGAGACAAAACCTGCGAATCCTGTGCGGCGCGCGAAGCCGGAGACCCTACCCGTCACTTCAGCGATGGATTCATCGGCAAATTTGCCGAGTGGGCCGCCAGCGGCCGACGCGAGAGCCAATCTTGTCCCCGCGGAAGCGCCACTGATCCAGAAGGCGCCGAGTACTCCCGTCGCGGGCAGCCCCAAAGTCGCTGCCCAGGGGACTGCGCTTGAGGAACCAGGGCAGGCTGAATTGGCGGCGGCGAAGCGGATCCTGGGGAGCAAGAACGGATCGCAGGACATCACAGTGGCGATGAAGTTGCTATGGCTTGCGGTGCAAAAAGGGAATCCGGCAGCGGTACTGACGTTATCCGATCTGTACTTGCGCGGACAAGTAGTTGCGAAGAACTGCGCCCAGGCACGGGTGCTGCTAATGGCGGCAGCGAAGAAAGGGAGCGCGGAGGCTAAGGCAAGGTTGGAGCAGTCGCGTCAGGAAGGCTGCCCGTAGCGCCGCGAATCCGCCGAGAACGATACTGGAACATCTCATTTCCATCTAGGAACAAGGCGGGTGTGATTACCAAAAATCGCAACGGGGGCTGGGGTTGGCAATACTCATCTGCGGATGGCCTTGGAGCGAAGCTCAGCTGGGCACATCCGCGGGGGCTTTTGTCGTGAACAAGAGGGGGCGAACCGAGAGGAGTTGCGCAGAGTTCGATATTGAGAGTCAGCAGCGCCGACAAAACTCTCAGATCGGACCCTCTTATTTTGCGGCGGTGCCTAAGCAGCCTGTCGCCGGTAGCGATGGTGCAAGCCGACGACTTGAGGAATGGATACGATGCGGCCTTGCTCCCGCGTTTCCACGGCTCTCGGTTCTGGCGAATCCTTGGCCAACGCCAGGTGCGTGCGCGAGTGCTCGTAGTACATGAGTATAGGCTAAGTATTTTAGTTGTTGTAGATAGATGATACTATTCCGAACGTGATTCGGTGTCCCTGGGGCTGCCTCGCGGTGATAAAAATTGAGGTTAGGGCGGGGAAGCCGATCGCAAAAAAGCACTTGCTCCCTGCCACGGGCAATTCGGACAGTATGTGCCAGAGTAGACCCAGATCGGGCGCCATTCATTTATGAGATAGGTTCTTAGGTCCCTCAAATCTTCTTTCGACGGGAAACCGTTGAAAGACTTGCCTATACTTTCAGGGCTGGATGGTTTTGGGCGATCCACCGCTCGACTACATTCACGAACTCTTTCGCTTTTGCCACAATCTCTAGCGCTTCGGTTTCAGTTGCGACAAAGGCATCGTCATAATCAATCACGTTCCGCTTCCGCCGACATCTATCGAAGTAACCACTGTATGGGTCCGCAGCTTTGCCCATCGCCAGCTTAACAACTTCAAAAGAAATCCGGTGGTGTCCCGCTCCTGCGACGCGGTAGCCAGCGCATGCAATCGCCATTTTTGCGGCCTGCAGGGCCGGCGTTGTAGGCAGTTGCGAAACGCCGTCTGCCGACACACCGTCCAGTGATGCATCGGCGAAGTCGCGAGCAATAACGGCCCGCAGCTTGTCCAGTTCCTTTTTCGACGTTTTGTGTCGCTGGACTTCATTACTTGCAAGCAATTGCGTCCAGGTCACGCTGTTCACCTTTCACGAACTGAACACTGCCCTTCAGTACGGTTGTCAGGAAGTGATCACCCTCGGTCACTTTCTTGCGGAATTCCTCCACTGAGTAGTCTGTCACATTCACTTCCCGGCCGAGGCGCTTCTCAACCTTTGCGAGGGTCGGCGCTAGATCTGCAAGTCCCACGCTTCCAATGACCATAAGGTCGACATCGCTTGTTGCACCTTCCTCGCGACGTGCTATCGAGCCGTACACGAAGGCGCAGATTATCTTGTTGTCGAAAGACCGAAGCGCAACTCTCAGCGTGGGAATCAGTCCCACGGTCTTTTCGAATATGCTCCGTAGCTCCCGGAAGATCGGAGACCGCGTCTCTGCCTTAAAGTACGTTCTGCGCCCATCCTTGCGCTGCTGCAATATGCCACTCTGCTCTAGCGAGATAAGTTCGCGTTGCAGACTGGATGGCCGCGTATGCAGGAATTGCGCCAATTCGGAGAGATACCACCATTTGTCCGGCCGGGTCAGAGTCGCCGCAAGCACACCCTGGCGCACGCTAGGAAAGAGACTATCCAGCGCCGGTACATTCTTACGCATAATGCGTATATTATTACGCAAGTTGCGTATAGTGCAAGTGCCCGGGAGAAGCCTGGCACCCTCGCCCCGAATTGTCGCTACGACCGCGCACCGGCGTGCGAGAGGTTCACGCCAGCTTGAAATCCATCGTAACCAGCTCAATGCGGCATCGGAATCAAGAGGTTTCCATGGGAAGTGCGAAAGGGCACGAGTACCATTGCTTTGGCGCCGACCCTTAGAAGAGAAAACTCTTGCGGGCCGCTTCCAACTTGCATTCGCGCGAGTTCCGACAGGGCAATATCCCCCCTCGCTTCAATCGGGCGCAAGTGAGCAGAAACGGGAAAAACGCTGCAGGCTGAGGTCGAGGGCTGTAGCTGGAGAGTTATAGTAGCGCCAGCCCAAGTACGAATGATCGAACAAATGCGAATCCGGTTTGCTCACGAAATCCTCCTGGCTCATTCACTCCCGAATTGCGCGCCAGCGACGACAGGGTAGTGCGCGCGGCGCAGCTTGGTGAGATGGTGACGAGATTGTTCCGTGGGGAAGTCAATCGGAGGTTGGCCAGTTGCATACCGACTCTTGATGAGTTACAGCGCACGAATGGCGCCAAGTTCTCCAAGCCAACAGTGTCTTGGGCAGGTTTTGTGACCCGTATATTGCGAATCAGGTTCCTCGAATTGGCCATCATCCACGGAAATGAGTGAGCAGGAAGTTGGGACATGGAAAATGAAGTCCGGCGCCATGTTCAGCTGGGCCACAGGAACGCACAGCCGTAGTTTGAGGGGACGACTACGGACTTGTTGGCCCCGTCGGCAGGGACTGCCAGTGTCTGGACACGGAGATCTGCATCAATCATTTCTTTCCAGGTGCCGGCCTTTGGGAATGGAACAGTGACTGTTTCGGCGCTGTCGGCAAAGTTCAGGAAGATCATGAGGAATTGCTCGGGCGTAGTGCCGGTAGCGGCGGCGTGGCGGTGATATGCGATAACCGCGGTGCCCTGTAAGGACTGTAGGTAATAGAAATACGAGTCGCGGCTGCGCAACGCGGAACATGTGCGGCGGAGCTGACCGAGGCGCCGGTATAGACGCACGAGTGGGGAACCGAATTTATCGTAGAAGAATTCCCAATGCGTGTCGCGTCGCAGAC
>QHYH01000152.1 GCA_003223215.1 Acidobacteriota bacterium
CGTGCCGCAGGTGTTGGTCTGCATGAAGTCGCCGCTGGCCACGATGCTGGTAACGCTCAGCGCGGCAGTCCCGGTGTTAGTCAGCGTGACGGTCTGCACTGCGCTGGTCGTGTTAACCAGCTGACTTGGGAAACTCAAACTCGACGGAGACAGAGTCACAGGGGAACCGCCAGTGGTCGTGAAGCTCCACAGTGGACCGACCGTTGTTCCTGACGAATTGCTGACAGTGACATACCACTCATACTGTGAACCGGGGGAAAGATTCGACCAGGCGTAACTTGTGGGGTTGCCGGAAAGAACACCCGTGTTGCTTGCAAGCAGCGTGAAGTTGTTGCCGGTGCCTTGCATGTCATAATTGATCGTGAAGTTGCCAGCCGAAGTGCTCTCGAACTGGTTGATGTAGGGAGAATACGTCTGAATTTGAATCTGATTGCTCGCTGGCGAAAAGGTCAAAATCCTGAGCCAGCCATCACCTCCAGCGCCATCCTCCTGGTAGTCGGACATGAGCGTATAGACCCGGTCTCCATTAAAAATGTCTGCTCTCTGACCTTCCGGCGGCGTCACGTGCCCACAGAGCATCAGAAAGAGATTTGGATTTCCTTTCAGCGCGTTGTATGTTGCCTGCCCTTGCGAACTCCATGCCGCATTAAAACCATTATCGATCAAGTAGTGGCTGACTACGATGCCGCGCCGGGAACTATAGGTTTGGAGCAGGCCATTCGCCCAAGCCAAAACGTTGGGATTCGCTGATACGTCGTATGCCAGATTGATGACGATGAAGTCCATGCCACTAGCGCTGAACAATTCATAATGATTATCGTTCTGCGTTCCATAATGCCCGCCGTAGTAGGACTTGCTGCTGTAGCGAGAGACGCCGAAGTATTGGTTGTACCCGGCCGTATCATTCGGCGAGCCATTTCCAGAGGGGCCTTGATCATGATTACCGACGCCGAAACTGTACGGTATGCCTTGTGGAAGTCCGGTGGCAGTGGGATCATCCAGCACACTGACGGCAGAGTTCGCGTTGATCCACTCCGAATAGTTTCCTCCGTTGTTTCCATCCTGGACGATGTCTCCCAATCCGATTACGAAGGCAATGTTCTTAGCAACTAGGTTGTTGACGATCCACTGCGTCTGCGAGTTGAACATCGCCAACGTCCCGCCATTCAGGTTGGAGGAGTAATACTGCGTATCAGGAAGCGCAACGATGGTGAAGTTCGGTCCCGGCGTGACTGAAGGAATGGCCTTGCCATAGAAGTTCACGGTCAGCTTGCTGGAATTGGGATCGGAGACATTCACCGTCAACGTCGGGAAAGTGGAAACCCCTGTAGCTCCGTCGGCAGGCGAATTTGCCGTCGGAGGATTGGGCAGCGAACTGGAGGACTGGGGCAATGGAATGCGCGCTGACCCGCTGAAGAGGGGCCCATTGAAAGAGTTAACATCAGTCACTCCTGAGTCTAAGCGGGCCGTCGCGCCTCGAGCGCCGCGGTTGGACTTCCGTTTTGCTGCGCTGAAAAAGGAATGTGTGCGCGATTTCGAAGCGTCAGCAGACAAGTCAGACCTTTGCGCGAGTACCGCAGCTCTCAACAGACAACACACAGCCCTAGACTCACCATTCCCAGGCTCTTCAAACGCTCGGCGACGCGCTGAGGGATTGGTTTGCCCTGTTTCTGTGTTGCGCGCAGATTTTTTGGCGGGCGCATGTGGTGCAGGGCCAACAGTCAGCAGAATGGGTTTGGCTCCAATTTGAATTGGCCCGCCGGAAAGTTGCGTGATCTTGCCGTCAAGGTCGGTATATTGCGCAAAGTTCGAAGCAGGTGTAAACGGAATAGTCGCAGGAATGTTGACCCCGGCATTCCAGACGATTTGGCCGCCCGCTCCTCCGGCGAGCGTCAAATTACATGTCCAAGTCGACTCTTTGCTCGCCGAGCAAGGCGCAGTCAGGTTGGCACCCACTAGCCACCTTTCCACCTGTGCGTATGCCATACCTGCTTTTTCGAGCGTACCCGTGCCGGATTTGAAAAGGGTTCCGTAGCTCTTATCATTCCAGGCATACCAGTAGAAGCGCTGCACGCCTTTCGACCACTGCAAAATATAGTGCCGCGCGACAAAGGCCATCCGCGCATCGTCCCCGGTGAGGTGGTCCGAAGGTCCCCAACTTCCTTCAGTATCCCACAGCGGCTTGCCGCTTTGGCCGTGAGCCGCCATGACGTCTTGCACGGCGTCCACAATCTGGTTGACACTTTCAGGGATTGCAGGAATCGAATTCACATAGCCATGGAATGCCACGGCGTCCACAGGCGCGCCACCACCTGCTGCGAAAAACTTGTCGAGGAATGTGGAAGTATCCACGTCGCCGCCCACCGCCGAAGGCGTAAAGATCATCGCCTTGGGAGCAACTGACTTGATGATTGCGGAAGCGTGCTGCGTCATCGTCACAAGCGCGGGGATGCTCCCGCTCCAGTATCCGTGCTGGTTCGCTTCATTCCACATTTCCCAGTATTTGATCCGGCCGACAGCGTGAGTGGCGACCGCCCGGACAAAGTTATCCCAGTCCTGCATATTCGCCGGCGGATAACAGGCTCCAGGGTTGTAATCGCACTTTCCGGTCGGATTAGACGACGCCCAAGTCGGCGTGGCGCCAAAGGTGTAAATTACATCAACGCCATGTTGTTGGGCGGCATCGAGCCATCGGTCCAGCGCGGGCCAGTTGAAGTTACCTGCGGAAGGGTTGAGATCGTTCCAAGTAGTGTACGTGTCCCACAATCTCATGCTGCCGAAAGAAACTGACGGCCAGGGCATCCCAGAGAAAAGCTCCGACTGGACATGCATCGAAAACAGTGTGAGGGGGATACCGCTGGCAGGGGGAGCCGAAGAACTGCCGCGGGCACTTACAGCGATCGCGGAGGCCGTTGAAGAGCGCTGCGTGGGCGCCCACTTGTTGTCTCTAGACTGCGCCTGCGAGCTGGGCGGTGAAGCCAGAGCCACGATGGACAGCGAGATGATCAGTGCGAGGATTCGGGGCTTCAACGTGGCCTTTTTTTGCTTTCACTAATGAGCGATCCCACGGGAACGGTTCTTGGCTTGGCTCGCTGTTCAGAGAGCAAGTCCTAACCTTTTCCCAGAACATACTTCAGCCAAGCACCGGCCGCCTGGGAAGTTAGAGTCGCCACCAGCACCAGCGTGGTGAAAAACGCCCTGTTAATGATCCCCGCGTCATAGGCGACACTCGCCAAGACGATCCGGGACCGCCGCGCGCGTTAGTGGCGACAGCGAGATTCACGGCATCCAACCACGCAAATCTCGCAGCCTAGCTCCCAATCCCACAGTGAAAAACTTGAGCGCACATCCAACTATCAGGAACGCTGCTAGAATCGTCAGCGAGAACGTTTGGCCAACACGTGCATTCCGATTCCATGACCAGATATCTCTATAACCTCGGGCTGCTTCTGTTGATGTTCGTTTCGGGAGCCGAAACTCGCGGGATTCCGGTTCAGGTGAAGGCTGGCGACCTGAAGACCGAACGTTACTCACGTCTTCTCCTAGATTTCCGTGAGCCAATCCCGTTCGCTTGCGATTGCCTCGTACAACCGGTTAAACGGGGTCGTATTTCGATAGGCCTAGGATTTGCGATGTCATCTTGAAAACAAACAAAGGATTGTTATAGAGATACCGCTTCCACAGACGCCGTGGCTCCTGACCCAGGCGATGAAGCCACTGAAGCCCCGCGTTTTTCATCCAGTCAGGAGCGTCTTGGATGCGGCCCGTGTGCACATCGAAAGCGGCGCCCACTCCGACCATCACCCGGGTATCCAGGTGCGGCAAGTACTCAGCCATGAAGTGCTCCTGCTTCGGCGTACTGAGACCGACCCAGAAGATATCCGGTTTCACCGTTGACACTCGGGCATATAGGTCCTGTTTCTCGGCTTGGTTTAACGGGCGGAAGGGCGGCGTGTAAGTGCCTACAATGCGCAGCCCCGGAAACCTGCGCAGAAGGGAAATCTTGAGTTGTTCAGCCACCCCGTCTGCACCCCCGTACAGAAAGTGGGTATAGCCCTTGCCGACGGACATGGCACAGACTTCGAGCATCAACTCCGGACCGAAGACGCGTTGCATCTGCGAATAGCCCTGCCACCTGCCCACCCAGACCGTGGGCACGCCGTCGGGAGTGGTTAGCAGAGAACCGTTCAGGATGGCCTTGAACTCAGGATACTTCTGTGCCTCCATGATTCCGTGCACGCCGGTGACGCAGACATAGCCTTTCCTGCGGTCTTCCAGTGTGCGCCGGAAGACCGCCAGGGCTTGGCGCATGTCGATGGCATGGACTCCCACGCCCAGCACGTTGACGCGCGAGAGTCCGGCAAGTTTCAAGTTTTCGGACATGGCAGTTCCCTAGGTCGGCGTCGCGGCCAGAGCCTCCTGCCCCTTCATGATTTCGCTTTCGATCCACTTGTAAGTGATTGCAAGACCGTGCTCGAGGGTGATGGCAGGTTCCCAGCCAAGGACCTGTCGCAACTGGGAGTTGTCGCTGTTTCTCCCGCGGACACCCTGAGGTTTGGTCAGGTCGTGGCGCTTGCGCAGGCGTTTTCCGGCAACCTTGCAGACCAGATCCACGAGTTCATTGATGGTCACCAACCGATCGGTACCCAGATTGAGCGGTTCGCGGTGGTTGGAACGCATCAGACGGACCAGGCCTTCGACGCAATCGTCCACGTACATAAACGAGCGTGTCTGCTCACCGTCGCCCCAGATCTCGATTTCGGCCCCGTCGCGGGCCAGCGCTACCTTACGCGAGATGGCCGCGGGTGCCTTCTCCTTCCCACCATCGTAAGTTCCCAGGGGACCATACACATTGTGAAAACGAACGACTCTGGTTTCCAGTTTGTAATCTTTGCAGAAGTACTGGCACAGCTGCTCCGCCCAGAGCTTCTCCCACCCGTAGCCGGGTTCCGGGTCAGCCGGATAAGCGTCCTCCTCTTTCAAGGGAGTTACTTCTGCGTTTTTTTGCTTGGACTGTGCGTAGACGCAAGCGGATGAGGAGAACAGAAACCTCGCAATGCCGTTCAAGCGGCACGCCTCCAGCATGTGAGTATTAATTAGAGTATTATTACATGAGATACCAGCAAGATAGGCGGTTATGTATCCGATGCCGCCCATATCCGCTGCGAGGTTATACACCTGTTGAATATTTCGCGTTGCCAATAGGCAGTTATCGAACTTCCGGAGATCCAGCAGCTCGAACTCGTCGGCAACTGAATCCTCATATTCGGGATGCTTAATGTCCACACCCCGGACCCAAGATCCATCGGACTTCAGCCGGCGGACGAGGTGGTGGCCGATGAATCCGCCGGCCCCGGTAACAAGGATGCGCTTCTCAATGCTCATTGTGACTCCTCCTTTATAACAAGGCGTATTTGCTCGGGCTCCCAGGTGGTTCGTAGCCGAAACGGGAACACGGTGCGCCGGAAAGGAAACCGCCCGACGAGAACCCCGCTTCAATCCTCTGAAACGGACCTAGGGACGTCGAGAGCCGTTTGTACTAGTGCCCGGGTGGAACCCCGTTCCAATGGAATTCGTTTCGCATGCCTGCGTGCAAAGAGCACATGGAGTGCTCTCGTGCCAGTGATGATCCGTCGGTCCTTGAACAGTTCTGCTAGGGGGATCTTCTCTGGCCGCAAAAACCACGAGCGTATTGGAGAATCCCGCTCGCTGTCGACCAACCAATCTATGTCATATCCAAGAGCCCTCAAATGTCTCAGAAGCCCAAGGATGGCATTCGCACCGGCCACATGGGGGTGAAGTTCGACCAATAGCCGCGGGCTGTAGTTTTCAATCGTTTTCCGCATACCGTGAATAACTTCGACTTCGTAGCCTTCGAGGTCCATGCGAATCAGGTCCACCGAACGGAGATTATGCTCATCGAGCACGGCGTCAAGAGTGGAGACGCGCACGGTGATCTCTCGCGTCTTCCAGGGCACGGGATAAAGAGCGTGCCAGTTAGACTTCTTGCCAATGTACATCGTCGCGGCGCCGTTCATCGCCCCGATGGCCACATTGTGCAACAGGATGTTGCGATAGCCATTCGCGTGAACATTCTTCGATAATTGTGCAAAGTTGCCTGCGACAGGCTCGATGGCAATCACGCGCCCGGCACCGCCGACTGTCCGGGCTTCCAGTAAAGCGTAGTAGCCTAGGTTGCTGCCAATGTCCACTAGGTTCATTCCCGGCTTAAGGAACTTTTGGAGGAGCTTAGAGGCCAGCGGTTCATGCGTCCTGTAGGCTGCCAACTCCCGCGAGATCCCGTGATCCCCAGGCAACACGGTGAGCACACTGCCGTGCACCTTAAAACAGAGGCAGCCACTGGCACGACTCCACAGCCACGCTAAAGATTCATAAACCTTTAGCAGTGGCTTGAGCCCCTGACAGAATATCTCCCAAACGAGTACCCAGAGTCCCTCACTCTGCAGTACCCGGCGGGCCATCCTCCATTTCCGGGCCAGGACGGATCGCAAAGCGTTTGTCCCCGAGAATCGCTGCCAAAGCGGTTGAGCTCCTGTTTCTTCCATAGGGCGGTTACCAGATCCTGTCGCTGCTGCCAGCAACGGCGTAAGCCAGAGCTGCCACGCCAGCCAAGGGAGGCAAAAGGCTCAACCGCGCAGTCCCAGGGACGTTTCCGTTTCGCGCAAGGTGTGCAAGCTGGTTTGCATAGAGGGCCAAGCCGTGCGGCAGAACTCGTAAGTGGAGGAACCTGCCGCGCGCAGACAGTTTCTCCGCCCCAAAGCGCGCGGAAGTGAGCACCTCCTTTGGCAGGTCCAGCCCCGTGCCGCGGTAGTCGCGAAGATACTCGGAGATGATCCGCAGATACGCCGCTACGCCGTCCCAAATGCCGCCAAGGTCCGCCGCAGCCCGCAGCTCTTTGTAATCCACCCATCCGGATTCGATCATCTTCGCCGTGTCCGGAATGTCGCATATGCGAAAGTACAGGTGGCGGTACATGCGCTGAAGCGTGCCGACGACAATGCGCTCCTCGGGCGCGGGTGAAAGAAAGGTGTGGCCGTTGAACTCCACTGGCATGCGCCTGTCGAGGAACCGGCGCGCAAGCTCGATGTGCTCCCCTGCTTGCCCAAGCCTCCCGACATGAATTTCAACTTCTTGTTGAAGGCCCTCCAGCGCGAAACTCCGCTTATGGGCGAGATAGTCGCCAATGGTGCGTGTCAGCGGTCGGCCGTGGAACTTGTGTAGAAAAATATTCTGCACAAAACGCTCGTCCGCCATGGTGATCAGGTCGAGGTCGTTCCCAAAGTCAGGCCAGTGGTCCAGCGTCTTCATCACTGCAACGGCGCAGCCGTCCGCTTCTAGTTCTCTGCAGATCTCGCTGAGGAACTTCAGACCGTTGGCGATTCGCGCATGCTCCCGGCCGAGAGCTGCGTTCGCAAACTGGGCCACCTCGCCGGCTCCCGCAGCAACAGCGGCCTGCTCGAGGGGCTCCAGGGCGCGTATGACCACGTGATGCGCATCAGCCAGCTTCAGAAAATGAGTACGAGCCTCCAAGCAGAGTCCAGCAACGTAGTCGAACGCTTCCTCAGCCCGGACCGGACTCATCACCAGAAGCGATAGGTTATGTAGATGTGCTTTGACCTCGAGAAGTCTTTCCATGAAGCCGCCCTTTCAATCGGAAAATGAATGGCCTTAGCTTGCCGCTCGACCGGGAGTCTTACTCTGACTTCCTTTGGACCTCTGTTTTAGGACGAGCTGCTCAATGAGGCAGGACCGCAACGACTGGCTCCTCGAACGTCGCGCGAGACTGCACAGTCCCGACACGTGTCCGAAGAATCACATATCCGCTCACGAGCGCGGCGAGGCTCGAAAGAACCAACGCAACAACCGCACCGCGCATTCCCCATGCCCAGATTGCCGGAGCGCCGACGCCTGCTGCCACTGCGCTCGAACATAGATAAATCCAACAAACCGACGCCGGCGACTGCATCGCACGAATCACAATCGTCGGTCCCAGCAACGCGCCGCCAATGATTGACGACACCGCAACCCATGGCAGCAGCGGAATGATCTCTGTGTAGCGGCCTGCGTAAAGAAAATGGACCAGTGGCCCGCCGAACATACAGACAAACAGCCAGTACACACCGGCGCCAGCGGCGTACACGCCTCCGATCCGCATGGCCTGCCATTTCATGGCTCGCCAGCCTTCCTGCTGACCCAGCCGCGCGGTGTACGGCAGGAAAAGCAGGGTTAGCGCCGAATGCGCCTGCGTAATCGGCAAGGCCAAGTTCAGCAAGGCCCGAAGCGTACCGGTCTCGGCAAGACCCCAAAACTTGGTCACCAGGGGATAACAGATGTTCCATGGAACCCAAAGGAACACGGCACCGGCCAGTGCCCATCGGCCATAATTCCAGTGTCGTCTGCTCACCTCGCGCAGGCACGGGCCCTGCGGGTCTCGTCCCAGCCTGGGGTTCAACCGCCATAACAATTCGGCACTCGCCAGTAGAGCGGAAACTCCCATGGCGGCAAAAGCGAAAAACGGCGAAAGCAGCTTCAGTCTGCGAAGGACCCAGATGCTGCTTAGTAGCAGGGGCATATACAGCATCGCCCCGCCCAGGGCCCGGCTCGGACTGAGCTCAACGTAACAGGCGCGGCGCGCAAACCAGAACAAGAGCACACACGGAGCGGCAATGGTTGCTCCCATTAGCGCTGGCCCCAGTTCCGCCGACACGCGCGCGTGGAAATAGCCCCCCCCGAGCGCACCTACCCCGAACATCGCAGCTCCCAACACCATCTGCAGCTGAACTAGGATGCCGAGATACTGCTTTGGTGCGGTGTGATACACCGATGGTCCAAACACAGTCATAGGCTCGAGCACCAGCGCTTGGTACACAATCGACACTAGGATGAATATCGCGAACGCCAGCGCGTAGGCGCCGTATTGCTCCGCGCCGGTCCATCGCGCCAGTAGGATTCCCAGTAAGAAGTTCGAGCCAGAAATCAATCCTTGATCTAGAACTGCATACATCCCTTTGATCAGCCATCTGCCCCAACCGCAGGACCGGGACGCGACCTCGTTCTTCAGATTCTGCAATGCTGAAAGGAATGGAACATCGGACATATGTTTTTTCTTTCCGGAAGCAGCCGCGCTCTCACGCCGGCATCTGCCCCGCGCCGCTCGACCCATGCTTCTTTTTCTTTCTGGGGGGCTCCAGGGATGGAAACGACTGCCTATTTCGCTTTTTGAACCGTTGGTTCAGATAGCCCACTAATATTCGTGACCCTTCGGCGACGCATTGTTCGAGATCACGGTCTGTGCGAATCACGTGCGAGTTTGGAAGTCTCTGGGCCAGCCTACGGTACTCAGTGCACTGCCGACCCACCTCCTCCGGGCTGACTTCCTGTTTGCGCTGCAATATGGTTTCGGGATCGGCTTCAAGTGTTAGAAAGACAAGCTCGTTGTGGGGCACCATTCTTTCCAGTAGGTGCAGCAGCCACAGCGGACCACCATACCGGTAGCGTTTGGTGTCCACAAGGATGTCGTGAAAGTTGCGGTCATACACTAACAAGCCGGACCGCGCGAGCAACGGCCTAATCAGCACCACCTCACCAACCCAGTAGTCCACCAGCACAGCAAGCAGCCGCAGCATCGACTCCACTTTTCCGTGTGCCGGCTTGCTGTGCGGCGGCTCGAAGATCAACGGGTTTTTCTCTGGCCGCGGCTTGATTACCTGTGGCCGCCATTGCAGTACGCGCCCGCTCGCAAACACGGGCCGAAACATTTCGAGCAGCTCCGCTGAAAAACTGCTCTTTCCCACTCCATCCGGTCCCAAGATGGCCACCAACAACCCTTTTGGGCGGAACCAGCGACTCGGAACTTCCCGGAATGCCTTCCCGGCGTACTTCAGCAATACTTGCGGGTCGCTCGAAACGTGCCTCCACCAGAGGCGCCTTCTAAGTTCGCTCGGCAACCGGGCCCCAGCCGTAGCGGTGCGCGCTGCCTCCACTGCACTCTGCCAGCGATTTCCGAACAGGTCTTGAGCGACCCTCTTTGCTCGTTCCGGACCGAGTTCGCCGATCAGTTGCCGTAATCGTCGCCCGTCTGCTCCCGACTTGGTTCCCTCGAGGCAGTTTTTGAACAGCCGATAACGGAACTCATCCGCGGGGGCAGCTGCCCAGGTGGTCTCGCGTTTCTCTCGCCGTTCAACGATTTCTTTGCTGGTGGGGAGAAACTGACTCCCGGAGGGACCAAAAAGTATTGTCAGTTCGTGGAATGTAGGTAGCCGCGAAAGCAGACAGGCCAAACAATACCGGCGAGCTCCTGGAATGACACTGATCCGCTCTTGCACCACGAAGTAATCCTTATCCTCCAACGAGCGAAGCGTGGCGAGCAGTTTGCCACGGTCCTCAGGATGCACCGCGAGTTCCTGCACAATCGACGGCGTGTCCTCTGTCTCCTCGCGTAGGTCGAGCGCACAATACCGCACGCCAAATCCGTCGAGGTGGCGGAACAGGGTTTGTGAGAAATGATCCAACCGCTGTGTTTGCTCCCTCGGCTCCGCAAGCATCTGTGGGGATGGACGAACGTCAACCGGTGAAGAAGGATGTAGCTCGCTCATTTTGACCTATGTCAGCAGGATTGTTCCTGGCCAGCGCCGAAACTGGACGCCGACGTCGTGAGGTCGGCTTCGAAACCGTTGGGCCTCGCATGGTGGTTTTGTATGGCTCGATCGTAGATTTCCAGTAGCATTTTATAGTTGCGTGCCGACGTGTACTTTGCTTCGTATTCACGTCGTGCTCGCTTCCCCATCTCGGCCATATCGCCGGGGTGCTTCCATGCCCACCGAGCCTTGCTCGCCAGATCATCGGCATCACCCGGGGTGAAGTGAAGTCCTGTCCAGCCATCCGAAATCAGCTCCTGTCTGGAATCCATCCGCGAGGCAATGACCGGCGTGCCACAGGCAAACGCTTCAATTACCGTCATGGGGAGGCCTTCATAGCACTGGCTCGGGAACATCAAGCAGAGCGCTCCCTTCATCGCTCGGACGACCAGCTCCCACTTTAAGCTTCCCAGAAAGCGCACACTCGGAATATGAAATTGCCGGACGTATTCCTCTAGTTGGGCCTGGACAGGACCATCGCCGATAATGTGAAGCGGCATGAAAATGCCCAGGCGTGCCCAGGCGGCAAGGAGAGTTGGTAAGCCTTTCTCGGGGGAAAGCCGTCCCACAAACAGCGCATAAGAACGTTCTCCGTTGCCATCACCAGGATCGGGATAGACGAAGTTTGGCTTAACCAGGATCTTATCAGCCGGTAGTCCCCCTGCGATGAACTTGCGACGTGCAAAGTCGGTTAAAGCCAAATAATAGTCGATCATCCGGGACCACGTGCCCAAAAGCCGGTGCGTTGTGAGCATGGCAGCCACGAGGGCACTGTAGGTCCGGGACTTGCGGTAGCAACCGTAGCGCACGCTCTGCCACACGCCGTGCTCCACGCATTCTTCGCAGACTCTCCCATCGCGGAATAGTGTTCCGCCGGGACAGATCAGGCGGTAGTTGTGTAGCGTCTGGATCACCGGCACGTTCGCGTCGCGGCACGCCCAGTAAACGGAAGGGGAAACCATCAAAAAGGTGTTGTGGACGTGCACAATCTCAGGTCTCTCCCGCAAGAGTAATTGGCGGAATTCCTCCCGAGTGTCGCTGGCCCAAATCGTTCGCTTGGCCAAAGCAAGCTGCCGAACAGACACGTAATGCGAAACATCATGATTACTGCGGACGTATCGGACAACTTCGTGACCGGCCTTCGTGAGTAGATTGTATTCGTTTCGGAATGCGGCATCCTCGCCACCTGGCTGCTGATAGGTGTTATGTACCAAGATGATCTTCATGCAGCTTCCGCAACACTGGGTGTTTTCCTGCGCATAAGCTCGACCACCTCTCCGTTGGAGGCGTAGATCACGCCCGGCTGGTGAGCAACGTAATCGAGCAAATCACCCAACTGGTCCCAAAGTCCCAACTCTTGGATTTCCCAAGAATGGCCGTACAAGTGCCAAACGCCCCCCTTTAGCAGCACTTCATCAAAGAGCTTCTTACCCACATCAATCCACGTTTGGCACATCAAGTATTTCTGTACGTAGCGAACGATTCCGGAGCCATCCCGGTGGTTGGCGAGGTTCTTGAAATAATTCAACGGCGGATGCGGGTAAGCCTGTACACTGGTCGGCATTTCAAACCGGCCGAAGTCGAGCGTGTGAGCGAGCATCCGCGTTGTCCGCGCACCCTCGAAACCCGACTGCTGAACGCAGGCGATAACTTCAGCGTCGTAACGTCCTCTCGGATAACAAAACATGTGCACTTCCGAGCCAAGCAGTTCCTCCAGCATCCGCTTCGAGTCCCGCACTTCTCTGGACAATTCCTTCTGCTCTAAACCACGGAGAATCCGGTGCGAAACAGTGTGTGCGCCAATCTCAAATCCTAGCTTGCGGAAAGTCCGCAGCGCTTCGCCCGGGAGGACCGACTTGTTTCCTTCGCCAGTCAGAGGAACGTAGAAAGTTGCAGGCAGGTTCCTCTGTGCGAGCTCGTCTGCTAAGCGAAAGTCGCAGGGATGTCCGTCATCCCAACTTGTCGTTACGATCGCGATTTTGTCCAAGATTTGCTCTCGCCTTTGATCGATTGCTACGGGCGGACCGGCTGTGCCACGGCATCAAAGAGCGGAAGGCCAGCATTGTTTTCCAGGTTGCGCAAGACCCCGATGGTCAGTCCCAGAAAGAAATAAAAAGGAATGGCGCCGTGAGAGAACTCAAATGCGGGCTGTACGCTCGTGAACAACAAAGCCAAAACAAAGTATAGAAATAGCCACAGGATGAGGGGTGACCACTCTCCCAACGTGTGACCCCTACGCAGGGCCCGGATATAGCGTAACGCCGTCAAAATAATGAAGAGCACCCACATGGATAAGCCCACGAAGCCCAAGCGCCCCAGCACCGTGAGCGAAGAATTGTGCGGTTGGCGGACCGGTATACCCTCTTCGTTCTCGAAGGTTATTAGCGCTTGGCCAAAACCTTCACCCACGATTAGGTTCGACGGGCTCGACCGAACCCGATCCCAAACCTCTCCGTACCATCTGCTTCGGTCGACCTCGTGCGAAAACCGGGCATTCGCGTCCCCCACGTTTAGCACCGTCTTGGCTTGGTCGGCGATGAAGGAGAGCTGGACAGGCCCCATGCGCCCCTGAAATCCTATGCCCAGCACAGAAACCGCCAACAGCAGAACGGCCAGAACGCCGGTTCCCCAGGCGAGTGCGGAGACAAAGCCGGCCAGTTTCTTGGACTCGCCCAACAGAAGCAGGATCATAAGAACTAGAAGGATTCCCACATACATGGATCGAGCTTGTAGGATGGCTAGACCGCCCAGTTGTGCTGCCGCCAACCCAACAAGAATCCAGCGCGGCCACCGCCCAAGCGATGGTGCAAGCCAGATACAGAACAGTGCTCCGACGAGCAAGAAAGGAGCATTTTGCCAGTAGTTTCCAAACAACGGGACCGGATGAAACACTCCCGAGGACGGTGACCAGGCTCGGATCTGTTCACCCCAGGAAAACGTCCAGCTGTAGAGCAGGTTCAGCACGAAAACAAAGAACATCCAGCGCAGCAGGACCTGGGTGGCACGGGGATTCATCCCCCATGGCACCCCTAGGGGCAGAAAGACCGCTTCGAAGAACATGGAGCTGTCTCGCACGGCATAGAGGCCATAGCGCGGTACATCCACGATCAAGTGAGCACAAGACAAGAGCAGCAAAGCAGCCAGGCAGACTACGGAGGATTCTGCCGTAATGCTGCGGACAATCCACCACTGCCTTCCCAGAAGCAGAGCTAGCGCCGCGAACAGGAGTGCCTCGCCCACCGGGACCTGGACGCCACCCGCTCCAACCGCAAGATTGTCGAACCCGTAGTTCAGGATCAAGTACGGCGTCAATGCGAATAAGACAAGCACCTGCCAAAATTCTAGGCGCTCGTGACACCACCTGAAAATTCCATATAAAGCCAAGCACGCGCCTGCTGCCCCTAAAACGGCAACCGGGTAACTCGCTACCAGTGCGCCCAGGGCTGTCGCCAGGGCGAAGCCAAACAAGACCCTTACCCATACACGTGGGTCATAGGTTCTGTCGGAGAATGGAATTGACATTTCAGCTTGCCAGCGCTCGGACTCCAGAACACTCGGCGGTGCACTGTCGGTGTGTTGCTGACGGTAAAGCCTCGCGGGGAAACCTCAAGTCGCGCCAGAGCCTTTTAGGACCGCGGGGATGGTCTGGAACAGAATTTTCAGATCCAGCCAAATCGACCAGCGATCGATGTACTCCATGTCTAGTTCCATCCATCTTTCAAAGTGAACCGACGATCGCCCGCTAATTTGCCACAGGCAGGTGATCCCGGGGCGGACACTGAAGCGGCGACGGTGCCAATCCTTTTCGAAACCCCGACAATCCCGCAACGGCAACGGTCGAGGGCCGACCAAACTCATGTGCCCTTTCAATACATTAAAGAGCTGGGGAAGCTCATCTATACTCGTCTTTCGGAGAAACCTGCCAATGGTTGTAATCCGCGGATCATTCGTGATCTTGAACACCGGTCCAGTCACCTCGTTCAAGCGTTCCAACTCAGCCTGCTTTTTCTCGGCACCCTCGACCATCGTGCGGAACTTGTAGACGGAGAAGACTCTTTTGTTCAACCCCAGTCTCCTTTGAGCGAAAAACACCGGCCCCGGCGACGTAAGTTTGATGAGTATCGCGGTGATCAAAAGGATTGGCGCGAAGCAGATGATACAGGACAGCGAAACAAGCACGTCCAGGAGCCGCTTCAGGGACATTGGCTGTCCCTCCGGCGTTCCGACATGAATGGTAACCAGCGACTCGTAATCTAAAGACCTAGCCCTCGCGTGCGTCATCTTAAGATCAAACAGGTCAGAGAGGAAACGAGTTGTAATCCCTTGCTCCCAACAAAGTGTCGCAATTCGCGAGGCCTCGGAATAGGAGGACTTGATCGGCAGTGCAAGCACTACTTCATCCACAACGCTCTCACGGAGAAAGGATGGAAAACCATTGAGGTCGCAAACATACGCATAATCTGTTTTACGGAACTCCTTCATTCCTGGCCAATCCTGGTCGACAAACCCCAGAATGCGGTAGCCCAGAGCGGGATGGGCTCTTAGCTTATCTGCAAGCGTTATGGCACGCGGATTCGTTCCCACGATCAAGACCTCTCGGAGGTCGCGGCCCCGCAGCCTGATCTGTTCGAGCAGGAACCGCAGCAAGCGGCGGCTAAGGACCGCCGTGGACGTGCTCACCAGCCAAAACAAAGAAAGGAAACTAGGCTGGTTCACACTCAGGCTGAAGAGACTGCCGACCAAGAACAGCACCACCGTGGCAAGCGAAGTCGCCGCCAAAACGTGGAGAGCTTCGGTGCTTTTGCGCGAGAGGCGCTTGGACTCGTACAGACCCACAAAGGAGAACAGAGAATGCCAAATCAGGAGCAGACTTGCGAACAGAAAGAAGTTCCGCACGGAGACCCGCAAGGACAGAAATTGCGCGAGCGAGGTGGCGCCGACGCTATGCAGGCTTGCCACAGCAGCGGCAAGGAATGAGCCTACCAGCAGCGCAACGTCGGAAAACTTGAGAAGACTCGAGAGGAGGTAGCGACGTGTCAGACCCACACTAACTCCTCCCTGCGCGGTCGAATATGGGACTACGGATCCTAGGGTAGGCATTCAGGACTTCTTGCTGGCTTTCCGCCCTCTTCGAGACGAACCCGTTCGGTTCAAGGACAGCAGCGGACGCCGCCACAGAACAACACCGAGCAAACGGCCGCCGGCGGCCTCAATGTCCTGTTTCGCTTGCCGCGCTGCTTGCTGTGGCGTGAAGTTCGGTTCGACCAGTAAGATGACCCCATCGGTTAATGCAGCTAAGCAGGAAGTGACACGGTTGCCGAGCGCTGGTGGAGCATTCACCAGAACATGGCCGAAGCCTGCACGTAGTTGCGATGTCCACGCTTCCAGACGCCCCGAAGCAATCAGGGCGTCGGAATCCACTGTGGCTGATAGCGCGCCTGCCGAAATCAGACGCACGCCATTCGGGCCGACTGATCGTGCGAGATCCTGGATCGAACTGCGCTCGAGGATTCCCTCGGCCCATCCTTCTCGGTTCTCAACTCCGAAGTAGGTATGCAGTGAAGGGTTGGCCAGGTTTGCGTCTACGAGGCACACGGATCTGTGTGTGTGGTGGGCGAGCAGTTCTGCCGCTCGTGCACTAATCAAGCTATGAGCGTTGCTCCCCTGAACAGCGCAGAACACGACAGCTCGCGGAGCCTTGTCGCCGGCCGCCAGAAAAAGTCGCCGAACGAGCTGGAAGGTCTCATCGCCGAGGAATGCGAAATGCCGCGGCGTGATCAACGCGGCCGCCGGACCGGCAGCGTCGGCCAACGCTTGCTGGCTTGTTCGGGCTTGATATGGGGTTTGCAAGGAGTTGGTGTTTGTCTTCCCGGTCGGCGGAATTGCCTGTTGTAGAAGCTCTTCTTCTTGCTCGGGATGGCGTAGCGCTTCAAGAGTAAGCCGCCAAGGCCTCTCCCTTTCTTCCACCCCAGCACCCAAGTCTGGAACCTGATACATCGTTCTAAAGATTCGGCTCATGGTAAACGCTCAATGCAGGTAGGAATCTAGTTCAGTCCGCTATTTATCTCGAAACCCTCGGTATGATTTCGGATCAGCCAGGATGTCGCGAGCGGTAGTTCGGTTGCCGTTCGCGTCTCCTCCCCCGTTGCTAGTTTCTGTATCTTCGCCCGAAGCAGGGCTCCCGTGGCTCGTACTTCCTGAGAGGGCGGACTCATCGGTAGCGTTCAACTCACCGCAGGTGGAGATCGACGCTAACACCGACACATTCAGGAGCTGCTGAACTTCATCGGAAGTTCTCAGCGACGGACTCAAGCGTTCAGCCGCTGCCGCAGCCGCCAAGCCACCAGCGATTGCCGCCAGAAAACCCACCAAGAGCGCCATCGCGGGAGATCGGGACGGCAGAGCGGGCACCGCCGCGGCTTCGGCCACAGCCACGTTAACGATCCGTCTGCGGTCCAATGCATCGGCAATTCGCGCCTCTTCCTGCTTTCGCAAGTAGAGGAGGTAGTTGGCTTCGTTGGCCTTTTGGTCTCTCACGAGATGCTCTTGAGCGACTTCCTTCCCGTCCAGCATACTGGCTCGCTCCTGATAGGAGCGCACTGTGCGCGACAGTTCCTCGGTCCGCGCCTGCTCTGCCGCCAGTTCGGCCCGCGCCTTCGTTAGCTCTGAATTGACCCATTCAGAGATGGGATTGCGGTCGGTCGTCTCATCTCGGAGCTTCTCGATACCCTCAATCGCAGCCTGCGTTTGTGCGATTTGCGCGTTTACCTCTTGTACCGAGCGGTAGGATGGCTCAAACTTCTGCAGCAGTTCTGTGCGCTTCAATTGCAGATTTAGAAGCGTGGTGTTCAATTGCTCGATGAGCTGAGGATTATCTGCCGTTCGGACCTGCGTGGTCGTGCGAAGCGGTATGGCTTGAGCCTGCCCTTCTAGGATACGGATTCGCTTCTGGGTTTCTGCGGTCGAGACCCGTGCTTGCTCCAAATCCGACTGAAATTGGGAGAGCTTTTCCAACGTGCCGGCCTTTTGTTGTCCCGGTGAAACGACGCCCTCTTTTTGACTAAAGTCGACCAGGCGGGACTCCGCTTCTTCCAACAATTGATTGTGCTGCTCGGTCTGCTGCTGGAAGAACTCAAAAGTCCCTGGTGGGCGGTGCACCGCCAGGTGCTTTTCCAGATAGACATCGACTAGAGTGTGGAGCACCTGAGCGGCGCGCTGGGGATTGGAATCCTCATAGGTGACAGAGATTAGGTTGGTCTTTGGCAGGAGTTCCACCTTCAGGGCGCTTTCCAGATCGCGCACAGCGGTTGCGAGCCCCTTCGTAGGCGCGCTCTCTTTCCGATAAGGCAGAAACCAGAAGCGCCTTGGCGCATTCTGCAACCCGCACTTCGTAACCACCGCTTCCAGCAGATCTCGACTCTTTAGCAATACCATTTCCGAGCCCAACTCGGTCTCGGTGGGGCTCAAGGGAATCTGTGGCACGGCGTTAGACGCGTCGGGAGTCACTAGGGGATCCTGCCGTTCGTGTTTGACCAGAATCTTGGTGTTTGACTGATAGCGCGGCGGCAGCAGGAACGCTGTAAGCGCCGCACCCGCAAAAATGCCCAGAAAAGTTAGCGCTATCACACGCCGATGCCGGAACCCGATGACGAGCCAGTCCCGCTGGGCCGTAAGTGTCGACGGCGCATCAATTCTGGGGTAAAGCGTCTCTCTCATCGAACTAACCTTTCTGTGGCGGTCGTGGCGGATTTAGGGTATCGGTACGCGAAGACGGTGCTGGAGATGAACTCCCGGATTTTGGACATCCTGTTTTTTGGTTTGCGCGGCCGAAACGCCACTTCAGACTAAATCGCGGAATGAGGAAGGTACGCGCGGGCTGTCCGCGCCGTTCCACGTCCATAACTCACTTTCCCTGCACCGCTTTTCTCTCCCCTGGCTGGCGATTAGTGCATCGGGACATAGGTTCCCACAGTGACAAGTGGGATGAAAGGTTTCATCTTCGCTAGATCGCTCTTGGGCACATACAGCATGTCTCCAGGCCGCAGGTGCAGGTCCTCGCTCAGATTTCCCGAGCGGAGCATCTTCTTCAAGTCGAGCTTTCGGGTTTGCACCCACTCGCTGGAAATTTGGCGGAACAACCAAACTTGTGAGTGTTTCGCTCCCTCCGTAAAGCCGCCTCCGACGGCAATGGCCTGCAGCACCGTTGTGTCGCCGCGCAAGTCGTATTTTCCAGGGTGTCCTACTTCTCCACCGACTACGAAGTATGGCTTATTAAAGTCTTTCAGACGGACAGTAACGATCGGTTCATGCAACGTTTTTGCGTAAGCCGAGCGGATCGCCTCAGTTACCTCAGGCAGCGTTTCGCCCTCTACGTGAATGTCGCCGACGGCTAACAGCGTGACGTACCCATCGGGCTGAACCATCACGGTCTGGTTGAATTCCGGCGTCACCGCGAAATTCAGTTCCAGGACATCGCTTTTACAGAGCTGATACCTCGGATCGCGGTGTTGCAACGCGGGACGCTGCGAATCCTCTGCAGCGGTAGCACTGGGTGGGCTCGCCAGCGCTGCGCTTTGCGTCGTGCCGGCTGCGTTTGGTTCGTCATCATAACTGAACCAGATCGTAGCGAGGACAAACAAAAGAGCGCGACGTATGCCAATCTTGTTCACGTGCTTTTCCCCTGGGTTCTGAAACCATTTGCTGCAGAGCCGACTCCATCTGACGTCAAATCGAGCGGGTAGCCGCGAACCCTTGACCGGCATTTCTCGCTCGAGTCCCTCTGCCGTTTCCAACGTAAATCAAGGAGTCAGGTATCTGAAACCGTTGACAGATTTTGGAGGCTAACCGACTGCCGCTGGGGATAGCGCGGCCGGTCGGTTTGCTCGGCTAGAGACGAATCTGCCTTCGAGTTCAGAACGAGTCCAAAGGTTGCCATCAACTATGCGCTCAACATTGGCCTCGTCGACTTCGACGGCACCAGATCGTCCCAACATTTCCACCGAAATGACCAAGCAAGCTCGCTTACCCTTCCGAACCAGGATACCCTCCAATCCGGCGAGAGGGCCAAACTTGATTCTTACGCAATCACCTCGTCTCAGGAAAGGATGCGGTTCGACAGACAGAGTGCTTTCCACGATGCGGCGAACACCTTCGATTTCCGAAAACGGAATGACCACGGGACGACCAGCGCACGCGACAAACCTGCATACCCCTGGCGTCTTGAGGATTTGAAGCCATCTCTCGCGCCCTTCCCTGACAAACATGTAGCCGGGGAAAAGCGGAAGAGCGACCTGCTTGATGCGGTCCTGCCACTTACGGCGTGCCATATAAAGAGGGAGGAAAAACTCGTAGCCCTGATTCTCAAGGATTCGGGCCGCGGTTTTTTCGTGCTGGTGCCGTATGTGCAGTGCATACCAGCTTTGGTTGTCCACAGGTGGTTCGCAGGTAGCCACGTAAGGTGACCTCCGGAATTCTATCTGAGCACCTTCATGAAACTCGTGGGTTTGCCCGGTTGGAGTCGAAGGTGTCGATGCCTGCATCGCAGCCGTGTTCGCGAGTAGAGAAACAGTCGCGACCATCGCCGTGGGCGAGCAGTAGGCAAACCGCATGTAGCTCCGCCCTTTGACTTACAGGAAAGCCTCGTCCGGTCAGCGGTTCCCGTAGGCTCACGACTAGGCACTCCGATTGGGGACACGCAACGCTTGGCGATAATTGCTAACAACCTTCTTATGCCAACCGCTGCGCCGCGGCAAGATGCGCAATGTCTCACGACTCGGGGTCAGGTGTCCTATGGATTTGTTGCAGACCGTTTACAACTATGTGAATCAATTGTTACCATGCGTTGGGTTAGTACAAAAGTTACCAACACTAGAGACAACTGTAGCGTCTTGGTACTGCTTGCCGTCGTGGTACTGCTTGCGCCAAAGGCGCCAAGAACCTTGGCGAGAAGGAAATCGCTGCGCTGGACGGCCAGAGGACTCCGGGAAGCAGTCCGGACAGTAGAAGTCGCTTGGTTTATAGACGGTGTTCCCGCCCTGGCGAGGTTCGAAGCCGGGAACGGTGACGTCCTGAGTCTCACCCCCTTCGCGTAGCTGACCACCACCCCGGAATCCTCGGCGCTCAGATTAGCAGCCGGTAGGAACGCGCGGCCGAGCGCAGGTGTCACCCGCAGCACGGAGAAGAAATTGCTCGAGACCACGTCGATCGCGACCATTTCGCCGCGCCCGCTGGTGCTCACGAAGGCGCCGCGCCCTCCGTGTGCGAGGACACCGGCGAACAGGGTGCTCTCGCCCGAATGTCGAGGTAATCCGGAAACGAGGACAGAGCCACCGGCTCCCTTCTCGCTTCCGGTGAAAACCGACG
Organism: Acidobacteriota bacterium; assembly: GCA_003223215.1. Taxonomy (GTDB): domain Bacteria; phylum Acidobacteriota; class Terriglobia; order Acidiferrales; family UBA7541; genus Acidiferrum. The sequence goes on from QHYH01000152.1 coordinate 21,021, forward strand.
CGAGTTGGTCAGGGTCTTCCACCGGCAGCGGGCGCAGAAGGGCCGCGTCCACAATGCCGAACATGGTCGTATTGGTACCGATTCCCAGCGCCAGTGAGAGGACAGCCACGGCGGTGAAGCCGCGGTTCTTCGCGAGCATGCGCAGGCCGAACTTTAACGCCCGCTTTGCTCCAAACACATTGTGAATAGAGCCAATACGACGATCTGCTCTGATTGCACGCTCAGCATCAGGACAAGTGGCCACGGCGCGTGTACCAGCCTCGTCATTGCACCAATGATTCCCCCAATGAACATCGCCTGGCGATTACGTACGATCGTGGAGGCGCTTTTTGGTTGGTGCTGTCGGTAACCTGGGCAGAACTGTGCGGGCTGTTCCAGGTGAACGGGAAAGCAAATGCGATTACGGTAAGGCGCCCGCTTTGAAGCTCGCGAGTTCGCGCTGGACTCGAAGGCGGATTTGTTTCGCATGGGACGCGCCTCCGGAGTGACTAGCATGGAAGCATTGAGAGCGCTGCGATGCCCATCACTCAACCGGGTGATTTGCACGCGAGTAGTCTCGAGGTCACGAATACAAGCCTAACTTCCTCCTCTTCGGGTTCAAACCAGCGGTCTTGAAAAATAAATTGCCGATTCGCCTTCAATGCCCAAGTTGCGGGGGGCTGGAAAGTTCATCAGCGATTTTCCAAGCGCGTCTAAGCGTGTACAGTACGAATCCACTGATGGTGGTGTCTCTTTTGCCGGCGATTCTCCGTATGCGCTGGGATTCTTCGCTGGAGCAGCAGAGGAGCAGCGTAGTTCTGGGACCTAAGGGACGTTCCGAGAAATTGGGGTCCATCCTTGGCAGCCACTCGAGCCACCCAAGAAACATTTCATCGTACTCCACGATTCTCATCACTACAGTTAACGCGTAACCGCTTATGGTTCGGCGCTGGAGCCTAGCGCGCTTACGAATTTCGTGAGCCTCTTCTGTGGAGCAGTTTATCAACAGATTGGTGCGGTCGGCCATGCCAGTTGATATGATTGTATATCATTTCTTGACAAACCCACAACGCTTCGCTACTTTAGAATTGCGAGTTAATTAAATTTGTAGTAGATAACGTATCTAGGGTTTGTTAGGGTTCAACCAAAACGTCGGGTGTCGTCTTTAGGTTTGGACATGTAGACCAGTCGTTTGCACACTGAGGCGAGTGACGCCCGTCACAGACCCGCCTCAAGCTGTTGGTAACCTTTCTCGGGTCCCGAAAATCTCCCGGTAGTGTTCGAGCACGGAGGTCCAGCCCATGAAGCGCCGCGGAGGGTCTTCGGTCCGTGTCAACGTGTTTATCGCAGATGCCAGTCACTTGGTATGTGAGTTGATGGCGAAGGCGCTAACGGACAGCCAGCGGATCGCCGTAGTTGGCTTGGCTACGGACTCATCTGGGGTCCGCAAGGGGCTTGCCGAGAATTCGGCCGACGTAGCCCTTATCAGTGCTAATCTCGGTGACGGACGCAACACGGGCTTTCAGGTGGTGCGGGAGGTGCGGACTTCGCACCCGCTTATCCGTATCATCATGGTTGTTGATTCCGACGAACGGTCTTCGGTCGTCGAAGCATTTCGGGCGAGGGCGGATGGCATTTTCACCCGCGAGGGGCCGTTTGAGATGCTATGTAAGTGCATCCATGCGGTGCACCAGGGGCAAATCTGGGCGAACAGCAAGCAGCTGCGCTTTGTAATCGAGATATTCGGCAAGCGTGAGGAACAGATCAAAAGTGCTACCGGCGCAAATTTGTTGACAAAGAGGGAAGGAGAGTTGGCCTATTGTGTGGCCGAAGGGCTCACGAACGCGGACATTTCCCGTCAACTAAATCTGCGCGAGCATACCGTTCGTAACTATCTGTTTCGGGTTTTTAACAAACTGGGCGTTTCGAATCGGCTGGAACTGGCCCTCTACGTCATCGGACAAAGAGAGGCGTCTAAGACTCATGCTCCGGCACCTTCCCGTGCCCTAGAGTTCAGCGGAGACCCAGCGACAGCCGGCCACGTTTCGCCGCCGCGTTCACCTATCGTCCACGTAGCCTTTGATTCGCCTGTACCGACTAGACTAAGACTAGAACGTCAGGAAGGTTGAGGAGCAACCGGAATCACACCTTGCGCGGCTTCGGCGCGCGGACCTGACGCATGCCGCCATCGTGACACGAGGTCGAAATGCGCGGACGTGCCCGTTGCAAACGGCAACGGCGCCGACAATTGTCAACGCGCGGTCTGAGTCCAAAAACAAGCGCTCAGCCCATGTCCAGCACCGTGCAGGAGGTGTTGCCGCAAGCCGCTCCACCTTTTACTAGTGTAGTGCGTCATAAATAGAGACGTTTATTATCGGGTCGCGTCCAATACAATGTGGAGGCGGCTTATGCGAATTGCCCCCCCCGTTCAGCTAAGCGAGGAAGACAGCAGTCAACTTCAGGCGCTGGCGCGAGCCAGGAGTTTGCCGGCAAGGGCCGTCGAGCGTGCTCAGATTGTTTTGCTGGCCGCTATGGGAAAACAGGACTTGGAGATTGCCGAGGAGCTATCCGTTACCCCGCGAACCGCAGCTCGCTGGCGCGCGCGCTACCTGAAAGCGGGAATTGACGGCCTGAAGAAGGATGTGCCGCGTCCCGGACGTACTCCCATCTTTACTCCAGAGAAGATTCGGATGGTCGTCGAAAAGACCACTCAAGAGAAGCCCCCGGATGCCACCCATTGGAGCACTCGCAGCATGGCGCGTGCGGTGTCCATGAGCGAAGCCACCGTCCGCCGCATCTGGCACAAACACGGTTTGAAGCCGCATGTGGTGAAGACCTTCAAGCTCAGCAACGATCCGCAATTCATCGAGAGGCTGGAAGATATCGTGGGGTTATACCTAAATCCACCGGAGCATGCCCTGGTCCTCTCCATCGATGAGAAGAGCCAAATTCAAGCTCTGGATCGCACTCAACCAGGACTTCCGATGAAGAAAGGGCGAGGTGAAACGAGGACTCACGATTATAAGCGCCACGGTACGACCACGCTGTTCGCCGCACTCAATGTCGCGGATGGAAAAGTTATCGGCACCTGCATGGATAGGCATCGCCACCAAGAGTGGCTGAAATTCCTGCGTCGGATTGATGAGCAGACCCCGGCTGACAAGCAATTGCATCTAATTGCTGACAACTACGCGACGCACAAGCACCCTCGAGTGCAAAGCTGGCTCAAGCGCCATCCGCGCTTCCACATGCACTTCACACCGACCAGCGCTTCCTGGCTCAACATGGTGGAACGTTTTTTTCGAGATCTCACCGACAAGTGCATCCGCCGAGGCGTGTTTCACAGCGTTAAAGAACTCGTCACCACGATCATAGTTTCCGTCGAGCAACACAACAAGGAGCCCAAACCGTTTATCTGGACAGCCAAGGCCTCGGATATCCTGGAAAAGGTGAAACGCGGACGAGCGGCCTCAATAAACGACCATCTGTGTGACGCACTACACTATTATAGAAAGGCAATACCGGTGAGCAACAGGCAGTTGTGACGGTCCTCAATTTACGAAGAGGAACTTCTGGGGTTCTTCTATGGTTCCGACCCGGGCGTGAATCACGAGGAAGGAGCTGAATTGGATTTCCTACCCCAGACCGGGCCGAGCCTCAGCACTCGGCGCGGCATTCCGGACTTGCAAGCGCTTTACGAGTCTCATCGGCAGAATCCCTGACTCCTTTCGACTTGCGCCATAGCCATGCGATTCTGCTTCATCGTTTCAATCAGCATATCCAGAACGGTCTTCTGCTCTTCGCCCGCTGAGGTAGTCCCGGCCACTTCCGCCGGCGCGGACGCACTTGGCGAGGCCGCTCGAGCGGCCTTCTTTTCCGCCGGCAATGTCGGTTCGGCAAGCTCCCAAGACACAGCTACTTCCTCCGCGATTTCAGGTGGGATTGTTCTCCGCTGGGTACGGAACCCTAACGTTAAACAGCCGTCGCAAATCAGGTTGATGAGACGCGGAGCGCCTCCCGAATAACGAAAAACAACGTCCAAGGTATGCGGAGGGAAGGGCGAAGAGCCTTGGAATCCCGCGGCCTGCAGCCTCGCGGCCACATAGTCGCCAGTTTCCGCCACGCTCAGTGGTCGAAGATGCGCCCGGGCAGCAATCCGTTGTTGCAAAGCGCTGAGTTCGCGTCGCTTCATCATCGTCAGCAGCTCTGGTTGCCCGCACAAGATAACCTGCAGTAACTTCTCCTGGCAGGTGTCGGCGTTTCCCAAAAGCCGAATCTCCTCCAGCAACTCCGTGCTTAAAAGATGCGCTTCGTCTATGAAGAGCACTGCCGTGCCTCCGCCGCGTTGCGTCTCAAGCAGCATCTGATGGAGAGCGATTAAGCGCCGGGACTTACTCGCTGACGGGCAATTTACCTCGAAATCCTCGAGCATCATCTCCAGGAACTCGTCGCGCGTGAGCACGGGATTGAACAGCAGCGCGCTGGTGATCCCCGTCTTCTTGGCGGAAATGACGCGCAGCGCGGTGTGTATCACCGTCGTCTTACCGGTTCCAATCGGCCCGGTGACCATCACCAGTCCCTTGCGAAACAGAATCCCCTCAAGCACAACCTTGAGTGCGGCTTGGTGCGGCTCGGCGAGATGCAAAAATCGTGGGTCGTTTGTGAGGCGAAAAGGTTCGTCCTTTAGCTGGAAAAAGGAACGATACATTTACGGGACCATTCCGTCGGCTTCAACGGATCGCGGGACACTTGGAGGGCCAAAGCCGACCCATTGCAGCCCTTTACAACAACTTACGCTGGCTGCGAAGACGGAAAATTGGGATCACGACAAACCTCTGGAGCCCTCGGTAAACCAATTCCCCAAATCCACAACTGTGGCTATGTTAACGATGGAATACCGTCCGGCGCGTGTCAAGCACTTTTAGGCACGTCAGACAGGTCCTCGCGAAATTGTTGAGTTTTTCGCGATGGTCGAGTTGTGGATCCTTATATCCCCATGCTTGAAGGCAGAGGCTCTACGGCTCCATGCGGTAGGCCACTGCCATGAGATGAGCGCTGGCGCCCTGCAGGGAAGGTTCACTCGACCAACGACAGAAAGTTCATTAGGCTCTCTCGTTGTGCCGCATCGTTCCAAGCCTCGCGGAACAGAGCCGCACTCCACACGGGACCTTCGATAGCCAGGATCCGCGCGTCGGCAACCTCAGTCGCCAACTCGTCTGAGCGATGAAAGTAGGCGGTCGTGAAGTAAGCTGGCTCGTTGGTTGGATTTCCGTGCACGCCGCAGGTCAGATCTCGTTCGACGATTTTGCGAAACTCTACGTCTCGAAAGAAACCACGCGATAACCCATCGAGCATCGAGGCGAAACGAAATATCGCAGCTGCGAACAGAACGCCCCGGGGTTTAAGGACGCGATGCGCTTCAAGGAGTGCGTGCAGGCGATCGTGTTGCTCAACCAAATGATACAAGGGTCCCAACAGAAGGACCGCATCGGCGCTGCCGGCCGGGAAATCCAATTTGCGGGCGTCCCCTCGCGTGATCGATGCCAACGCGACGCCTGATGCGGCTGCATATGACCGCGCTTGCCCCAAATGAAGTTCGACTGGATCGATCAAGTGGACTCTGTATCCTTGCTTAGCGCGCGGGACGGCATAGGCTCCAGTTCCGCCACCTACGTCAAAGATTACTGCCGGTGTCGACGGGAGATGCCGAGCGAGAATGGCCTGGGTCCGAAGTCTCTCGAGCTCGCCCCACTCGTTCGAGAGCCGCTCCGATTCCTTGCTCTGTAGATAGTGCTCCTCGATTTCCTTAGGAATTAGCCGCATCCGCACCTCATCGGTAACGAGCTAAACCCGCTGCTTAGCTTAGCTCTAGCTGCTAGAACGGCCCTCATTCTCGCTAATTTTAACAGCACACGACTTAGCTGTTTCTGCCACAGAATATGGTCGAGTTTCCGTTTACAGATGCCCTCTGTCGGACGACACAAGAGGGTCAGCGAAAGAAGCCGCGCACCCAGTAAGTAAACCTGCCCCAGTAGTATTGTGCGCGGTTAGAGATTGTGTCGGGCTTCGTTAGGTCGGCACCGCCATTCCCGGTCTGTAATGCTAGCCTATATCCCGCAGGCAGATCGAAGAGCGAGGGAGTAAGGGGCGCTTCGGAGATTTCGAGCAGGTCCACGCTACTAATCGTTTTGGCGACTGCTTCAGTTCTGAGCGTAGTTTCTTCGATCGGATAACCTCGGGGTGCCTTCCCGAGCCACTTGATTTGCAATCGATCTCGGTGGTTGCCGCTGCCGAGCCTAGCGAAGACAAGGCCACTAAATGTCTGCTCTTGGCAGCCGAGTCCTGGCAGATCGATGTACCAGCCGTCTGTCTGTTCTACGCTCGGGGGCGTTGAAGCACCAGGGCTAGGTTCGAACTGAGTTTTAACTTTGACATGGCGAGCGGTGTAATGCGCAAACTGACGGCGCTCACCCGTATCAATGGAGTCGATTGTCACCGTCCGTTCGGCTCCAGACATCTGAGTCAAACGGACTGGACGCGATTTCTTCAACCGGTCTGACCAATCCTCGATCTCGAAAGAGGCGTAGAGTTTGTCTCGTTCATTTAGGTTGAAGCCCCGCTTTTCATCGCATTGTTGAATCACCACCCGACTAGTAGCTTCGGCTCGCGCCCGCTGCTGAATCACAGTCTCAGTCCGTTGCCGCGCACCCTTCACGTAAAGGGTAGTGACTTGCGATAGCCAGTCACCGGACGTGCGGCGGGTTTTAACCATGAGGTCAGGGAGATTAGGGAGAGTGAACTTCGGAAGTCCAACTGATGCAGCAAAGATCAGTACGCAGAAGGCACTGCAGCAGAAGGTGACCAAAGCTCGCATTTTGGCCGTCCACGACGGAAGTTTACAACATCTTTGGCTCTCTGAGTCTGCAGTTAGGCTGCTGCGCCCTCTTTTTTTCCCGTCCTGCCTTTTTCTCCCTTGCCGACCTGGCGACAGCCGCCTTCCTGGCGTGAACGTTCGCGGATTCTTCCTTCCGGGGAAAGACCGGCGCCACAGGCGCCACGGGGCGGCATTGCCATTCTGTCAGAGTTACGCTGGTGGGCGATCATGAAGGGCATTACCGTCAAGCTTCCAGACACGACGCTCCTCCGGTTGAGGCAGAAGGCCCGAGCGACCGGACGCAGCGTGGCCGCCCTGATTCGCGAAAGGCTCGAGGCTGTGCCGCGCCGGGCAGTCGGTCTGTCTATGAGATCACCTCTGATCTTGCGGGCAGTGTGGCAGGCGATCGAAAGGCTGCGACCAACGACCGCCGCAGGTTCGCGCGGTCGTGATCACGACCTGCGACACGGGACCGCTCGTCGCGTATCTAAACCGCAACGACCCATACACCGAGGCTTCGAAATCTTCTTGCGGACCGAAATGACAGGAGAAATTCCGCAGGGCGCCTTCTTCATTTCTCTTGAATCATAAATGGCTATATCAAAGTCTCCTCGAGCGGATATTGATCAAGGCCAGTTCACGGTGGCAAACTCCCACTGAGGGTGCGGGATCAGTGATGTCTTCGGACTACGCATGCGCACGAATCAGATGAGCAGAATCTATCTCGGGCGCAATGTCTATGGATTGGCTGCCGTCATTTTTGGCGTCATCACATTTGCCTGGCGCGACTTGAATGCCTGGCGGGAGATCATGCCGCTCGGCAAAGTCACTCATCCTGAGATTTTCCTGTACACAGCCGCCGCAATCGAGTTGATTGGAGGTTTCGCCATTCAATGGCCACGAACCAAACGAATCGGCGCTTTCTCACTTGGCAGCATCTATTTCATCTTCGCTTTGTTCTCAGTGCCGCAGATCGTTGCGAGACCTCTGACGTATAACAGCTGGGGTGGTTTTTTTGAGCAATTCTCCTTGGTTTCGGGGGCGTTGGTTGCCTATGGGATGACTGGTCCGAACCATCATGAGGGAGCACCAAGGCTGTCGCGGATCGGGTACGTGTTCTTTGGAGTCTGCGTTGTTTCCTTTGCGGTCGAACAGCTGGCTTATCTCTCGGCAACGGCAGAGTTGGTTCCGAAATGGATTCCTCCCGGACAATTGTTTTGGGCGATTGCCACTACGGTTGCGTTCGGGCTTGCGGCCTTCGCGCTGCTTTCAGGGCGCTCTGCTCCGCTTGCGTCTCGATTGCTTACGATAATGCTCGTTGGATTTGGGCTTCTCGTGTGGCTGCCGATTGCCGTCTCGGACCCACATAAATTGTTTAACTGGACGGAGAGCGCCCTAACTCTTGCCATCGCAGGAGCGGCGTGGATCGTCGCGGATTTCCTTGCTCAGAATCGTTCCGTGGCGCTGCATGCTCCGTGACACGCAAGGCTCCACGGAACAATTCCGCCGCAGCATCCGTAGCTCCGCCACTCGCCGGCACCGTTTCCGCCACTGCTCGATTCGTGGAGACGCATGAAACCGTCTAAATAGAAAGACAAGTGGCTTGTTCTCGCTGGGATAGAGGTCCAGAGGATAGAAGCGAAGGAGCCTGCTCACGCACAGGAGTGGATGCGGAGCACCACGGTAGGGGCGGCGGGGAACGCTGGAACGCTCGGAACGCTCTGCGGCCATTGACTCTCGCTCTTGGTTGGGCCTAGTATCCCCCGCAGGTACCCTCCAAACTTACGATTCCCCTTTAAGTGCAGGAGTAACGACGATGCGGCACTGCTTCTTCCTCTTTTTGGCAATCTCCATTTCCCTGCCTCTTGCGGCGTGCTCTGGTGGACCGCCCACGAGCCCCGCCGAGAAGTACCTCTCGGACGCGAGAAACAGCCTAAAGACTTCCGATTTCACCGCAGCGGTGAAAGATCTTGACGAGGCGATCAAATCGGCCGGTGACGACCCCCTTGGCCAGCAAGCCGCCATACTGCGTGTAGCGCTGGTGACCGCGCTCGCCGATACTGGCAAACAAATGGCCGACGCCTACGGCCTCGGCGCAAAAGAGCCTGCTGCCCGGTCGCGCTCCGGTGCCTTTAGCAAAATGCGCGCCGATTACTACGGCATCGCGCGCTCGCGCTTGATGGACGCCATGCAATCGGTGATGAATCAGCGCAGCAAGCTGAGCGGCAACCCGATGCCCGTGCAGATCAATTTTCCCGGTTTCACGGGGGGCACGGATCCCACGGTGACAAAGATCAAAGGCGGCCAATGGGTCGCGGACGGCGAGCGCTTTGCCGCCGAGGCACAGCTGGACCGCAACGCCCTGGCGCGCACCCTTACGGCCTTGGCTGGCGCCGGTTCAGACCCCAGCAAGGGCCAGCAATTCTTCAGCAGCGGCAAGGTGGAGATCGATCCACGCGTCTACTTCATTGAGCTGAGTAGCAGCTTTCTCCAAATCGGTAGCATGTTTGATGCCCGCGGCGTCAACCAACCGGATCAGCTTCGCATCGTCAATCAAGTGGTTCGCGGCAATCTGGATGTTGTAATGAAGTTGGTTGCCGGCAAGCCGGACAAAGACTTGGAAAGTCGCGCGAAAAAGATGCAGGCCGACTGCGACAAGACGCTCAAGAAACTTGGTTCCTAAGCGTGCTCCACCACAACCGTCTTTCAACCGCCCTAAACAGCTGACTGGTTGTTGAATTCACGTTATTGCCACGAAGTCAGAAAGATCGGTGTCCCGCGCCGTCGTGCTTGTGGGTATCCTTGCTGCGAGTTCAACACTTCCTGTCCGTGCGCAGGAATTTCCACGCCGGGAATTCTTTAGCGCACCCGCCCCGATCGCAGCACCCTCACACCCGCGCTTAACTTGACATGTTTTGACATGTATATGCCGTCTTGGGTCGGAAAGGCGAACGACTTCAAGTAACTACGCGCCGCGCCTCTGCAAGTAAGCGTGCGCGAGCTTCTTAATGTGATCTGGGTCAAAATGCAAACCCGTCCGGATCGTCCTATCAGCTTAGGAAAGCCCCGGAGACCACTAGCCAACCGATCGGCGTTGAGCGTGGGAGCCAATACGAGGCAGCGGTTGCTCGGCAGCGGGGATCGAGAAAATCAGAAAAGCTGTGTTTACCGTTCTGCGAGGTAGATTTCGGTTTCAGTGCGTGCTGATTGCAATCATGTCGAAGGCGCGACGAGGGGCAACGGAGAGGCGCAGGTGTTGGTTTCATTCTTCGCCCGCGCCCAGCAAATACGAAGGCCGTTCCGCTAGATCAATACAGAAAGCGTTGCTGTCAGCGTGGTGTTATCATACGTCGCCGAGATTGTCGCAGACGTTGCCACGACAACAATCGATGTGTTCACTGTAAACGTGGCGCTCGTAGCTCCGGCGGGAACCGTCACACTCGACGGCACGCTGGCCGCTGCGTTGCTGCCGGCAAGCGCCACGTTGGCGCCACCTGCGGGCGCCGGCGCACTCAGGATCAAGGGGAACGGAACGGTCTCTATTTCTGCGGCGGTGGGCATGTTTACCGCGGATGGCGCCGGCAACCTCACCAGCGGCAAGCTGGACACGAATGGCGTCGGTACTGGCGCGGCGCTGACCGCGCAAGCGTTCACCGGCACGTACACGATCGGTGCGGACAACCGCGGTGTCATGACCTGG
>QHYH01000014.1 GCA_003223215.1 Acidobacteriota bacterium
ACAGGCTAGCTGGGGCGAGCCCCGCCTCTCGGATATTGCACGCTGCACTAGCTAGTTTCCGTGGCGAAACGGCAATTTTCAAAACCTGCAACTGAATTTTCAAGGACTTAGCGGCGTCAGGTTGGCTTCCGACGACATGCGACAGCAGAGGATTGCGGCCGTGGATTACGGCATCGAGCGGAACACTGCGGTTCAGGAAAACACTAACGTTGCGTTACTCGGCAGGAAGAAAAAAGAAGCGGAACGGTTGGGTTACGCTGCTTTGCGTTTGCGACGCGTTCGTTTGGATAGCAAGGCAGCAATTCTCATCAAGTTGTTGGCGAGCACGGCCGCGCCTACCCATAACTCAAAGCGCTCGCGCCCCTCGGCAAGACAACGCTTCATGCCCCGACCGCGGAACAGCACGGAGATGCGCCCCTCGATGCCGGCGCGAAAGCGCTGTCCTTTCTTAAAATCGGGACTCTTCTCGTACGCTTCGCGCTTGGCCGTCCTCTTCCCGCCGCACTGCGGGATGCATACCACTTTGACACCATCTTGCTTGCACGATTTCACATTCTGCTCACTGAAGAAGCCCCGATCCGAACCATACAGTTGTGGGGCGTGCCCGAAGCTCTCCTTGTGGCGTTGCAGGGAAGGTGCCACGTGTTGCTCGTCGTTCGGGTTTCCCTCGAGCACTTCATATTGCGTGATCAGCCCTTGGGCACTCTCGGCGAGAAAAACTTTGTGGCCGAACTCCACTGGCGTTTGCACCTTGCCGCGCTTGATGAGATCGGTGTGGGGTTCAAAGATGGAATAGATCTTTTCCGCGTTGGGAACTTGCTCTCCTTCGAGCACCCGACGGCGCGCCTGGTGGATCACCCGGTCTCCCAGTTTGCAGTAGTGGTTGATCTCCTTGCGGAGTTCGCAGATGGCCATATCCTTGCCGCGTGCTTTGCTGGTCTGCTCCACTACCTTTCGTGCACAGTTCACCACTTCTTCGGTCACGCCAATGAGTTCGCGATATTTCTTGGTTTGTCGTTCCTGCCGTTCCTTGGCCGTCATCCGTTGGATTTCTTGCATCCGGCGCCGCGCTACCCGCGTGCGATTAGAAAAGGCCTGAATACGCTGCGGAACCGCTTCCCGCAGGCGGCCGACCAAGCGCGTGACCACGCGTACGACGTCCCACAACAAGGTGTTATCCGTCGGGTGATGAATGTCGCTCTGTACAACAGTTGTATCCACCCTGAGTCGGTTGCCATCTTCCAGACCCAACTTCACCGCCGCCTGCACCACCAGCTCATTGACCGCTTTCAGCGTCTTCGGAGTCAGTCGAATAAAGGCTCGGTGGAAGGCGTGATGCTTCGGCACTGCCTGGCAGTAGAAAGTCGTGAACTGGCGCAGCGTGTATCCGTCGGCGATGCGTTCCCGCAGTTCGCGATAATGCCAGTTCTTGACGCGCATCAGTATGAAGGCGCGCAGAACCTGCGGCGGAGTTAACCCGTTGCGACCCGTCTCCGGCTTTTTCAAACCTCGTTGCAGATCGCGTCGTACTGCTTCGATCATCTCTTTTTGGTCGTCCAGAAAATCGGAGATGGCCTGCAGCAGCGGCTCCAGGGTGAGGCCTTGCTGGAGCAACTCCCAATCGGCGAAACTGATCTGGGACATCGCAGTTCTCGGCACTTTTCAGTTCTCCTTTTTTTTCGACGCCTGGTCCCTCTCGCGCTTCAAAGCTTTGACATAGCGTGGTGCGGCCTGGAAGAGCAGTTCCTGCAAGGCCCGCCCGTTGTCCAAACAACGGCGCACCTCGGGGACCAGTTCTTCCGGAACGTACACGGCAAAGCGGCGCCCTTTCAGGCGCCCATAGAGGACGTAGCTGGGGTGCTGCTCGCCGGATTGACAAGCGCGGCAGTTTTCGCGCACGCAAGGGCTGCGGCGCAGGCTAAGCGAGCCCAGAACGGCGGGCCAGAGGTCGGCCGTTTGGCTTTGGAGCCAGCGCAGTACCTCGGAAGGAGATTCGGATTTAGATGGCATGTATTATGTGTGCCACAACACACATATACTTGTCAAGGGAAAAATGAAAAAGGATGAAAAAAATGAAGAAAAAAAACGCATGAACCCCTGGTTTTATGCGATATTTTGGCTTTCAAGACAGAAACTAGCTAGGGGTTTGCGTTTCTGGCAAACGACTCTGTCGTTCCTCAAAGTGCCCCGCACAGTCGCATCTCCGCACCCAAGCATTCTGCCGAACACCGACCTCATTAAGGCGACGCTTTCGAGTTTTGCGAAAGTACCGTAACAACGAACCTGCGCTCCCGCTGAAAGTCGGCCTCGTCCTTTGATGTCGCCGCTCGCTGACTTTCGCGAATGTCGCCGATCGCTAACTTTTCTACTTGTCGCCGATCGCTGACTTTGTTACAATGTCGTCGAACGCTGACATTTTAGCAAAAGGGGTAAATCGTGCGAGTCAGAACACCATCCGAGTTGGGGGCGCTCATCCGGGACTACCGCATGCGCCATAACCTCGACCAGAAGTCTCTTGCCGCATCCGTAGGCGTGAGCCGCCAGTGGATCGTCGAGATCGAAAAGGGCAAAGCCGGAGCGCCGCTTGGCCTGGTCCTGCGGACCCTGGGAGCGATCGGAATCGTTCTCGACGCTCAGCAGGAAACTCCGCCAAGTCCCAAAGGGAAGAACGAATCGCACGGAGTCGACGCTTACGTCGACATTAATACCATAGTGGCCGGTGCGCGGAAGAAAAAGAAATGATCAAAGAACTGATCGCACTGCTCGACGGAAGGGAAACTGGCCGCGTCGTCCGCGACAACCGCGGCAAGCTAACCTTTATCTACAACGAGCAATGGCGAAACGCTGCCGATGCCTATCCGCTTTCGCTCTCGATGCCGATTACACTAGCCGAACATCCCAACGCCAAGATTGACCCGTTCCTGTGGGGTCTTCTGCCAGACAACGAAATCATCCTCGGTAACTGGGCGCGCAAATTCCATGTCTCCGCGAGGAACGCCTTCAGCCTGATCGCCTACGTCGGCGAGGATTGTGCCGGAGCTGTGCAGTTTGTCCAGCCGGCAAGGCTCAATGCCATCTTGGGTGCGGCCGCTCCTCCCATCGAATGGCTCGACGAAAAAGAAATCGCCAAGCGCCTGCGAGCCCTGCGTGAAGACCAGTCCGCCTGGCGCGCTCCCCGCGATACCGGCCAGTTCAGCCTGGCGGGCGCCCAGCCGAAAACGGCCCTGCTCTTCGAGAACAAGAAATGGGGCGTGCCTTCCGGCCGCATTCCCACGACACATATTCTCAAACCGCCGTCCGGCGAATTTGAAGGCCACGCCGAAAATGAACATTTCTGCCTGGAGCTCGCTCGCGCGCTCGGCCTGCCCGTCGTGGATTCGCGCATCATGCATTTCAAAGACGAGATTGCGATTGTCATCGAGCGGTATGACCGCGCCCGCGTCGCCGCGAGCCTTCATCGTGTTCATCAAGAGGATATGTGCCAGGCTTTCGCCATCCCGCCGACCCACAAATACCAGAATGAGGGAGGTCCCGGCATCCGGGATATCGTCGGATTGCTCGGCGAGAATTCGAGCCTGCCAAGAGAGGATATCGCGACTTTTCTCGATTCAGTCGTCTACAACTGGCTCATCGCCGGAACGGATGCCCACGCAAAGAACTATGCACTCCTGATCGGTGCAGGCGGGCGTATTCGCCTAGCACCCCTCTATGACGTGGCCAGCGTTCTTCCATACCCGGACATCAACATCGAAAAGGCGAAAGTATCGATGAAGATCGGTGGTGAGTACCGGCTTCGTAACATCCAGCCCCGGCACTGGCGCAAGCTTGCAGCGGAGCTGAAACTCGACCCGGACAAAACGCTTCGCCGCGTTTCCGAACTTGCTGGCCAGCTCGCGGACCACGTTTCTACCGTTAAGCAGCAGATGGTGAGCGAAGGCCTGAAACATCCAATCATCCCCCGTCTTGCCGAGGCTGTCGCAAAACGCGCGGCCGCCAGCCGCAAAATGATCCAGCGCAGATGAATATTCCGAAATTTCGGGAAAATCCTTTCCAGCGAGCTTCAATGAGGCCGCGCTCAGATGAGCGCGGAAATGTGATTACCGCTGCAGCTATAAGCGCTGCTTCGATGCTTCAATGAGGCCGCGCTCAGATGAGCGCGGAAATATGTCGCCTCAGGATTGTGATGGAACACAGCATCCGGAGCTTCAATGAGGCCGCGGCTCAGATGAGCGCGGAAATCGGGCGCGTCTGGGAGCTCCCTATTGCCTGTCCCTACCAAAAACCTCGTCGGGCAACCACCAGAAGTTATTCGTACTGCATGCCCGTCACCTTTCGGAACAATTCGAAGGGCAAGCGTCCTGCCACAAAAAACTAAAGGTCGCATAGCAAACGGGCACACGGCTCGTTCTGCATTCCCACACGAGCGTTTGCAAGCCAGTCTTCGATCAGGCAGCTTTGCGCGAGTAAAGGTGATGCAGGCCGCCGACTTTCGGAATCTCGATCACCTGACCGAGCGAAGGAAGCTCGACCGGTCGGCTGACGGGCGCA
>QHYH01000049.1 GCA_003223215.1 Acidobacteriota bacterium
CCCTGACCCTAACTCCCAGATTCCTGCCAGCTTCGAGAAGTCGCTCGAACTCGCGGTAAAGATGTTGTTTGAAGTCGTGACGTCGCCGACGGCAAACGCGATGCTTTCGGGACTTGCAGGAGCGCTTGCGCTGGCTGGAGTGAAGAACAGCTGCGCCGTGCCGTTGAGCGTGTCAGCATTGCACCAAGAGAGTGTGAAGCTGCCAGTCATATTGTTTATATAAGTGGATCCGTTGCATATCAAGTTGCCGTTGCACAGAGTCCACTGGGACTGCTTGAGCGTGCTATGCAGGATAGCTGAACCCCCGCTGCTGCCCACGAGTGTGATTGTGTAGCTACCGCTGATGTCGGGAGGGAACATACTGCCGCTAGATTGTGAACCGCCACCGCAGCCACATACGAGTTGTAAAGCGAGTATCGGCATCAGGACTGGAAGCCTGTTGTTGCTGTTCATGGCTGCTTCTTTCCAAGAATGGCTTTCACATGCATTCATCAACGATGGCGAGTGTAACTCACGCGCTTACTATTTCAAGTGTGGATTGTCACCTGCTCGGAAATAATCGCCTAAGTCGTGGTTAACGCACTAACCGGTAAAGTTGGACCTAGCCGGTAAAACCCTTCCTCTCCTGCGCAGATTCACGCCATCTCGCAATTAAACCTCCTGTCCTTCGCGCGGACAAGCTCGTTCTCCGTAGCGAATTCGACCGACCAACACGTCGAAACACCAAGTAAACACTGCAGAAACGCTCCGCGAAATCGACGCTAAGTCCTTGCCCCGTGGGGGTAGAGCAATTCCCCTGGCAAGCCCATGACAACCGCTCGCCAGTCCTACGTCCGAGGCCGCGATTTGAAATCCTAATTTGGTGCGGTTTCTGTGACTGCTCCTGCCAAACACCTCCGGCCATAACCCACGCTCAAGCCCTAACACCTGCCCGTGACGTTGGGCGGACTCACCGCCAAAACAAGGAGAAACCTGCCATGCATCTCGTCAATAAAGAAACAGGCGAAGAATTTCACGCCCCAAGCGGAATCGGAAAAGCACTCGTCGCAACAGGAACCGTTCAAGAAGTCGTGCCCATCCCCGGCCCTGAAGTCACCGTTGAGTGGTCTGTTGGGCGCGGCCATGTCATCGAGGACTACCAAACGCCTCCGGTTATCTCGTGGGTTGGCGGCGGTAACTTTGGTCACCACTCAAGCATGGACGGCATGTCCCATCTCAAGTGCCGTTCGTACGTGCCTGGTCTTCGCCAACAAACTTGCCCACCGCACGTCGCCGAGGAATATCTGCGGCTCTACGCCGAGTGGGCCAGCAAGAGAAAGAAGCCGGCCAAAGTGGCGGCTCCACAAGTTTCGGCGTCCACGCCTCCCATACCTGGCGTTAGCCCGTGGATGGGAGCAACTACAAGCCCGTGGCAGCGCAATTACGAATTGAGGAAGAAATGAGCAACCTAGTCAAACCACGCGGCAATGAAACGCCACCTCCTATCGTCCGGCCGCAGAAGTTGAGCAACGGGCCAGTCGGCACCGACATGAAGAAATCCATTTTGGCCGACGTGAACAAACAAATCATCGTGAACACGTCCGGGAAGAGTGGAGGGTCGTAAACATGGACGCGCGATTTTTCAGCAGCAACAAGTTAGAGGTTCGCACAGCCGCCAACGGCGACATGGTTCTTGGCGGCTACGCCGCACGCTACGGCGTTGTCTCCAAACTAATGAATGGGAAGCACGGCAGTTTTAGGGAAGTGCTTGCGCCGGGTGCAAACTCCTTGGCAGAACCCCGCGAACACTGAAATTGAAATCCGACGGCCACGGACTTGAGTTCCAAGTTGAGTTGTCGCCGAACATTTCGCACCACCGCGACATCTACGAACAAGTTCGGCGCGGTGATATGTGCGAGTGCTCCTTTGGTTTCGTTGCTGGGGAAGACGAATGGGAAGACCACGGCGATTACCTGATGCGGACGGTTCGCAGCGTCAAATCGCTGCATGACGTGTCCATCGTTTCAAACCCCGCTTATGACAACACACACGTTGGAATCCGCAGTGACGTGGACTTGGTAGAAGTGCGGAGCCGGATTGCAGGTAAGTCTCGGCCCTGGCGGCAAGACCGCGTGTGGCGTTCCGTATGTGCAAGCCTTGGGCTTGACCCCGAAGTAGCGACCGTCAACGAATGGCTGGCCGCATACGAGGTAGACGAGTTCAACAAGAGCGCCGCAGGTAGGAGCGTAGTGCAACGTCGCCGCGCCCTTACGGAATTTCTGCTCGGGTAACGGGCGAAAAGACGAGCCGGCGAACAATACCGGCACAAACTAGGGAGTGTGTCCAATGAAGATGAACATCGGGGCATTCAACTCGTACCTCCAAGAGTTGAACGACCTCAGCAACAAACCGACGCACACACCACAGGAGAAACGGCGCTTTGCGTTCCTACAGACCGCATGCGCAGCTATCCGTTCGGGTGTGGCCGTCGAAGAAGTGGAGGACTTCTACCGTGAGGACGCCGCGAAACGTGGTGGCGTCAAGCTGCCTGCAAAGACCGCTGAAAACCCAGAAGCCAGAGCGTGGAGCGAATACGCCAGCAACCCTGAAAAGCGTGACGTTGAAGGCGACCCGCTCGCTCGCATCGGAACGTTTACAGGGCTCGGCTATTTTGTGCCGAATGCCTGGCGTGACGAAGTTGTCTTTGCGCTAAAACAACACGATGCGCTATTTGACGACGACGCGGTCACAATGATTCGTTCCACCAACGCGGCACCACTGCCGATTCCGGTCGTGGACGACACCGCGTCGGTGGCCTCCGTAGTCGGTGAAGGCGGGAGCCAAACGGCAACCGACATCGCGTCGCCGAATCACGTTGTTCTCGGCGGGTACAGTTACAAAACGCCAAGGTACACCGCCAGCATCGAAGCAATGCAAGACCTCCAACAGAATATGTCGGTGGTCAAACTCTTCAACACCTTCTCGCGTGACCGTCTTGCTCGTGGCATTGGCCGTGACTTGGTAGTCGGCGACGGTGGCAGCAAACCGCTCGGTCTCGTGACTTCCCTCGTTGCGAATGCTGCGCCTACGGTGATTGCCGTAGGTTCCGCACCCAACGATGGCAGTTCCGCTGCCGGGTACAACTCTCTCGGTTCGCAAGATTTTGCCAACGCAATCGAGAAACTTGACGATGCCTACGCCAACAGTCCGAAGGCGGCATGGCTCATGAACAAAAAGACCTTGGGCTACCTCGAAACCCTTCTGGACAAGAACGGTCGCCCGCTTCGTCTGGTGACATACGAGCAAGGCTGGCCCTGCATCATGGGCTTCCGTGTTCGCATTTGCCCTTCCATGGACAACGTTGGTAACGGCTCCGCGCCGAAGTACCCTGTCGTGTTGGGAGACCTGTCTTACTGGGCCACCCGCATCGTCATGGGGTCACTGAGCGGCGTCATGGCTTACAAAGAAGCTCCGGGCCTCGTCGAGAACGGACTCATTGGTTTGCGGTCGTACCTGCAAGCCGACGGTGCGATTCTCTACACCGATTGGAGCAACGCGGCGCAGTCGCCGTTCGTGCTCATCGAAAACGCTCATTCGTGAACCCCAGCGCCTACGGTTCCGCAAGACGCGGCGCTGAGGGCACAACGAAAACTTTCAACCAGTCAACCGCCCGGAACCGCAAGACGCGGAACCGGGCGTTGCTGTCTCTGGGTGGTAACACGGTGCGGAACCCTTGGAGGCCCCGCCGTGTCCTTCAAGGATCGAAAATTTGGCCTGCTCACAATCCGAAGACAAATTGCTGAAGATATTTTTGAGTGTAGCTGCACGTGTGGGAACCTGCTGGACGTTTGGCGCTCCCTTCTTTCCTCCGGTGTGCAGCGCGATTGTGGCATGTGCCGTCGCATGATGGTCAGCTACTGGACTCGTCCTGATGGCAAAGTGATTGCGGTTCGCCGCATCCGGCCAACGTCGGTTCACGGGCACACACGCTCAATCCAGAGGAAGGACGGTACGGTACGTTTCCTTTTCACTCGGGAATACGCGAGTTGGAAAATGGCGGTTCAGCGGTGCCACGATAAGAAGTTTCAGTTTTACGATAGATATGGTGGTGATGGTATCCGGGTTTGCCAACGCTGGCGTGAGAGCGAACCTCGTGGTCAGGGATTTCTAAACTTCCTCCGCGACATGGGGCCACGGCCGCTCGGTAAAACGCTAGACCGCGTCAACCCAAGAGGACACTACGAACCGGGTAACTGCCGATGGGCCACGGCGAAGGTTCAATCAGAAAACCAGTCGCGTTGGATTTGGAGGAATTGCCCACCGCCTCCGGTCGAAAAGATCCGCGAGATGGAGCGGCGTATCAAGGAAGAGTACGACGAAATGAATCCCTACTAAAAGGTTAGGGATCGAAGCACGCGCCGTACTTCGATCCCCGGAGTCGTAGCCAGCCCGTAGGAGTGGGCTGTAGGAGGTACGACCATTGCCCCTAGGCAAGTTAACCGCCCAGTGTTACCGCCCTAGTTCGTGACCGGAGACACGAAGGGCCGGGAACCCGAAGGTTTACCCGGCCCTTTGTGAACCCCTGCTTACTTGCTCGCCTTTTTGTCGGCGACCTTCTCGGCAGCCCACGCCTTGTCGCGAGCGGCCTGTTCTTTCCGGCGAGCAGCTTGGCCCTTGTTAATGCCACCGGACACTTCGTTGCCGAACAGGATGCGGTGACAGTAGACAGGGCTGATCCCCTTGATACCGGCCAAGCCGAGCTTGGCAATTTCGCTCGGGGTCTTTACGCCGTCCATGTAGAGGTTCACAACGAGTTGCTTGTCGTACTTACCGCCGCGACCTTCGACGGTGTAGGTGTCTCCCTTGCCAGCGGGCTTAGTGGAGAACGCTGGTTCTTTCGGCCCGGCGCTCTTCTTGGCCTTCGGTTCCCGCTTTGCCTTCGGTTCGCGTTTCGCGTTCGCCTTGGCCGCTGGTTTCTGTTTGGGTGCGGTCGCCTCGGCCAGGACCAGTGCGGGGGTCTTACCGGCTTTCTCACCCTGGCGTAGTTTGTGGATTGCCTGGACACGGGACCAGCCGAGCTTTTGCTGTAGCCCGTCTATCGCGGCGTTCTGCTCGGGAGTCCACGACTTGACGGGACCGACTGCGTTGGTTTCGGTGCTCATGCTGTTACTTTCCTTTCGGAGCGGGTTGGCCGCTCGGCATAGTTTGCTTTCGGTGGAGGTGTAGAAATGCCATTTGCCCGAAACGATCGTTTGCGTTATGGTCCTGGTTGTTACTTCGATTTTGACCGGCTCGGGCTTGTTCACGGTCGCACCTCCATTTACACGCCAAGGGTCACAGCAAACCGTTTCAAAGGCTCCGATACGAAAGGACAGTTTTTGTACCGAAACTTTCGGACTAGAAAACTTTGACGCGACTTTATTGGTAAGCGCTGAGCGGCGATTTATTGGAAGAATTGGCGAGCGTTCAAGAGGAAGGCCAAATGGAATGAGCGCGGTTGGGTGTTGGGGCCCGCGCGATTGGGAAGATGGCGCCCGGCGAGCAGCTAAGGTCGATGAGTTGAGGCGCCGCGTGACTGTGCGCGAGGGCCTGACCGGAGTCAGTGGGGCTGAGACTACGTGAGGTCTCTGACGACGTGTTCGAGAGCCGCAACGCATGACAGAGCAGTGCCGCGATCACAGTTCTGGGCTAGGCGTTGAGCGCGACCGGGATGGATCAGGTTGCGGAATTCTCTGGCGAGTCTGGTTTCGGTTGTGGTGTCGGGTTTGATGATTCCGAGATGGGCTGCGACTTCGGTGAACTCGTGAAGGTCCCAACGTTCTAGGTTTGGGTCGGGCTGCCTGGTCAGTTCTCCGCTGCCTCGAAGAGCTGCGATGGTGTTGATGATGTCCACCGATGGCCGTTGCTGGAGCTTCCACAGAAGTAGGGCCTCGATTGCGGAGCCGGCGAGGACGTTTGCGGCTTTCCATTCTCCGTTGGACAATGCTTGGTCGATGGCTCCTATGTCCTTGTGGAGACTTGTTCTGAGGTCTGGGTCCGTGATGAAGGTGAGGGCGCGCATGGCGGTTGTGGGCGACTCGTCCGGGCATCGAGCAAGTCCAGCGCGGATTCCCTGAATTGCAGACTCCGTCGCGGGAGAGATGTAGCCTCTCGCGTTTGACCCTGCGGATGCTGCGGCGTTCCAGGCGGAAACTGTCTCTCTGACGCGCGCTCTGGAGCAGATGAACGACGCGTGAGTGGGCGGGTCCATAATGAGAAGCTGGCTAGGTATCTCCGTGAGGAGGTCGGCGAGTCCGAAAAGGTAAGCCCTGTCGATCTCGCGACGGCCATCAAGAGCGGGAAAGGCGTCGATGAAAGCCACGACTTGGCTAGGAACGACTCTGGACATTGGATGCCTCGCTCGTTGGAAGCAGCATACCTGAATGCGGTGGGGTTGCGCGGACGGAGGGAGGGACGGAGCGCAACGGAGGGCGGAGCAGGTGGTGTTGGCTGGGGGGGACACCGCGTGCGGCCACGCCGGTCAGATTAATCCCTGGACTTGAGCCCTCAGTTGGGCCGCAGGAAAGTTCTGGTTTGATTGCCAAAATGCCCAGGCTATCTCCGACAGAATCTCCGTCAGCACGTCGACTCTTCGCAAGCGCAGCTCGTCCACGCTAAGCAGACGCTCTGCCGTGACAGCATCGGTGAAGCACCGAAAGTCGTCAAGGCCAGGGCCGAAACCGTAGGGATCGGCGGGTATGAAGCGCATGTACCTTACGAGAACCCCATGAACGGATGCCCGGACCAACACGTTTCCGCGATAACCGCAGGTGTTGTAGAAGCGGTCCGCTGCGGCGGTTAGTCTAAGCAAGATTTGTAGTAGGCCGGAAAAATGAAGCTGCTCAGGTCCATCGCCTTCCCGAAATAGCGAAAAGTGCCTCGCGGCGTAAAGCAGACCGTACTTGCTCAGCTCGACGTACTGCGCTGGGACGCGCGGCGCCTGCGAGTAGGTCAGGCTGGCCACGCCGTCAGGAACTCTCTTCATCGAGTTGGCGGGAATGAGTCCAACTCCCCGATGGGTCGTTTCAAGGAGGAAGTCCCAAGCATTACTTGAAGAACACAACGGCGCTCTCGGAAACTGAGGGCAGACGCTGACCTGCAG
Source organism: Acidobacteriota bacterium (assembly GCA_003223215.1). Classification (GTDB taxonomy): domain Bacteria; phylum Acidobacteriota; class Terriglobia; order Acidiferrales; family UBA7541; genus Acidiferrum. The sequence continues at coordinate 7,121 of QHYH01000049.1, forward strand.
GTAGGGGACATTTCGCGGAACGGCTTGGGCTTGGTCCGACCGGCGTTCCGCGGACGTGAGCAGGCGGTCCCTTCTTTCGAGCGGTTCCCGCCTCCGCTGCAGCAGGTCGACGATAAGGTCGACTTCCGCGAGCTCGTAAGGGTTGGATGCGTTGCCGGTCCTCACGTAGACCTTCGTCGAGTTTTCGATTGCGTGAGGAGCCTCGGCGCTCTCGTCTGTTTCGATCACGAGGAACACGTGGTTCGCCACGTCGCTCTGGACCACCTCGGTCCGCGGAAGCACTGGCGGATTGATGTTCTGCAGGCAGATGTTCTCCACAGTGAGTGGAAATTCCTCGCGGGGGGCGGGCAGAAAGCCGTCTATCGGGGGCTGCGGGACACCGTTGGTGGCGCGCACGCCCACGACGAGCACGCCGCCCTGAGAGTTTGCGAACGACGACACGATTTTCGGGAGCTGCGCCCGAACGCTCGCGTCGAACGTGGCCTTGTACTCGACCCGCAGCCCCTCGTTGAACCGGGCGCAAACATCGCGGATGTGCTGGCACGTGATTGGCCGTTCCAGAAATATCACGGTCGAACCTGTTCACCATAGGGCGGCGAGGAGTTCATTGTGCTGCCTGTTCCAGGCACGCCGGCTTTGGCTTTGATAGTGGTCATTTTTCCGACTTCGCGATGTTGCGAGGATACCATTCTGCGGTTTGGGTGTGGTGTCCAGAGGGTGGCGCGGACGGAGGGAGGGACGGAGCGCAACGGAGGGTTGCGTGGGCGCGGTTTCGTAGCCTTGGGTTACGAGAAGTGTTTTAGGAGAAGCTCTTGGACGAGAGAGATCGCGGTGGCGACCGCGACCTTATCAATCTTTGTCCAGTCTGCGTGTAGCGCATGGTTCCGAAATTGGAGGTGAGACTGCACTACGCCAACCTGGGAGCCTTTGAGAACGTTCGCGTCCTTGAGTTGGGTCACAATGTCCGATAGCGCGACTGGTGCGTGAATGCCGCAGTAGGCTGCGCCTAGTCGTCGGATGGTGTCTTCAAATGCGGCCGCCGCCAAGACGGCAGCGACGTTCTTGCTGTCCTCTGTGTTTTGCGCGAGCGCTTCGTTTGCCAGCTGTAGAAGGTCGCCGAGAACCTCTCCGGTGATTTGGCGGCGTAGGCCGCCGACTAGCCCTTCGTCGACCTCGCGCCTTAGGCTCGTGAGCACACCGCGCGCACTGTCGGCAACTCCCCTCCAGATTCGGATCGGCGCGTCCTTGGACTTTTGATGCGATGCGATTAGGTCTTTGAAGGCCGTAATCTGAGGGCTGTTCTTGCCGTGTGTGAGTTGCAGCATGGTTAGGGTTCCTTGATACAGTTCGGCTGCGAGCTCCGCCTCGTGGCCCATTCCCCTTCCAGGCGCGCTTAAGAGTTCGTCGATTCGTGCTTTGATCTTTGTTCCTTCCACGGGACGCGTCCTCTGCAGGTCCCCCTTTAATGGGACACCTCGGCAGCGATGAGGTTTCTGGCTTACGATACAACACAGAGTGCGTTGGACACCAGGCGGCTTGAAAAGTAGAATGTGGGTCCCTCCTCTACCTGCACGACAAATCAGACAACGAGGACACCATGGACGAACAGCGGAAGCACGCCATTCTGTTTGCAGCTACGCTACTTTGCGCGCGGAAGCTTTTGCCGCTGATGGAAAAGGATGCGCCGGACCCGAGCCAGGAGTTTCTGACGGAACACTTCCGGTGGCGCGCCGTCGAGCAAGCGCATCGTCTCCTCGAAATCATCGACAAGCGTTGGCCTGCGGAGACGGTCAGCGAGCCGCGGCGGTGAGGGAGGCGGTTGGACAGGGGACAGCTTATTTTCGGTCGCCTTCCGGTGGGGCTGGAGCCGAGGGCTGTTCACTTGCTTTGGGGGTGTCGGGTGGCCTTGGCTCTGCTGGGTCCGGGGTAATGAGTTCTGCGGCGCCGGGGCCTGGAGAATTGAGGTCGCGCCAGAGTTCCTGTGCGGTTCCTGTCCGCATCGCCGCATGCCGTCTGAGGGCTTTTTCCAGTGCGAAGTTGAGCGGCGCCGGTAGCTGCGTGGCCATTTCTCGCGGCTTCCCTGCTAGGGTCTCTTCCTGTGTGAATCGCATCTCGGTCGAGTAGGCTAGCTGGAGGAGGAGCAGGCCACAGTGGTAGATGTCGGTCCTGTGCTCGATAGGGCCGAATTCGGAAGGGTTAATGACCTCTGGCGGGAGCATCCATTTTGCCCGTGTGTTTTGTGGGCTTAGATCGCTGAGGAGTTTGGTGATGCCTAGGTCGCCTAACTTGAATTGGGCTGCCCCTGGATCCTCGGGGTTCATTTCGTTTCTCACGGTTGCGACAAACACGTTCCCGAGATGGATGTCCTGGTGGGCGAATCCTGCATTGTGAATGAAGTTGACGGCCTGCAAAAGGCAGCGGGCCACTGGCATAAGCCAGACGTGCCCGTGGAACCACGGCTCCGCGAAGAGCTGGGCAAGTGAATTGTCGCAACGTTCGGTGATGATGTAGAAAGTATCGCGGTATACGAACGAGTCGTAGACGTAGGTCACGAACGGATGGCGGAGTAGAAAGAGTCTTTGCATCTCACCTTCGGCTGCTGCCTGCACTTCCTCGAAGGTTTTAATAGGCTTCAGGACCTTGACTGCGAGCTGGTTGTTCCATCCGTCCACGCACTGGAACACCACGCCGAAGGAGCCCTCGCCAATTTGTGGTCCCATGGTGTAGGTGTTGTTTGTGAGCAGGCTGGTGATTACCTCACCGGGCGACGGGGCGATGAAAGTTTTTGGCGGTGGCTCGGGTTCAGCTGCGGCTGTAGCCGGTGGAGTGGCGGCCACGGGCGGTGCCTGAGGTGAAGTTGCGGCGGGAGCTGGTGGCGCTGGTGTGGTTTCGGCTGCGGGGGTTGCGGCATCAGCTTTGGGCGTGGGCACTGGCGTTGACATGCGTTGTTCACCCTCTTCGTACTCAGATGCGGGTTGGTGTGCAGGCGTCTGCTGGATCACCATGAGAGTGTACTGCGATTGAGCAGCTGGCAGCTTCCGCCTTTTATGCGCGCGCGCGGTGTCCTACGTTGTGTACCATGTGTACCAACTAGGCAAGGACTTCGCCCTTGATATCCCTGCGGGATATGGAAGTCAGCAGTCAGGATTCAGAAGCCAGAATGGCAGACGCATAAGCGTTGAGCAAGCGGCTGACTTCTTCCAGTAAAGTTGTCAGACTGCCGGTGTCGCCGTATCCCAGGTCTTTCGCCAGGATCAAGTAATAGCGACTCTCCTCCAGCGAACCCTCGGCCATATT
>QHYH01000153.1 GCA_003223215.1 Acidobacteriota bacterium
TAAGAACGCCCGTTATTGAGCATCGCCACTTTTTCAGGATCGGTGTCGAATCCGGTGACCTTGTGACCCGCTTCGGCAAAGCGCAGGGCCAGGGGCAAGCCGACGTAACCGCAGCCAATGATTCCGACTTTGAGCTGGGCGCCCTTGAAAAATTCGGCTTTTCTTTCGATGGGCATGGGTTGAGTCACAGTCCTTGTAATCTGACCCCGAGCGGGCCGAAGCCAGGAAATTGTGTTTTCCGGGATACGCCTTCGCCCGCAACAGTGACACGCTCAGACGGGCGGACAAGTCGGCCAACACGTCAAAGGCAGGTAAATATATAACAGTTTCCTGGAAAACAGAAAAATCCTCTTCCCCGTCTAGCCAAGCTAGTGTAGTGTCCCATAAATAACTTGACAGAGTTTCGGCGCCTTGGTATGATCTCAGCCATGCCGAACACAGGTCTGGCGATCGAGTTACAACCGGCTGAGCGCACTCAACTGGAACAGTGGGAGTCCGCACACGGAACGCCTCAACAAGTGGCGCTGCGTTGCCGGATTATCTTGAGAGCGGTGGCGGGTCAGCAGAATGTGGCCATCGCCGCGGGGCTGGGCGTGAGCCGACCCACCGTGCAGCTGTGGCGGAAGCGGGTGCACGAACAGGGCATCGGGGAGGTCTGGGAGATCGCTCCCGGTCGCGGGCGCAAAGCGCGCTATGATCAAGGCCAGCGAGACCGGATCATTCAAGCGACCTTGCAGAGCAAGCCCAAGGGCATGACCCATTGGAGTTGCCGGCTGATGGCGAAGGCGCAAGGGGTCAGCAAGAACACGGTGAACCGTTTATGGCAGCTGCACAATATCAAGCCGCATCTGAGCCGCACATTTAAGCTGTCGCGGGATGCGAAATTCCTAGAGAAGCTGACCGATGTAGTGGGGTTGTATATGAACCCGCCCGACAAGGCCTTGGTGCTGTGTTTGGATGAAAAGAGCCAAATACAAGCGTTAGATCGGACGCAGCCGGGGCTGCCGTTGAAGAAAGGCCGGTGCGGTACGATGACGCACGACTACAAGCGCAACGGCACCACCACCCTGTTTGCGGCACTGAATGTGTTGGATGGCAAGGTGATTGGTGAATGTCACGGCCGACATCGGCATCAGGAGTGGCGGAAGTTTCTGCGCCGCTTAGACGCGGAGTTTCCCCCGGAGCTGAAGTTGCATCTGGTGATGGACAACTACGGCACGCACAAAGAGCCGCACGTGCAAGCGTGGCTGAAGAAGCATCCTCGTTTTGTGTGCCACTTTGTGCCGACCAGTTCAAGCTGGTTGAATCTGGTGGAGCGCTGGTTTCGAGAATTGACCGAGAAAGCGATTCGGCGCGGCAGTTTCGTGAGTGTGCCGGATCTAAAGCAGGCGATCGAGGCATTTATGCAAGCCTGGAACGAAAACCCCAAGCCGTTCATCTGGACCGCCACGGTTGAGGACATCATCAAAAAGATCGAGCGCGCGCGGGCCAAGATGGAGCAGATCAAACCCGGATCCACCCAGCCCAGAGGGAAAAAGAAGGGCGCTGTTCTGTAAAGTTATATACGGGACATACCACTAGAAGAGACGTTGAACAAGATGTGCCTTGACACTGTTTTTCTCGCGAGGGATCCCGCCAGGAACGCGCTCGATTCTGCATTTGCCTATCAAAAGGCAACGCGGCTACTCGGCGTAATTGACCGGCTCATGACCGGAACAATCGAGGAGATAAAACTCCTTTCATCGCGCAGCACATTTTACGCGGACAAGCGAGAGCTTAAACGGCTAGGCCTTTGGCCTCCTTCAGCAGTTTCTGTTGACCTTCCCGGACTGCGCCTTCCTCCACTTGAGCAATTGCTTTCAGACCATATCGTTCTGCTGCCGAAATCTCCAACCTTCATTGATTGTGCGGATTCCTCCACCCGGATTGAGAGCGCCGCCTGATCGTGGAACCCGTGATACCATGCGCGGCGGTAACGCCTTCTTTGGTCACTGGAGGATCAGTGCCACGAAGCAGGTTTCAAAGGGGCAGGCTCATCCAACGCGGAAAAATTCCGATGTGGGTGGGCATGTTCAGGGAAGACAGGTTGCAACCAACATTCAAGCGCATCAGACGCACGGTGACACTGGGGCCTTGCAGCAACATGTCACGCCGCGCACCTTTGGCCGCGTTGCAGCCTTATCTGGATGCAGTGAACGTTGCTCCTGCACCAGCACCGAGAAAAGTGGGCAAGGCCTTCTCGGATGCGATGCAAGAGTGGCGAGAACAAATTGCCGTGAGGTCTGGCCGAAAAAATCGAAAGCCTAGCCGTTGAATTGGAGTCAGGTGCTGAATTGGAGTCAAGCGCAGCGTAACTTGTTTGTCTTCAGTGTTTCTGGAGCGGGCGATGGGAATCGAACCAACGTCCGAAGCGTGGGAAGCCGTTCTCAGCCTTGAGCGTTGATCAATCGGGTCATCTTCTTGATTGGCCTCTGTGCCAGCCAACGGTCAGGCAGCCACCCAACGAGCGATTTTGGATGCGGAATGGAGTTGACGGAATCTTGAGTACGTTGCGGTCCCCGATTGAACTCACTAGCTGGATCAGTTTTGCAAAACTCATCTGGAGACGAGATGTCGTCGAAAGGGATAACGACGAACCTAAGAAATCCTAACCGATTCCTACTGTCGTTTTGTAATTTTCGGGTTGAGGGCGGCCGGGGTTAGCGTGGCCGCCCTCTCTTTCCCTTCCCTCATTCTTCAGGACATCGAATGGTGCACTTCGAGTTTGGGCAAGACCGGCTGACCCAGCCGCATCCGCTACCTACCCTCTGCCTTACACGACCTTCGTGGAATGCCTATTCCTGCTCCGTTAGAGTGCCACAGCGTTGGCCGAGGATCCGGTGCATTCGATACGAAAATCATCAGCCGTAAGCATTGTTAACGACGATCAGTCACTGCTGGGCGCATCCGTCACTGAAAACTTCGCTGGAGTTCTCTAGCAGTTTCAAAGAAATCCAGAACCGAAGTCTTCAGGGGCTTGTGCCTTATGTCGGAGCTGAAAACCCGCGCCTACAAATCCCCGCTCGCATAGGCGAGGAGGGTTTTGGCTCGGGCTAGCTCGGGGCGATCGGAGCGGATGCCTTTGCAATTCTTCAGCAGTTGGGTGTAGTAGGTGCTCGCTTTCTCTTTTTGCTGGACCTGCGTGGCGGCTTGCGCTGCGCCGTAGAGACCGTTGAAGCGATTGGGGTCGGTGCGCAGGGAAATTTCGTATTCGGTCAGCGCTTCTTGCGGACGCTGCAGGTCCAGCAGCATGTCGGCAAGCATTTCGCGGGCGGGCAGTTCGGTTTCGGCTTTGCCGACTTTGTCCTGGTCGTCGGCAACGGCGCGCAGCTGTCGAACCGCATCGTCGGAGTTGCCCCCAGCGTAAGCGGCCCACGCTTGCACAACTTGGTGCTCGTCCTTCAGGCCGTCGGCGAGGTAGGGCCGAGGACCTTTGCGCGTGGCTTCGAGCAGTTCGTCGTAATGCTTCAGCGCGTCTTGTGCCGCGGCGGCATCGTGAAGATGGCCGGCGGCAACGGCGCGTCCCCAGTACGTGACTAGCTGAACGTCGGACGGCGCGCCGGCGATGGGTTGTAGGGCTAGCGCTTCTTTCCACTGGCGGCGCTCGAGAGCGTACTTGGCGGGCCCTTCCGCCTGGCGCACCAGCAAATAATTCTCAAATTCGTGATCCATTTGTTCGGGGCGAATCGCTGCGATCTGCTTGATGGTTGCTTTGGCGCTGGCGTCGTCCCCAACTTGCATGTACGCGTATTCGAGGAAGTCCATGGAATGCACTTTGTGGTGCATCACATGATGATGCTCGGCCATACTATCGGCGACCTGAATGGCGGCAAGGTTGGAGTTGATGTCGTCCTGCCAAAGACCTAGGCGCGCGAAGATGTGCGAAGGCATGTGCACGGCGTGAGGTGAAGACGGCGCGATGCTGGCATATTTGCGGGCTGCGGAAAGCGCGAGACTGGCCATCGTAGGATTGTCACAGCCGTGGATGATGTAGTGCGCGATGCCCGGATGATTTCGTTGCTCGTCGTAGAGCTTGTTGAGGATGGCAACGGCGGCTTTGGCGTTGGTGAGATTGGGGTCGCGGTCAGGACCTGATGCGAGAAGCGAGAGCGCGTAGAAGATGGCGGCTTCGTGGTCGTTGGGATTGCGTTCGTGGACGCCTTGCATCGCTTTGGCGTAAGCGCCGGCCCGCTGATTGTGGTCGACATTATCGGTATCAGAGTAGAAGACGGAGAGCGCCTGGATATAGTCGCGTTCGCGGGCTGTCGGCGGCTTGAGGGAGCGAGCTTTAGCAAGAAGTTCGGCGCCTTGGGCGAGGTCAGCTTTGGTGGGGCGATTCCAGAGTTCGTGGTAAAAGGTCATCGCTTGTCCCCAGTAAGCCATTGCGCAGCGCGGATCTTTTTTGGCGACCTCCTCGAATTGCGCGTCGGCTACTTCGTACTCGAAGGAATGCAGAAGTGCGACGCCGCGCTCGAATTGGGACTGAACGGCGGGAGCGCAGGAAGTGGCGAATGAGACGGTGCCGAGTTTTTCGTCGACGTCGTGATGGTGCTGCGGCTCCTGAGCGGAGAGCGAAAGTGGTGCGAGCGACAGAGTGCCAATGAAAGCGAGAAGAGCGAATCTTGCGGCCTTCATGATGACTCCAATGTGAGACTTGAAAAGCGTATTCGGCCCCTCTCCTTTCCGCAAGAGTTTTCGTATTTCTTCAGTCGCTTGCCGTTGATTTCTGCAGGATCGCCGATCCACAACTCGAAACCAAGCTCTGCCCATTTTCGAGTCTTAGTTAGCAACGGAAGGGCAACTGAATCAACGAGGTTAATGGAGCGGGCGATGGCAATCGAACCCACGTCCGAAGTTTGGGAAGCCCGGCCTTGAGCGTAGATCACCTGAATCATCTTCTGACGCCACGCAGCCGCCGCAGTTCAGGGTAGCTAAGCATTCGTCGGGCGGGATGCGCCTGATAACATCGCTGGTTCCCACTGCCACTTCTTCGACCATGCGCTCGCCGATTCCGGGCAGTTCTTCGAGCTTTTCCGGTTCCTTGACAAGCTGCTCGATCGATTCCGGCAAACTATCAATCAACTCGGCAGCCTTTTCGTAGCTTCGGTAGCGGCCAATGATCGCGCCGTCAATTTCGAGCAGTTGGACGGTTTCGCGCAGAATGCGGGCGATTTGTTTGTCGTCCATGATTGGAGATTATAGAGCGAGGAAGTCTCATCAAGAAGGGAAAGGGATCCTGATTGCCCGCCCAATTTCAATTCATAGGGGCGGCTACTTGCGGCTTGTAAACAGCACAGCGTCGTCTGTGATCGAGCCCGGGCTAGCACCAATTGATCGGGGGACCAATTGAAAGAGAAAATGTGCCCGTCCTTGAAATCAGTCAATGGCGTAGGCGGCCCTCCCTGAAGTGGCCGAACCCAAAGGTTCGAGACTCCGTCGCGGATGACTGAATAAATCACGCCGCGACCATCCGGGGTCCATACGAGGTGGCCATTCCAGTCCATGCCTTCCGGAACATCAAAAGGCCATCGCAACTCTCCGCCGTCCACGGAAATTACGGCCATCTCGGTGTGCTTGGGAGCGTCCTCGAAAGCTGCAACAACCCACCTGCTGTCTGGCGAAAGTCGAGCCACGCCTCGATATTTGTCGCTGAGGTTGTCCACCTTCTATGGACATCTTGAATAGCGTCGAATGACCTTTGTTACTTGAGCCGTAGATGAACCATTTGCCGTCGCTGGAGCATTGCGCGTATCCATCTTCGTTACCAAAAGTCAGTTGCTTCGCTTCGTTTCCTGCAAAATCTCTGCGCCACACATTTCGGCCGGCGTCGGTCTGAGAGGTGTAAAGAATGTAGCGGCCATCGGGGCAGGCAGATGGCCTGCGATTCATTACTGTGCTAAGAGGGAAGTCTCTGACGTTGTGTCCATCGGAAGTCACCATGCGCATGGACTCTCCGGCCGCGTGGAGAGAGGTGTAAAGGAGCTTTCCATCCGCAGTCCACGTGAAACCGGAGTTCCCGTCTACGCTGTCCACGCCAGGAGTAATCCGCTGAGACTCAGCCCAATTCCTTTCGGCGAAGCCCAAAGGCTCGAAGCAACTCTTTCCTGAAGTGCGATCCAGTAACCTCCGTCTGCCGACCCAGTGAAGCAAAAATAATTGGCTAGGTCATTCGTGACCCTATGCACCCCGCCGCTGGGGAAATCCACCTGCCAGATCTGCGCGTTCGTGGAGGACGTATTCTCTTTGGCGACGAAGACTAAACCGCGGCCATCGGGTAGCCACCCCATTCGGCCCAAGAACCACCAAGTTTGAGGTCCTACGGACGTCTCGCGTCCAGTATCCGCGGCGATTACCTCAATGCGCTGCCGGCCCAGCAAGCCCCTATGTCCCACAGCAGCGGCTATTTGCCTGCTGTCAGGCGACCAGGCCGGTGCTTCGAACGTGAATCCATCCTCTCGGTTGTGCACCGAGATCGGCCGTTCATTGCTCCCATCGGAGTTCGCAACGATCAGCGCGACCTCGGAGCGCTCGTTGGAGTTGCGCATGAAGGCAAGCCGTTTTCCGTCGGGTGAAAATGTAACAGCCGAATCTACGTCCGAAATTAGCTTTCGCGGCGTTCCGCCGACCATGGGTACCCGATAGAGGCCATACAATCCAGTGCCCTCTCTGGAATCGAGATTTTCGTAATAGATATACGTGCCGTCCGGTGAGAATGTGAGCCGCGCTCCCCACGGCCATGGTCCGATATCGTCCGGGACCACTAGTGCACTGCTTCCCGTCGCAATCTGGTACACCCACACGCTTGGGTGGCCCGAATCGAGGTTCACAAAAGCGGCGTATTTGCCGTCCGGAGAGATCGCCGCGTCTTTCACCTGTCCCGTGAACGTGAGCCGGGCGATCCGCAGGCCTTCAAGGGGAGGCCTCCTGGGGAATGGCCAATCGTACACAAAAGCAACTCCATACAAGCCGAGAACGACGGCTACGAGACCTGAAACCGGCGCCGCATAAGTTCCCCATCGTGGGACTTTACGCAACAGAGTTGCGGCAGCATGCTTCCCGCCCGGCGGCGCAGTGGCAGGCCAAGACACAATGCGTGGCCCTTCGTCCGGTTTACCGTTCCCCGCATTGGAAGCAAGTTTTACGCTGCGCTCCCTCCACCACGCGTCAATCTCGGATTTATAGGCAAATACTGTGCCTATCTTTCATGGATTTGCCGGTGTACGGGGAGGCCTTCCTTCTTTTCCCACCTCTGAACGGTGCGCACTTCTCGGTCGAGATACGCAGCGATCTCTTTCCAGGAGTCCAGGAGGTTGTCCGGCCGTGTCTCTCCGGAAGGTTTCGGTGAACCGATATCGCCGTGCGACACTCCGTAAGCGCCTTTGCGAGAAGGAATTAGACGGATTCTAGTCTGCATCATCTCCAATTGCAACGCCCATTCTTCTCCTCGCGCAAGACGACAATCTGCGTCATTCCGAGATGTCGTTCCTTGTCGCTTGTAAAGCCAAGGAACGCAGCGTAATTTTCAGCCCAGTTCCGATACGAGATTCCATGGAGTCGGAGCGGTCACAGCGAACAAACGGAACGGCCCTCGCTGTTATCGCCCATCATCCCAGATTCATGGCACAAGGAGCATACGGTGGGAGATAGCCGCGCAAGTCGCCATTTGGAAGTGCAAGCCTTCTTGATTCTCGAGCGGCTGGCCGGCTCGAACGAGTTTCTTATATCCGTGCTTCTTCAGGCGGAAGGGGAATTCATCGGGAAAACCTCTCTGGGCACTGTCGCAGAGGGCCAGGAATTCTTGCTCTCCCTGCGTTGGGACCAGCCGCAGCAACATTTCGTGGTCAGTTCTGAATCCGCGGAAGGCAAGCCAGTGCTGGCGTTCATCCCATTTGCGTCGTCTGGCACGGACCGATTGCCATTTCCCCCAGATTCGCAATGGCGAAAGTTCCGTGCAGAAACCAGATGGGAGAGACGGCGTAGAGATCATGAAAAACAACCGTCAATCACTCTTTCGCAGCGCTTTCGTTGCGAAAAGGAGTTCAAGTGGGCCAGCCCCTGAGGCGCCTCGTCATATTGCTTGTCGGACTCATCTTGCTGTCGGCCGTTACTTACGCTCAGGGACAACAAGAGCTTACGGTTCGGCCTTGGTGGGTCGGCTTCGAGCTCGGAGATGGGCAGATCAAGCTGACCTCCGACCGGCTCGGCGGAACTCGCAATCCGGCGTTTGCCCTCGGATTTGTGGGTGGTCACGGCCTCGGGAATCGGGCTCGCCTCGGGCTGGAAGTGAACGGTTGGCTCCTCCAGTCTTTCAATACCAGCAATCCTGCGGTCGGGGAGAGTGTCAGCAGTGTATTGGGGATAATCGATGCCTTCCCGATCCGCAAGACACCGATATTCCTCCGGGCCGGAGCAGGACTGGCACTCTATCAAAACAACCGCCCCGGGGGATCTAACGGCAGCGGCGGGTCATGGACTGCCGGTGCGGGCTACGAGATTTCCTTAACGAAGAATTTTGGGTTGGCGCCGGTTGTCGATTACGCAGCCGGCAGCCTCGGCGATGTTCGCAATGTCATTCCCGCGCAAACGGGACGGCGGTATTCAGTGGTTGAATTCAAAGCGGCAATCATATGGCACTTCGGAAAGCCCAAGTAGGGGGCGACAGGTAACGTTACGTATGGAAAAGGAGAGAGGTCTCAATATGCGCAATGCTGCGCTGGCGTTTTTTCTGGTTCTGATTCCGTGCTCGCTTCACGCCCAGGACAAAAAGAGTGATTGGAAGGCGCTATACGGTCTTCGTTCCGGTGAAAAGATCGAACTCGTTGAGACTGGCATGAAGAAACACGTCGGGACATTCTCTACCGTCACTGACGAAGCCATTCAGATGCACGAAGGATCAGACGAGATCGGCATTCCCAAAGAAAACGTCGCGCGCGTGACCGTGCTCGACAAGAGCCATCGGGGTCGCAACGCTCTTATCCTTGGAGCCGCGGGCGGCGGAGCGGGGGCTGCAATCGGCGCAGCCGCATCAAGATGCTCGAATTCGAATACTTCGTTCAATTTGTGTGGCATAGGGCGCGGCGTCGCGGTCGGTCTCGGCGGGCTCGTAGGTTTGGCGGGAGGCGCCGGGGTTGGCGCCGCCATACCCAGTCATCCTATGATTTATCGAGCCGAGCTCGCGAAACCGAATACGCGCCATTGAAACGCCGGCTTGAAACATGCGCTCACCAATGTCCTAGATCCTTGAAAATTAATAGGGGATGCGCGAAAGCTGGCTTAGGACCAATTGGCTGGCGTTAGGGCCATCCTAGGACCAAAACGAAGGTTTTTCGAGTCCAATTCATGTCCCTGGGGAATTGGTACGGTGTCAAGGTACAACGCAATGTCACATTGCGTTACACCGAAGCAAAACAACAATTCGCCAGCCACACGTGAAAAAACTTTGCCCTTAGGCCGCGGTGACTGGAATGCGGCCACTCTTTCGGGCTCGCGACTTGTGGTGAATCACAATCTCGATGTCGCGATCCAAGGCGGTGAGAAACCTCATGAGCCGTTCAACCGAGAAACCTTGTAGTTGATACTTCAGCAGTGCCGAAACTTTTGGCTGGTTCACATTCAGGCGTCGGGCAGCGGCGACTTGCGATAATTGTTGGCGCCGGATGATGTCGTTGATCGCCACGGCAAGACGGACCTTCGTCTGCTTTTCCTCTGCATTGGGAAGCCCCAGGTCAGCAAATAAATTGCCGGAACTGGGAACGGCTCCCGTCTTATCTTTCGGCTTTGCCATGCCTCACCTCAAAATCGATCCTGGCTTCCTTCAGCCTTCGGCCTACCATTTCAACACCTCTTGTTGAGGTCCGTATCCCGCTCGGCGATTTCTTTTGGAAAGCGTGAAGCACATAAACAGCGCCTTCAAATCGGACTGTGTAGACCGCCCGGTACGTATCGCCGCGATGGTCTTCGAAGGCCATCACTAGCCAAGCGCAGATTTTTGTCATAGAACCAATCTGATTGAACCACTTCCGGCGACTCTTAATCAACTGCGCGGTGGCACCTGGCAGGTGTAGAATACCTGTCGGATGCTACCTAGAATTGGGTTTAGCAGGGTGTAGCCATGAGCGAACGATGGCGGAAGTTCCAACTGCTTGTAGTGCGCTTTATCGTTTGGCTTACGCAGTCTTGGCTATGGCGGAAGTTCACATTGCTTGCACTGCGCTTTATTGTTTGGCTTGACCCGTCTTTGGTGGACCGCAAAATAAGAGAGACTGCTAGAGCAGGGGCACTGAAATATGGCCGAAGCGAATTGGAAGATGAGCTAGCAGAGTGGCAGAAGAATTGCCTCGACAAAATGCTACATCCACAGGCTGACCCTCAGGGCTCACCCAAATCTGGCCATATAGGGTCAGCTGAAAACACGATGCCTCTACAACTGCAACTGCGCGAGAATTGCCTAAAAGACTGCTTGGACGAGCTTTCCAAAAGCTGGGGAGTAGCGTTTCAACAGAAGGGCGTGAAGCTGGAAACGGAATTTGAGCCTTCGATTCCTGCGTTTCGTTTTGACTATCAAAAGGTACAGCAAGCAGCCGCCAATCTTCTCAACAGTGCTCTCTACCAGGCTCTGCCTAGCGGCACCGTGACGCTGCGTTGCCTGTCGCGGCCCAACGGCGCGGAAGTGAGCTTGACCGGAGCGACGGAGCACGACCAAAAAGTCTTTGATAATTGCCCGACACCTCGTTCCCGCCCACGAAATTACCAGGAATCTCTTGCCGGAGGACTCACTATCGCCAAAAGCCTAATTCTTGCGCACAGAGGAAGAATCTGGGTAGAGCCATCGTCTTCGGGAAGCAAATTCGTGTTCTCGCTGCCAATGGATGCTTCCTGAGCGCACCAGAATTACGAGCCGCGATTCGTGCAAGGCACGGCGATGCCCTCAAGCTGCAATGCGACGACCCTGCGTCGTCAAATGCGTGGACAGCTTCGGAATCGAACACACCGCCAAAGTCGAAGCGGAATCACTGTTCGAAGCTGCTGTCCGTGGTCTTTACAAATTGGATTCGAGTTTCTGGACGGAAGAGGACGTGTTTGACCGAATGGATGTCACGGTGGAGGTTCACGAGGAGCCGACGACCCATACTGTTAAGGTCGAGAAATTGAAGCATTGGATTAAATCACACGGCAGGCATCCACGCGAGGAAGCGAAAAACAGGAATTGAGGAGGCTCTTGTTTGGAGCGAGGGACTGAGCGCCGTTGCACGCTTTAACTTGCGGCGCTATAGCACGGGGCGTTCAAAGTTTTGCGGCGTGATGTTCCGCAAGTTTATGGATTCACATAAACATTGCTGACAGACGCATCGATGGACGTGAACGGTCGAGGCGTGGTCGTGCAGTGCGGAACAACACGTCCCACGTCTATGATTTTGTTGGGAAAAACAGCCGGAGTCGTGTCGGATACAGTGTATGGCGCGGCCACTTCAGATTGGCTGTTCAACTGAAAAATGAATTGGTGATTAGGCCGATCCCATTTGATGCGCAAGGTGGAAACAGCATCGGGCTGCACGTAGCCGAGCACGCGGTAGTCGAGCGACGTCTATTGCCACAGAACTGATCGTTACAGCGAGTGTAGAAACCAGCTACTGTGAGAGCGCCTCCGACATCTGTAGGCGTTCGTGATATGCCAATCACACCTACGACATCACCAATTTGGCTCGTCGGCGAACTTTCCGTGTCGCTTCGTTTTGGTTTACTACCCGAATTTTCCAGGCTAGGCAGGTCAGCAGCCAGACGATGAGCAAGCTGCGCTCGTGGTGGTGGCGGATATGCTCCAGTCCATAACGATTCTTAGCGTCGTCGAAGCCTTCATTTTCAATGTGCCATCGACTCTTGGCCATGTGGTACAGACAGCGGCGGCTGATGCGACGCGAAGAGAGGTCGGTGAGCCAGTAGGCCTCGACGACATCGCCATCCGGTTTGTGTTGGCGATAGCGGAGGACCCGCACCGTTTCCCACTGCAAGCTTTCCCAAGGGTCAAAGTCGTCGGCGTCCCAGATCTCCACGCGATCGGTACCGTCCCGGAATTCCAGGGCCGGCGGTTGGGAACGGAAGCGCTTCTCCGCCGCGCGGAGTAATTCGGGTAGATTCTCCTTCAGCCGGGCGACTACCGGCCAACCCGCCTTTCCCGCAGCATGGAGGAAAGGGGCCGTGGCAAATTCTCCGTCAACCACCACATAGCTGATGAAGCGTGCTCCCAGGTTCTGGCGCACGCGAGCCAGCAGACGCTGCCCGGCTCGGTATTCACTGTCGCCCGGCCCATAGGGTTCCACGTCCACCGGCAGGATGAGGTCGCCGCCGACCACGGATGCGAGCACGAAATGATGCCGGTAGCCGGTGATTTCTTTCTCGGCATTGCGGTGGGGACGGCACAAGGGCATCCCTCCTTTCGCCGCCGCCCCCCGGTGGTCCCGTCCAAAGCGAGGCCTACGAAGCGGCAGTCCTCGAAGGCCTTGTTGCGCTTGGCGCGATGGAGCACGGCGGCCAAAGCGACCCGCGTGGGCGTCGGATCTAAACGTGCGGTGAAGTAACCCAAAGCATCGTCGCCGAAGGATCGGCTGACGTTTAGGTTTCTTCGCGCTTTCGATCCCACCAGGAATTCAATGGCTAGGAAGGCCCACTGGCGCAAGATGGTGCCCAGGACGAAGGACCACAACAGATCTTTTGCCGGGATCTTATGACTACAACGCCCATCGCCGGGGGAGCGGAAGTAGTACGCCAGATGGAGGTGCTGGCTGACGAACTTCCACAGCCGACGTGGGGTAGGGCTTCTCAGTCGGGCTTTCGCCTTTTCTTGCGCTGCTCGCGGGCCAAGACCAACAGCTGGGCGTTGGCCGCCAGCACTTCGCGCACGGTGTCTTGAAATTCGCGTCCGGCCGAGACGCGCCGCTCGACCTCCTCCACCCAATCTCGCGGGATGCGCTCGACCTGTCGCTGCCCCTTGGCGGCCATGAAGGTGAGTGTCCAAGATTCATGCCCTTTGTCGTGCGCACAATGGCAACGGGGATTCCCGCAGCGGGTGAAACTGCGAGTGAGGTTTCCCGGCAGCAGATCGGGAGGGATGGGGAAACGGCGAAGCAGTTGAAACTTGCGCTGGCGGAGGTGTGCGGCCTGAGGGCCACGTGGTTCGTCTTTCATATGAGAGAAGTAAATCTACAAGTTAGCGACAAAAATCAAGCACTTTCTGAATGCGAAAATAGGGCAGTTTTCCTAAACTGCAACAGCTTGAAGCACGAGCGCTATTCTAAAGGGTAGATCTAATGGTGGTGGGTCTTATGTTCCGAAATAGCTGCATGGGCATCATGGGCATCATGGGCATCGCCGAAGAGTAGGCGCTGGCAGGTGTCCGCAAGTTTGGACGACGCACTATTTTTTCAGTAACCCTTAGCTGGCTCAACGTCTCCGTCCTGGCAGTGGTTTTTATTAGAACCTCTTAGGAGTTCTTCTTCGCGGCCCTCACCTTTGCCCACCGCGCCCTTTGCGACTTCGTTATTCTGGCTCTCGCAGCCGCAGACATCACCCGTTTCTTCCTGCTCCATGAATCCTCCCGGCCCGGTATCCTCTCACGTCCAAGACCTCGTGTTAAGGCAGGAATTGCGGGTGACGCGACTGCTCACAAGCGGTGTAGAATCAGGCTTGCTTACTTGTTTTTCTTTGGACAGACGTCCCGCTTAAAGGTGATTGCCGTCCGTATGTCCTGGTCCTGACTCGGTTACGAATTGCTTCCACTTTTGGGCGTTTTGGTGCCACGAAATGGGTTTTTCAAACAAGGGCGTCGGGTTTGATGATTCTGTCCTTCTGCGCTGACGTTGATATTTCTCCCGAAAAGTCTTCGTTGGTGAGAAAGCTAACGTTGGGGTCCGCCAAGTACATGAGCAATTGCCAATCCACATACAAACCTCGGTCGTTCTTACGAGGCTTCGCTCCTACCGCAACTTTTCGAACCGAAGTCTTTAGATACTCAATTGCCGCCGAAAACTGACGACTGATCACCAACGGATTCGGGCGACAGCGGAGCACCAAACATCATCGAAAGGCGTTGAGGGATGTGGAGGTTCTTTCGTTGTTTAGCCAAGGCCTCCAAAGCCCTCAATTCGTTTTCGATTTGGCCTTCGTGAATCTGATCTAAGGATTCGATATTTTCCCAAACACTGCCATCAGCGTTCCCGCGCTGAACAAACTCGTCGAAATTCGGAGCGGTCACAACCATGTCTATAAGCTGCGTGTAATGTTCAGGAACTACGCCCGATTTTGTCGGCAACGTAGTCCGAAAGCGAGGATTGCTATCACGAAACTTTTGGGCCGACCTCACTATTGGGACGGGAGACATCTGAACATGTCGTTCTAGAACGACGACTTCGGCCGTTTGGTCATCGGTTCTGTCCGGTCTAGCTTTGCTTTCAAAGCAGCACAGCATTGTGCTAGCGCTGGCGAACTTCCAATTGAATCGGCCGCGCGATGGAGTTCACTTCAGGGTCGTAGTATTCGTAGACGCGAGACTGAAACGTTCTGGCACGGATCGGATACTTTGCCCTCAAGCGAAAGCGAAGTAGGACTGTGTCGCCCGAAGCAAGAGAATCGAAGTATAGAATCGCTTGCGTCGCGGTCAGACTGAACTTCTCTAGCCGACCGCTTTTCTGACCCGCACTCTTTTCATGGTAGGCCTGCAAATCTTCACTGAGTAAATCGAACCCCGGCGGAATTCCCAGGTCTACCATCACCATGTTGGCAGCCTTCGGCAAATTGTTTTTGATAGTTGCGGCCGCCATAGCGATATCGTCCCCCGCAAGATGCGTGCGATCGTATGTCACCTCAATAGTAAGGGGCTCGTTCTCCGGTTTCTTGTCCCACGGCAAAAAGTATTGCCCTACAACCTGGTACGCTAGCCCGCCTTTCCCCTCAAAGCGAATCTCTACAGTGTTCCCGCTTTTCGCATCGACTCCTTTGAACACAAACTGGTGGAGCAGATCATTATTTTCTCGAGTTAACGCTAGTTTCTCCGCAATCTTCCCGTTCAGCACTACTTCCAGTGTGCCGCTCACGTCCGCCGTGCCTTTTTCTGTGGCCAGTAGCAATGCGCGCAGCGCCATGATGGTCGCTTGCGTCGTGCCCCAGGCTCCCGAAGCTTCTTTCTTGGCCGCGATGTAATTCATCGCCTTGCGCGCAGTCCCCGAAGCTCCGCCCCATTTAAGCAGCGCCTGAGCGGCCAACCCGGTAGTTTCCACGCTGGCGCTAGTACCCGTGGCATACACATTCGTTTCTTCCGCGCTCCACCACGCTTGTTCATCTCTTTCCGTACGCGCATCGAGTAACAGTTGCATCGCCTGTCGGGTGAACTCTCGGTCTTTTCTATAATCCGTAGCGAAGTTCGCCAGCACCGCCAGCGTGTACGCGTCGGCTTTTGCGTTCGCGTGCGTCTCGATGAATTGTTTGGCTTTCTCCACAGCCTGACCCTGATAGCCGGTATTCTCCAACGCCCACGCCAGGTAAGCGGTGATGCGCAGTACATCCTTGTTATAGCGGTTCGTCGCTCCTTCGTTAATGAACGACGCATCCGGTTTCCAGCTTCCGTCGCCCTGCTGCTGTCCCGCAAGCCACTGCTGGGTTCGCGCAATCAGCTTCGGATCCACGTCGTGGACCTTCGACATCTCGTAGAACTCCATGAGCCCGTACGCGGTCAGGATTTTGTTCGCCGGCGCGTTGCCGAACCAGGAAAAGCCCCCACCAGGAACTTCAAATGTCAGCAGCCGCTGGTAGCCGTTGGCGATATAGCCTTCGGCCTTCGCGTGCACTTCCGGTGTCAGCTTCTTCGTGCGCTTCATGTAATCCAGCGCCAGCACATTCGGGTACGTGCTCGAAGAGGTCTGTTCGAAGCAGCCGAACGGCATCCGCAGCAAGCTGTCCATCCCTTCAATCACCTGGCTCAGCGGCCCGGGATAAAGCCTGACGAAAATCTTGCTGGCATCAGGAATCGATTCCGGGGGGAAGTTTAGCTCGTGCCTCGCCGTAGTTTCCAGCCGACCGTTGAAAACCTGGTTCTGTTCGCGCCCATTGGGCACCACTTCGATTTCCCGCACCACGATGTCCGCGCGATCGGACTCTCCTTTCATTCGCGCGCTCAGCGTCAGCTTGAATTTCCCGATGCGCTTCGCTTCCAGCGTGAACTGCGATCCACCCACTCGCGCAGAATCCACCGTCACGCTCTTCTCGGCCATGTCATCCACCAGTGAAAACCATTCGTCGGTTTGCAGTTGTAGGCTAACTTTCCCAGGCGCGCCCGAGTAGTTGTACACGGCCACGGGAATCGACACGCGGTCTCCTTGCGTGAGAACGACCGGCAAATCCAAGTCCACGAAGAAATCCTGGAACACTTTCAAGCTCGAAGTGCCACTTCCCAGCGCCCCTCGCGCCGTCGACGCCATCATCGCCATGCGCCACGTGGTAATCGAGTCCGCCAGCGGTATCGTGATACTTGCCACTCCATCCTTATCGGTGATGATCTCTGGATTGATATACAGCGCCTCTGGAAAATACGACCGCACTCGCGCAGCGCCCGAAGCGGCTTGATCCTTCTCTTTTGCGACCGTCACGCTGTTCACCGCGCGAGCCTCGTCGACTACAACCATCTGAGCTACGGCAATGGGAGCCGCCGGTGGTGCTGCTAAGAACTCAGCGTCGCGGGCCCGCTCAACCCTGGGGATCACACCACCCACTACTCCTCCCACGACGCCGCCTGCCACTCCTCCCGGAACGCCGCCCGCAAACCCCACGCCCGCGCCCGCTCTGAAATCTGCCACCATTCTTCCCGAATCGCTTAGCGCTACAATCGTCCCCGCTGGCCGATCTTGCCGGAGCAAGACTGACAGGATGGCGCGATCACGCGCGTCCAGCTCCAACTTGCCAGAAGCGATTCCTGAGTCCGTAGAAACTTGAATTTGATAGTCGCCGACGGGCAAACCTCCCAACTGGAACCGCCCATCGACACCTACTCTCGTCCTACGGACCTTCCCGCTCGAAACCAAGCGCGCCACTACGGTAGCTCCTTCAAGCGCACCGCCCCACTGGTCCACCGCCATTCCGATGATTTCTGCGCGCCCACCAAACGCGCCGCGCTCGTGTTCAATGTTGATCCCGATCGTGCTGGGGCCCGCGCTGGGATGCCCTACGACTCTCCTTCGCCGCGCCTCCACGTAGACCAACAGATCGTCGCCAGTCCCGAATTGCTTGTCCGGACCCGCACTGCTTATCAGATAGTGCGTCTTGTCCGTATCCCACGAAGCGCGCTCTATCCGCACGTTTGTGTCCCACGCGTCGCGCAGGTCTGCCGCGCCGTCATGCCTCATTCTTTCCAGAGTCTTGATTAGGTCCCCGTTCTCCGGGTTCTCGGCATACGCACGGCTGAGCCTCTCTGATAGCCGCTGTACCTGTTCTAAAAGCTGCTTCTGATAGCGTTGCGCGTACTCCCAGTATTTCGTCTGTGGCACCGTTCGTCCGAACTCCGTTTCGAACTTATTCCCGCTCACCATCTCCGTCGCGGAAAACAAAGCCCGTGCCGCGCGGTCCTTTTGCTCGGCTTTGGACTCTTCCGTCGGCTCGACGACGTCCGGCATCCCGATCGAGTGAATCTCGTAGCGCGGCTTCAAAAGCTCCTGCTCCAGGTAAAAGAAAACTTTGGCAAACCCAGGTTGTTTCTCCGCAAGTGCGAATACCGCCTCATCCACGACTTGCAATCCCAGCGCAGCGCTCACTCCCTGCCCTCGGCCGTTCGTCACTCGGAAGTGGATGCATGCTTCGCCACCCGGCTTGTACACCGGCGCATTGGCCGTGGCCTCGATCTTCAATTCATCCGCGGGCTGCACGAAGACCAGCCGGTGGTCTCCTACAGGCTGCGCGTCACGTCCAAAAACGTAGGCATTGAAATCCACCGTGCCTGCCAGTTCCGGCGTGGCTGCCAGCTTCAATTCGGCCTGGCCGTTTTCGATGTCCACGTCACGCGTGAGTACGGTTTGCCCTTCTTTGACGATGTCGACATATGCAGTGCCTCGTTTCACTGTGGAGAACACTTTCAGTCGAATGTCGTCCCCAGCTCGGTACACGGCCCGTTCTGTCCGCAGAAGAATCTGATCCTGTCCTCCGCGGCTTTGTAGCGCCACGGCGCTCGACGTGCGGTTCCCTTTCTTGTCTGCTGCTTCTATCGTCAGCACTTGGGTTCCCGCACCGTCCTTCAAACGAAGCACCGCCACCCCGCCTTCGTCCGTGGTCGCGTGTTGGTCGGCGTTGTCGGCTGCATGGACTGTCAGCTCAGTTCGCGCCGGACTTCCATCCGCATAACTGGTAAGAACAAACACTTCGTTTTCTAAGCCGGGGACGAGTGTGCCTCCTTCCGGAACCGCTGTAACCAGCAGAGGCGATTCGCTCACGGTAATTGGCTCTCCACGGCTCTCTGCGTGGTCCGCAGAATCCCTTACCGTGGCCTCGATCAGCACCAGCGCCACTCCCTGGCTCAGCGGCCTCGCGGCAAAGTAATTGGGCAGCTTAAGATCAAACTTATACGTCCCGTCGCTATCGGTCTTGCCCTCGACTGAAGCGGCTTCAAACACCGCCACGTCCGTGCCAGAAGCCTTGACGGTGATTCCCGCCTCATCCACCGGCTTCCCAAAAAAGTAGTTCGCGCGCACAGTTCCCTTCACGTGGTCGCCTGGCCGATAGCCGTGCTTCGTTTTCTTATCCTGGCTCTCGAATTCCACGGCCACTTTGAATTTCGGCAAAACGTAGCGCTCCACATTCAGCGCCATCTCTGCCGTGTTCGTCGGTGCATCGGCCTGCCCCATCAAAGCGTGCAGGTGATAGGTGCCCAGGTTGACTTCATCCGCCAGCGCGAACTCCGCTGACGCGATGCCAAATTTGTCTGTCTCCGTCGCTTTCTTGAACACTTTGTTCCCGCGTGAATCTTCCACTTCGAACGTCAGCTGGTGTCCGCTGGCGGCTTCGTGGTCGGCGCGGTCGAGCGCCAGCGCCCTCGCATGGATGATCTGTCCCGGCTGGTAAATCGGCTTTTCTGTCGTCAGCAGGATGGAGACTTTCTCCTCCAGCCGCACTGCCTGCGTGAACTCCGTCGAACCGATCAGCGTGTCCACCACGTACCGCAGCTCGTGATTACCCGTAAGGCCTGCAGGGAATTGGAACTGCGCCTCGGCCGTCCCTCGACGGTTCAACGGCCCTGTGAAAAGGACGCGCGGTTTATGATCCGCGGCTGCCAGCTCGATGCGCACGGTTCCCGCTCCCGCAATCACTTCATTTTTTGAATCCGTGACGATGACCCGCACCGCCGCCGGGCCTCCGCTCAAGTACGATTGCTGCCCTAGAATATGCACCACGGGCGCGCGCAGGATTTGCGAGATCGAGTCGATACCTTCGAGGGCCTCGGTCTTGCCATCCCCATATTCAAACCGGTAGCGCACCCGGTGCCATACGAGATCGTCCACGGCGAGTGTTTTGTTCAGCCGGATGCTCTCTTGCCAGCGCCCATATCCCGTCCCAATCGCAACTCGCGTTGCCGCACTCCCTAGAACTTCATCTTCCGGATTCAGCACTTCGACTCTCAGAGTTCCATCGCCGGAATGAAGGGAATGGTAAGGAATGGTCACATGCACGACACCGTACGTGTATGTGACAACTGTTGGGTCCGCATTGACAGCTGGGAAGAACTCTACGAACACTGCTACGAAAAGCGGCACTGCAAGTGTGGCAGCGAAGAAAAGGTACCAGAAACTGCTTGGGCACACCCATAGCTTCGGAGCCTTCATGATCCGTCTCCTTGAGACTTGCTGAGTTAGCGCCCCTGCGATTTTCTGCGCTCAGAAAATAGAACGCGCTATTTGCCGTTTCTTGCAGATTTTCGTTGAGTCGGATTCCCTGCCATCCGCTCTGGGACAGACGCACCACAAGAAATTGGACACCGTCGCTCGTTAGAAGTGCCCGCCGCAGTCCAGGAAGTGGGGCGTTAGGCTTTCAACGAATGAGTGGATGGTGAAGCGGAACAGATTACACAAGCGTTATTGGAGTTCAAACACTGCGAAGGAAATGGACAGCTTTGAAACCGGAGCCTTTTGATGCCTTCACGTCCGCACGCAACCCTCGCCCAGTGCTCCGTCGTGAGACGGGCACATTTTTCGGCACGATTTTGCCTTACATCTTTGGAAAATCTACTTCCGGGTGTCGTGCCTTCTCCGAATGCACCGATATTTTTTACTTCATCAGGCAACGCCGTTCCCTCGACCTTAAAGCGCGCGGGCGGCACGGACGCTCGCGCTTCGGGATTGTAGTAATCGTACAAGACGGTTTCCGAGGACTGTGCCGTGATCCCGAATCTAGGTTTGAACGTAAAGGAAAAAGTCGTGCCGCCAGCTCGCGGCCACAGGTAAAAGACCACACGATCAGGTTGGACTTCGTAGCTCTGCAAGTCCCAACCGGAAGCGGAAACGGCAGAGTCGAGCGAGGGGCGGTCCACGTCGGCACCAGGAGGCAAGCCCACCTCAGCCAACATCATTCCGTATCCGCGGAAGCCGACGCGCTCCGCATGAACGGGCATTGAATCAAATCACCGACGGAAGCCGCGGAGCGATCGAACTTGACCGAGTAATCCATTTGCAAGGTCCTGTATCCCTGGCCGCTGGCCTGCGACGTAGAATGTGGCACCGCCGCTTGAGGCGGAACTGGCGCAGCAGCTTGCACAGAAAACGTTCAGTGAACAAGCAAAAGCCATTCTGAAAGGCGCATTTCACCAAGCATGTGCCGGTGGGCGCGATGCTCCGGCGCGCGTTCGATAAATCTCAATCGCGAGCAACTCAGCGTTGTAGGTGACTGTGGCGGCTGATGAGGATAGTGTTTGGGTCGTAGCCAGGTCAGGGACCACCATCAAACACACGAAATATCACATAGACCGCGCAGGATTCATCGCCCAGATGAAGACTTACTGCAGATGGCTAGAGCCCGGACGGGCACTCTAACATTGAATCTACGCTCTCTCGATGAACCTGGTTCAAAACTCGAACAGGCCAGTATAATCTGGCTGGTTACTATAGGGATCAGCGGAGGAAACCAAATGAATGAACTGTATTGGATTCCGTTGGGGGTCGCGGTTTGCTTTGTGCTGTACCTAATTTTGGGAAGCTTCTTCACCGTGCGCACGGCCGAAGTCGCTGTGATCACACGATTCGGCAAGTTTCTTCGAGTCGCCGAGCCTGGATTAAACTGGAAGCGGCCGTTCTTCGATTCCGTGATGGGCACAGTGAGTCTACGCGTGAATCAGATCACTCTGACCATGGAGACCAAGACGAAAGATAACGTGTTCGTCACCATTCCTATTTCGGTGCAGAATCGAGTGCGTCCCGAAAAAGTCTACGATGCCTACTACAAGTTGTCCGATCCGGTGGCGCAAATCAAATCCTATGTCGAGCAGGTGATCCTAGGGCATGTTCCGGGAATGACGCTGGACGAAGTGTTCGCCACACAGTCCAGTATCGCCGCGGCGGTCAAACAGGAGCTGGATGCGGACATGGCATTATTCGGATACGAAATTGTGAATGTGCTGGTGACCGATATTGTTCCCGATGCAAAGGTGAAGTCAGCCATGAACGATATCAACGCAGCGCAGCGCGAACAGGTGGCCGCCAACGCCAGGGGCGAGGCGGAGAAAATTCTGGTGGTCAAGAAGGCCGAGGCCGAAGCGGAAAGCAAGGCTCTCCAGGGACAGGGGATCGCAAATCAAAGGAAGGCCATCATCGAAGGGCTGCAGGCCTCGATCGAACAATTCCAGAAGGTGGTGGAGGGGGCGTCGGCGAAAGAAGTCATGCAGTTGGTCATGGTCACGCAGTATTTCGACACGCTGAAGTCCATCGGCGAGAGCGACAAAACCAATACGTTGTTTCTGTCTCACTCGCCGGCGTCTGTCAAGGATGTCTCCGATCAGATTCTGCAGGCCATGGTGGTGGCGGAGAGAGCGAACGGCTGAAGCGCAAGAAGCGCGACCCACGGGGCGGGTGGCCAGCCGGACAAGCGACTTTCAGCCTATCCGTGATGTCAAGCCCCATTAAAGGATTGAACAGACTCAAGGCCGAGAGGCGAATGTTCTCCAGTTGGCTGTGCAGTTTTCTGCATTATTCAGGTAGCAGGATCGGTCAGTCCCTCTAAGGGATTCGGCTCGTCCGGCTGGACTCGGACCACCACCCGCTTGTTCAACAGCATCTCAATCCAAAGTCGAAGTCCGATCACAATCGCCATCCGCAACGGGTGGGTCTTCCAGTAGCCTCGGTAAACCCGCGCCACTTCGCTTCGGTCGGTAATGATTTGGGCCGTTCCAGAAATCGCGGGACCGTCCTTGCTCCCCACGTAACACATGACACGCGGATTCTTTCGTGTTCGCTTCACTTTATAGGAATTCCCCGGAGTGAGGAATTCGATCTGTCCACCATTCACAACGAGCCACACCTGTATTTTCTTCAGTTCGCCGGATGCCTTGTAGGACCCGAACCACTGCGTGTGTCGTTTGAGGGCGCGTTCCAGTTCTGGGGTCATAGGACGTTGACCGTCATCTTAGGACCTCGGCTGGCAGTTTGGCAACTCGCGAGGATGTTGCCGCTACGCACTGCGCGGGGTCCTCCGGCAGAGAACCCCGAGTCCGCAAGGCTGACTCCCAGGCTTGGCTATCCGCATCATGGGCGCGATAGGCAGGACGGCCACCATGACGTGCCACCTCCCGGCTCGGGATGAATTGAGGCGGTTCCATTGTTTGAGTATATCGGCAGATGCCTAATCTTCTGCATTGCCGGTCTCCTTTTCTTTGTGCCTTGAGCACGTCGATCATTGGGAGCTTATCGCATCCCGTGGAGACCGGCCTTCTCATCCCATCTGATAAATGGACACGTTTGGATCCGCAATTCCACTTCTCCGGTAAGGCGACTAATCGCGACTTGACCTGAAACTCAAACAGAATCTCGCACTCGCGGCTTCGGATTGCGTCTAAGATAGCAGTAGAATTCAAGACGCAGGAAGAAGTTGTCTTCATTCGAGGATATATGGCCTATGACAGACTGGTTCGCGCGCCCCGTCCTACACGTGACGTGTCGTTGAGGCCTCGCTCCGCTTTTACGTTAACCGGCTCGGCTTCACGAGCCCCTGGCGCTACGAGGAGGAAGGCAGAGCGCGCGTTGCACAGGTCGACCGGCAGGGCTGCGCGCTTATCCTGGCCGACACGTGGCCGGAGAAGATTGGCAAGGGGTCTAATGTTCATTTCCGTGAACGTCGAGCCGGAGACGCGCGAGGCCGCGATCGCCGCGTTGGACGCGCTGCGCGCGGAACTCGAGGCCAAGGGCGTTTCGGTCAAGGAGGGTTCGTGGGGTTACCGGCTCCTGGTGGTCGATGATCCCGACGGCAATCAGCTCTTCTTTAACTATCCGAACGAGACTGCATCTGGCAAGATTGTTGGAGATGAAGAGTAATCGTCCAGCCGCGCCGCATGGCCGGCCTTGCATCACCAGAGTCTGCACAGACCCTTTGTGCGAAACCAGTTTCCCTCTAGTCCAGCAGCCTTAAGTCCCGGTTAACGGTTTATCGGACAAGTCCCGTATGTCTCTAAATGGAAAGGGCGCCCCGTTCGAGAGGCGCCCCATTGTAAAGTCAGGATTTCGTCAAATCCCGCCAAACAGGTTGCAACACACAAAGCGTAGCACTCGCGTGAGCATCTGTCTGTCTACAATTGAACAAACCGGCCCTCAACGTAGATGCCGAAATTGTTCAAGAAAGGTCAGGTTCCTTTTAATAGGACTTTTCCGGTAACCACCTTTTACCTGGAGTTGAACACCAAATGGACTCTTGGGCCATTGTGGTGACCTGCCGCACTAGTCTTGTTTCCAGTTGGGCTGAATTCACAGATTAGTTCTTTCTCTCTTTCTCACGCTGTAGTCGTTGTTCTTCGGTCGCAATGGCCTCGGCAAAGAAATGTGTGACGCCAATGATCGGAGGATTCTTGTAATGCTCAAGCATGCGTGTTCTCAGGTCGTTGGTTTGTCCCACATATAGACAGGTGTAGTGGTCGGGGCGGAATGGGAGGTCTGTCTTAAACAATCCATAAACCGCCCCGATATTATTGAGCACCTTCAACGTGGAAGAATCGAACGAATGACAATCTCCGCTGAATGGCATCTTAGTTGTCCTTTCCGCTTCGACTTCAAAGCTCGTTTGGGAGATTTGCCGCGTACACATAAATCTTGCCGAGCGACCGAAGCAGCGTAGCTCCGCATCGGTCACCCTCCTTGAGGTTCAGAGCCTTCACTCTTTCTATTTCAGCTTTTTGCTTCTTGGTTAAATAGTACGGGTTCAAGGAAAACGCCGCGCACATGGCGTTGAGATTGGTGCCATACGTACAGAATGGATATCAGCAGAATTACACCTGCGACGGTGAATAAAACTTTCATCCACTTGTCCGCTATCCGGTCTGCGCGCCCGTTCTTCTCCTGCCATGCATGCCAGCGCAGTTCTTGCTCAGAATCGCGCGAGTTTTCAGACAGTGGCATTGTTTGGCACTCCGACCTCGTCTATCTCGGCTACCCGGGATGCTCACTCCACTTTTCAGAGTCAGTTCGATGGCCGCTATTATGTGGCACGCCGAGTCGATTGGCAATGTCGGACGTGCGCGAAATTCTGCCTATACGTTAAGAAGCTCGCCGATGTGGACCAAAACGTGTTGGAGGCGCTGGTCGTCAAATCCGTCGCCGCAATGGGTGTTCATCCGAAGCCCTGAGAATTTTGGTCGTTAAATCGCAATAGGGTTTCGTCAACCCTCCGTTCTGACGGGAAGGGGCTGGCGATATCGCCAGCCCCTTGCTACTTCGTCTTCGGTCCGGGGTCTCTTTAGCGAGCCCCAGCCACCGCCGCCATTGCATGCGTTCCCATCAGATTCGTTGTCACATTCACCTTGATCTGCTTGGGCTTCGCTTCCTCGCGCTTCGGTATGCTGAGCGTCAGCACGCCATTCTGATAATCGGCCTTGATGGCCTCCGACTTCACTGAGTTCGCCAGCGAAAAGCTCCGGCTGAACGAGCCATAGCTGCGTTCGATGCGCAGGTAGTTGTCCTCATTTACCTTTTTGTCGAACTTGCGTTCGCCGCGAATCGTGAGGATGTTGCTCTCCACGCGGATGTCCAGGTCCTGCGGATTCACATCCGGCAGGTCCGCCTTAACCACCAGTTCATTCTCGGTCTCGTAGATGTCGACCTCCGGGGCCCAAGGGGTCAAGTTCGACTCCTCGCCCGTACGTCCCACCACATCGCCAAACACGCGATTGATCTGTTCCTGCAAGGTCGTAGCCCCGCGGAACGGTTGTTCCCAGCGATTCATTGTTTTCATTTCAGCCCCTCATTAAACGTCTCTGTCTTGGCCAAGGGTAATTTCAGCTAACTCATGTCGGCTCAGGTTACCTGTCTGGCTCCATTGGTACTTAACCATAATAAGTTAAGACTTTCATGTTGTCAAGTAAACTCTTTCCATTAATTAAGCGTCGTAAGTTAAGGCCAAACCTGAGCGGAAATCATGAGTCTCGTTTGATTAGTCGCGTAACCAGATATTGCAGGTGCCAGGAACCTCGCTTTTCCGGTGAATGCGTTTATCAGACGGGATGAGAAGGCCGGTCTCCGCGGGATGCGATACGCTCCCAATGTTCGACGCGCTCAAGGCATAAGGAAAAGGAGACCGGCAATGCAGAAGATTAGCACCATGCGGGCAGATGGAAGCAGGGTTTTCAAAGGGCGCCAGCTCACCATTGGCTTGGATCTAGGAGATCGCTAGTCGTTCTACTGCGTTCTGGATGAAGCAGGCGAAGCCCTCGCGGAGCAGAAACTGCCGACGACACCGGAGGCGGTGAGGCGGGCATGGGAAAAAATTCCACGGAGTCGCATCGCCCTGGAGACCGGAACGCATTCTCCTTGGGTCAGCCGGCTGTTAATCGTGCTGGGGCACGAGGTCATCATCTTGACTATACGCTGGCGGTCTTCTCGCACTAGACGATTCGAGGGCCGCGCTCAGGCTTTCGAGGCCAGTTATCGTTCCCCCTGAACCGCTTCCTTTGTGAAAAGAAGGAGAATCCTATGTACGCTCGCAAAGTTTCTCTATGCTCGAAGCTAGAATCAGTCAGCCAATTCCTGCAAAAAATCGAACATCAGATGGTCCTACTGCTCCGCAAGCAGGAGGGTTTTCTCGACCAACTCATCCTCCTTTCAGGTAGCGGAGAAACAATTTACAATATGTCTACAGCTTCTGGGACAACAGCGAGGATGCTGAAAAATACGACAGCACAACGCTGCCAAAGTTAACTAAACTTCTCACCGGAGTAATTCACGGGACGGTGCGTGTTCACGCCTTCGGAGGCCCGCGTGGGCGCCTGTCTAGTGGTTCACGTGAAGTACTATGTTAGCTGGTCATCCACGAAGCCAAATCAGGGAGGGCGCATGGAGGAAGGGATCATTCATATCCAGTGGCAAGGTCCGTATTCACTCAGGCAGCTCGACATTCTTAAGGACCCTCGTAAGGACCGTGGGCTCTACCAGATATATGGGCATCACCCGGTCTACGGCGCCAACGTGCTTCTTTTTATCGGCCAGACGATGGGGGAGACGTTTGGGGAGAGGATCGAAGAACATAACTTTGGCGGGGGTTTCCAAGAGGACCGCGAGCACGTTGAAATCTACGTGGGTCGTCTGAAGGGTGTTTCGACCCCATCATCAAACGAATGGCGCAACGAAATCAACTGGGCGGAAAAGCTTCTATAATAGCTAGGTGCGCGGTTTTCTTTCTTCAGCCATTCCCACCCTTTTCTCATACTGTGTGGATCGCTCGTGCTCTCATAATCCACAACCCAATTGCAATCGCTGCCAGGAACACAACCCAAAAATACGGGACTGTGCAATAGCCCAAGCCATATTCGAATGTCCCATTGTGCGCCACCATCACCGCGTGTAATGGTGCCTGTTTTAACTTGTTGTCCGAGCCGATACAACACAATGCCCACGCGAATCCCTGCATACGAAATTCCGCCGACAATGAAGAGCAAAATCCCAAGTAGTACGCCTTTCCACATGGTTCGCCTCCTATAAAACCGGGTGGGGCGCTCGTGGTCTCATAATCCACAATCCAATCGCAATGGCCGTCAAAAGCGTGATCCAGAGAATGGGATTATGGCTGATTAATTGAGACCACGGACGATAATACATCGTCCCTCCCTGTTGCCGAACGCCAGCCTTAGCCATCTGTGTAGCCTGATGGAATGCAATAGCTATACGAATCCCGAAATACGTAATCCAGCCGACGATGAAGAACAGTGGGCCGACCAATACGCCTTTCACGATCCACATTGTTCGCCTCCTAATAAAAAAGGCGGGGACGCCATCCGCCCTTTTTTGTTTACCGATGAGGCCCGATCTTATTGTTTTGTGCCCCTGGATGCAGGGTCAAAAAAACGGGGGTCAGGTTGTCCAAGCCTTAGGGAGATTGGCTTTGACTCCGCGATTAGTTTGTAAGAGCCGTCAGGCTGCGGCGTTTCAAAGCGGAACTTCATGGATTCACAACCTAGGCGGGGAGCAAGCCACAAATAGTCACGCCCAACCAGTTGCGGATATACCGCTTCGACCACCACAACCTGCTCGCCCAGCAGGTTGTCATACCGGATGAGTTTGAACGGTCGGTAGAGACAATCGGGAGGGGGGGTCATGAGGCGGTCCTTCAATGCCGCCAACTCGGACGACTTCGTATTCCACTTCGTCAATGAAACGAAATCAAGGACATTGAGCCGCGCTCCGCTCATGAAGGTCACCGTTCTTGCGGATAGTTTCAAATGCGGTCCCATCGTAAACACCTCGGAGGTCGAGCCATTGGAGCGCCGTGCTGTGACCCGCTTTTCGAGGAGGTCGCCAGAAGAATACGAATAGGAATATGTCTCCAGCACGAAGGGAGTAGCTTACACTTGCGCGTACGCCTTGAGTTCAATGGCCGTGTGCTTCGCCGCGTAGTAACAAGCAACGGCAAGAATAGGAAGCGCCCATAACAGTTTGGACTTCAAAAATACTCTCATCGTTACCTCCTCAGCTTGACCAGAATCACGATGCCTCCCACCACCAGGACAAGCCAAAATGCCACCACGTTCAGATGCACTACACCGGTGGCTCCGTGAGAGGTCCATGTTAACCGGAAGCGCCCCAACGGTGCCAAATACCGTAACGCGAAAGCAATAGCGAAAACACAAAGAACAGAATCCCCTTGCGCATTTTTCCCACCTAGAAACGGAAGAGAAAGCTGCTCGCAAACTGTAGATTGTTAGTCGCCCTGGACGGAACCTGTGGTTGTCCTGGAAATAACACCTTTGCCTCATAGAAAATGAGCGTATCTCCCACATCATATCTGACTGCAAATCGCCGCGATATTGTGATCATGACTATCCCCCCAGCATCAAGGGCGGGTTCTGTCAGTCTGCCAAGCTGGAAGCTGAATGCTGGCGGCGGAGTAACTTGTAGGATTACGTTGCCGAAGCTAGCAAATCCGGGGCGGACCTTCGCATACAGATGGAGTCTGCCCTTCGAGATGCCTACGCGGATACCGAAGAATGCCTGCGTCAAGCGTCCTCCGGCAAAAGCAGTGGATTCGTTTGGGGTCTTGGGTGTAAAACTAAACGACGAATCGAATCCGACGAGGTTTCCCTTGATCTTGACCGAACATATAGCTCCGACCGCAGGCTGGTAAGTGACGGACCCAACTGTTCTCGCTGGAACATATAATTGAGTAACCTGAGGACCGACCTCGATCCTAGGTACAATATCTTGCGCCCCTGCCGTCCCTGAAGTGAAAGTGATCGCTCCCAGGAGAAGGGGTACCCACCTCAGGGCCATGGCGTCTGAGCAGCGCAATTTGAATTTCCTGGCTGGACCGATTCTAATTCTGTCGGTCTTTTCGATTCTGGCGTGCCTTGACAGGAAAATGTTTGGAGTGTCAGAGAGATCGATCTGTGGTCGGTTTTTCGGCACTCACTAGAGCCAAATCTGGAGAAAGGATAAAGTTCGAGGCTTTATTGAATAAATTGACTCACCAGAATTTGCCCCGCTGTGGTTGCATAGATTCTCTTGGGGTTCGAGCCGTCCGCGTTTACGATCCAGAGTTCGCTCTCTCCCGTTTTCTTCTTCAGGAGCGACAAGGCAATTTGCCCCTCTTCTGACCATGCTAAACCCCCCATTCCCCATGAGCGAAAGGAGTAGTCCGACCCGATGGAGGCCCGCTTAAGTACAACTCTGCGGTCGCCACTGTCAAGGGCGACAATTTCAAGCCCCTCTTTCATCCATACCACGATCTCTCGGCCATCAGGGGAATACGCAGCCGACATGGCTCCATCCTCAGGTGGAACCAATACTGTCTGCTCGCCGCCGTGTGACGGCATCTCCAAAAGCTCAGTCCTCAGGCCGCCTGATCGGAAAGTACGGATGAAGGCGATCTTGCCCAAGACTCCCCAAGAAGGAAGATAGAGACCCTTAAAGCTATCTGCCGCGACGAGTTCACGAGATTCACCAGTGCGTAAATCTACGACCCGAAGACTTGTTTCCGGCGGACTTCCGACGCTACGTGCGCAATAGACAGCCGAGTTTCCATCGGGAGAGAGAATTCCGGGACCTTGCGGTGCTGACCCAGGTAATACACGCTGCCAATTATCTACATCGGGACTCCAGAAGTACAAGTGATCTTCGACTTTATCGTTCCCCGGAGCCAGTTCATGGACGGTGACGAGCATTGGCCCGGACATCGAATTAGCGGAAGCGAACATATAACTGCGATTGGGCTCGGGCTTTAAAACAGCTTTCAGCCCACTCCCATTGGGGCGTATCGAAAAAACATAGTCCTGAAACAGGCGTGTGCCAATAGTCGAAAAGAGAATTCTCTCGCGGTCCCGAACATGTCCCCAAGAGCAACCGCCCGCCAAAAACGCGGCTAATTCTCCCAGAATCGCCAGCATCGAAGCAACTAGACGCGGCATGTCTCGTCGAATTCTGCACCCCCCAGTGGAACGAAATGTGTTTGCTGTCCTACGTTACAGGGAGCTGGGGAGAATATGGTGGCAAAGTTCCCAGTGACTTGCCAGTTCGCGTTGTCCCTAGCGAGGGGATGGTCGTCGATGCCATAGGGCCCCTGCGTGTAGCCTTCAAAAGTGTCCATGTTGCCATTTCCCGAACCTACCTGCGAAAGCTTCTGGCCGCTGTCAGCGACGCCGTCCACTGGGCTTTGGTCGCTGGGATTTTCGGCTGGGGCCTCGAAGGAGACCATCCGAATTCCTCCTGGGAAGGGCGGCGGAGGCTTGCAAGGACCGGCATTGAGCAGAGCTGCGATGATCAGGCCTTTCAGTAATAATAATGCTAGCGATTTCATGGTGTACCTACCTAACTGATGTACGTTGAAACGACTCCAGCAGACATGTCAATTCTTCGGATAACGTTGTTAAGTGAGTCCGAGACGTACATAAATCCAGAGAAGATAACAAGATTTGTAGGACTAAAAAACTGTGCTTGGGACAGCGAACCATTAGTCAAACCAGCGACGCCAGTACCAGCGTAGGTCGATACGTTCCCAGCGAGGTCAATTCGGCGAATAACGTTGTTCTGGCCGTCCGCAACGTATAGATAGTTGTCGGCTGGGTTGAACACGATCCCACATGGGAAGTGAAACTGGGCCTGCGATCCTGGACCATCGACATAACCATCCTGACCCGTTCCAGCAAAGGTTGTCATGTTTCCTGCGGTGTCGATCTTTCGCACTGCGAAATTATCGGTATCAGTGACGTACATATTTCCGTTAACGTCCCAAGTCGCTTTCACCGGTGTGCCGAACATAGCTTCTGTCCTGTATCCATTCGTATATCCCCGGCTCCCAGACCCAGCGAAAGTCGTTACGTTAGCGCCGTCCCAACTTCGCACAACATTATTCACCCCGTCAGGCAGATAGAACGGGTAACTGGGGGACGGCGTCACGGCCTGGGCAGAGAGGCCGAACGGGGAGCTGAATTCAGATGCCAAACTTGATGAATTGTAATAGCCTTGTGCCTGATGGCCAGCAACGGTTGAGAC
>QHYH01000050.1 GCA_003223215.1 Acidobacteriota bacterium
TAGAGAACAAGGCAGAAATTCAATGAGCCAGCATCATGTGTCAGAAAGAGACGAGAAGTTGCTCCAGGAACATGGCATCTCTGGACCCCCGGTTCCCGACTCAGCGTCGAAACAGTTTCTCAATCTGTCAGCCCTCGCAGTGCGCGAAAAGGCGATCACTCTGTTCTTGCTCATTGCGATCGTTGCTGCTGGCATCTTTGCCTTCCTGAAACTGGGACGCGCAGAAGACCCTACCTTCACGATCAAGGTGTTTACCGTCGCAGCGGTGTGGCCCGGAGCGACGGCACAGGAGATGCAGGACCTCGTTGCCGAGCCGCTAGAGAAGCGCATGCAGGAATTGCGCGACTACGATCGCGTAGAGACCTTCACTCGGCCCGGACTCGCGCTGTTGATGGTGAGTCTTAAGGACACCACTCGACCAGAAGACGTCCCGGAAGAGTTTTACCAGGCTCGCAAAAAGCTAGGCGATGAAGCACACGCGTTGCCTCAGGGCGTATTCGGTCCCTTCATCAATGATGAGTACTCCGATGTGACGTTTGCACTCTACTCGGTCGAGGCTCCAGATCTTCCTCCTCGCCAGGTTGCGCGTGAAGCAGAGACTCTTCGACAGCGGATGCTTCATGTGCCTGGCGTGAAGAAGGTTGACATCGTTGGAGAGCGGCCAGAACGTATTTTTGTTGAGTTCTCATACGAACGGCTGGCTACGCTGGGAGTGAGCGCACGGGATGTCTTTGATGCGCTGGTTCGTGAGAATGCCGTAACTCCGTCTGGATCTATCGATACGAAAGCCCAACAGGTTTACATTCGCCTGGATGGCGCGCTCGATGATCTTCAGAAGATTCGGGATACGACCGTCGTGTCAGCCGGACGCACCCTTAAGCTCTCTGATATTGCCGATGTGAAGCGCGGGTACGAAGATCCCGCAACTTTCCTTATCCGTCATAATGGCCAGCCGGCACTCCTCCTCAGCATCGTGATGAAGGAGGGCTGGAACGGTCTGGACCTGGGCAAAGCCCTTGTTGCCGAACAGAAGAAGATTTCCACCGACTTGCCTGCTGGCATCACCTTCAGCAAAGTGACGGACCAGGCAGTAAACATCGGCGAAGCAGTGGATGAGTTCATGCTGAAGTTCTTTGTTGCTCTAGGCGTCGTGATGCTCGTTAGCATCCTCAGTCTCGGTTGGCGCGTAGGAATCGTTGTGGCGGCGGCCGTTCCGCTGACGTTGGCGGCCGTCTTCGTCATCATGCTTCTGACCGGAAGAGTTTTTGACCGCATCACGCTCGGCGCTCTAATCCTTGGCCTTGGTCTGCTAGTTGATGACGCAATCATCTCCATCGAGATCATGGTGGTCAAAATGGAGGAAGGATGGGGCCGCATCCGGGCCGCCGGGTACGCGTGGAGTCATACCGCTGCTCCCATGCTTGCTGGCACGCTTGTCACTGTGATTGGTCTCATGCCGGTGGGGTTCGCTCGATCGACTGCTGGTGAGTATGCAGGAAACATCTTCTGGGTAGTGGGTTTTGCGTTGCTCACCTCGTGGGTCGTTGCCGTAACCTTTACTCCTTATCTTGGTGTGCAGATGTTGCCAAAGATTGAAGCCCTGGCTGGCGGCCATCAAGCCATTTATGCGACACCCGGCTACGAGAAGCTCCGCCGGCTAATCACCTGGGCGGTACGCCGGAAGGTTTTGGTTGCTTGCATTGTTCTGGGCCTCTTTCTTGTCGCCCTTGCAGGCATGGGACTTGTCAAAAAGCAGTTCTTTCCTCAATCCGATAGACCTGAACTCCTGGTAGAGGTGACGCTGCCACAAGGCACCAACATAGAAGCTACGAACACGAGTTCGAAAAAAGTCGAGGAGTGGCTGCGGCTGCAGCCCGAAGCAAAGATTGTTACTGCTTACATTGGGGCGGGCGCTCCCCGCTTCTTCTTTTCCTACAATCCAGAGCTCCCGAACCCCAATTTTGCCAAGATTATTGTTCTGACGGCCAATGAAGAGGCTCGGGACCGTCTGAAGCTCAGGCTACGTGAGCGAGTTCAGCAGGGCCTTGCGCCTGAAGCGCGTGTGCGCGCCTCGCAGCTTGTCTTTGGACCATATTCACCCTGGCCGGTAGCGTTTCGCGTCACTGGCCCCGACTTGGAAAAGGACCGCGCTATTGCGGCACAGGTACAGACTGCAATACTGGCAAATCCCCATACTCGACAGGTGAACCAGGACTGGGGAGAACGCGCGCCAACTGTGCATTTCGTCCTCGACCAAGCTCGGCTACAACTGATTGGCCTTTCCTCCCACGAAGCTGCCGAACAGATCCAATTTCTTCTGACCGGCGCGCCAGTGACGCAGGTCCGTGAAGATATTCGAACGGCGGATGTAATCGCTCGAAGTGCGGGAACGGACCGCCTCGATCCCAGCAAGCTGAACGACATGACTCTGATGAATCACTGGGGGAAGGCTATTCCCCTGAGCCAAGTCGGTCACGTCGAAATTCGTCCTGAAGAACCAATCCTCAAACGCCGAGATCGCGTGCCGACCATTACGGTAGAGACTGACATAAACGAGTCACTCCAACCCCCGCAGGTCTCTGCAGAAATTGAAAAGGCGATTCAGCCGATTATCGCCAGCCTGCCCGAGGGCTACAGGATCGAAACGGGCGGCAATATAGAAGAGTCTGGAAAAGCGAACAGGGCACTTTCAGTCGTGTTTCCCGCGATGATCGTGCTGATGCTCACGGTGATCATCTTCCAGGTGCGGTCATTCTCTGCGATGTTTATGGTGGTTCTCACGGCGCCTTTAGGTCTCGCTGGTGTCGTGCCAACATTGCTTCTCTTTCACCAACCATTTGGGTTCAATGCGATCCTCGGACTGATCGCGTTAGCCGGCATCCTGATGCGAAATACGCTGATCCTCATCGGTCAAATCAAGACAAATCAGGAGGAAGGACTTGATAGTTACCACGCTGTCGTCGAGGCGACCGTTCAGCGATCACGTCCCGTGGTTCTCACCGCTCTTGCAGCCGTATTGGCTTTTATCCCTCTGACCTTCTCGGTTTTCTGGGGGTCGATGGCGTACACGCTGATTGGGGGGACTGCCGTCGGTACAGTGCTGACCCTTCTTTTCCTGCCTGCGCTCTATTCAATCTGGTTTGGAGTGAAACTAGCAGCAGTCCCGAGCGATGAGGCGGAGGCAGTGCTGGTGCGGACATAGCGGAAAACCGGCTCGATTTTCCAGATTTCTGGTTCTGGGCGGGTTACGGGCAAACCAGAAGTCAACTTCTCAATTGCCGACCAACCGCCCACGAAACGATATTCCGCCTCCGCGTGCAATAATCTGTGCTGCTTTCCGATGGGGAGAATCGATTGGCGAAGACCTCCCACGGTGGCACCAGTCCCAGTTACAGAAGCACGCCTACAGCGAACAGAAGCAATCGATCCCTATCGCGTCCCCTCTGCTTTGATAATGCCCCAGGAGTCCTCGATGCTGACCAAGCGCTTGCGTTGGAGCGTCCATATATCGAGTGAGATTATCTTCGGCGGATTACCATCGACATACGCTCCAGTTCCGTCGTCAGATCTGTCGGGGAAGATCAGGTCCGTAATAGCCACGAGCCCATCATTGCCGAATAACTCAACAGATGATCGGTCAAGAAGAATGTGCATCTGAACAAAACCATCACGGCTGAGAGAAAGGGCAGGGGCTTCATGCCTGCTCGCGAATTCTGATCCGGAGAGTGCATTATTTGCTCGTGTCCGATCGATATAGTAGGTATTTCGTTTCGCATCGTAGCCAACACGGGTTTCGTGTGCAGATCCCTTCCGAAGCTCGAATGCCACGTCCCGAGTTCCTTGAAGTTGTAGTTTGGCTACAAGTTCCAACGTGTCCGGCCACTTCCGTCGGGAAAGAAGCGCTTGCAAGTCTGACCATCCGGCATTTCGTAGCGCGACATGGTCCTGGCGAAGAGACTCAATCTCGCGCACGGGACTCTGCGTCAATCGCAGGCCGTCTTCCGTTTCTGCCAATGCAAGTTTGCGAGGGAATGTCATTTGTCCTCGCCATGGATGGGTGGGGATTTTATCTGCATAGTCCCAGTTGTTCATCCATGCGAGCATGATTCGCCGGCCATCCTCTCTCGGAATATCGGACCAGGTTTGGGCCGCGTAGAAATCAGCGCCGAAGTCTACCCACAGTGTCCTGTTCGCGGGAGTGTCATTAACAAATTTGTCGCCATTGAAGTCGCCAACGAAGTATTGCGTCGCGGAACCCTTCGCGGGGCCGCCATCGCCAACGCCCACTACAAGGACCCATTTTTGCCGGCCCTTGGGATCTCTAAGCGGGAAGAGGTTGGGGCACTCCCAATTACGAACATCCGTCGCGCCCGCAGGTCCGAATTCACCCGACAAGTTCCACGTCTTCAGATTGGCCGACGAATAAAAACGAATGCGATGCTGTTTAGCCATGGATACGACCATGACCCAATGTGACCTCGGCGCATACCAGAAAACCATGGGATCGCGAAATTCCGCCTCATGAATATCGAGAACTGGATTCTCAGAATACTTCGTCCACGTGCGACCCGAATCCGTGCTATAGGCAATATTCTGGTTTTGCAGACCGGGACGATCTCCGGTGTAAATAGCAACGAGAGGCGGGATGCCATGCTTGCCGAATCCGCTTGTATTCTTCCAATCGACGACGGCCGATCCGCTGAAAATCATGATTCTGTCTTCTTCCGAGAGCGCCACCGGCAGTTCCCCCCACGACAGAAGATCGCGGCTCACTGCGTGGCCCCAAGACATGTGTCCCCAGACATCACCAAAAGGGTTGTATTGGTAGAACAGGTGGTATTCAGAACCGAAGAAGACCAGCCCATTGGGATCATTCGTCCAGTTTTTCTCTGGACTGAAATGAAAAGCAGGGCGGAAATACTCCGTTTCCTGCGAGATGTTCTGCTGCAATGTTTGAGAGCTGGACTGGCTCATCAACAGCATTGATGCTGCACAGATCGCGGTTGTGAGTGATCGTCGAATGCCGATCATCCTTCCTCCTCCAAGCAGCTACAGGCGCTGATCAATGCCAGAACCATGGTTACTCTCGCCTAATCGCCAGAGTCAAGGCTTCCGGGCCGGCCGCACCCTTTTCGAAACAGGCGCCTTGGCATATTCCGGACGAGCCACGGGCAAGCAGGAAGTAATCCCAACGTAACGTTTGCTGGCAATCCACGAACTGGGTTACCAGTTCAGAACTAATTTCAGTACAATCTCACCTAATCAGGGAAG
This sequence comes from Acidobacteriota bacterium, assembly GCA_003223215.1. Lineage (GTDB taxonomy): Bacteria > Acidobacteriota > Terriglobia > Acidiferrales > UBA7541 > Acidiferrum. The sequence continues at coordinate 5,272 of QHYH01000050.1, forward strand.
ATCAGGAACAGAAAAGAACGAACCTATGAAAATCGTGGCCATTATCGCAAGAATCCTGCTGGGTTTGATGTTTCTTGTCTTTGGGCTTAATCCGTTTCTGAAGTTTCTGCCGATGCCTCCTCTGGAAGGAGCGTGGGGACAGTTTCTAGGCGCGCTGGTCGTTTCACACTATGTGTGGTTTGTGGGTGCGGTGCAGGTCATCAGCGGAGCGCTGTTTCTGATTGGGAGATACGTTCCCCTGGCGATTGCGTTGAGCGGCCCAGTGGTCGCCAACATAATTGTCTACCACTTGACAATGCAGCACAGCGGGGCACAGCCTGCGGTTCTGGCAACGATATGCTGGGTGATTCTGTTTTGGCATTACCGTGTTTCGTTTGCGCCCCTGTGGGTGCAAAAAGCCTAGCTTTGGACGGCACTCTACTCGAATCTTATGGGGATTGGTCACCACTTCAAGCCATAAACTGGTAGGCAGTTCTGTCTTAGCGAGTGCACAGATCGATGGCTTCGAAACGCCTCGGTCAACAATGAAAGGAGACAATTATGAAAATCGCAGTGATCGGCGGTACGGGACTCATCGGATCAAAGCTTGTCAACAAGCTGCGTGAGCACGGACACGAAGCTGTAGCGGCAGCGCCCAACACAGGCGTCAACACCCTCACGGGCGAAGGACTGGCTGAAGTGCTGAAGGGTGCCTCGGTAGTCGTTGACGTATCAAACTCTCCTTCCTGGGAGGACGCAGCAGTGCTGAAGTTCTTTGAGACATCAACCCACAACCTCCTCACCTATGAAGCGGCCGCAGGGGTCGGACATCACGTTGCGCTATCGGTTGTGGGCACGCAGTTGCTGGCCGAAAGTGGTTACTTCCGGGCCAAGATTGCTCAGGAGAAGTTGATCCAGGAATCTTCAATCCCCTACTCCATCGTGCATGCGACGCAGTTCTTCGAGTTCCTCAAGGGCCTTGCCGATATTTCCATGGTTGGCGACAAGGTGCATTTGCCTCCTGTGCTTTTCCAGCCGATGGCGGCCGACGATGTCGCGAGTGCCGTGGGAAGAATTGCAGTAGGCCCGCCGGTAAACGGCATCGTCGAAATTGGAGGCCCCGAACAGTTTCGCGTGGATGAACTAGTCCGGCGCCGCCTCGCCTCGCTCAAAGATCCCCGCGAAGTCATCGCTGATCGAAACGCCCGCTACTCTGGAGCGAAAATCAGCGAGAGAACACTGGTTCCAGGCAATGATGCACGGCTCGGCGAGACAACCTTCGAAACCTGGCTCATTCAGTCCGGAGGGACCGCCCGCGCCGCGTGAACAGTAACGGAAAGAAATAACAAGAAGGTAGCAGAGTCATGAAAGAGGTAGCTGACATCATCGCTGCGGACTCCACTGGTGAGTGGGAAATGGGAAAGTACACCGGCCGTCGAACGTCGCCGACGCACGGCGAGATTGCACAACTCGCCTTCAGGTGTATGAGTCGCGTGGCCGACAGGACGGCCACCACATCGAAGATTGGCTGCGTGCCGAACAGGAACGCGGGCGGCACTACGCGTAACTGCGGAGTGCCGACCAAAACATACGAAGCATTGAAATGGCGTCGATCAAGCGAAAGGTCAATTTATGACATTCACAAAACTGATTTTGGCGCTGGCATGTCTCATGTCCGGCACGCTGGTAGCACAGGAGGCTAAGGTAACGGAGCTCCTTTCGAACGACCTGACAAACCTTCCAGGCAAAGAGGGTCTGATGATCACCGTGGAATATCCGCCGGGCAGTACAGACCCGGAAAAGAAGTGACTCTGACACCGGGTCAGACCTTCTATGAAGGCCCCGATGATGTTCACGTGGTTGGGCGGAACGCAAGCAAAACCAAACCGGCGAAATTCGTCGTGTTCTTCGTGAAGGACAAAGGCGCTCCTCTGCTGGTGCCCGCCAACTAAACCGCCGCTGGAATGCGAAGGCTTTAAAGCCCTCAGGCGGTGAGGCAACGAGCCGACCGTGATTCTCCGACAGTTGCATGCTCCGCTCCTGATCGTTCGTCTCACGTCTCATTGTCCTCCGAATGACGGACAAGAACGAAGCCGCTGGCGCGGCGGACGCTGCGCGTGAGGTAATCCAATGAGTATGACGCAGCCTGAGTTCGCGCACTTCGTCGTGAGCGAGAGTGAAAACGCCGTACGTATCGTTGAAGCCGCCGGGATTAAAGCTCGGTAACCGAGATTCCACAAATCAGGTACTGGGGACGACCCCTGCTCCGAAAGGTCAGTCGACGACCAAACTGGAACTCAGCTGTTGTTAACAGATACCGCTCAAAACCCCTCTGGCGAGGTCGATGAGCGTAAAAGCGATTTTTCCACAACTGCAAGTTCTGTCCAACTTCCGAAGTGCCGACGATCCTCGGCCTTCTGGCAATCATCTCATTGCAAGTCACCTCGTCGATGCACGACTACAAAATGCTGAAAGGACGGGATTCGATGCGGTGCAGAGGGAGCGTGGACAGAAGGTCGATGTTCGGAAGCGGAAGATCACTTCAGCAAAGTGATGGTAACCTGACGTCCGTCGAAATATACGTTTCCGTCAATCCCGCGCTCAAACACCAACGTTGTCGGAGCCTCTGTTTCTGGAAGTTCGCAAGCCTCCACCCAATATGCAAGATAGAAGTCCACCTCTGGCCCGAGTCCTTCCTCTCTATTAGAAAGTACGCGAGTTACTACGGCCTGCCGCTCTTGCGAAGGGTTGTCGGACAATATGTTGAACTTGAAACGTTGCCCTACCTTAATTTCAGATTGCATTTGAACTCCTTTTTTGCTTTGTCATTAGTGGAGCAGTATAGCTGTCGAAATCAAGGGGATTGCACTCATCATGGGGGCCAGTCCTCTTTTTGAGCGTATTACGCTAGTGCTTTTTCGGAGGCGCGCCCTTGGTGAGCAGAGTGGAGCGGAACAGAAGGTTGGGGCGCGCGTTCGAAAAAGCCGTCAGAAGGAAGCCGCTGGCGCGGC
>QHYH01000051.1 GCA_003223215.1 Acidobacteriota bacterium
CCACTTTATCGGTTCCACCAATGGCAAGCCAATCTGCGTGTACTGGAGTTGACGGAAATCAAGTCCATACCCTACCTTCCCCTGTCCCATCCATTCGTAGAACGGCTGATCGGCACCCTTCGCCGAGAGTATTTGGATCACCTGTTGTTCTGGACGACGTCAGATCTCGAAAAGAAGCTGCTCGATTTCAGGACCTACTTCAACAACCATCGCACGCATACCTCACGGGAAGGGCGAACACCCGAGACGCCGGTGTCACGACCAATCGCAAATCTCCGCTCGTTTGGCTGGCAGCCCCATTGTCGATCCTTATTTCAGACCCCAATGGCTGCCTAACTTTTCAAATATTCGGGCTCACTGAGGTATCCGGTCAGGCGCCACAAAAACCTAGAATGAAATCACGCGCTCTTTGCACTCTTGGTTGCAGTGCGTTGCGCGACTCCGATCGTTTCACTGTCACCAGGTCCGTTCAAAAGGGGAGAGGCATCTCCCTTTCGTGGCGCGATTTGCGGGTAATATCGCCCTCGTATCAATTCGCCACAGGACGTTGGCCGTAATGCCTCTTGTGGCGTATCCAACGCCGAGCACAGTCCATCGCGCGTTGTGCTCTCGCTCAAGGTAAGACTCTGTTTGCAGACTTGCCGCTGCGAATTCTCCGCGGCGTTCCATAGTGGCCAAACGAACGGGTAGTCCAGTACCATCACGCCCGTTCTAATTCCGCTCCTAAGAACAGTTTACAGCGTCGTGCAATTCCTCAATCCTTGGACGAATACTCGGGGGATATTTGTGCGCTTCCAGCTTCAGGTAGTGCTCTGTCTACGCAAGGAGTGAATATGATGCGTCTCCATTCACTTCGCACAGTGGTTTTATTCGGTTTGGTCGCGCTGGCGCTGTTGGCCAACGGGAGAAAGGCTATTGCCGCGGCGCAAACGGCGCCGCCAGCGTCACCGACCGTCGCTCTGAGCGCCTCGCCGGCTTCCGCCCAAGCAGGCCAACCGGTCACGCTCAAGTGGTTGTCGACGAACGCCACGTCCATCACTTTGGAGCCCTCGGTAGGCCCAGTCGCGGTGAAGGGCTCTACCACGGTGAGGCCTTCTCAGTCGACCACTTATACCCTCACCGCCACAGGTCCGGGCGGCTCGGCCCATGCCAGCGCGCAAGTCACTATTACGCCCGCGCCCCCTCAGGCTGCGGTCCAGAAGCCTTCGGAGAAAGACATCTCGTCCGACCAAGAGCAGATGAGGGGCCTCGACGAACAGATCCAGGAGATCAAGTCAGACTCCCTCCGCATGTCGGCAGAGCTGAGCCAGCTGGAGGAGAAACTGCTGTACCCGTCAGGAACACAGGTCGCGATCTTCGTCGAGCTCGCCAAGGGCGACGCGATGCGCCTCGACGCCGTGCGGCTCCAGATCGACGGCCAACTTGTTGCGCACTACATCTACAGCGCCAAAGAGCTCCAGGCCCTGCGCAAGGGCGGCGTGCAACGGCTCTACGTCGGCAACGTCGCGACCGGGGATCACAAGCTGGAAGTGCTTGTCGACGGCAAGCTTGAGGGCGGCGCGGACTTCAGCCGCACGGGAGAGTTTACTTTCCGCAAGGAAGTGAAGCCAAAGCTGGTCGGACTAACTCTAGCCGGACCGCGGTCCGGCAACAACCCAATCACGCTGGGGGATTGGTAATCGATGCGAGCGACTCGCCAACTCATCGGACTCGCCCTGGCCTTGGGACTTGCTGCCGGTCCGGTCACGGGCGGCGACTTGAGGGACCCCTATTTCGGCGAGGCGCTCTATCACGCTTACCAAGGACAGTATTTCGACGCACTCCAACGGCTCGACACCGAACTCGCCCAATACCACGTTTTGGACGAACCCAAACTCGATACTCTTCACTATCACATCAACAACGCCGAATTTTCGGTCGGCGACTTCGAGCTCGACTACCGCATGCACCAACGCGCGGGGCGCGCCATCAAGGCGGTGCTCGAAGGCGCCGTCGATGAGGCGGTGCGAAACGAGGCCGCGTTCAGGCTCGCCCGCATCCACTTCCAGAAGGGGCAGCTCGATGATGCGCTGCAGGCGCTAGCACGGATCAAAGGCACGGTGCCTGAGGAGATCAAGGGTGATCTCGAGTTTCTGCGGGCCAATGTCTATATGGCGACAGGCCAGCCGGGCGAAGCTATTAAAGTGCTCGCGCAGCTAAAGAGCAATGAGGGCCTTGGCGGGTTTGTTGCCTACAACCTTGGCATCGCGCTGCTGCAGGATGGCCGACCACGGGAAGCGATCGAGCAACTGGACAAGGCCGGACAGATGGCGGCCGGTGATCCCGCCGCTCTCGCGATCCGCGACAAGTCGAACTTGGTGCTGGGCACCATGCTGTTCGAATCTGGCAATTTTGAGCGGGCCAGGCAGGCATTGGACCGCGTCCATCTCGAGGGACCGTTCTCGAACCAGGCTCTGCTGCGGGCAGGCTGGGCTGAGGCCTCGGCCCAGCAGTATGACCGCGCGCTCGTGCCGTGGAACATCCTGGTGGATCGTGAGCCGACGGATGCCGCAGTTCAGGAAGTGATTCTTGCCGTACCTCATGCGTACGCTACCTTGAAGCTTCACGGTCGCGCGGCGATTGGTTATGGACGCGCGCTCGAGCTGTTCAGCCACCAGATCGAGAGAGTCGATGCATCGATTCGCAGCATCAGGGAGGGGCAGTTTCTCAATGCGCTGGTCCGCGAGGAGAGCCGGGAGGACGAAACCTGGGTCATCCGCCTGCGCAATTTGCCCGATGCGCCGGAAACTTACTACCTGATGGAGTTGATGGCGTCTCACGACTTCCAAACCGCATTGCACAACTACCTCGACCTTGAGGACCTGCGGTCGAGACTCAATGCCTGGAAGACCAGCCTGGATGCTTTCGACGATATCATCCGGCTGCGCGGACAGAATTACGAGCCACTGCTGCCCGAGGTCGACGCACAGTTCCGGGAACTGGATTCGCGGATCCACATTCGCCTCGAGCAGCGCAAACACCTCGCCGAACGTCTGCAGGCCATGCTGACCGCGCCGCGGCCGGATTATCTGGCGACTGCGGAGGAGCAGACCGCTGGCGAACGCATCGCACGCATCGAGAAGCGGCTCGGCCACTCTGACGACCCCCAATCGCTCGCACTTCGGCAACGCGCCGCCCGCCTGCGCGGCGCTCTCACTTGGCGGTTGGAAACCGAGTACAACGACCGGCTGACCGCCGCATATGTACACCTGAACGAACTGAAAGCACCTCTCGACGCTCTCAGTCAGCGGTATGACGCCTTCGTTAGGACGAGGCAGGCAGCGACGCACAGCTATGTCGGATACGACGTCCAGATTACTCGGCTCCGCGAGCGCGTCGACGACGCATTGCAGCGTGTCGACATGTTGATAGCCCGGCAGGGGCACATGATCGAGACCGTCGCCATCAACCAGCTCGAGGCCCGCCGGGATCGTCTGGTCGCCCAGCAGACCGAGGCGCGCTTCGGCGTCGCCGATAGCTACGATCGAGCCGCGCGCGCGCAGTCCGACGCGGGCGGACACTGATGCGTCACCTCGCCATTCCGATAGTGATCGCGCCGGTTTTCATGGTCGGTTGCGCCGCGCGTCCCATCAAGCCAGTGGGGACCCCGGGGACGCTGGCGGAGCTGCGGAACGTGCGTCCGGACCTGCAAGAAGTGAAAGTCGAACAGGGCCTCGATCAGGCCATGCAGCAATACCGGCGCTTCCTTGAGGAGGCACCGGAGACCGCGATGACTCCGGAGGCGATGCGGCGCCTCGCGGACCTGCAACTTGAGAAGCAGTTCGGGATTCGCACGGGCAACGCCAAGCCGCGGGAAATGGCCGCTCCGAAGCCCGCCTCGATACTCGCAGGCTCGCGGGCCGGGAGTCCTAATCCCGCCGCGCCAGCTGCCAGTGCGCGTATAAAAGAATCCGATCAGGATTTCGAGCGGCGCACGACCGCGGAGGCCGGAATCCTGGCAGTCAGTAACGCTGGCGCTTCCCCGGCGGACACGGTGCGCGCTGGCGCAGATGCCGAAGGTCCACTCGAGGCAATTGCTCTTTACAATCGGCTGCTCACCGAATACCCCAGTTACAAGGACAGCGACCAGGTCCTCTATCAGATGGCGCGGGCGTACGACGAACTCGGCCGCACCGAAGAGGCCATCGCGACAATGGAGCGCCTGATTCGTGCGAATCCGCATTCCGCGCACCTCGACGAAGTGCAGTTCAGGCGGGGCGAGTACTTCTTCACGCGCAGACGCTTCCGCGACGCCGAGAGCGCCTATTCGGGCATCGTCAAATTGGGCCACTCCTCCGAGTTCTACGAGCTCGCTCTCTATAAGCTCGGATGGACGTTCTACAAGCAGGACTTCTACGAGGAGGCCCTGCAAAAGTATATTGCCCTGCTCGACTACAAGGTATCAGTCGGTTACGACTTCGATCAGAAACATGATGAGGACAACGATCGCCGTGTCGCGGATACATTCCGGGTGATCAGCCTGAGCTTCAGCAACCTCGGCGGGCCGGAGACCCTGCCGGAATACTTCTCCAAGTTCGGGAATCGCTCCTATGAGGACCGCATTTACTCCAGTCTTGGCGAGCACTATCTCGGCAAGCTCCGCTACGACGATGCGGCGAAGACGTACAAAGGTTTCGTAGCGCTTTATCCCTTCCACCGCTCCGCGCCGCGGTTCAGCATGCGCGTCATTGATACTTTTACGCAAGGCGGGTTCCCCAGGCTGGTACTGGAGTCGAAGCGCGAGTTCGCCTCCAAGTACGGCCTGAAGTCCGAATATTGGCGGCACTTCAAACCGGAAGAGTCGCCGGAAGTACTGGCCTATCTCAAGACGAACCTGAAAGACCTCGCGACGCACTATCACGCCCAGTATCAGAACGCAAACGAAGCGAACGACAAGCTCGCGAATTATCGCGAGGCAAGCCAATGGTACGGCGCTTACCTCGAGTCCTTCCCGAAGGAGGCTGATTCGGCATCCGTCAACTATCAGCTTGCCGGTTTGCTTTTGGAGAACAAGGATTTTGGCGAGGCGGCCAAACAGTATGCGCGCACGGCTTACGGATATGCGTCGCATCCGCAGTCGGCAGCTGCGGGATACGCCGCGATCTATGCATACCGCGAGCAGCTGAAGGTTGCCGACAAGAAACAGCAGGACGCCGTCAAACACGATACCGTCGCAAGCTCGCTCAAATTCGCCGACACCTTCCCGCAGGACGAACATGCCGCGGCGATCCTCGGAGCGGCCGCCGATGACATGTACGAGATGAAGGACTACAAGGCCGCCATCGAGGCCGACCAGCGCTTGATCGATAAGTATCCGCGAGCTGAGGCGTCGATCCGGCGTTCCGCATGGATTGTGGTTGCGCATGGCTCGTTCGAACTCGCCCAGTACCCGCAGGCCGAGCATGCCTACACCCAAGTGCTGGCGGTCACGCCGGAGGGCGACGGGTCGCGCGCCGCGCTCGTCGACAACCTTGCCGCCTCGATTTACAAACAGGGTGAGCTCGCAAACGAGGCGAAGGACTATCGCGCGGCAGCCGACCACTTCCTCAGAATTCGCACCGCCGCGCCTACATCATCTATCCGCGAGACGGCTGAGTACGACGCAGGCGCCGCGCTAATCCGCTTGCAGGATTGGAAGGCGGCGGTGGATGCGCTTGAAGCGTTTCGCACTACCTTCCCGAAGAACAAGCTTCAGCTCGAGGCCACCAAGCAGATCGCCTACGCCTACCGGCAGAGCGGCCAGTTGTCCCACGCCGCCGGCGAATACGAGCGCATCGCATCTCAGTCCGAAGATCCGGCGTTACGCAGCGAGGCGCTGCTCGATGCGGGAGACCTCTACGCGCAATCCAATTCCCAGGATCGCGCCCTGGATGCATACAACCGGTACGTTAGAGAGTTTCCCAAGCCGGTAGAGACAGCCATCGAGACACGGTTCAAGATCGCCGAGCTGTACAAGGCGGCGCACGACGAGACGCTCTATCACAAGCAGTTGGAGGAAATCGTAAGCGTCGAGGCGGGCGCCGGATCGGAAAGGACCGGGCGGACACGGACGCTGGCGGCGCGTTCGGCGCTCGTCCTCGCAGAGCAGCTCTATGGAGATTTCGTCGTCGTGAAGCTGCGGCAACCTTTCGAGACCAGCCTGCAGGATAAGAAGCAGCGCATGGATGCCACGACTGCGGCTCTGAACCGGCTGGTGGACTACGGAATCGACGAGATGACGGCAGCAGCGACGTATTACTTGGCCGAGACCTACTCCAATTTCAGCCGCTCATTACTCGAGTCGGAGCGGCCGGACGACTTGAAACCAGAGGACCTGGAGGAGTTCAAGAACAAGCTCGATGAGGCGGCGTTTCCGTTCGAAGAGAAAGCCATCAAGGTACACGAGAAGAACATGGAGTTATTGCATGCCGGCGTCTTCAACTCGTGGACCGAGAAGAGTCTCAGCAGGCTCACCGAGCTGATGCCGGGCCGTTACGCGAAACACGAAACGAGCAGCGGCTTCCTCGGCGCCATCGACAACCACGCGGAGGGACCGCAAGCGCCGCAGGGACCGCCGACACCGCAGGTCTCCAACCCCTCGAAATCGCCCAGCGCGACCACCCAGGGCGTGGGCGTCACGGATGAAATTCGTGCCAACTACGAGTCGGCAGTAGGCATGTTGAAGGAGGAGCGGTATGAACCGGGAATTGCCTTGCTGCTCAAAATGACCGAGAAGACGCCTGCACTGACGGCAGCGCACATCGATCTCGGCATGGCCTACGCGCGCACCGGCGACCTGGACCGCGCCGAGGCCAGCCTGAACAAGGCGCTGCAATCGGATCCAAAACAGCCTGCCGCCTATAACGAACTCGGTATGGTGCAGCGCCGCAAGGGACAGTTTGCAAAAGCGCGCACGAGTTATGAGGCGGCCCTCGCACAGTCCGCTGACTTCCAATATGCGCACAGGAACCTTGCCATTTTGTGCGACCTGTATCTCGGCGATTACGCCTGCGCGTTGGAGCATTACGAGGCGTACGGCCGGATCGTTCCGGACGACACAGACGTCGTCAAGTGGATTGCTGATCTTCGCAACCGCGCAAAGAAACAGGAGAAGCCATGAGAAAAACTATCATTCACTGGATTTTTCTTGGAGTCCTTGGCTTAGCGCCTGCGGCTGTACTCGCGCAGCAAGCAGCGCAGCCAAAGACGAAAGCAGCACGGGGACAGGCCGCAAAATCACAGGCAAAGACGCCAGAGCCAAAGAAGGAGGACGCAAAGAAGGAGGAGGCGAAGATACAGACCGAGGAGGCGCAGCCAAAGACGGAAGATGACGCGAAGTTGACGTCCGTCCCAGGCGGAAAGGCGCTTGGCATGTCCATTTTGGGCAATCAGGAAGCGCCTAAAGCACTGGTCATTGTTCCTTGGAAGAGTTCGGAACTCGGCAATGGCCCCAACGTCTCAACGTTGCTTGATGACTCGAGGCGGCCCGTGGACAAAGAAGTGTTCTTGCGAATGCTCAGTTACTACGAAATTCGGTCGGAAACAGCGCGGCCCAGCGGTGCGACGACGGATGGGAATGCGGCAGCGCCCGCCAATGCGGCGCAAAGGAGAAAACCATGAATTTTACTGAACTTATAGGACACGTCGGTATATTCGGCGGCGCGGTGATCGTTTCCCTCGCCCTGCTTTCCGTTTTTTCGGTAGCGATGATCATAGACAAGCACCGCCGATTCTCTTCAACCACGCGTGAGTCGGAAAAGTTCAAGCCCGAGTTCAAGAAGTTCCTTCACGGGGGGGATGTCCAGAATCTGCTCGAAGCCGCGCGCCAGCACCAGAATTCCCACGTGGCGCAAGTGGTCTCGGCGGGCATCATCGAGTACGACGGCGTGGCCCAGAGCGGAGGCGATGCATCCGCTTCGTTTGATCTCGTCACCAGCGCCATCAGGGACTCCATCTCCGAAACGCTGATTAATTTGAAGAAGGGTCTCGGGTTCCTTGCCACGATTGGCTCAACTGTGCCGTTCGTTGGTCTGTTCGGCACCGTCGTCGGAATTATTAACGCTTTCCGGAGCATTGCGGCCACGGGGTCCGGCGGAATGTCTGTGGTTTCGGGCGGCATCGCAGAGGCCCTGGTCTCGACGGCCCTCGGTATCTTCGTCGCTATTCCGGCCGTCGTAGCCTTCAACCACTTCACGGGCAAGCTTGAGACTTTCCATGTCGAAATGAATCGGGCTTCGTCCCAGCTCATCAACCGCTTGTTCAAGATACCGGAGCTCAAGGGGCTTGACGCCGAAATGGATGAAGTCAAGGCGGCGAAGGCTAAAAAGGAAGGTCCGGCCTATGCGACTCGGTGAGCCAGCCCGGATGCAAGCGGCCATCAACATCACGCCGCTCGTCGACGTGGTGCTCGTGTCCATAGACGAGGCTGGGGGGCTGTGGATCAACGATCAGTCTGTCGCAGCCGAGCATTTCGACGAGGCTCTCCGCGCTGCGGTGGGCGCCGAGACGAACCCCAAGATCGTGATCCGGGGCGATGCAAAGCTGAATTTCCGCGAGGTTCGTGAGGTCATGGTCGCGATCGAACAGACCGGCTTCCGCGGCGTGGGGCTGATCGCCAAGCGTACTGGCACGGAAGGAAAGTGACATCATGCA
>QHYH01000094.1 GCA_003223215.1 Acidobacteriota bacterium
GGTTCGCTCCGACGAACAGCGGCGCTACCAGCAACTCATGCGCGCGCACCACTACCTGGGCTATTTGCCGAAGATCGGAGAAACGCTATGGTACGTGGCGACCTGGCGAGAGCAATGGCTCGCCCTGCTGAGTTTTTCGGGCTCGGCTCTGAAGTGCGCCGTGCGCGATCGCTGGATTGGTTGGACCCTGCGCCAGCACTACGGCCGCTTGAAGCTGGTAGTCAACAACAGCCGCTTCCTGATTCTTCCTGACGGGCACCTCTTCAACTTGGGGTCTCGCGTTCTCTCGCTCTGTCAAAGGCGTTTGCCCGGGGATTGGGAAGAAGCTTTCGGGCACGGCGTGGTGTTGCTGGAAACCTTTGTCGATCCGCAGCGCCATCGCGGGACGGTGTACCGGGCGGCGAACTGGATGTATGTGGGGAACACGAGAGGATATCGCCGGACTCACGGGGGATACACGGCTACGCCGCAAACTCCCAAGATGGTGTTTCTCCGACCGCTGCGGCCCGATGCTTGCCAAATCCTGTGCGGCGCGATTCTCTCTCCACCCTATCGACTAGGAGGCACAACCATGAGACTGACGGCCGAGCAGATGCGTTCGCTCCCCTCGTTTTTTTCGCAGATTTCCGATCCCCGCCGGGCCCAAGGGAGGCGCCATCGTTTGTCCATGGTGCTGGGGATCGCCGCGGGGGCCGTGCTGTGCGGGATGCGCGGTTACCAGGCCATCTCGGATTGGGCGCAAAGCCTGGGGCAGAAATCGCGAGAGCGCTTTGGCTGCCGTCGCGAAGAGGGTCGTTATGTCGTGCCCAGCGAGTACGTCCTGCGCAATGTGCTGATCCGCGTCACCCCCGCGCATCTGGACCAGTCCTTGCAACGCTGGAACGAAGTCTATGGCGCGGGAGATGAGAGTCTGGCCATCGACGGCAAGACGATGTGCAACGCCCTGGATGAGCAAGGTCAGCAAACTCATGTGATGAGCGTCGTCGGTCATCAGAGCAAAACTTGCTACACCCAAAAAAAGTGGGCACCTTGCCAGTAGCGGGCAAGGAAAAGGAAGAAGCCAAACGCACCAACGAGATCAAGACCGCCATCCCACTGCTCGAGGCCATCGAGATTGCGGGCAAGGAGGTCAGTGCCGATGCCCTGTTGACGCAGCGCGAGCTGGCCGACTATTTGGTCACCAAGCGCAAGGCGCATTACCATTTCACCGTCAAAGGCAATCAGCCGGGAGTTCTGGAAGATTTGAAACTCTATTTCCAGGATCGCGGGGAAGCGCATTTCGTGGAGCATACGCCCCCGGATCACGGACGAGTAGAAACCCGAAAAATCTGGACCACCACGGAACTGAACGATTACCTCAACTTTCCTCACGTGGGCCAAGCCTTCGTCGTCGAGCGGCACGTCACGAAGAAAAAGACTGGAGAAAGCACTCTGGACATTGCCTACGGCATCACCAGTCGGACCCCCCAACAAGCCGGCCCGCATCAGGTTCTCAAAGTCAACCGCGGTCACTGGACGATTGAGAACAGTTGTCACTACATCATCGACTGGAACTATGATGAAGACCGCAGTCGCATCCGCACCGGTCACGGCCCGGAAAACATCACGCGGCTTCGCCGTTTCGCCATCGGCGTGCTCAAATCCAAAGGCCGCGGGGGCGTGGCGCAGAAAATGCGACGACTGACGCGGAACGTGCGTTTGGTCTTCGATTACCTACGCATGAGCGAGAACTCTTGCGCCTGTCACGTGAAATAGACGCCATCAGAGAACGACACAATTCTTCCTGGAGGGGCGGCTCGCCGCAGAGGGAACACTCTGTGGCACACAGCGACGTTCTGCGCCGTGGAAGGCTGTTGATCGGCTCAGGAATCAAAAATCATCGCGCAGAATGGTGAAGTAATGACTGGAACTCACCAAGGTTATAAATTTCTGTCGCGATCCGCCAGAACAAATTTACCGTGAATTTCACCCCAATTTCAATTGACAAGAATGATGGGTGAGCGTATTGCTCTCGTATCCCGCCTACCGGGAGTTGGTATCTGCCGCAGATACCCGTAGTCGGAGGAGGGATCGCGATTGCCCGCGACCCCCTCCGCGGATCCGGACGAGCGGTTTTCACCGGCGTACAGGAGGTAAGCCATGCTTGCTTTGACATCCGACATCGCTTCTGGGACAGCAAAGATGACCTGGAAAGTACTGCGCAAGATTAACAGCTTGTTGCCGGAAGGGGATTTGCCCAGTCCAAGCTGGGCCCCTGGCCGCCTTCTGAAGCAGCGGGAACGCACGCCAATGGCTGTCGGAGTTCCCAGGAGAACCCAGTCGCTGTGTCCCGATTGCAATCGCGAAGCGGTCGAGCGAGTGCTAAAGGGAGAGATGGATCTTGCGGATTTTCGAGACAACCCCGGAGTCGTTGAAGCGCAGATATTGGAAGAAGGCGGGCGCATCCTCATGCGGAAGGCCTGCGAGAGGCATGGCCCATTTGAGGATGCCCTTTCGAATCACCCCGATTTCTTTCGAAAGATGGAGCGCCTCGCTTTCGGCAGAGACTTCGGATGCGCTGACGATTGCGGCGTGCACGGTCATGGTCCGAACCGCATCACTTCCGGCAGAGGGACCTTTTTAGTTGTTGATCTGACCAACCGCTGCAACATGATGTGCTCCCCGTGCTTCATGGATGCGAACGCCGCCAGCTATGTTCACGAATTGACCATGGAAGACATAAAGGTCATTTTCAGCAATGCACGCTCGTTCAAGCCTCAGCGGGAAATCAATATTTTGTTCTCGGGAGGGGAGCCCACGATATCGCCGATTTTTCTTGATGCGATTCGGCACGCGAAAAGCGTGGGCTTCGATCGGCTTCACGCTGCAACAAACGGCATCCGGTTCGCTGAGAGTAGGGATCTCGCTTTGCAGGCGAGGGAAGCTGGCCTCCATGGTGTCTACCTGCAAATCGACGGAGTGTCTGAAGAAAAGAACAAACATCGCGGGTTGCGAAACTACATGCCGGTGAGGCGCCAAGCCTTGGAGAACATCGCCGCGGCTGGCATGAGAACAACGCTTCAAGTGACGGTACTGAACGGTGTCAACAACGACGGGCTTGGAGACATTGCCCGTTTCGCGATTCAGAACATAGACAAAATCCATGGCGTCGTTTTTCAACCCATCATGTTCGCCGGTAGAGACGAGTACGTATCGCCCGATGAACGATATGCGCGGCGCTATCCTCTCACGCAGCTCGCTTTCGATCTGCACGAGCAGACTTCGATGGACTGGCAGCCAATGCGGGATTGGTTCCCGCTATCAGACGTTGGGATATTCGCTCATCTGTGCGATGTCCTTAACCCCAACGCCAAACTGGGAAGCCTTTTCCAGGAAGCCCATCCCAACCGTGGGATTTTCAGCGCCTTGCTAGTGGACACCTATCACCGAGAGGCGGTCCCTATCCCCGCCTTTTTTGACTTGGAACAATTCATGCGAGACATCGTAGAAATAACCGATTCTGGAAGGTTAGCGGCAGCAACCAAGGCACTTGTCTCGCTTTCCCTTCTCCGCAATTTCAACCAGCAGAAGGCACCCCGGGGGTTCGGGCCTCGTGATCTTCGGCGCGTGCTTGAGGATTGTTTCTATCGCGTCACCGGCAGCAGCGATCCCCGCTGGTCACAAAAAGCGTCTGAGCCTGAGGGACGCTGGAGGGTCATGATCTTCAACGGTATGTGGTTTCAGGACGCCTTCAATTACGACTTTGCGGGAATCTGCAATTCGACTACTCCAGTGGCAATTCGGCAGGGTGAAATCAGTTTTTGTGCCTACTACGGCGGCGGTTGGCGGAAAGTCGTCGAGCATCAAAGCCAGACTGCAACCTTGGCGGAATGGCACAGAACCCACGGTCGCCACGAAATCTACGCCAACGGCAAAAACGTGGACCTTGGGCAGCCCGTGTCCGGTGCGGAAGCCAAGCTAGTGCAGATTGCAAGGGAACCACTGGCGGTTCCGACCGGCGACTGACACCGCTGACCCTGCCTGGACCATTCTGATAGGAGCGAGACTGGCCTCGGAGCAGGAGGAGCAGCTGTCGTGGAATTTGAGCACAGGGGGAATTCAGATAGGGGTGTTCGCGCAAGTGGCCTGGTGCGTCTAAAGCTCACGAGGATACTCTCCAAGCGTTTTTGGCTCTTCTGGGATTTCCCCAGAAGATGATCGGCGCAAAGCTGAAGAACCAGCACCGGTGCATTTGGAGCCGTGTTCGGTTGCGGACGCAAAAGTGAACTAAATTCGGTTTGTGCTATGTTTTAGACACTGCCTGTGCCCGGGTGGCGGAATGGCAGACGCTGAGGACTTAAAATCCTCCGGGGATTTTTCCTCATGTGGGTTCGACTCCCACCCCGGGCACCACTCTTTCTTATTGAAGATGAACGAGTTGTTGACGCGCCGCTTTCCGCGTACCTCTGATGTACGTCTCTTTGCAAGAGAACGAGCGGATCGCGGCTCCAGGCGTTAGCCAAATCCGCTTCCAGTTGTTCCTGTCGCGACCGCACCCATGCGCATAATGCTTCTCCGTGATCCTCACACTTTGATGGCCAAGCAGTATCGAGACTCGTTCAATGGGCACACCGGCAAGAAGCAATTCGACAGCGAATGTGTCGCGGAAACGGTGTGCATGTCCGTTCGGAACGCTTGCGAGTTTGAAGAGTCTGCGCAGTCGCGTTTGCCAGCTTCGCACGATGCTTTCCAGCTTCCCTCGTCCGCTCCAAAAGAAAAACCTATCCGTGACTTTTGGCGTTGCTTCCAACGCCGATAAGACAAAATCCGGAAGGATTGTGTTAACGGGAACGCCAGTCTTCTGCGTGTACAGGAAGAGTCGGTTGCCTTCGATCCTATCTGTGCTGAAGTTGACAGCGTCTCCGATGCGCATGCCACTGTAACGAAGTAGCAGGACAAGACCGCGAACGCGTCGCCCGTTCTCGATCCCGTGACTGGGCATCTCTTCTTTGTATTTTTGCCTCTGAGCGACACAAGTCAGGACTAAGTCATGGTTGTGCTCGAAGCAAGAGAACTCACGAAGTGCTACTTGCCATCGGTGCCGGCTGTGCGCGATCTCTCGTTTTGTTTGACTGAAGGCCAGGTACTCGGATTTGTTGGCCCCAACGGATCGGGTAAGAGCACCACGGTGAAGATGTTGACCGGGCTGCTGCAACCCACCCACGGCCAAGTTCTCTGGTGCGGCGCAGCGATTCAGCGTGACTTGCTGCAGTATCGTAAACGGTTAGGTTATGTTCCCGAAGAGATCGATCTGTATCCGTTTCTCTCCGGTTGGGAATATCTCGAGCTTGTTGGCACGCTTCGCGGATTGCCACGCAAGAGTTTAACGGCGAAGATCGACGCGCTGCTGGCGCTTTTTTCGCTGGCTCCGCACCGCCATTCAGCCGTAGGCTCGTATTCAAAAGGAATGCGCCAACGCATCGCGCTCATCGCAGCTCTTCTGCACGATCCATCGCTTTTGATTCTTGATGAACCGCTTTCGGGTCTTGACGTCACGTCTGCAATGATTGTGAAACATTTGATCCAGACGCTTGCCGAACGAGGGAAAGCCATTTTGTATTGCTCACACGTTTTGGAAGTCGTCGAGAAAGTCTGCTCCCACGTCATCGTCCTTCGCAAGGGAAGGACCCTCGCATACGGCCATCCCGCGGAGCTCATGAAATCCGCTGGGCAGTCCTCTCTCGAGCACGCCTTTGCACATCTGGTCGAGGGCGACGATGCGCCGCAGGCTTCTCTTGCTTCGAGATTCTCTCCAGCGGGCAGGTTATCGTTTTGTGCTGAAGACGCTCTTCCGTAGCGAGACCCACTCGCTTGCCTGGATCGGTTTCACCGGCATTGGCGTCATTGTTGCCGCGCAAACCGTCTTCGCAGCCACAGCGAAACCTCCGGCGCTTGGGCCGCTGCCTTCAGCGGCGCTATTGGGTGTTCCTTTGGCTCTCGCGTATTTCCTTCTGCTCGGCCTGCGTCTAGCATTTGAAATCCCAGCGCCCCTGCGCGCGAATCGGATCTTTCGATTGAGCGTTGATCCCGCCACATCGCAGTGCGGGGCGCTAGTCAAGCACGTAATGATCACATTTGCCGCGCCGCTGCTGATTGCTTCTCTGGTGATCTATTCGCGTTATTGGGACTGGAAAATCGCCGCGGTGCACACGATCGTTGTATCGGCGATGGTGCTGTTGCTGATCGAAACGCTTTTGCTGGGCTTTAGAAAAATTCCCTTCACGTGCAACGCGCCCCCGTTTAAGCAAACCAGCATCGTGCGGTTTATCGTGTGTGTTTTAGGGTTTTACGGTTTTTCGGCAATCGTTCCCGTACTGGAACGCGAGGCATTTGATAGCCCCTTTCCATTCGAAGAACTAATCGTTATCCTGCTCTTTGTTTGGGGCGTCTCGCTCTACGCCGTACGAAAAAGCCAAACCGAGCATGATCGCCATGTGATCTTCGACGACGTCTTGCCCCGCCGTCGAAACCCTCGACCTCACCTTCCGTCGGTAGGATCTTGCCAGCGGTTAGTACAGGAGACGCACGAACGGCAGTTGGGACACTTTCAGGAACACATTTGGTTTGAATGCTTGCGGTAGGCTCGTCTGCACCACCGGGCCAGTCGAAACAATGGCCGCCTCGCTAAAATCTTCGTGTACCCGCCGTGTACCTCACTTGAGTGAATTCGATGTTTTTATAGTTTCTGCCGTCTTGTAGAATGAGCAAGTTACGTGGAATCAGTGGGGGTCTGAATTCCGATTCCCCCCGCCGGCACCATTCTTTCGTTTTGATTGAAAGGAATTACACGCGAACGCTTTTTCGTGTACCCGCCGTGTACCCTTCGTTGCGGTTCAGGAGCCTCCCAAGTGCGACGAACATCGGCCTCCAACTGCTCCTGACGCGCACGAACCCAACGTGCCCAGGGTTTGGTTTCTTTTAGACGAACTGGCAACGTTGCAGCGCCTGCCGCAATTGCACACGGTGGTTACGGAGACGCGATGGCGGAAGGGTCTGAAAGACTGCCAGATTTATCCACGGGAAGCTTTTCGCAGGGGAGGTTTCATTGAGACTGCCAGATGCCTGAGACGCGAAAGACTCCCCCCATTCTTTCATCGAGGGGGGCATATTCGGCAACGCGGTTCCCTCCGGTCGTCTCTGATTGCGGCTCTGCCTAGAGACCCTCAATTCTCATATACGTTGACAAAGACACACAATTAGTTGTATTTAGTGATTGTCTATGAGAATAGCGAACCAACTCGTTTGCACGTAAACCCAGGAAGACACACAAATAGTGAGTCTTAAGCAGTCTATATGAGAGTAATGAAGCCCCGAGTCTCGTTAACGCAATTTGCCCAGTCCTCACCTCTCTTTACGCTTGAGGAGCTGGGCCATCGCTACGGCAAGAAGAAACTGACCCGCTCAGTCCGCAATATGCTTTATAGGCTCAAACGCCAAGGCCGAGTCCGACAGTTGACGAAGGGAGTTTATGTCGGGGCGCTTGCCACTGCATCGGTGAACAGGTACGGCGTGCCGAGCAAACTGCGCAAGGACGCTGTTGTTGCATTTCACTCTGCCCTTGAATTCCACGGCATAGCGAACCAAGTGTTCCAGACGGTCTACTATCTCTCGGTTCGCCCACGCAAGGACGTGGCCTTTGACGGTGTAACTTACCATTGTGTTGCACCGCCGCGCCAACTAGTGCGGGCGCATCGACTGGATTTTCAAGTCGAGTTGAGCCGCGACAGAGTCCGCGTCACAGGCAGAGAGCGGTCTATAGTCGATTGCCTTGTGTTCCTCCCATACAGCGGCGGAGTAGATGAGTTAGATCGTTCCCTCGCGATGCTTCCTTCATTCGATTTTGACATTGTTCTCGAATATCTCAGACTTCTTCGGATGCCTTGGCTCTACGCACGACTAGGCTTCCTCTTGGACCGACACGCCGAGAAACTCTTTTTCAAGGGCAAATCGCGGGATGCTTTTCTGAAGAGGCTTCCCCGAGGAGTCGCATATCTAGACCGGAAGCGCCCAGGCAATCGCTGGGTTCCCACCTGGAATCTCATGGTAGCTGAGACGCTCGCTCCCTCAACCGAACAGGTGGTACGCACGTGAAACTGGACGCGGCCTATGTCAAGCGAACCGCTGACGCTACGGGTTTCGACGCTGTGCAACTGGAAAAGGTGATCCGCCTAAGGCAACTGCTTATCGAATTTCGCAAACATCCTTTCCTACGCGAACGATTGGTTCTCAAGGGCGGAACAGCTGTAAGCCTTTTCTTTCTTGAGCTTCCGCGACTCTCAGTGGACATCGATCTGAATTACGTCGGTCAACTGAACCGTGAAGAAATGCAGCGAGAGCGCCCGGAGATCGTTAAAGCAGCCGAGCAAATATGTCAGGTGCTCGGATACAAATTGCAGCGGGGTGCCGACGACTATGCTCTTACGGAATGGTTTCTTACGTACCAAAACCACGCCGGCAGTTCCGATCAAATTCAAATCGAGATTAATTTTTTGGTGCGCGCGTGTGCGCTCGCACCGCAACTACGTCAAGCGACGCCAATCGGCGATGAGGCGGCGTGCGAGTTTCCCCTCCTGGCAATCGAGGAACTGTTTGCAGGAAAGATCAGGGCAATGATTGACCGCCAGCACCCGCGCGATCTCTACGACCTATTCCGCTTCCGCAAAGCTAATCTCAGCTATGACTCTGAGGTGATGCGTAAGCTCGCAGTGCTGTTCGGCAGCACCCTAAACCGAGACCTTCGCAGCTACAACATGTCGCGATTCGCTAACATCGATGACGAGGCCATCAGGCGACTTCTCTATCCGTTATTGAAGGCAGGGGATCGCCCGACAGGAGCCGAGATGTTCGCGATTGCCAAGCCAATTCTGGAAGGCGTTCTGGACCATCGGCGCGAGGCTAATTTCCTCGAAGCAATGGCAGCGGGAAAATATCAGCCTGAGCTTCTATTCCCTAAAGACGATGGCATTGTGAACCGAATCCGCCAACATCCCGCGTTGCTGTGGAAAGCCGAAAATGTCCGCCAGTATCTTTCGAAGCAAAAACTCTCCTAGTATCAAAAGGGGCTAAAGCACTGAAGCCGTCCCAAAGGTCGGCTTCGCTTCCTGCCCACTAGGGGACAGGGGAGCTGCCTGCTTGCCCGCCAGTTCTCCACAATCCGTGCAAGACGCTAAAGGGTCTTTATTCAAAACCGGTTGGTTCGTAGCCGCCGCGCAGCCCGTCTCTCAGAAAAGGACACCTCCATGCTCACGCCGCCGTCAAGGCGCACCCGAGCCCGTGACTGACGTCACAGACAAACTCCTTGTTTTCGCTAACTCTGCTTCGTGTGACCACAGACGGTTGGCGATTCGTTACGCCCACTCGACGGTTACGTGTCAACCCATCTATTGGCGGGTGTAGAGTGGGTAAGGCTTTCGGGGTAGGTCGGAGGCCAAGTGATATTCCTTCGCGATTGCGTGCGGGACCTCCGCTACGCTTTGCGGCAATTCGCCAGCACGCCCACGGTGACCGCCGTGGCCGTGCTCACCCTGGCCATAGGTATTGGCGCCAACGCCGCAATTTTCAGTTTGCTGGACACTGCGCTACTGCAGACCCTTCCAGTGCGTGACCCAGGGAGTTTGCGGACGGTCGAGGTGGTCACACGCTCGGGCGTCCGGATGTCCAATATCCCTTCTGAGTTTTTCAATGAGTTGCGCAAGGTTCCGCGGTCTTTTTCCGGTGTGTTCGCGTTCTGGAGAGATAGGATGAATTTCGACGCCAGCGGAGACAGCGACCGGGTTCTGGTCCAACAGGTATCGGGCGGCAACTATTCGACCCTCGGCGTCCCGAGTTTCATTGGGCGCACCATCGACGAGCAGGATGAGAAGAACGACCAACGCGTTGCAGTGCTCAGCTATTCGTTTTGGGCCCGGCGCTTTAACAGCAATCCCCTCATAGTCGGCAAGACCGTCAACTTAAACGGCATCCCGACAGAAGTCATCGGAGTGACGCCACCGGCATTTTTCGGAACGGACCAAGGCGTTTCGCCGGACATCACCATTCCCCTCGACCATCCCGGGCAGCTTGCGAATGTTTGGACCACGGTAAGGCTCAAGGCAAGTGTCAGTGACAAGCAAGCGCAAGCGGAGGCCGATGTTGCTTTGCAGCGGGCGCTCGAATTGATGCGCCCAGGCTTGGCCAACTATCGCGAGAGCGATCGGGAAGAAGTACTGACGCAGCGCGCGCTGCTGGCGCGAGGTGACCGAGGCCTGGGATTGGAGCTGGGGTCCTACACTGACTCGCTGCAAATCCTCATGTTGCTTTCCGGCGCCGTTCTGCTGATTGCGTGTGTGAACATCGCCAACGTGTTGCTCGCGCGTTTTACCGCCAGGGCGTATGAAATCGGGGTCCGGCTGACATTGGGCGCGAGCCGGCGACGCTTGGTACAACAGTTCCTGGTGGAGAGTGCTTTACTTTCGGCGATGGCGGCAGCGGCAGGTCTTGTGCTTGCGTTTTGGATGCAGCGCGCGCTGGTTCTGCTGCTGATGGACGATGAAGCGCGGCAAGCGATTCAGTTTACGCTCAATGCCCACGTTCTGGCATTCAGCGGAGGCGCTGCGATTGCGACTCTGCTCCTATTTGGGTTGTGCCCGCGTTACGTGCCACGAAGGTTGAGGCGCTGGCTTTCATGCGGCAAGACTCGAATGGAGCTCGCTGGTCGCGTTCCGTTTTGGCGAAGGGACTCATCGTGGTCCAGATCGCCGCATCACTGATGCTGCTTTCCGGGGCGGGCTTGCTGAAGCTGCGCACCAGCAAGCTCACTGCGCTTCACACCGGCATGTCCGTAGAGAACATGCTGGTGATGAAGATTGGGCTGGGCTGGCGCGAATATCAGCAGACGTATCCCCCATCGGTGTATCAAGAAATTATAGTGCGCGTACAAGGAGTGCCCGGCGTGAGGTCCGCCGCGTTAGGCGCGAACTTCGCATTCTCCTCAGGCGATTGGGTGAAATCGGTCTGGGTGGAAGGGCAGCCGCCCGAGCAAGAACAGATGGCCGCGTTCAATGTGGTCAGTCCCAGTTTCTTTTCTACCGCGGGAATTCCCGTGCTTGAGGGCCGCGAATTTACCGACCGCGACGTTTTAGGCGCACCTAAAGTGGTCGTCATCAACGAGGCGTTCGCGAAGCGCTATTTCCCGGGCCAAAATCCCGTTGGGCGGCACTTTGGCGACAAAGGGGAAAAGTCGATTTTGAAGTATGAGGTCATCGGAGTGGTGGCCGACTCGCGAAACATGTTTTTGAAGAAGGCTCCGGGGCCAATGCTGTACGCGCCGTTGCTGCAGGATGAGCACGGAGATGCAACGAACGTGGTCTTGCATGTCCGCACGAGGGGAAATCCGAAGCTGATTCTGGATCGCTTGCGGGCCGAGATTCGCGCGCTGAATCCGCACGTTCCGGTGCGCGACGTGATGACACTAAGCGAACGGTTGTCGCTGGCGCAGCGGCCCGACCGCATGATGGCGATCCTGGCCGGTTTTTTTGGCTCGTTGGCGCTGCTCCTGACCGCGATGGGAATCTACGGAGTGATTGCCTATGCGGTAGGACGCCGGACCAGAGAGAGTGGAGTGCGTCTGGCATTGGGCGCAACGCCGCGGAACGTTCTGCAGATGATTGTGCGCGAGACACTGACGCTCGTCGCGGCGGGAGCGATATTGGGCCTGCCGCTCGCCTTTATTTGTACCCGCGTGCTGAAGAGCACGCTGTTTGGAGTGGAGCCGCAGGACCCCATAACCGCCGCAGCGTGCCTTATCGTGCTGCTGCTGGCCGGGCTCGCGGCCGGTTACGTGCCCGCGCGACGAGCCGCTGTGCTGGAACCCGTCTCCGCGCTACGAACTGAATAGCCCGCGCTTAACGGCTTTGGAGTTTCTCGTCGCCTTCGAACCTTAGGCGAAGCCACTTGCCTGCGCTGATTCCGTGTACCCGGCGTGTACCTCACTTGGGTGAATTCGATGTTTTTATAGTTTCTGCCGTCTTGTAGAATGAGCAAGTTACGTGGAATCAGTGGGGGTCTGAATTCCGATTCCCCCTCACCGGCTCCGAAAACTCTCAGTGGACTTGCGACACATCCGTGTCCTTCGCAATGAGCGTGGGAGCGGTGAGTTGGTCGCCAGCTATTTTTCGCCGAGTAAATCGAATCGCTCACGCGATAGAGAATTTCGCCGCCGGCGCGATTGGCCACGAGTTCGGTGTCCGCCCTGCGGGTCTTACAAATGCCGTTAGCTCAACACGAGGCGATTCGAAAGAGTCGGCGTTAGCTCACGACCTTAATTAAATCTCAGGGGTTTGCTGGCCTCGCGTGGTCGCCATCGAAAATGATAGCTCCATTGCTATCCAGAGCCAGATTTAGATGCTCTGCTAGGAATTCCAGCCGTCGCTGCCAGAAATCGTTGACGTTCGGCTTACTCTCAAGGACATGGCCTTCATCTTTGTAGATGCGGTATTCCGCGTCCTTGCCCAACCGCTTCAGCGCGGCGAATATCGCGTCGGATGCTATCAGGTTTCCGTCCTTGTTTCCCTGGCCGATCAACAGCGGCGTCTCGATTTGATCGAACTGATAAATTGGAGAGTTGGCTAAATATCGCTCGCGGTATTCCCAGGGCGTGCCCCCCAAGTTTCCTTGTCCATGCTCGTAATATCCGCCAGTTGCATCGGCGGCTTCAGGCCGCTGATTCAAGTAGTCCGCCACCAAATCCGGATGTAGTATCGCAGCGGTAATGACTGCGGCCTTAAAGCGCTTCGTTTGACAAATGAGCGCCAGCGTGCAATAGGAGCCGTAACTCTGCCCCATCACCGCCAAGCGATTGGGGTCGGCATAGCCTTGTTCGATTGCAGCGTCAATGCCCGGGACCACCGTATTCACCAGATCTTTCATCACCATGCCGGTGCGCAGGGGTGCATCCGGGTAGAGCACGGCATAGCCGCGCGTTGCGAGAATATGGAAATTCCATGTCGAATCGCTCCAAAACCCGAAGCTGTTCACATAATTCGAACCGTTAGCCCCGCCATATACCCACACGGCCAGAGGGAGGCGACGGCCTTTCTCATAGCCCGGAGGCAAGAGAAGCGCTCCACGTAACCGTTGCCCATCTGCACCTTTCCAATCGATGATTCTGGCAGAGCCTAACTCATAGTGCTCAATTCCCTCATTAAGATGCGTGACCTGTTGCGTCTCGTTGCTTGCGGTATTGAACACCCAGGCGTCTGCCAGATGCTGCTGGTCCTTCGCAATGTATGTGATTTCTCCAGTGGCGTCGCTGGCATCCAGATTGAAGGTCGTGTAATACGTTCGCTCGTTCTCTAATTCAGCAAAGCTGTGCCCGCTGGCGAGATCGATGCGGAAGATTCCGGCCTTTGTCCCTTGGCGTTCACGAGCGATAACCCAAGCTGTATGCCCCTCGTTCGTGGTCCACAGAATTGGTTGACGGGCACGCGTTACGATTCCGGTGATCCGATGTCCGGGAATGTCGCCAACTGCAGTCCCCCGTCCAGTGGAAACTTCGATTCGCCAGAGCTTGCCGTCATTTCCGAGAGCATAGATGTTCTTTCCCGTGGCGTCCCACACTGGAGGCCGCTCACCTTCGCCGTCGTTGAAACTAGGAAGGCCAGCGGCCGACAGGTTCTTCGCAGCGCCATCCGCGACGGAAACAACCACAATCTCGCCCTTAGCTCGCTGCCCACTTGAAATGTAGGCAATCTGACGACTGTCAGGTGACCAGTTCAGCTCGATTCCATAGCCGAGCTGGATCCTGTCCGCAAGCTTGCGACTGCGACCACTGTCAAATGCATAAAGCTCTAGTTCGTCGATGAACTGCTGGGTGTTCGGTTCGCGGCCCAGCGTTGAAGTATACGCCACGTACTTTTCATCGGGAGAAAACGAAAACCAGACAGCTTTGACGTGCTTTGCGATACGCGAAACGCTGTGGTTGCGCAAGTCTAGAATCGCCAGGTCTCCCCATTCCCCATCCGTAAAGTCGGCCGCGTCAGGTTTGGTCGCCTGCTCTTTCGCGGCATCGGTCTTCTTGCTTAGAGCCTTGAAGACGATAACTGACGGTTCGTTGAGGGCCGGTTTTGGGAAACGCTCCCTGCCTTCGGTAGCTGGCAGGAGCGCGTTGGCTTGGGCGACGCTCATTCCTTCGGGCAGAATTTTGCATAAGATGCGATGGCTATCGGAAGACCACCGCACAATTTCGAAACCAAAAAATGACCGGACGATCACACCTGGGAAGCGTTCCGATTTACCTGTAGCCTTTTCCCATATCCAGATTCCGGCTTCACCGCCTTCATCGGAGTAATAAGCCAGGCGGCTCCCGTCCGGGGACCACACTGGCGCCCAGTTGAAGTTAGTAGAATTTCCAAGCTTAATGACCTGTCCGGTTTTGATGCTTGTAATGCCAGCCTGCTTGCGATTGTTGCCCTCAGCGAAGGAAACTCCAGTCGCGGTATAGAACCTGCCCGCAGGCACAGCCTCATCGATCGCCCAGGTATGCGCGAGCCACTCCCCATCCGGCGAAAGATCGAAAGCAGAACGAGTGTCAGGCGCGTTGGTTGCGACAGCGATGTCCAGTGGCAAAGGTTCACGGACCCGTTGTTGGCCCTCAACAGCGGATGCAAGCCAAACCGCGCAGCACATTGCTCCAGCCACTACCGCGAAGCGGTTCGGCTTCGATGAGTATCTGAACGTCGGCATCACTGCCCCATGGTTTCGAAACTGTATTCTATGCCCGGATGCCCGGTGTCACCAGAAACGGAAATTGAACAATTGAACCTCATGGTGGGCTTAGGAGGGCAGTGGGTCAACGTCAACGATGCCTACTACCGTTGGGAACTATCTCGTCCGGCCGACGGCCAGCTTACGAGAGGGAAGAATGAAGACGCGCGCTCGTAACCCCTAACTTGGTTAGAAGCCGCGAGTGGAGCTTGCGTTGCCGCCGTGTTCGGCGATTCTTTCTGCGACACCATGGCAATTGCGCTGGTGCGTCATCGCCATGAATCAACGCCGTGTACGTCCGGTGTACCTCAATCCCGGGAATCTGCCATTTTTGCGTTTTTTGGCGTGTACTAGAATCAGTAAGTTGCGTGGGATCAATGGGACTTAGGAGTTCGAATCCCACTCGTCCACCGATTCTTCAACCAAGACGAAGACCGCCAACAGCCAAAGAAAGTGGCCCACGCTCGCACGTGGTCGATACTTCCCAGATCCGGACTTCTAGGGCGTCTCAGCAACTTTAGCCTTTTAGGAACAGACACAGAGTCTTTCTCTCGCCGAAAGTGAGATGCCATTCTCGCTGCCGAAGGCAGCGCGGTCCCTCTCTCCGCCCAGGGCGAATCTAACATGGAAATTCTTTATTCGTCTCGGGAGCAGACCGTCAGAGTAGCACTCGACCCGCGAGGAGTTTTGGCGTCAGTATTTGAGAATCGAATATTGCGCTGACGCTCCGAGACATAAACACATTACTTGCATTAAGATGACGCCATGGTTTTCAGGACTAGCAATCAGTGTTTCACATGCTGAAGCTATAAGTGCAAGGTCTATTGCTCACTGTGACCAGTTCGCGTACTACATGACAGCGATGAGTCTACTAACGCGCAGAGCATTTTGTGTTTCTGCGGGTTTCGCAGCCGCTACGCTCAAGGTGCCACGCCTCGCATTCGGCGATGGGCCTGAGCGCGATATTCCGGATCTTGCAAAGATTGATCGGCAGCGAGTCCTTAATGCGGCGGACCGTTACCTCCAGCAACCACCGGTAACGATCACGGCGTTCTCAAGTCCGCGGAGTGCAGGCGAGCTGCACGATTATTATTCCGAGGGCGATTATTGGTGGCCCGATCCAAAAAATCCTTCTGGACCGTATATCCGTCGTGATGGCATGTCCAACCCGGACAATTTCCTGGCTCACAGACACGCGCTGATTCGGTTAAGTATTCAGGTCCCTGCGTTGACCGCGGCATGGGTTCTCACGCACGATAGGCGATACGCGCGGCATGCCGTGAACCACTTACGAGCGTGGTTTCTCGATCCTGCGACACTCATGCATGCAAGCCTTCAGTACGCCCAGGCGATTCATGGTGTAATCACAGGACGTGGGACCGGAATTATTGACACCATCCACCTTGTGGAAGTCGTCCGCTCCATCCCGGTACTGGAAAAAGCTCGCGCTCTCTCTACTCCGGAAATGCGCGGCCTGCGCAAGTGGTTCGCCGACTATCTGGATTGGATGATGACTTCCAAGAACGGCCAGGAGGAGTGCGACGCAAAGAATAACCACGGAACGTGCTGGCAGATGCAGGCGTCGGAGTTCGCGGCGTTTACAGGCGATAAGGAGTTAACCGCGTTTTGCCAAAAAAGATTCAAGGAAGTCATCGTGCCAGAGCAAATTGCTGAGAATGGCAGTTTCCCTCGAGAACTCAGTCGCACGAAGCCTTATGGTTACTGCCTTTTCAACCTGGATGTCATGTCCGCCGTTTGCCAAATCCTCTCAACGCCGGAGAACAATCTTTTCACCTATTCCCTTCCGGATGGCCGAGGTTTCGCGAAAGCGATGGCCTTTATGTTTCCCTTCATCGCTGATAAGAAGTCGTGGCCATATGCGCATGATGTCGAATACTTCGAGGATTGGCCGGTGCGACAGCCTAGCCTCCTATTTGCGGGAATCGCACTTTCGAAACCTGAATATCTCGCGGCCTGGAGCAAACTGAATCCTGACCCGACTGTGGAAGAAATCATTCGCAACTATCCCATACGCCAACAACTACTTTGGGTGTCCGAAGGAGTGCAATCCTGAACACACTTGAGACGCCCTCGATTCGAGCGTCGCGGAAAGGCGCCGACGTCATTTCGTTGGCGTGAAACGGGCGAGCAAACCGCCGCCCCCTCGCAAACTGATATCGAGCGAATCGGTACGTCTCCGAATTGCGTTTTCCATTTCTACAGCCGCATCATCCGTGGGATTGTCGCGAACTAGCACCATTTTGTAATCTCCCTCGCCGAGAAATGAAAGAGGCACGTGCAACGTCTTTGGCTGGGGTCCACCCATTATTGTCAGGAACCAGACGTTCCCTTTTCGTCGGGCGTAAGCCGCGAGTTCGCCGATCTCCGAGTCCGGCAAAACGATGGTCTCATCCCAGATCGGAGGAACGCTCTTGATGACATCGACTGCGGAACTCTTCAGAATGGTTTCGGGATTGGCGGCAATCGTGAGCAAAGGGGCTGAAAAAATAGCGATGCTCGCAATCTGGTGCGCCACGGTAGTGTTGCGGCGGCGCTCGTTGAACATCATCGCCGTGTAATCCGCGGGCCCGGCAAGACAGCGTGTAAACGGCAGAGTGGTTTCGTGCCACGCACGGTCTTTCAGGGCGCTAGACTCCATGCCGCGAACCGCCTCGCGGACCATCTCGTTCGGCCAGGTGCGCGCGCGGCCAGTCGGTTTGTTCGCTCCGTGGAACACGACCATCACGTGGTATTCCGCCGCATTTTGAAGAAGCGCTTCGTAAAGGTCGATCACTTCTTTGGACTCATGATCGAAAAAATCAATCTTCGCGCCGGCGACGCCCAAGTTATGGAGCATCTTGAAGAACTCTTCGCGTGCTTCCCGAGTACGAAGCTCTTTGCTATGTTTCCAAAACCAGATGCTTACGCCTAGCTTGTGTGAGTAATCCACAACTTCTTTTTGCTGC
Source organism: Acidobacteriota bacterium (assembly GCA_003223215.1). Taxonomy (GTDB): domain Bacteria; phylum Acidobacteriota; class Terriglobia; order Acidiferrales; family UBA7541; genus Acidiferrum. The sequence continues at coordinate 17,748 of QHYH01000094.1, forward strand.
TCGGTTGTCCATTTACTCCAAAATCCTTCGAGGATGTTGTGCTCGAATCCCAGTTCGGATGCCATGCGCGAAAATTCCTCCATGCCCTCGACGCCTTGCGGACCATCGTCGAGGTAGCGCCACACGGCGCGGCCGAGCCTGATCCATGCGGTGTGGATACCTTCCGGAAAGAGTTTTGGATCGGGAGGTGGGCAAAGGTTTGGCAAGATCGTGCTGTTCACGAGCGTGTTCAAATCCTTGCCGACCATCACTACACGCCACGGCGTCGTTATCGTCCCCGTGATGGACGCGGGCTTGCCAAGACGTTTCGCCTCTTCTCTGCCGTAACGCAGCTCGAATGGCCAATTCAAGGGTTGACGATGGCCCAAACCAATCACCCAGCCGCCGTGACCATTCGCCTCCAATCCCATTCCGCTGTAATTCACCAAATTTGCCTCCGTAATCGACGCATACCCGCTGGCCGCAGGCAACTTAAACGTGAGCGGCGGCCCGGCCCATTCCCCGGGCTCCACGTTGGCAATATCTTTTTTGACGTATTCGGTTTCGTAATGACCGCCTGCCAACCCTCCATACCAGACGGTCGAACCACTAGGCATTACGAACGTCGAGTATTCGTCCGGGACGCGCGATGCGTTCTCTTCTACCGGGATTACGTGGCGGAACGCGACGCCATCATCAAAGACGCGAATTTCCAAGGTGTAGTCGATGAAGCTCAAGTCATGCGTCAAAGAGATCTTCACGCCGTTGCATCGATTGATGGCCATACTGTGCGCGCCGTACCAAGGATAGGTCTCGTTCACTTCGTAGCGCTCCACCTTGTTGAACACCACGCCGGAGGAAAGATCGTACCCATCAAGTTTCATGACGATGCGCGAAGGCTCAATCACCGTCGTGTTGCCAAATACAACAGTAAACGTGAGGCGCTCCGCATTGGGCAGGACCGTGAACTTGAGCTTCCCGTCAGGGCTCGCGACCTGTACTTCCTCCATGTGGACCCGTTGCGACCTGCGGGTCTTGGCTGGCTGCGATTGCGCCTGCGACATCGTTGACGAAAAGCCTTCTGGAGCAAACCAGAGTGCTGTAACAACCGCCAGTACGCTGCGCAAAAGGATGTTGATACTTAACACGTAGCGGCACTCTCCCTTTAATGGCTTGCGGCTCTTTGTTGCTGCCCTTCAGACACCGTCGCGAGGCTTTTCTTCACGGACAAAAATATTGTCTTGAGTAGGTTCGGCGTCGCATTCCAGAGCAAGGGTCGTCACCGGGTGGTCCGGCGCCTCTTCTGGCAAGCTGGTGAGACGAACGCGGTAGGGATCCTGCTGGAAATCTATCTTCTTGCCCGATGCGAGGAACCGCGCGGACTTCACTCTCGTTTGCAACCCTGCTATCGCGACGTAATTGCCGGGCCAGAAGTGCACGTGCATGAAAAGCGTGTTGCCCTTGCGCGTGAAGCTCGCGTAGTTCGAGCGGCGGGGCTGACAGGGATCGGATCCGTAGATCGCTTCCCCGTTGCGGCGCAGCCATTGCCCGACTTCCGTCAGCACCCTGACGGAATCTTCCGGGACGCTGCCGTCGGCACGTGGGCCGATATTGAGCAGATAATTTCCCGTGTCCCGCGAACAAGCAATCAAATTTTGAATCACCCTCCTGGGGCTCTTCCAATCATCATCCGCGCGCTGGTACCCCCAACTGTCGTTCAGCGTCATGCAGGACTCCCAAGCGCGGCCTTCCGTATCCGCCTTAATCTGTTGCTCGGGCGTCGAGAAATCGCCCGGAAGCTTGTTGCGGTTGCTGACGATAATGTCCGGCTGAAGCTCGAACACCATTTTGTTCATGCGTTCGGATTCCCAGCCCGCGGCGTCGAGCGGCCATGCAACGTCGTACCAGAGCACGTCGATCTTTCCATAATTGGTCATCAACTCTCGGACGTGCCTATGAATATAATCGACGAAGCGTTTGCGCGCGGCCTCATCCTTTGCGCAGCGCGCGCCGTCGGGATGGTGCCAGTCCATCAGCGAATAATAAAAACCGACGCGCAAGCCTTCGCTGCGAGCAGCATCCACATATTCGCGGACGAGATCGCGGCCCGGTCCTTGCTTTGGCGAGCAATAATCCGTGGTTTTGGTATCGAAGTGGCAGAAGCCTTCATGGTGCTTGGTGGTCATGACCATATAGCGCATGCCGGTTTCCTTTGCGAGCTTGGCCCAATCCCGCGCGGGGAACGGCTTCGGCTTGAATTGCTTTGCCAGAGGCGCATATTCGGAAACTGGGATTCCCTCGTTCTCCATGACCCACTCGTGCCGGCCAAGCACGCTGTAAAGCCCCCAATGAATGAACATGCCGAAGCGCGCCTCGTGCCACCACTTCATCCGGCGTACGCGATCCGTCTGGTCGGCCGACGGGGCCGTAACGGCTTGCGCCGGTGTGAACGGTTGTCCAAAAGCGAACGCAGAATTCACCGGGAGCGTTGCCGCAGCCAGGGCAGAGCCGGTTCCGATCATCCAATCTCGTCGCGACGTCCGATTGGTTGCCATCGTTTTTCCTTCTCCTGTGAACAGCCACCCTTCTATCAGCCCAGCGCGGCGATGGGCGTGAGCACCGCCGCGCGTTTAAGAAAAGAACGGACTTTTGCGTGCAAAATTGATATCAGAAAACGAATCTCAGCCCAAACTGAAGCTCTCTTGGCGTAGTGCCTTGCGCAAGGCTGGTTATGACGCCGGCGCTTCTGTTGGTGATATTAAGCTGAGAAGGCACCTCCATGTTTTGGATATTGAAAACATTAAAAGCCTCAAAGGCCATCTGCAGTCTCATGCCCTCTCTGGGGAGAGGAATGTTCTTGATCATGGAAAAGTCCATGTTGAACACGGACGAGCCACGGTAAGTAGTGCGCCCCAGATTGCCGAACGAGTTGATCGGAGTCGTGAAGGCACAGGGGTTGAACCAAGTTAGGGAATTATGGACGGCGTCCGCAGCACGCCCGCCTTGGGAAGACGTCAACTGACACTTGGGATCGGGGTTTGCGGGAACCGGACCCGCTTGGAAGGGATCGGCAATGATGTTGGGCCGACCGTAACCACTGGCGGCCGATGCGGAAATCCCGCCGCTTCCGGAAATATTCGCGATGTCGCCGCTGACGTTCAAGGTGTAGGGCTGTCCAGACCGGGCCTGGAAGAGAGGATTGGCCTGCCAGTCTCCGAGAATCCAGGAAAGTGGCCCACTCCGCAACCACTTCTTCTCATGGCCGAAAGGAAGCTCGTAAACAGAGGCCAGGGAAAGAAAGTGGGTGATATCGAAAGCGGAGACACCTTGGTTCGATTTCAGGTCGAAGTAATTCTGAACAACTGCACCTCCTCCCGGGCCGTTCTCGACACCAAAGTAGCCGCTGCTCACGTCAATGGACTTGCTCCATGTATAGGACAACAGAAAGAACAAACCGTTCGAGACCCGATGGTGCAAACTTGTTTCAAGAGCGTTGTAGCGAGAGTATCCGATGCTCTGTTCATAGTTTATGTTTGCACTTACCCAGGGCATTGGCCTGAGAGCGTCGATGGCGTCAGCCGGCGTTCCTGTAGGAAATGCCTGGGGCGCCGTATTTGGTTTGCCTTTATAGTCGAGCCTCCCGTTGTTGCTGCCCGCATACGCGATGGAGAAAAGCGTCTCCGGAGTGATTTCCCTCTGGACCTGGATATGCCATTGGTGTGAACGGGCGTCCTTGAAGTGGGGATCAAGGGGAAAATTGCCGACGGTCCAGGGAGACGCTCCCGGAAGAGAGACCAGGGTGTTTGCTTGCGCCTGGGTCACAAGCTGCTTCGTGCCTCCCGAGAAGTCTGCAGGTGCATTCAGGTCAAAGGCGGGAATCGCCGTTGAGTCCGGCCATACCGCGGCTTCCAAGCCGTTCTGCGCATACTGGCTTCTTGCAGGGAGGGAATCCCAGTAGAGGCCGTATCCGCCGCGCAAGACCGTTTTTCGATTGAATTGCCAGGCCACACCAACGCGTGGGCCCCAATTGTCGCGCACGGGAGGAAAGGCAAAGGCCGGGCCGCCAGCAAGGACGACATCACTGAAATGAAGATCCTGGCGGAAGTCACAGGGAATGCGGTTGGGCGCAGGAGGATAGTTGGTAGTGTTGCAAGTAGAGCCTGTTCCCGGAGCATAGATAGGTGGGCCATCGGGAATACAAGGCGCCACTTGTGCCGCGCTGCAGAGCGGAGGCATTGTTGCGGCACCGATGATCCATTTTTGGTTGAATAGATCGAGTGCGTTCCACAGCCGGCCATCGGTCGTCTGGGGTTGCGTGAGGGCATCCAGCCGCAGGCCCAGCGTTAAGGTCAATCTGGAAGCGAGCTTCCATTCATCCTGCCCGTAGATAGCCCAAGACGCATAGTTGAATTCGACCGGCCCGCCATGGACAACCGGCAGCTGACCCTGATAATTGCTCGGGAAGCCAAGCAAGGCAGATGCAAGATCCAGTCCCGTATTATTGACAGCCTTCGGATTGAATTCCTGGGTTTGCCCCGCAGCAAAAGTCATTTGTTGGAATGTGTTTTTCTGGCCTCTGCTGGCCTGGACGTACTGGAAGCCTACTTTGAGATTGTGGTTGCCCTTGATCCAGCTTAAGTTGGGAGTGATGCTCCAAGTAGGGTTTTCGCGAGGGGCAGGCCCACGAATTCCAAAGTTACCATGGTCGTCGCGATCATCTCCCGCGTGCCAATTGGACATTGCAACCAACATGCCTTGGTATTGGTCGATGTTCAGGAGACCAGCGTCCTTCATAGGCTGAAGCCCGCGGGGATCCTTATTAGACTGACCGGAATCGACGCTCGGCCTTCCCGCGTACCCAGCCCGGACATCGAGGAAAAGTCTAGGGCTGAAAGTATGTACCCAACCCCCGCCATAGTTTCGGCCACGCCCGGTCCCGTCCGTGAAACCTAGTTCACCAATTGGCGTATAGGAATAGACGTTTTGCTGTGTATAGCGGAGAAAAAAACTGTCTCTGTTGCTAAGATGATGGTCAATCCGTAGCTGAAAAGAGTTGGAGTTATTGCGATCCGGGCGCGTCTGAATGAAATTGTGCGTAGGGTCCGCCGGGTTCGCATAATTCGGAGCAGCCGAATAGGTTTTGAAGAAGGCTTGCATAGCCGGATTGATGAGGACGGAAGGGATTATATTGCACGCTACTACACCGGCCGTCCCGACGGTTCCGGGTTGCGTTCCGTCCGAAGCAGGAGCGATCGGGGCCCCCGCAGCATCGCATTTGAAAGGATCCCGAATGCCTGTCGTGCCGCTGGCGTCAATGGCGTGAGGCGTCGCTGTTGTGGAGTAAGGGTTGTAGATCTGATGGACAGTGGTGAACAAGCTAGTGCTCGTGTCGGTGAAATCTCCGTCCAGCTCAGCAGGCGTTGGAACATAATTACGTCCGTGACTGGGCTGGCTGTAGCGCCAACCGTCGTAGCCGCCATAAAAGAAGGTTCTATTTTTGAAAACCGGACCACCAAAGGATCCTCCGAACTGATTTTGCCGGAAGGCGAGCGGCGCTGAGGGAGCGCGCGTGAGCGGGTCAAAATCGTTCAACGAGTCGCGGGCATCAAAGGCATCATTGCGCACGTACTCAAAGAGCGAGCCGTGGAAGGCATTGGTCCCGGACTTAGAGACCATATCCACCACGCCTCCAGTGGCCCCGCCGTACTCCGCCTTGGAATCCTGTCCGACGACCTTGAATTCCTGGACCAAGTCAAGGTTTGGAACGACGACGTACGTTGGCCCGCGAATGTTGGTGTTGATGATGCCGTCGTAAAAGTACAGCTTGGAGCGATTTTGCTGCCCGTGGATGGAGGGGTCAGCAAAGCCGGAATTGGGGATTCCAACATTCCCCTCTACTCCGCCAATGCTCTTATTCTGAGACGTAGAAACCGGCGTGACACCAGGAGTGAGAGTCAGCAACTGCGTGAAATTCCTGCCATTCAAAGGGATGTCGGTAATCGCTTTTTCAGTGATCACCGTCCCGAGTTCGCTGGAAGATCTTTCAAGGATCGCTGCTTCGGCATTGACTGTAACGGTTTCCGTCATTGAACCGAGCTCGAGTCTTACTGTCTGCGTGACGGTCTGATTGACACCTACCGTGAACGGAGAGACTCGAGTTGATTTGAATCCCGATGACTCTGCCCCGAGGACATACTGACCGGGCTTCACGTTGATGAAGACAAAATGCCCGTCGGAATTCGTGGTAGCTCGATCCACAATTCCAGTCGCTTGGTTTGTGAGCGTGACGGTGGCCCCTGCCACAATAGCCTCTGAACTATCTGCTACTGTCCCGTTCACCTCGCCGACTGCAGTTTGTGCATGAACTGCGGCCGAGGCTAAGAAGAAGGACCCGAGAATCATTCCAGCCAACTTCACCACTCGCATAGCCACCCCCTGCTTGAATCTCGATTCGGTCGATCGTCGATGGGACTCCCGCTTCCGGCGATACACCCCCTGAGAACCGTTGCGCCGCGAAACTAGGAACGGGTGGCTTTGTAGCAGGCCGCCCGTGTAAATTCAATATTAAAAATCTGAATTTTAAATATTGAAAAACTGAACATTTCTTCATGTAAAATGCCGCCACCATATTCTGAACGTTCCCTTTGAGTGGAAGGAGTGGCTCTCACCGATGATCAGGGCACGCGAGTCCAAATCGGCGCCAGTCGGCGTGGTGGCGAAGGTATTGCGGATTTTAGAGGCTCTCGACGCTTCTCCCGCCGGCCTGCAACTCCGCGAGATCGCCGAGCAGACCAGCGTAAACAAGAGCACGGCGTACCGATTCGTGGCTCATTTGGAAAACGAGGGCTATCTGCTGCGCGACGAAACTGGTGCCTACGTCGTCGCGCCCAAACTAACCAGGCTCGGCGCAGGAATTGCCTATCATGCGACCCTGCGCAAGATTAGCCGGCCTGTGGCCGTAGCCCTCTCCAACGAAACTAAGGAAACGGTGAACCTCGGCGTTTTGGATGGACACGAGTTGCTTTACCTCGAGGTTATCGAAAGCCATCATTCTTTTCGCATGGCTTCCCAACCGGGAATGCATCGGCCTCTAAACTGCACTGCCCTGGGCAAAGCTCTGCTCGCGTTTCTTCCCAACGATCAGCGCGAGGAGTTATTGCCTATGCTTACTTTTGAGCGTGCCACGCCCCGAACCATTCCGAACCTTCCGAGATTCCGGAAAGAGCTCGCTCGCGTCCTGCAACAGGGCTATGCCATCGACGATCAAGAAACGGATATGGGCGCGCGCTGCGTCGCCGCCCCGATTCTGGACGAGAGTGGAAGTGTCACCGCCGCGATCAGCGTTTCCGGACCTGTGACGAGGATTGGCCGCGATCGCATTCAGGCATATGCCATAGCAATCAAGAGGGCCGCGCGCGCCATCTCCGCGCATTTGGGGCATTCGAGTTGAGTCGTGCAACGCTTTTGGACTCTGCGCTTGGTTCGTCAGCACGCCCCCCAGCTCAGCGGTAGTGCGACGGATCGGCTATTCGTGCAATCGGCTGCGTTCCGAAATCGCGCGAAATATTTCCTTCTCGCGCGCCCTCATCCGGAACGTCCGCTCGGCGCTGGCAGATTTTGGCTGCCGAGCGCTTCGACTACCTCGTCAACAATGCCGTGTGGTTGGCGAATTGTTGTTTCGCTTCGGTGTAACACAATGTGACATTGCGTTGAACCTTGACACCGTACCAATTCGCCAGGGACACGGAAATTTCTTCTACGTGGTCAAGGTTCAAGACAAGGTGTACAGCTTTCCGATTCCGATTGAGGATGCGAAAGGCACAACTCTGGTCGCAGGTTCAAGGCGATCACTTTGATGCGTTGGATTCGCAAAGCGATTGACGATAGGACATTTCAATTGGTGAAGCCATGAGAATGGGAGAGAAACAATCCACTTGGACGATTAACGCTTACCAGACAAGTGCCCCTAGTTGCAAAAAAGGCGGGACGGCCCCGGCTACCCGGCGCGTCCCGCCCGTACATCAATTTGAATTGCCGCTCGAATCAGGCTTTGGCCGCTGAGGCTGCCTGACCGCGCATCTGTTGCATGAATTGCCGCATCGCGGTGATATGACCCGGGTTGCGGTGTTCCGACCACGCCTCATAGCGCTTCGCCGCCTCTTCGAGGTGCGCAAGGATCTGCTTGTTGACAAAACGCTCGCGAAACGTCGGAACGACGGGTTTAAGTGCCTCCCACACTCCGAAGAACTCGCCGCTGGTCTCAAAGAAGAGATCCTCGTGAAGTAGTCCGTAGTTGAGCAACGCGCAGGCTTGCTCCCAGTAGCCGATCACCATTCCTACGTACGCTCCGGTTTCGCTTCCCATCGGCGCGATCCGCATAGCGTCGTCGATATTATTCACGATGTAGTTTTTACCGAACCAGTCACGTGCCTGGCGTAATTTGGCTTCCCTCCGCTGGTCGTAGACTTGAAGGTGAAGTTGCGCTTGTTCATGCGTCGGTTTTGATCCCATGGTGCTTTCTCCGTTTCCTTGGATTGACTTTCCTGAACCGCGGGGCCGAACCCTCCACATCTTATCGTCGTTTAACGCAAATCAGAAACGACAATTTGGTTTCCCTGAACAATCCAATTTTTTGGAGGTTACCAAAGCGCACGTTGCCCGAACTCCGGTTTGCCCCTCCTCAATAGTTATGATTTGTCTTCTCTTAGGAAGCGCGACAGCGGAACTGTGAAAAGCCATACTTAACATGCCTGGTAACAGCGTACACGCACAAGTGGAATCGAGCTCGAAAGATGGACGGGCACTTTTCCGATTTCCCCACGAATCGAGATCTGACCACATACCCGAGCGGATTCAGGCAGGCAAAGAAGCAGTTAGAACCTTTTGCTCAATTCCGTTCTCAAGGAACCAGAGTATCTCAGGCGGAACTTGCTCGCTAGCGCCCAGTGTCGTCAAGCCAATACTCGCGTCGAAATTTTGTCACAAACTGCGGGCGGCCCTTCGTAGCCACATGTAGCGCGTGTAGGCCGGCCGCGGGATTAGCCGGTCGGAAACTTAGAACATAATAATTGGGTATGTCATTCGAAACCGCGATAAGGCCTGCTTTCAGATCCTTAGAATCGTGGAAGTGAAAGAACTCACCTCCGGTGAGTTGGGCTAAAGATTCGGCAGTATTCGTACGCAGTGCATTGCGGGCCGTGAGAAAGGTCATGGTGGCCAGCCGAAGTGGTGGAGCAAGCTGGCTAACGCAGTCAAGCACCTGCTTGCTGTAGTGACCTTTGTACTCGGAATTGGCCCCAGTGCGACTGAAGCAGCCATTCTCGGGGCCGGGGTCGTTGCTACTAGACTTTGACGCTTCATTCGAAACTGCCGAACGCGTACTCGAGAAACCAAAGCTGTATATCGCCGTGTTCGTATCGCTGATAAGGCGCACAGCGTCATTCAGGGTGGTTTTACTGCCTTGGTCAATTGTTTCGGTGAGCAGCAAAATGGCGCGCCGATAGCGCGTGGGCTGCTCCCGCAGCTGCACGACGGCGAATGCAACGGCGTCTAAAATGGCCGCGTTATGGTCGCCTTCGGAAAGGTTCGCAAGTCCGTTGGAAGCATCTCCTGTTTTTGACGTGAAAGGGACGATCAGGTGCGGCGTACCATCGAAGCCGATGACGGCGACGCGGTGCTCTACGTTACCGATCAGCGCGTCAAGGATAGAGTCTAGTTCTTTGTAGTCAGCGAGATGGCGTGCGCCTTCACCGCCCCTCTCAACCACGATTGCCAACGCCAGCGGCTGCGAATCAGTGTCTTGTTCTAGTGTGAGAAGTTGCGGTACGCCGTTATCAGTGAGAAGGAAGTCGTCCGCCTTGAGGTCAAAAACTACATGTCCTTCCTTATTGTTCACAAACACCTGGACCATAACCAATGTGGAATGTACCGTCACCGTTGGCTGGCCCGTACCGCTCTCTTGCGCGATGCACACGCTTGCGAGGCAAAGGACGAGAATCAAACTGTAAAAAGACTTCATAATGAATACGACAGCCCGAGGCGTTAATCAGATTTCACTATATGCGACCAGAACATCTCCGTTCTGATTGTAAACCACGTGAGCCAAGTCCCGATAAACAGCGTTCGCGTCCACATGGAATCCGCCGCGAAAGGAAGCCTCGTCAAATGGACGAGAACGCCACTAATCGGGAGTTGAGTCTTTTAAGCGCTCTTTAAGGCGTTTGACTTCATCGAACAATTGGGAGAATCTGCGAGACAGGGAGACCTGATAAAAGAAAAACACAACCCAGACCGCAATCCATGCTGCGAGGAGGTACTGAAAGTTCTTCATACGCGCTCCCTAGCTGTGCGAGATTGCTTATCCAAATCGCGAGACTCAATCACAGAAGTCAACAAACCCACTTCATACCGCAAACGCTCAAGACGGTAGCGGTCTAGCAGAAGAACGGTCATTACCCCAACAACGGCTGCCAAACACAGTAACAGCACTTTTCCCATGGTGGGGTCGACTCCTGCATTTGGGCCTCCGAAAAAGACTGGAGCCGGATGCTGAGTCCGCCCAAAACGGTTTGACACGTATACTAATGGAACGTCGAGAAAGGCAAAGATTCCAAAAACTGCCGAGATTCTTGCCCGCTTCTCAGTTTCTTCTACCATGGAGCGTAGCAGGAGATATGCAAGGTATAGCAACCAAAGAACAAAAGTCGTCGTGAGCCTCGGATCCCACGTCCACCAAATCCCCCACGCGGGTTTGCCCCACAAGGGACCCGTTATCAGCCCAATCGTACAGCACACCAGGCCGACCTCTGCCCCCGCAACACCAATCCAGTCGTATCGTTGCGAGCGCGTGGTCAAATAAGCGAAACAGCCGAAGACAGACACGAAAAATGCTACGAACATAGCAACCCAGCTAGACACATGGAAATAGAAAATGCGCTGTGCGTCATGCATAGTTCGCTCATCCGGAGCAATGAACAAGGCAGCGTAACCTGCAATGCACATCAGCCCGGCGACAATTAGCGAACTCGCGACTCTTCGATTCATCGGCTCAGAGACCAGAGTATACGTCTGATGTGATTAACGCGGTATCTCTAACGACGCCGGCCGTGTCAGGGTTTGTTAAGTTTTGATTCTCATTGAATCCACGCACACCTCTTCGTCAACGCACGAGTTGCGCCTCTTTACCGAACATCTCTTCGATCACCATCGACCATGATGAGGTATTCGTCGGAAGAATATTGCCCTCAAGTCCCGATTAACGTAATCGGAAAAGTGCCGATCTCCCGATTCCAGTTTTCCAGTTTTCCGGTAATCCGACCAGGACCCAGATGGAATAGGCTGGAGAACGGCGATTGACAATAGCAAAATCTCAGGCAGAGAAGAGTCGATGATTGAGAAAGTCCTCGCAAGGCAACACTTAGGCTGGAGACTTGAAATGTGTTCGAAGGTTGCTGCGTGTGCATTCGCAATGGGGATGGTGATAGCGGCGCGCGTTTTCGCACAGGAACCGAGCCTAAGGAGGAAAAGACAAGCAAAAATAAAAAAGACGGAACCGGTTCGCGTCTTGAGCCACCAGTTCCGTCCTTTGATCTGCAAAGGATGCGGACCGCGCTCGAGTGAGGTTCCGCTCCGCCATTTGCCGCCGAAGATAGCAGCTCTTTGTGCGGCTTAAGACCTCCTTGACCGTCGGCGATTCAACCGCGAACGGTCAGCACCGGGCACCGCGCTTTGGTGACCACGCTGTACGCGATGGTGGCCGGAACATGTCCTGCCAGGCTATTTCTACTCTTTGCGCCCATCACGATCAGGTCGGCGTTCATCTCGCGAGCCATTGTGGTGATCTCTTCCACCGTCTCGCCAAACGTTGCGCGGAACACCGGCTTGCACCAATTCTCAGCGCCCTCCGGGACCAGACGTCGCAGGTTTTCGATGTTAAACTCACGTTGCCGCCGCACGCTCTCTTCCGTGAACGCCGTGGCTTCTTGAATAACATGCAGCATAGTGAGCCGAGCGGCGTGCTCTTGAGCCAGGGAGAGTGCATAGGCGGCCGCTCTCTCTGCGCCATGGCCAAAGTCCGTAGCAAATAAAATACTCTTCAGCTCCACTTCGCGCGGCGGCTCATCCTTTACGCGCGGCCCCACGGTCAGCACCGCGCAGTCCGCGTGCCGAAAGATTTCTTCGGCCACTGAACCGATCAGCAACTTCTTGATCTTTCCGCGTCCATGCGTCGCCGTAACCACCAGGTCGATTTCATACTTCTGGATTAATTTTGCAAGAACGGGCCAGACGTTTCCCTCTCCCAGCAACACTTCGTGTGGTATGCCACGCAGCTTCCCCGACACGAGAATGTCTGCCATCCCCTGCTCCGCCGCCTGACGAACCTTCTCGTAAGTAGCTTCCGCAACCGCCGGCTCCGCATACAAGAAAGCATCTGGCACCAGTACATGCGCCAAGTAGATCCTGGCGTCATAGCGCCGTGCCAGGGCCAGGGCATAGGCAAGAGCCCGGTCGGACTCGGGCGAGAAATCCGTAGTCACTAAAATCTTACTAAGCGAGACCCTCTTTGAAATCTCCGGTAGGGAAATCGGTTGAATCGCCTTCGGCTCTATTACCTGTGTCATAAGACCCTCCTCGCCTTCATTTCGTCGTGGCTCGTGCGCTCTCATTTCCTGCCTTCAATGACATTGCCAAGGGTGCACGCACGATTCCACAACCACAGACACGGATCGCATTGCAAACAAAGAACATGCGGGCCGTCCTCCATTCAACAGAGCAACCCTTGGGTGCAATCGCACAACGATATGCGCGAGAAAACCACTGGTTTTATGGAATTTGACGGGAAAAAACACGCAAGACCCAGCCCAAAACAAAGGCAGCGGCGAGCACCGGTTAAGGCCCGTCATGCGGGCCATCGCGTCGGAACCTCGACGCTCCTTTACGATCCGTGCTCTGCCGCTGCCTGACTCGATCATGCAAGCCGGCAAACTGGGGGGTTCTTTCCGGCTTTACGGTGGGCGTCCTGTTCTGCGCCGTATCCTTTCGAGCTTTTTTACCGCCTGCCCGCGGTCACAGTAGGGACGCCCACAGCTGACAAAATTTGCAATCGCTCCATTGCCAACCTTTCTGAGCAAACTGCCAAGCAGCATCTGCTGTTCCAAACTCGCAGCCCGCCTGCGTTCACGTATCTCGCTTTATTTTAACGACTTGAATAAGCTTCCATGGTGACACCCTCCCAAGGCGTCTTCTCAAACTGGGGCTTTTCACTCTCGTTCGCGTCTTCTCACTCGGCCGTCCCCGCCGAACATCGGCTGCAGATCGACAACGGTGCGCAAATACGGACATCAGCCTGCCTGGTTGGGCAGATCGCGAGCCGCGTCAGTGACTGGATGCGCTCTACTCCATTATAGGACGTCTGCTTTGAGGACTCAGGGTCGCGTCGGGGAGGCTGGTTGCTCTTCTTCTCCGTGGACCAATCCGAATTTCTTCATCTTGTAGCGAAGCGCGTCCCGGCTGATGTCCAGCAGCTTGGCCGCCTTGATCTGGTTCCCATGAGACTGGCGCAGCGCCAGCTCGACCAAAGCATGCTCGATATCTTCGAGCGACGTTCCGCCTTCCGGGATAGAGAGAACTGGCAAGCGTCGCGTGGAGCCGCCTTCGAGCGGCTCCTGGGCCGCAGGCGAGCTCACTTCCATCGCTGTCGGAGCGCTCCCGGCTGTCCCGCTGCGCCCGCTAGCCACTGCAAAGGGCAAATCATCGGGCCTTAGCAGCGTGCCTTCTTCCAAAAGCATGGCGCGTTCCAGCGCGTTCTTTAATTCACGCACATTTCCGGGCCAGTTGTAGCTCATCAGCAGTCGCTGCGTTTCTTCGTTCAACCCTTGCACGTTCCTCCGGAACTTCCGGTTGTAGTGGCCCACGAAGAAATCCACCAGCGCGGGCACGTCCTCTTTCCGTTCCCGCAGCGGCGGAAGAAAAACGGAAATGATGGCCAACCGGTAATACAAGTCCTGCCGAAAATGACCCTCGCGTACCGCGCGCTCCAGGTCGCGATTCGAGGCCGCGATCACGCGAACGTTCACCTGGATGTCGCGCACACCACCGACGCGCCGGATGACCTGGTCCTCCAGCACCCGCAAGAGCTTTGCCTGAAGCAGCGGCGAAAGCTCTCCAATCTCATCCAAAAACAGCGTTCCCTCGTCGGCCACCTCAAACAAACCCTTCTTCATCGCCTTGGCATCGGTAAACGCGCCGCGCTCGTGGCCAAAAAGTTCCGCCTCCATCAGTGTTTCCGGAATCGCGGAGCAATTGATCGCCACAAACGGTTTGTCTTTTCGCGCGCTCTGATAATGAATTGTCTTCGCCACCAGATCCTTGCCGGTTCCACTCTCTCCTTGAATCAAAATCGTGCTGGCTTCGCTGGCCGCCACTTTCTGAACAAACTTCATCAGCTCGGTCATCTTCCGCGAGACGCCAATCACCTCGTGATAGCCCGCGCGCCGCCGCACTTCTCCGCGCAATGACTCCACTTCCGTGCGCAGCGCCCCCGCTTCCAGCGCGTTCTGCAGCGTAACGCCCAGTTCTTCGTAATTGATCGGCTTGCTGACAAAGTCATAGGCGCCCAGCCGCAGCGCGGTTTTCACGTCCTCAAGTTGCGGATCCGCAGTCATCATAATGACCGTGCGCGTCTCGCCGCTTTGCTTCAGCTTTTCCAGGACTTCGATGCCGCTCTGACCCGGCAGGTGAACGTCCAACAAAATGGCGTCCGGCGACTCGTTCTGCAGTACGCTCAGCGCCTCTTCTCCGTCAGCAGCCTCGACGCTCTGGTAGCCGCATTCGGCGCACTTCCTCGCCAGCGCCCAGCGCACCAGTTTTTCGTCGTCCACGATCAGGATTTTCTTCCGCACCATGATCGGTACTTTATCATTCTTCATGAACCGCTTACAGGTTTCGTATCCCGTGGAACCCGCTTGAACTACTCCACGACTCTCCGAGCGCTCGGCATCTCTGCGTTACTTTTTTCTCTGTTCGTCGCTTCGTTCGACCGTCAACCTTTGACTTCTGAACTACTCGGCGTGCTTGTCCTTGGCTCGCAAGATCGGCAGCCACACCTCGAATTGCGTGCCGCGCCCTGGCTCGCTCGTCACCTCAATTCTTCCCTTGTGCGACTCCACGATGCCTCTCGCCAGCGGGAGCCCCAGGCCCGTTCCTTCTTTTCTTGTCGTAAAGAACGGCTTGAAGATCCTTGGCAGAGACTCGCGCGAGATGCCCTTGCCGTTATCTCGAATGCGCACCACCGCATACTCCCTTTCCTGCCGCAAAGCCACCTCAATCTTCCCTTGATTCGAGATCGCCTGAATGCCGTTCAGAAGCAAATTCAAAATGACCTGTTGAACCTGCACGGGATCGTGCAGGATTCCTGGCAGTCTTTTCTCCGGCTCCAGTGTGATCTCAATGGGTTTCGTCCTCACTTGTTGACGCGCCAGGAAAACCGCCTGCTCGACTGTCGCGTTCAAATCCGCAGGATGAAATTCCGGTGGCCGTGGCCGCGCATAAACGAGCAGATCGTTCAAGATCGCCTGAATGTGTTGAATTTCGCTGTGAACCTCAGGCAGCACCGCGCGGCTGGAACTCTCCGGCGGCAGTTCCCGTCCCATCACTTCGACGACCCCGGCAATTCCAGCAAGCGGATTGCGAATTTCGTGCGCCAGTCCTGCCGCCAACTCTCCGATCGTGGCGAGATGTTCGGCGCGCGCCATTTCCCGCTGGTGCAGCCGCTCGATTTCCGCACGATTTTCCTCGAGTTGCCGAATCATTTCATTGAACTGCTGACCCAATTGCCCGACGTCGTCGTTACGCTTGGCGAAATCGACCCTTGCGGCCAGATCACCTTCGCTTACCCGACCGATGACCCTCTTTAACTCTTCGAGCGGCCTTTGAATCAAAACCAGCATCACTATTAACGTCACGAAACAAATGGCCACCGCGCCGCCGGCCGCAACGATCACAATCCAATGTCCGCTGGGAATATCGAGCGCGACTACGATGGCCTGGAACGCTATCAGGCCCAACAACAACACTCCCACGATCGGAATGATGGCTTTCCATTGCCAGCCCAGAGAGGGGCCTTTGCCAGGCGGCTGAGGTTCTTTCACGCACGTATCCTAGTCCAGTTTCACCACACCCCCAAGAGTCTCTGGTAGGACAGGCATTCCTGCCTGGTTTGTTCAGTCAAGCTCCAGCATCACAGAAGGGCCCGTTCCGACAATGGTTGCGATTAGAGTGTGGTCCACACCACTTGAGGGAGGGGGGCTTCGCCTTGCCCGAAGGGCTTCAGCTTTGTTTCAGCAGAAGCCGCAAATGCTTGACGGCGCGTTCGGCGTCAGCGCGGAAGTGCGAGGCATCCAGAAGGAGCGACCGCACCCAGCCGCGCAGTGAGCTGCCGAAGGGGTAAAACAGCGTGGGTCGCGCGGCGGAAACGATCCCGGCGATCCTGGTAATCGTTGGAGCCAGTTCCAAAAGCTTCGCCCGAAGGGCCAGCAAGCCGCGATACCCTTGCTTCGCCGTCCACCGAGCAAGAGAGATCACCGCTTTTTCATAGAACATCCACACTCCGGCTATGATGCATGCCAGGAGCAGGAGGCCGAAAAACACTCCAGCAAACAGGAGCAGGGCAAAAAACATTTCTTGAAAGTAGAAGACCCGCGAAGCGAGGACGACCAGGAGCCCGCCCACCGCTATCAGCGTACGTTTCTCAGCCTGTGCCGACATTGCTCACTGTTCCTCCGTCACTCCCAGCTGCTTAGATGCTCGAAACCCGGTTCCGGTGGCGTATGGCCGGCAAGGCACTCCGAATTTGTTCAAAAACCATGCTCCACGGCAGCCGCTAGAATCGGTGTGGCGTGGGAGCCCTAGGCGCTCTCCGGCGGAGCTCTTGCCGTACGATTCGGCACACCGCGGCGAGAAACTTCCTTATTTTCTCCCGCTCTTCCCCTAGAATCCTCCCAGATCCGGAGTGCATGGCGTAGCGTCAGTCCCTTCCAGCTCATTACGGGGAGGCTCGAGTGGGTTCGACTGAAAGTTTTGACCTGGTTGTGATGGGCTGCGGTCCTGCCGGCGAAAAGGCGGGCGCCCAGGCCGCCTATTTTGGCAAGCGCGTCGCCCTGATCGAACGCGCCCAGCACCTGGGCGGCAGTTGCATCAATACTGGTACCGTTCCCAGCAAGACTTTGCGCGAATCGGCGCTCTATTTCTCTGGCCTGAAACAGCGCGGTCTTTATGGCATCGATTACTCGCTCAAAGAGAATCTCACTGTGCACGACTTCATGCATCACGAACGCGAAGTCGTGGACATGGAGCGCCGCCGGATTCTGAAGAATCTGGCGCTGCACAAGATTGAGCTCGTTCGCGGCCAGGCGTCCTTCGAAGACGGTCACACGGTTGTGGTCTCGGGAGCCGACGGCACGCGCCGGCTCAAGGGCGATGTGATCCTCATCGCCACGGGCTCGAAGCCGCATCGCCCTTCGGAGATCGCCTTCGACGATGTCCACACCTTCGACTCCGACACCTTTCTGCAAATGGACCGCATACCCAAAAGCCTGGCCGTAATTGGTGGTGGCGTCATTGGCTGCGAATACGCTTCCATTTTTATGGCGCTTGGCGTCGAGGTCACTCTGGTCGACGGTCGCGATCGGCTTCTTCCCTTCCTAGACAACGAAATCTCTGATCGTCTGCGCGAGCGACTCGCCTCATTGGGCATGCATTTCCGTTTCAACGATCGTCCCGTGAAGACTGAGAATTCCAAGGACCGAGTGCGTTTGACCATGAACAGCGGCAAAATTCTCGAAACGGAGGCGGCTCTTTTCGCCGCGGGCCGACGGGCTGCGGTTGACGGCCTGGCACTGGAACAGGCCGGACTGGCCCTCAACGATCGTGGCTACATCCCCGTGAATGGGAACTACCAAACGTCGGTTTCGCACATTTATGCGGCAGGTGATGTCATCGGCTTTCCCGCGCTCGCTTCCACTTCCATGGAGCAAGGACGCGTCGCCGTTTGCCACGCCTTCGGTTTGAAATACAAACAACGCGTGGCATCCTTGCTGCCCATGGGCATTTACACGATTCCGGAGATTTCCGCCGCGGGTGAGACGGAGGAATCCTGCAAAGAAAAGAAGATCGATTACGTGGTTGGGCGGGCGCTGTATGAAAACAATGCCCGCGGCCACATCACCGGCGACACGGCGGGCATGCTCAAACTCATCTTTGCGCGTGCCGACAAGAAACTCCTCGGGGTCAGCATGATTGGTGAAAACTCGACCGAACTCATCCACATCGGCCTGACCGTTTTGGACAAGGGCCTCACCATCGATGAATTCATCGAACAGGTTTTCAATTATCCGACACTCAGCGAAACTTATAAGTATGCCGCGTACGATGGCCTCGGCAATCTGGCAGGCCACAAATTGCGGGAGGGCTGATTTCGAATGAAATAGCCCGGCTGCCGCGTTTCGGATGCGAGGTTTGGTGAGAATCTGATGATCGAACGCGTCACACAGTTCAAGGTAACCAAGCTTTTCCTTGCTGCGCTCATGGTCAGCGCCGCACTCTTCGCTTTTGGAGCGCAAAGCCGCGTTTGCTCCGCTCCGGAGGAAAGTGAAAAAAAATACTTGGGCTTCGACCGCAACAACTATCCCGGCGATGATGCCCTGCCCATTCTCCGAAAAACATTTGCCTTCTCAAGCTACTGGATTAGCCCTCCTCCCGGCGAGAAAAGCAACACCTGGACCCGGAAGCGGGAGCTGTTGCGCTCGCGGGGTTTCGGCTTTGTGGTCCTCTACCAAGGTCCCGGTAGCCGCGAACTTAAAACTCAAACCTCAGCCAAAGCCAGAGGAACTCGCGACGGAGAGGACGCTGCGGCCTCTGCGAAAGCAGAGGGCTTCTCCGCCGGGACAATTATTTTTTTGGATATTGAAGAAGGCGGACGACTTCCCGACACCTACCATGCCTATCTCGCGGCGTGGTCGGAAGCCCTCAGTCAGGCAGGATTTCGCCCCGGTGCCTATTGCTCAGGCATGCCCGTCAAGGAAGAGCCCGGCGTGACCATTACTACCGCGGAGGACATTCGCAATCATGCGGCAACCCGCGGCATCTCCATCTGGGCGTATAACGATGCCTGTCCTCCCTCTCCCGGTTGCACTTTTTCACGTGATCCAGCGTCTCCCGCAAAAAGCGGGATTCCCTACGCCGCGGTCTGGCAATTCGCGCAGTCTCCGCGGCGCAAAGAGTTTACGTCGCGATGCGCTGCGACCTATCACCGGAACGGAAATTGTTATGCGCCCGGGGACTCCGCACACTCCTGGTTCCTCGATGTGAACTCCGCCACTTCGCCCGATCCTTCCGGAGGAGCGAAGCAAATACTCTCGAAATGAGCGTTGCAAAGACGAAAAAGGCGGCCGCCCTTCCCCATGCCGCCGCCATTTTCTTGGGCCCAACGCTAATCTTCGAACCTTAGATTTGGCCCAACCCGCCGTCGACGTTGATCTCTTCCCCAGTGATGTAGGACGCATCTTGCGAGGCCAAAAAGGCTACGACGCCGGCAACTTCTTCCGGCTGTCCAAAGCGTTTCATCGGCACCTTTTCAACAATGCCCTTGGCGAATTCATCCACCGCTTCCTTGGGAAGTCCGGTTCTCTCGAAGATTGGAGTCACAATCGGCCCCGGCGCTACGGAGTTCACGCGGATCCCGCGCCCCACGAGTTCCGCGGCCGCGGTTCTGGCCAGTGAGCGCAGAGCGGCCTTTGTAGCGGCGTAGGCGCTTGCTCCGACTGTGCCTTTGCGGTCGGCAACACTGGTATTCAGAATGATCGATGCGCCATCATTCAGGAACGGAATCGCCTTCTGCACCGTGAAGTACGCTCCCTTGATGTTGGTGTCGAACTGTTCGTCGAAGAGGCTTTCGGGCGTCTCCGCAAGCGGTGCAAATTTCGCGACGCCCGCGTTTACGAACAAAACATCGATCCTTCCGAGCTTCTTCGAAACTTCCGAATACAACTTGTCCACTTCCGAGAGCTTGGACACGTCGGCCTGGACCGCGAGGACGCCGTTGCTGACGGTCTTCACGGCTTCGTCGAGTGTTTTCTTGTTTCGGCCCGAGATGGCTACCCGCGCGCCCTCTTCTTGCAGGCGTTTTGCGGTGGCCAGCCCGATGCCGCTGTTCCCGCCCGTGACTACGGCTACTTTCCCTTGCAATCTTTTGGTGCTGCTCATTTTGTCCTCCGTTGCTCTGTGGGCTCTACTCGAAAGCCCCTCTCCACCGCAGATGTCGTCTCCGGCCTTCGAGATTTCGACAGTTAGATGAATATCGAAGTATGTGGTTACAATTTCCTTGACTTTTTTTAGGCCCGAGCCATCTAATCCACTGGCGGCAGAGTCCGCAATTGGCTAGACTCCGGCCATACCTTGGATATCGCTCCAATGAACCGCTCGCAAATCGAGAAAATCTCCAAAGCGCTGGCCGACGAAACGCGCCTCCGTATCTTCGAGTCTATCTCGCGCTGCGGGCACTTGACCTGCGGGGAACTGGTCACCATGCGCGGGGTCACGCCGGCCACGGTCTCGCACCACTTGAAAATCCTGAGCGAAGCAGGACTAATCTCCTGCCGGCGCAATGGGCAGTTCGTGTACAGCGAAACGGTGCCGGGAACGGTGGAAAGGTTTACACGAACGCTAGCGAAAATGGCGCGAGGCAAAAAGTCGCAGCGGCGTTGATTTGAAAAGGATGGCCGCGCCGGCCCTGAATTCGGACAATCGGAATTGCGACTCCAGGCGGGATTCAGTTCGTGGGATTTCTTGGAAATTTGAAATACGGCAGACGCACGCCCTGATCGGTAATCTGGTCGGCGCGAATGCTCGTGGGCGCCTCAAATCCGAATGTTCCGCCATTCGTGACGTAATCGTCTTCATCCACTCCGTCGCCGCTAACACCGAGCCCGCCGACAAGCGTGCCGTTGCGATACAGACCCGCGCTGCCCGGGAAGAAAACGATTCCGCTCTTGTTCGCATTTGTCGCGCCGGTTTGAGACCCTTGTGTGCAAGGATTGGCGACGTCCATCGCATAAAGACCGAGGAACGGCCCGGCGCTCGTACCGTCAATTCCCGGAGGATAAAGCGGATGCGCGCCAAAGCCGATGGTGCGGTTTGTCACCGCCCTGCCCAACGGCACGCCGTTCAGCTCGGCGGCGGTTCGGGAATTGCTATTGAAGTACACCATGTTGCGCGCCTTGGTCACCGCAACATCGATACTAAAGACCGTGGAATCGGGCATGCGCCGCAACCCGATGATCGTTCCGTCCAGATCCGCGACAGCGACTACCATCTTAGTGCGCGATCCGATCGGCAGGCGGATCGCCGCGCGCGTAGTGTTCGCGGTTGCTTCCGCATTGTCCAGGATCTGCTTTACGTCCGCCGCGCTCAGTCCGCCGAGTGGCCCCGCTGCCGGGGCGATCAAGTCGCCTTCGGGCGGCTGCCCCTGGCTGTTTGTTGGCGGGATCAGAAAACTTCCCGTGCCAGCGACCGACCCCGGGGAAAATCCCGCCGGGAGCGAAGTCTGATTTACGAAAGGCAGCGCGACTCCGCTGATGAAAACCACACCGGGAGCGGCCGGTGTTGGCCCGAAACTGTCGCTCGGCCCGGTTCGCGCCGTCGTCGATCCGGTGAACGCGGCAAATTCCGCCACATTCGCATTGTTCACCGAAGTTACAACGCCGATCCCTCCGAGCACGACATTGTTGTAAAAAATCGGGACGCCCCCGGGATTCACGGCGGTGGCGCTCGAGTCGTTCGTATCAGCCTTACCGGTTACCACTCCGGGACCGAATCCCCCGTTGAGCATAAGTGAAGGAGGAATCTTGCTTTGAAAATTTGGATCGTTTACCAGCGTGCAGCCACGATTCGTGTTTTCGATGCCATACAAATCCGCGGGCGGCTGATTCGCGACGCCGGGCGGAAAATGAATTCCGCTAATAAACCGCACCGTCCGTGACGAGAGCGGCGCTTGATCGTTGCTGAAAAATGCGCCGGTACGCCCCAGGGCCACGGCAAGATCATTGGCATCCACCGGCTGCCCAAAATTCCCCGTACTCATTGCCGGGGCATTCGGCGTTCGAAACACCCCAAGCACAAATCCCGCGCGGTCCACCACGGCCACGACCATATCCACACCCACAGAATTCACCGCCGCCTGCACGATGTTTTGCACATCGGACACCTGCAGCGGCTGAACCGCCGCGGGCGGAGGAGGGGAAACCGGCGCACTGGTCCCGGCGCCGCAGCCCCAAAGCAGAAACCCCAGAACACCAGCGACACCCAGGGCGAGAAAGACGCCCGCTACGAGCACTTTGTTTCGCGAGCGAAGCGCCTCGCCCGATGCCACCGGCTTGCGCAGTTTGTGAGTGAGTGCCATCGAAGGATTCCCTTTGTTGGTAGCACAGTCGTTCGCAGGCGCTCAACGGATTTGCCGGACTTGTGAGGCTTATCGGTGAACGGGCTGGAGCTTTCCGACTTGTTATTGACTCGCGCCATCCATGCCGGAAAAGTGTTGCTCCTCGGTACTCGATATTGTTAGCTAGAACGCGATCTCTTGTTTTTTGCGGACACGTTCAGGCGAAGGAATGATCAGCTCTGTTCTGAGACTATCGCGGCGCGCGGTCGGTGCGGCTTGCTGTTCTTGCTTCTTCTTTTCCTTCGGCGTGGCGGCGAGAACTCTTTTAAAGCAAGGGCCGCCGGCGCAGAGTTCGGCAAAAGAATCACGCGAACCGGGTCCACCGCAGCGCATTCCGCGCCAGCAAGCGCAGAACACAGCGGCACTCGACGGATTTGTTCGCGACGCCGGCTCGCTGAATAATCCGCTGCCCGTTCCCGGCACGGTACTGACCCTGCGGAATCTGGAATCCGGGAAGGTCTTTAACGCAACTTCTTCCGCGGAAGGAGTTTTCCGGCTGTTTCCCTTGCCGCGCGGAAAATACGAGTTGCGCGCGGAGGCACAGAACTACGCGCCTTTTGTCCTCGCGGACCTTGTGCTCCAGGCCAATGAAATCGTCACGCTGGAAATTTCTATGGTAAGTTCCGGCGTCGCCGGAGCAAATTCCCGTCTCCCGCGCCTTCCTGAACTTGGTCCCGCACTCTCCTCCGGAGCCACCGAGCCTTCGGGAAGATATCGTGAACTCTGGCACCGCCTCGATTCCGATCCCAACTACGTCGAAAACACCTCGCCAGAAATGCTTCCGCCCGTCGCAGACATTTACCATGCGGTTCCGAATCGCTGGGCCTTGCAGCAGCCCGATTATCGGCGCTATTCCGGGAAGGGCGAGTACGTCTACGTCAAACCGCGCTGGTACGATCCATTCAACCGCAACCGCTTCAAGGGTGACGAACCGATCTGGCCGCAGCTTTTCGGCCAGCAGGTCTTTCTGAACCTAACGGGTTCGTCGGAGACTATCTTTGCTGGGCGCCGCGTGCCTTCGCCGAGTAACGTAAGCAGCGCCAGGCCCGGCAGTGCCGATTTCTTTGGCAAAGGCGAGCAAGAATTCTTCGATCAAACGCTGCGCTTCGCGTTCGATTTTTTTCATGGCGACGGGTCGTTCAAACCAGCGGACTGGCGCATTCGAATCACCCCCGAATTCAGCCTGAATGATTTGAACGTGCGGGAGCTCGGCATCGTAGGACCCGACGTGCGGAGCGGCACGAACCGCTTTGACAATCATCTCGGGCTTCAGGAGGCTTTCATCGAAGCAAAGCTTCATGACCTCGGGCCGAATTACGATTTCGTTTCCGCGCGCGCCGGCATTCAGCAATTCAACGCGGATTTCCGAGGCTTTCTGTTTGTCGACGAGCAGCCTGCGTTGCGCGTCTTCGGCAATCTGCACAGCAACCGCATCGAGTACAACGTTGCGTACTTCCACTTTCTCGAGAAAAACACAAACAGCGGGCTGAATACGTTCGACCGCCGCCATCAACAGGTCGCACTGGGGAACGTTTATTTGCAGGATTTCTTCTTTCCGGGCTACACGGTGGAATTCATTGCCGCATGGAACAAAGATGATCCCAGTTTGCATTACGACGACAACGGGTTCCTGGTGCGTCCCGCCCCGGTCGGAAATGTGATCGATCAAAACCCTGGGACTGGCCCGCTTTTGCACGGCGTGCGCGTAGGATATTTTGGCTGGCTCGCTAGCGGCCACATCCATCGGATCAATCTTACCCATGCTTTCTATCAGGCACTTGGCGAGGACACATTTAATCCGATTGCGGGAAGACCAGTGACGATCAACGCCCAGATGGCGGCGGTAGAAATCTCTTACGACAAAGACTGGATGCGGTATCGCGTTTCCGCTTTTTACACATCGGGCGACGCAAACCCGCGAGACGGGCGCGCGCGCGGCTTCGATTCCATCGTGGACCTGCCGAATTTTGCGGGAGGACTGTTCAGTTTCTGGAACCGCGAAGGAATTCGCCTGCTTGGCTCGGGCGTTTTGCTCACCACTCCGGGCAGCCTGATTCCCTCGCTGCGCTCAAGCAAAGAGGAAGGGCAGGCCAATTTTGTGAATCCAGGACTTTTTCTGACAAGCGCGGGCGCGGACTTCGATATCAGCCCAAAATGGAAAGGCTTTGCGAATTTCAACTACTTGCGTTTCGAACGCACCGAGCCGCTGGAGTTTCTGCTATTTCAATCGCCCATTCATCACGCCATCGGCGAAGACGCTGCCATCGGTGTGGAATACCGTCCGCCGCTCTCGGAAAACATTGTGTTCACCGCCGGCGCTTCGGCGCTGCAGCCTGCGCAGGGTTTCAAAGACATCTACACGGGCCGCACGCAGTTCTCGCTTTTCGGCTCGGCGAAGTTTACTTTCTGAGGCGACCAGGCGATGCTGCTTTTCGACAGATGCAACTCCTCTTCTGGGCGAACGCTCTCTGTGCTCTCCGTCTCTGCGTTGTCTTTTCTTTTTGCTCTTTATGCGGCGCCCGCAAAAAATGCCGGGCTGAAGCCCGCAGCGACGGCCACTGTAAGACCGTCTCAGGAAGAACCGGACAAAAAATCAGCGGGATGTGTTTCCTGCCACACACGGACGGACGAGCCGACCATGCATCCGACGAAAACCGTCCATCTTGGCTGCACCGACTGCCACGGTGGAAATTCTTCGATCGCCATTCGACCGGGAACCGCACCGAATTCCGCGGAATACACTGCGGCAAAAGAAAAAGCCCACGTGCAGCCGCGCAATGCGGCTGTCAAAGATCGCGCCAGCCTTCCCGAACACGGTTACACGTTGTGGCTGAAGGAGTCCTCCGAATACGTCAAATTCGTCAATCCGGGAGATTTGCGTGTTGCGCCGGAGGCTTGCGGGCCAGCCGGCTGCCACGCGAAGGAAGTGCGCGCCGTTTCCACCAGCATGATGACGCACGTCGGCCTGCTGTGGGGCGCCGCGCTCTACAACAACGGCGGCTTCCCTTCCAAGAATGCGCATTTTGGTGAAAGTTACAGCCATGAGGGCTTGCCGCAATCGATCAAAACCTTTCCGAAGCCCACGCCCGAAGAAATGCGTGCCAAGGGCATCTTGCCCGAGCTGGATCCGTTGTATCGTTGGGAGATTTCGCAGCCCGGCAACGTGCTGCGGGTCTTCGAACGCGGCGGCCACCGAAAAGCGGAGATGGGCAATCCCAACCGCCAGGAGGACCCCGGCAAGCCGGACGACAAGCTCAGCGACCGTGGCTTCGGCACGGGGCTCCGCACCGATCCCGTTTTCCTTGGTTTGCAAAAAACGCGCTTGGTCGATCCGGTGCTCTCTTTTCCCGGCACCAACGATCACCCCGGCGATTACCGCGGCAGCGGCTGCACGGCTTGTCATGTGATTTACGCCAACGACCGCGATCCTTCTCATTCCGGCGCCTACGCGGTGTTCGGTCATTCCGGTTTCAGTGCGTCCTCGGATCCGACGATTCCCAAAGACGAGCCGGGACATCCCATCAAGCATGCGTTGACGCGATCGATTCCCTCGAGCGCATGCATGATCTGCCACATCCATCCGGGCGCGAACATGATGACGACCTATTTCGGTCTCACGTGGTGGGACAACGAAATCGACGGCGACCGGATGTACCCGAAAGAACAGCGCAACCCCACGGAAGAGGAGCGTTACCAATCCTTTTTGCGCAACCCGGAAGGCACGGCGGTGCGCGGATTTTGGAACGATGAAAAATTTCTCGAACGGACCGGCACGGCGGAATTCAACAAGCAATTGAAAACCACGCAGTTCGCCGATTTTCACGGGCACGGTTGGATCTTTCGCTCGGTCTTTAAGCACGACCGCAAAGGCATCTGGCTTGATAAAGACGGCAAGCAGATCGCGTTCGACGACCCCGACCGTTTTTCAAAAGCTGTCCACCTTGCCGACATCCATCTGGAAAAAGGGATGCAGTGCAATGATTGCCACTTCGAGCAGGACAATCACGGCAACGGAAAAATTTACGGCGAACCTCGCGCCGCCGTCGAGATCGATTGCATCGATTGCCACGGCACGATTCAAAGAAAGGCCACGCTTGTAACTTCAGGACCAGCGGCGCCGGAAGCGGTTACGCCTGGAGGCGAGCGCGGCCGCCATCTCGACAAGCTGCGCACGCCGTGGGGCTTGCGGCGATTCGAATGGCGCGGCGACCGATTGATGCAGCGCTCGATGTCGGTAGAAAACCAAGAGTGGGAAATCGTCCAGACGGTGGACACGGTCACGCCCGGAAATCCTCACTTCAGTGAGAAATCTCTGCGGGCCAAGCTGATGGGTAAAGACGGAACCGTTGCGTCGCAAACGCCCGCGGACGATCGAACGCTCGCTCACGCTAACGACAAAATGACCTGCTACTCCTGCCACACGTCGTGGGTACCAACTTGCTTTGGCTGTCATCTGCAAATGACCGCGAATGCTCGGCGTCCGATGCTGCACAACGAAGGCCTGCTCACGAGAAATTACACGAGCTACAACTTCCAGGTTCTGCGCGATGACATTTACATGCTCGGAATCGATGGCACGGTGACCGGGCATCGCGTCGCGCCCGCGCGCTCCTCTTGCGCGATTCTCGTCAGTTCGCAAAACGCAAATCGCGAGTGGCTCTACTACACCCAGCAGACCATCTCCGCGCCGGGGTTTTCCGGGCAGGCGTTTTCCACTTTTGTCCCGCACACGGTGAGAGCCAGCGAAACAAAGGTGTGCAGCGATTGCCACGTTTCCGCCCAAAACGATAACAACGCCTGGATGGCACAGCTTCTGCTGCAAGGCACGAACTTCATGAACTTTATGGGGCGCTATATTTACGTGGCAACCGGCAACAAAGGATTCGAAGCGATCGCCGTTGCCGAGCACGACGAACCGGAAGCGATTTACGGAAGCGACCTTCAGCGCATCGCGTATCCGGATGATTTCAGGAAGTTCGTCGGGCGAGGCCGCGAGCTGCAGGCCGCGGCAGAGCACTCCGGTAAGGTCCTGGACATTCAAGCACGCGGGGAATATGCCTACGCGGCTACCGGCCCAGGCGGTCTCCGCGTCTACGACATCGCCAACATCGACAACAAAGGTTTCTCCGAAAAAATCATCACCGCGCCGGTTTCTTCGCTTGGTCAGCGCTTCTTCGTTGCAACGAAGAACGCCGCGGCGGTTGCGTCACCTACCACGCTCGGCGTTGACCCGCTGCGCCGGCAACTGCCGGAAAACGAAGAGCAGCCGATTCATCTGGCTTACGGTTTTCTCTACGCCGCTGATAAAGAAGAAGGCTTGATCGTCGTCGGCGATCCAAACTTGAAATCGGACATCGCCGGCGTAAGCACGCTGCTCGACGGCAACCCGTCGAACAATTTTCTGAAGCGCGCGCTCACTTTCAATCCCGGTGGCATTCTGACCGGCGCGCGCCGCATTACCATTGCCGGCACATACGCATACGTTTTGACCGACAAAGCTCTGGTTGTGGTGGATCTCGACGATCCGCTCACCCCGCAGGTAACCGCGACGATCGGTGCGCCTGCGCTGAACGAACCCCGCGGCATCGCCGTACAATTCCGCTACGCGTTCATCGTGGACCGCGACGGCATGAAAGTTTTGGACGTCACCGATCTCTCGCAACCAAAGCCCGTCTCCAATGCGCTTGTCCCGCTCGAAGACGCGCGCAACGTTTATGTCGCGCGCACCTACGCCTATGTTTCCTCGGGCAAACAAGGTTTAGCGATCGTCGACGTGGAGAAACCGGACGCTCCCAAGCTCGACCAAGTGTTTAATGCTGGAGGCCAGCTCAACGACGTGAACGACGTGAAAATTGGAATGGTCGCGGCGAGCGTGTTTGCTTTTGTCGCTGACGGCAAAAATGGCCTGCGCGTCCTCGAAATCATTTCCCCCTGGGACGACCCCGCGCATTTCTCCGGCTTCAGCCCGCGCCCAACGCCAAAACTGATCGCAACGGCGCGTACGCGAGGCCCTGCGCTGGCTATCTCCAAAGGAATCGACCGCGACCGCGCCGTGGATGAATCCGGCAATCAGCTCGCCGTTTTTGGCCGCCGTGGCGCGCGCCCGCTCAATCGAACTGAGGCCCGGGCGGTTTACCTGCGCAACGGTCAGCTCTACACCGTAACCGACGAACCCGCCGAGCACACCCAGGTCGGGCGGCCTGCCTCGGCTTCGCACACCTGGCTCAGAGATCTGAAGTCTTGGCTGTTTACCCCTCAGACGGTCAGAACTCGCCCGGCCGGACGCTAATCTCGCCTCCCCAGCCTTTCTCCATTTCTTTGCCATGGCTACCTCCTTCTGGAGCGGGCAATTTGTACACTGTTCTTCCCTTTTATACACGCATCTCCTTTCTTTCTAACCTCTTATCGCCGATGCGCATCTAAACCTTGGTGTAATGGATCGTTGACATCTTTCTCGCATCGCACCCATCAAAATAATTCGTGCGGGATTCTGGGGCCAATGCAGTTAAGGTGTTCACTCGAGGGGTGCAGGCGACGCGAGAGCCAACCCAGCGAAAAGGGCAGAAAAGGAGTACTAGGACATGGTGAAACGATATTTGCTAGCCAGCGACTTCGACCAGACGCTCAGCTTCAACGACTCTGGGGTCGTCCTGAGCGAGCTCATCGGCTTTCACGGGTTTCACGACAAGGTGAAAGGCCTGGCGGAGATCAACCTCGTGCAACAAGGCGCCGAGCTAAGCTATCTCATTCTGCATGACCCGGATTTCCGCCACGTCCGGCGCGAGCACCTCATCGAAACCGGCAAACGCATCCGCCTGAAGCACGACGTGGCGCTGTTCGCCCGCGCGCTCGATACCCTTGGCGAAGGTTACAAGTTCCACTTCAACGTGATCTCCGCCGCGCCGCAGGAGATCATTCAATCCGCGCTCGAAGGCATCGTTCCTCCGGATCACATCTTTGGCACGCGTTTCCGCTACAACGACGCGGGCGAAGTGGCTTCCATCATTCGCGCATCGGCGGGCTGGGGCAAAATCACCGTGCTCGAGGAACTTCGCGCGAAGCTCGGCATCAGCCACGATCAGATCATTTACATGGGCGACGGCAGCTCGGACTTGCCGGTGATGATGCACGTCAACCAGTACGACGGCCTGACGATCGCGGTTAGCGAGGCCAAGTTCATCACGCGCGTCGCCAGGCGCACTGTGCTAAGCGACAACGCCATGAGCGTGCTCGTGCCGTTGATGGAAAAGGTCATGAATTGGGACTCGGCCAAAATTCGCAAGTTCTTTGCATCCAATGGGCTTACCTTGCTCGAGTGGGAAAAAGTACGCACCGACATGCTGACGATCCAGGAATCGGCGGAGCCGATAGCTGCTACGCCGATGTCCTAGCCCAACCTGGTAAGCGTTTCACTAGAAAAACCGCATTCGTTTCTCAAGTAAGGCAGAAAGGGCGGACTCCGGTCCGCCTTTTTTTTTTGCATACATTCGTGCGAAAAAACGAATCGTTCTGCAAGCCCTTCCTAAATGCATCGCCAAAGTGGATAATTCTCTGTTCGACATCCCGCGAAAGGGCGTTCTATCGACTCATGGCAACCGTCAAGGCGAAAAAGGGGGTCATCGGCATCCTCACTGGAGGAGGGGACGTCCCCGGCCTCAATCCTGCCATCCGCGCGGTCACGCTGCGCGCCCTGCGTGAAGGCTTTCAGGTCATTGGCATCCGCCACGGCTGGGCCGGCCTGGTCGACATGGTTCGCGAAAAGGATTACGACAATTCCGACAATTATTTCCTGCTCGATGAAGAAACCGTCGATCGCGCGGGCCGCACCGGAGGCACGTTTCTCCATTCTTCGCGGACTAATCCTGGCCGTGTCGGCAAGTCTGCCGTCCCGGCGCACTTCAAAGACAAGTACACCGCGGAAAAGAACGACTTGACGCCCGAGGTTCTAAAGAATCTTTCCTGGCTCGGGATCGACACGCTCATTCCCATCGGCGGCGACGACACGCTGAGCTACGGAGTCCGCCTCCATAAAGAAGGCTTCCGCGTCATTGGCATCCCCAAGACCATGGACAACGACGTTCCGGGCACCGACTACTGCATCGGCTTCAGCACCTGCGTCACTCGCACCATTCAGATGGTCAATAGCCTGCGGACCTCCGCCGGCTCCCACGAGCGCTTCATGGTTCTGGAAGTTTTCGGCCGCTACGCAGGATTCACCGCCATGCTTCCTACCATGGCGGGGGCCGCCAATCGCTGCGTTATTCCAGAGTTTAAATTCAATATTGAGCGTCTGACCGAGCTGCTGGTCGACGACCGCCGCAAGAATCCCAGCCGCTACTCGATCGTTCTCGTTTCCGAAGGAGCCATGTTTGAAGGCGGCGAAATGGTCTTCGAAGGCGTTGAGGCAGACGCCTTCGGCCACAAAAAGCTCGGCGGCATCGGCGACATCGTTGCCGAAAAGGTCCGCGACCTTTCCGCCAAGTTCAACGGTGGCAAGAGAATTGACGTCATCAACCAGAAACTCGGTTACCTTGTCCGCTGCGGCGATCCCGACGCCATTGACTCCATCGCTCCCATGGCCTACGGCAATCTGGCGCTCGATCTTCTTCTCAAAAATGTCGGCGGCCGCCTGGTGGTTCTGAAGAACGGCCACTATGACAACATTCCTCTCGAAACCGTCACCGCTTCCAAGAAAGTCGTCAACGTCGAGGAACAATACAACACCGACCGTCTGCGCCCGCACTACAGCAGCTTCGATAAGCGTCCCCTCTTCATTATGACCAACGAAGTGACATAGGCCGTTCGGTTCCGCTCAAACCACCTCTTCTAGGGGCGGCCTTGAGACCGCCGTCGCGAACTCCCTTGCCAACGCTGCCGGGATAGATATGATGGTTCGCGCAGGTCTTTCCGGAAGTCCTCGGGGGGCTCCATTCACGTTCTCGGAATTGACGTCGGCACCGGCGGCACGCGCGCGGTCGTAATCGATCAAACTGGTCGGCTCGCCTCTGCGGCCACGGAAGATCATCGGCCCTTTGCCTCGCCGCAGATTGGCTGGGCCGAGCAACAGCCCGAGGACTGGTGGCGCGCTACCTGTGTCGCCGTGCGCAAAGCGCTGACGAGCGCGAATCTCACTGGCAAAGACATCGCCTGTGTTGGCTTCTCCGGCCAGATGCACGGCGCGGTCCTTATCGATGAACGCGGGAATGTCGTTCGCCCCGCGCTCATCTGGTGCGACGTTCGCACCGAAAAACAATGCCGCGAACTCACGCGAGCCCTTGGCCTCGAGCGCCTGATTCAGCTCACCTCGAACCCCGCGCTTCCCAACTTCACTCTCACGAAAGTTCTCTGGGTCCGTGAAAACGAACCAGATCAATGGAACCGCGTGCGCTACCTTCTGCTCCCCAAGGACTACGTGCGCTTCTGCCTGACCGGCGTGCGCGCCACCGACATGGCCGACGCTTCCGGGACGCTGTTGCTCGATGTTTCCCGTCGCCGCTGGTCGTCAGAAATGCTGGGCGCGGCCGCGCTAGAAGAAAGCCTCTTGCCCGCGCTCCACGAATCTCCCGACATTTGCGCGAAAGTTTCCGCGGAAGGTGCGGCCGCAAGCGGTCTCGCTCTCGGCACTCCAGTCGTCGCTGGCGCCGGCGATCAAGCCGCTGGCGCGGTCGGCATGGGAATTGTCTCGCGAGGCACGGTTAGCGCCACCATTGGCACCTCCGGCGTCGTCTTCGCAGCCACCGATCGCCCCGCGCTCGATCCCCGTGGCCGCGTTCACACCTTTTGCCACGCGATTCCCGGCCGCTGGCACGTCATGGGCGTAACGCAAGCTGCCGGCCTCTCGCTGCGCTGGTTTCGCGACACGTTCACTGCCAGTTCGACCGGCGCTCCGGAGTCCTATGACCACCTCACCGCCGAAGCCGCCAAAGTCCCTCCCGGCTCCGACGGACTTCTCTGGACGCCCTATCTCATGGGCGAGCGCACGCCCCATCTCGACGGCAGCGCGCGCGGCGCGCTGGTCGGCATCACTGCTTCGCACACGCGCGGCCACATCGTTCGCGCCATACTCGAAGGCGTCGCCTTCAGTCTTCGCGATACTTTCACTCTGTTTCAGGAGATGAACGTTCCCGTGCAATGCATCCGCCTGGGCGGCGGCGGCGCGCGCTCACCG
Organism: Acidobacteriota bacterium; assembly: GCA_003223215.1. GTDB lineage: Bacteria > Acidobacteriota > Terriglobia > Acidiferrales > UBA7541 > Acidiferrum. The sequence continues at coordinate 50,387 of QHYH01000094.1, forward strand.
CTTTGGCGCCAGATTCAGGCCGATGTCTACGGCCATGCAGTAGAAATCGTCGAAGCCGAAGAAGGCGCTGCGTACGGTGCCGCGCTTCTCGCTGCCGTTGGCGCTGGCGTGTGGCCCTCCGTAGATGCGGCTTGCGCCGCCGCGGTGCGCGTCGCCTCGCGGATTGACCCTGAGCCTCGAGGCATGGCCACTCTCAACGCCAGCTATGCAGCTTTTCGCCGCGTCTACCCTGCGACTCGGCAGGTCTTGACTCCATCTCCTTCGTCTTAAGGAACTTGTCGAAGATTTCTCCTTCATTCTTATTTCCGAGCGAAAGCTGGAATCTCTCTTCCAGCAAAAGCCTATCTCTCGCAGACAACCTTGCTTCGGATCCTCTCATCTGTGCCAAAATGTTCCGGATCTCAGTCTTGGCGCATCAAATAACTGTTACACTTAGGGTTTCGAGGACTTGCGTGATGCTTTTTCGACTTTGCATTGCCTTTGCCCTCATCGCCTTCTCGTTGCTCGCCAGCCCGACACCGCAGCAAGTGGCGCCAGAACCGAGTCCTCTTGTGCCTCAGCCCGCGGCTTCCGCGCCCGCTGGCGCTATGACCGTCTATGTCAGCGATTTTGATTTGGACTTCGTTCGCCGCAAGCCATCTCCCAAACCGGCGCCTCGTATTTCCCCGCCCCCGAGGACTCGAAGCACCTCACGTTCTCCTTCCGGTGTCCCCAGACTAGGTCCCCCGGCTTCGACGTCCGAATCTTCGGAATCTCAAAGTTCCGACTCGTCAGACGCTTCCACCGAAGAAACGCCCGCCGAGCAGGCCAACGCGCTGATCCACGCCGTTTCGGAAAACATCATCCGGGCTCTCATAGAAGCCGGCTACGATGTTCGCCGTCTCCCTGCGGGGGCTCCGCTTCCCCAGAGCGGACTCCGCATCCGCGGCGTTTTTGCCGAGGCCGATGAGCAAAATCGCGCGCGCCGCCTTCTCGTGGGGGGTGAACCAGTGGGCCCGAACATCATTCTTTATGTCGGCGTCAACAACCTCAAAACTCCCGGGCAGCCGCTCTACGAACTCGCAAGTCCCCCCGCTCCTGACCCTCGCCACGGTCCCGTCATCACCGTGACTTCCTACGTTCCCGCCGAGCGTTTTGAGCTGTCCCGCGACCCCTCCGGCGACGAACTCAAGAAAGTCGCCGCGAAAGTCGCCGCCGATCTCACTGCGCTCGTCAGCGCCAATCGCCTCTCCCTCACGCAATAGGGACGTTGGAAAGGTACACCGCGTCGTCTTCATCGGGCGCAAGAAAGATGTCGGCGCTCAAACAAGCGGGGCCGCACCTGCCCGCTCGGGCAGGTGCAATTTCGGCTTCCGTTCTCCGGCAAAAACCTGGGACCTAGGCCTATCGACCCTACAATGAAGTCATGGCCCAGCCGTCGAAAGTCGGCCCCGTCATTCTGACCATTTTCGCCTTTCCTTTCCTGGGCGGTGGCCTCTTCTTCATTTTCGCCCTGACGGTTGCAAGCCGGAATTTCAAGCCCGCCGATCTCGCACTCCGCTTAGACATGGCTTCCTTCTTCTTCCTGGTCGGCGCGGGACTCCTCTTTGCCGCCTTCAAAGCGTACGGTTTTCTGAAGAAGCAAGCCGCGCTTCAGGAAGCAAATCCGCTTTCACCGTGGCTATGGCGGGCCGACTGGGCTGCGAGCCGCGCCGAAGGTGCGAACAAAAGGCGCTATATCAGCGCCTGGATCGCTGCGGTGTTCGTCAATCTCATCACCGCTCCTTTCATGTTTGGCAGGATCCCCGAGTTGCTTCGCCAAGGCGATCCCCGAGCTTTTATTTTGTTGGCCTTCTGTTCCTTTGGAGCCATCCTGACAATCAACGCCATCCGCGCGACCATCCGTCACGGGCGCTTTGGCAGCTCCTATTTCGAATTCGATTCGCTACCCATTTGTCCCGGCCGGCGCATGACCGGCAGGATTCAACTGCGGTTTCAAACGCTAGCCGCGCACGGCATCGATTTGCGCCTGAGCTGCGTCCGCCGCATCGTCAGCGGCTCAGGGAATAGCCGTGCCGTGAGCAATGCGACGTTGTGCCAAGCAGACAAGAACGTTCCTTCGGGGGCCATCGAGCCCGGGCCGCTCGGTCGTGCCATCCCCGTGGATTTTGAAGTTCCCGCGGACGGCCTCATCACCGATCACAGCAATGCCGATGATCAGATTCTTTGGCTCCTCCACGCGCAAGCTGACGTTCCCGGCGCGGACTACTCCGACGATTTCGAGTTGCCGGTCTTTCGAACCGCCGACTCCCCCGAGCCCGCCAGCGATTCCGCCTCACAAGCTAACGCAAGCAGTCTCGGCTCCTTTGGTTTCGCCGCGGAGAAAAGCACCGACGCCGATTCCGGAGCCGTTGCGCAACCGGCGCGAACCAAAGTCGTCGTCTCCATGCATGATGGCGGCACTGAATTTTATTTCCCGCCTCTTCGCACGCCGGCCCGCGCGCTGCTGCTCTTTGTCGTCTCCGCGGCTTTTACGGGCGCTGTGTATGCCTTGCTTCACAACCGTGTTCCCCTGCTTTTCACGGCCATGTTTGCTTTAGGCGATCTCTTGGTACTTTTTGGATTTTTGCACGTAGCCTTCGGCAGCGCCCGGATTTTTGCCGGCAACGGAGAAATCCAGTCGCGGGGCGGCGTGCTCGGCTTCGGCGCGCTGCGGCGAACTCCGTTCGCCGAAATCGCCTCGATTCTCCCGGTGGCCGGGCCGTCGCAAGGCAGCGGCTCGGATAATTCGGTATACTCCATTCAATTACGCACAAAAAGCGGCAAAAAGTTCACGCTCGCCGACGAAATCAGCAGCCGGCTCGAAGCACGCTGGATCGTTTCCCAGCTCGAAACGGTCGCCAGGCTGAAGCTGGACACCCACGTGGAAGTAAATCTGCCTCTCGGCGTCCGGGCACAGCCCGCACAATTACGGACTCCCCAGACCGGCATCCGCGTGCAAACCAGCGGCTCCTCCTGGGTGCCTTTCGCGGTTTTTGGCGCCTTCTTGCTCGCTCTTTTTGCTTGGCAGACCAACAGGTGGTCTGGCCGGAGCCGCAGCGTGCGCGCAAACAGCTCGCGGACGGCAACCTTGCCACGGCCAAGACCGGTTGCACCGCGTGTATTTTCCGGGCCGCTCACTGACGGCCACATCGAGCGCGTGCTCGCCTTGCCGGCACAAGCTCAGGCGGAGGAACTCTTCGAACGCGCCATTGGTCATGACGCACGCGCGCTGGAGATTTTTGGCCAGCAGGTCGACGGCTGGATCGGGCACATCAACCGGAGTGACCGTGTGGCGCAACTGCTCGAGCGCGCACAATTCTCCAAAGACTTACGCATTCGCATCGCGCAAATGGACTTGAGCCTGGCCGTCGAGGGCTTCCATGAAAACGAGCAGGCCGCCGATTCGCTGATCGCTCGCGCAAGCATGGATCCGCAACACCGTGCATGGGCTGTGTATTACCTCGGAATGCTGGCCGGGCGTGGCGTGGACTACGATCGGATCCACAAGGTGCTGCTTGACTACGCGCGGAATGACCAAGAACCGAATGTGCGCCAGTGGGCGGTCGAAGGCTTGCGTTTCCTGGGCAAGGACGAAGTCGTCGACGAACTGTTCACTTCGTTCACGCAAGATCCTTCCATGAATGTCCGCGACCGCGCCGGCTGCAACATTTCCGACTGCGGAGTTTTCACTCGCAAGCAGCGCATGCGCATGGTTCCGAAATTCATCGAATTAGCGTCGCAGCCGAACCTCTCTCCGCAGATGCGCGGCTGGTGTTTCATGGCTCTCCGTGAAATCACGGACGAAAATCTTCCTTCTGACGCGGACGCTTGGAATCGCTGGCACGCCGATCACGGCGCGGAAAGAATGGCCGAGTTCGAACGCATCGAATGGTGGCAAGTCCGCGGCGACGAGTAGCTTCAATCAAATCCATTTTGGCGATCCATCCGCAATTATACCAGCGCGAAAATCTGCGTTCCGCAATCCTCGCGCCTGGATCTGCCAGATTTTGCTTTGCCCCGCGCTAGTCTGAGCTAAGCAACGGCTCTAAAGCGAGCGTCTCCCGCCGCGCAATATCGGAAGTTATCGTTCGCGATCCCGTATACAACACTCCCGCCAACACCGCCGAGAAAATGGGAATAATCAGCATGGCTTGTTGCAAACCAATCGCGCGAAAAGATTCCGTCACCGCCGACGAGCCCGCCAAGACCGCCGCGCGGTGAGCCAGCAAGTCGCTTATGCGGCCAGTCAACAGCGGCCCGAACGAAGCGCCGCACAGGTACATGGCCATGAAATAAATGGCCATGGTGATGCCGCGCTGATTGGGTGCCACGAGGTCTTGAATGGCGGAATACACCAATCCGTAATAGCTGGTCAAAACAGCGTAGGTAAGCAGAAGGAAAATGATTCCTTTGAGCAGAGACCCGGGCGGCTGCAGGATGCCCAGACACGACAGTGGCACCGCCATAAGCGCCGCGATTGCGGCACACAGCATGCGCCCGTCCTTGCGTCGTTGGACGATGAAATCGCCGGCGTACCCCGCGCCCAAACCCCCAGCGAACCCTCCGACAAGAAAAACCACACCCGTCGCGATGCCCGAGGAGGCCAGCGAAAGCCCGTGAACCCGGCTCAGAAACGCCGGCAGGAATATAGCGATGGCGTACATATTAAAGTTGAGAAAAACCCCGGAAGCAATGATCCACCACAGCGTCGGAAGGCGGAGCAAGCCGAGCGCCGATGTGCCGACTGCGGGAACGGGATGCGTTTCACTGGCGCCGCGCCGCGGTTCCTCGAGCATCAGCAATGTTGGAACAAGCACGAGCGCTGGCGCCGCCGCCACGACCATGGCTGCCCGCCAGCCGTGCGCCTGCGCCAGCGGACCGCTCGAGAAGTACGCCAGCGCCCCGCCAAATGGCACGCCCAACATGAACAACGCCAGCACGCGCGAGCGCTTGTCGGCCGGGAAAAGGTCCCCGAGCCAGCTCGTCGCCGCCGGAGCGCACGTTGCTTCTCCGAGTCCCACTCCCACGCGCGAAATCAGAAGAATCGAAAAATTTGTCGCGATCGCCGCGCACGCCGTCAGTGACGCCCACACGACCAATCCCCAGGCCAGCAGTTTTTTGCGGCTTCCGGAATCGGCGATGCGTCCCAGCGGCACGCCCATAATCGCGTAGAGCCAGATAAACACGCTTCCCAGCAGGCCAATCTGCATATCGCTCAGATGGAATTCCCGGCGCATGGGCTCGACCAGCGCTCCCGGAACATGCCGGTCGTAAAAATTCAGAATGTTGATGGCAAATAAAACGAGGACAGCAAAAAACACACCCTTTTTCTTGGCGTTAGGCATCAAGGCCTCAAGATGCTACCACACCAACCTTTTCCCGCCCCCAAACGATTAAAGACGAGTCTAAAAAGACGAGTCTATCCGCGTCACCATTTCATCCCGCGAACTACGCCGCGCCACTGCACCAGCTTGCAGGATAGAATGCTCCCCGGTCGAAAGGGGACAGGCACGATGGCTCTTCGAAAAGATGATTCCCTGCGCATTGGTGTGGATCTCGGCGGCACAAAAATTGAGTTTGTCACCCTCGAGCGCGACGGAACCGAGCTGTACCGCCATCGCATTCCGACTCCACGCTTTGAATACGACGGAACGGTTCGCGCCATAGCAGACGGCGTAAAAGAAATGGAGAAGCAACTCGGGCGGACCGCAACTGTTGGTGTGGGGATCCCAGGCACGGTCTCCACGCGGACCAGACTCGTGAAAAACGCCAACTCCACGTGGCTGAACGGCAAACCTTTCGATAAGGATTTAAGCCAAGCGCTCGGTCGCGAAGTCCGCTGCGCCAACGATGCGAACTGCCTGGCGGTTTCCGAAGCCACTGACGGCGCCGGAGTGGGCAGGCATGTCGTGTTTGCGGTGATTCTCGGAACAGGCTGCGGCGGAGGAATCGCCGTGGATGGACGCGTCCATGGCGGCTCGAACGGCGTCGCCGGAGAGTGGGGCCACAACACGCTGCCGTGGATGCGGGCAGAGGAATTTCCCGGCCCGCCGTGCTACTGCGGGAAAAACGGCTGCGTCGAAACGTGGATTTCCGGAACCGGATTGGAGAAAGACTTCGAGCGCGCCACAAGAGTTTCCTTGCGCGGCCCGGAGATTATCGCGCGGAGCGAAGCAGGAGAACCTGACGCGCTCGACGCGCTCGAGCGATTCGAAGATCGCCTGGCGCGCGGGCTGGCAGGCGTCATCAATCTGCTCGATCCCGACGTGATTGTGATGGGCGGTGGAGCTTCGCAAATCCCGCGCATCTACAAAAACGTTCCGCCACGCCTAAAGGAATACGTTTTTGGAAAAGAGGCAGACACGCCGCTCGTGCCGGCAAAGCACGGCGACTCGAGCGGAGTGCGCGGCGCGGCCTGGCTCTGGCCGCTCGAATAGAATCTTGTCGCTGTTCTCTAATCCGCGATCGTCTTCGTCGAAAAACAGCTATGTTTGGGGTCAGGCGGAGGATATTCTTGCAAAATGAGATTCGGATAGGTTGCACGTGGAGGATTTGATGACCGGGGCGCAGCCAACGGCAGCACCAGGAACCGTGCGAAACGTTTCCGATACCGCGCGATGGGCGGCGTATTTTCGCGCGCAGGAAACAGCGCGGCCGGACGCGCTCTTCCGCGATCGGTTTGCTGAGCGTTTGTGCGGCCAGCACGGGGTCGACATCGCGAACACGCTTCCCGACGGAAACAAGCACGCCTGGGCCTGGGTCACGCGAACTTACCTCTTCGACCATTTCATCAAACAGGAGCTGCAGCAGGGCGCGGACCTGGTGTTGAACCTTGCCGCGGGTCTCGATGCGCGGCCATACCGCTTGGAATTGCCGGCGTCTTTGCAATGGATCGAGGTCGATCTGCCGGAAATCCTCGCGTACAAAGAAGAGATTCTCACAAAAGAAAAGCCGACCTGTGCGTTGGAACGCGTTCGTTTGGATTTGGCGGATTCCGACGCGCGCCGAACCTTTTTTGCCGCGCTCAACCGCCGTGCCAAGAAAGTTCTTGTGCTCACGGAAGGATTGCTCATTTATTTGAGCGAAGAAGAAGTCGCCGCACTGGCGCGGGACCTCGCGAACGCTGCAAGTTTCCAGCGCTGGATCATGGATTTCGGCTCGCCGGGACTCCTGAAAATGATGCAGAAGACTACTGGCAGGCATTTGAGCAAAGTCGGCGCGCCATTCAAATTCGCGCCGGCGGAAGGCTCAGCCTTTTTTAGGCCGTACGGCTGGGAGCCGGTGGAAGTAAAGGCCATACTACAGACCGCCGCAAAGTTTAAACGCCCTCCTTTTCTTCTGCGCTTGCTTGCACGCCTGCCCGAGAGAAAAGGGCCGGCGGGAAACCGGCCCTGGTCCGGCGTCTGCCTTTTCCGAAAATCTAATTGAGAGAGTTCAGCGTATTGCTGGCGTCATCGACGAACAGCACGCCGCGCAGCGGGTCGACGTCACGCCGAACAAAGTGCCATTGCCTGGGAAAAGCCGGAAGCAATCCCGGCCATGGATTTGATTTCTGGCATCCTGGCTCGTTGGTGACGAGAAGATGCGCACCATCTTCGCTGTCCGTCATATCCCAAGGACCGTTGATCATGGGATCGCTGAACGTTTCCACCACGTTCCCGGAGTTGTCCCGAACGAGCAAGCAACCCACTTGCGCGGTTCCGGAAGTCCCGCCCGACGTGGGCAAACTTCCAACTATCACCCATCCGGTGCGCAACACGGTCAATGCCGTGGTCAAGCCAACCCCACCCGGACGCGGCCCGGGCAGTGTCGTCGCGTCGATTTGGGCAAAGGTGGTAATGGAACCATCGGGCGCAGCATCCATGATGGTCGTGCCGGTGCGCTGCAATACGCGGCCGTACGAGAAGTCGTATAACTGCTTCATAAAAACAAGCAGGCCACTCTCTTCCTAAATTGGAAGGGTATGGCGAAAAATCCTAGCGTTTCCCAAAGCCTATTCCACTAATGCAGATCACACTCATCGCTGTCCGGTCGAATTTAAGCTTTATAGCGCTGAGCTTCCCTGGCGCGAACGGCTTTGCACCATTTGGCGGCTGAAAATCCGCCAACGGGATGCGCACCGTCTGGAAGACCGGCTCCCAATCTTTTTCGTACCCTTTTTCATCGATGACGGTAAGTTTTGTGAACTTCTCCTTGAAGGGTGGCGGAATCGCAACAAACTTGCTCACCAGCACATCGGGAGTTGCGCCTTCGCTCGTGACCAGTTCCACGGTGAAATCCGGCGACTCTCGTTCTTTCTTCTTTGACTTGTCCTCCTTTTTCCTTTCCTCCTCTTCCTTCTTCTTTTCTTCCTCCGTCCTCTTTCCCGGAAGAGAGGCATCTTCATCCATTGCCGCAACCGAAAGCTCGATCGTCGAGCCTTCACCAAGCTGCCATTTTGCCGCAGCCCCTTCGGGCAAAGTCAGCGTGTAGGTCGCGGCAGGAGCGCCCTTCGCTCGATGCCATCCGAGAAACACACCGTTGTAGTCGCGATTGCCGGCTCGCCAGGGAATGTGGCCCTCATGCCATACCGACAAATTTTCCCCCGCGATGCTTCCGCCCGGCGCCGTGGTCGAAGTCAGATCCGCGTCTTCCTGGAAAGAAGCCAGCGGCACGTAAGACGCGTCCTGATATCGATTCACATACAAAGTGTCCGGCAGCCAAGCGCGGCCTACTCGCCAGTCCTGGAATAGGGGAATGTATTCGCGGCGTTCATGAAGAGTAGCTTCGAGGAATGCGGAAATGTAGATCTTGGAAATGCGCCGTTGCTCTTCGCCCGACATCAATGGCTTCAAATTCAAAAGCCAGCTCAGCGGCTCTCCCGCGTCCGTCCGCCCCCACACGGTGTTGAATTGCCCGTGGTTTGCGCGGTAACCATAGATCTCCGCCTTGAACCATGGCCCCGGCTGCGTGTACTTCACATGGTCCCATTGCCGGCTCCCCATGAACGACGAAACATCCGCGTCTTGCGCGCCCTGCAATGTCAGATAGCTCACATCGGAAATCCAGCGGTGTTGCTCCGCAGGTTTGTACTGGCCATCTGCGGGCGCAATCGCCACGACCGCTTTGATCGCGAACCCGTAATCGAATTGGATATTGGCGTCCTCCGGATAATATTTCATTCGATTAAAAGCTGCCGCGGTCGCCGCCGCCTCGCCGCCTCGCGAGTGTCCCATCAACGCGATGCGCGACATGTCCACTTTGCCTTGAAAGGGATTCCCCGCTGCCTGATTCCACTCTTTCCACAATTTCAAATGCTCGAGCAACAACCATCCTCGTGCCGCACTGCCGGGCTTCAAGGGTGGGTCGTGAAAGAGCCCGCCATTCAGGAAATTTTCGTCAATCGAAGCGAGAATGAACCCGCGGCTCGCCAGCAATTCTCCCAGGTACGCGTAACCCGGATCGGAAAAGTCCGACATGTTGTGATTGCCATGGACGATCAATACCAAGGGAAACGGCCCCGGCCCTTCCGGATACCATACCCGCGCATTCAGGGGCAGTTTGTCGACGTCAAATCCCCAATATTTCTTGCGCGTCCAGCGCTGCCATCCTTTGAAATCCTTGAAGAAGTCCGACGCATCCACCGTTCTCGTTTTTAACGCAACGCTTGCGCGGTATTCCGGCCGCCGGATGTCGTTTCCCACTCCATAGTAAAGTCGCTGCACGCGGTACGGTCCATTGGCACTCGGATTCTCCGCCGCCAGCTTCGCCGGCATCGATTCCTCGGGCGGTTTCCACGCAATGATCTTCTCCAGCGAACCCGCATGCGCAAGGAGCCACACGAAGTACACATTGCCCGCAACTCCGCCGACGAAGAGCAAGGAAACGAGAATTTTTTTGCGCAACGCTGCCTGCGCAAAGCTTCCGGCAACCAACGTCGCTATCGTCGCTCCCAAAACTCCTTCCACCACCCCCACGACAATGGCAATAGGAATTCCCAGCACCGGAGGGCCCCACAGCATCATTACCACCGCCCAGGAGCCGACGATGATTCCCGTGGCGAGCCGCGGCAGGTTGCGCGCAATCGTCAGCAAAAGCATTACGCCAAGCATGGCCAACGGGATGCACAGCGCGGCGAAGAAAATCGCAAAAACAAAATCGAAGGCGTAGCCGAATCCTGTCTTTAAGCAAAGCCCGGCGATGACCACGCACGCGGTGGCCGCTGCGAGCGCTCCCCACACCCCTCCCCGCCACGCTTCCGGACCCGGACGAATTAAAATCCAGTTCCGGTTCCACCATTCTTTGATCCTCAACCACACGTTTTCTGCGCGAGTCCACAGGGACATGTCACCCCCCCCATCCTGTCACTACGATTCTAGGGCCTCCCAGGTTCGCCATGGGTCAGTAATCACTCTCCGAACCGCATCTCGCCATGAGTTCGCTTAGTGTTTTGACGACGCCGGAGTCCAGGAGTCTGTTACGCGCCTTCGAATTGCCAAAAAAGAAGAAGGCCTCCCGGGCGCGACCCGAGAGGCCTTTCCTAGCTCGTTGCACTGGAAGCGGTTAGCTTTGGCTCGCTGCAGCGGCCTTGGCCATCTTTGCGGCAAACTCCTGGGAGCGCCGCTTCATTTCTTCGGGAGCAACGTCTTCCACGTGCTGCGCCAGGCCCCAATTGTGGCCAAACGGATCGGTGATTTTGCCATAGCGGTCGCCCCAAAACTGATCGGCGAGCGGCATTTCCACGCTGGCGCCGGCGGCCACGGCGCGATTAAAAGTCGCGTCCACATTTTCCAGATAAAGGAAGATTCCGCAGGCGTTCTTGACTCCCGGCGTGGGGGCGCTGTTCATGCCGGGAAACTCGTCGGCAAGAAAGATGAGCGAGTCGCCGATCTTCAATTCGGCGTGACCGACTTTGCCGTCGGGGCCGGTCATTCGCGTGATTTCCGTGGCGCCAAACACTGACTTGTAAAAATCAATGGCCTTCGCCGAGTTTTTGCAGGTCAGATAAGGTGTAACGGTGTGATATCCCTCAGGGATTGCACGGACAGGATTCGACATGATTGCCTCCTAGCAGATTTGGATGAGCGCACAGAAACGGAAGGGAGTTCTGTAGAGCCGTGCGCAAACCTGTTGATACTCCTGTGGGCGAGCCATGTCAACGGGAATGAGGTCAACAAACCGTAAATGAGCGATAAACACACCGTTCGCTTGCGCTTGACAGAAGAAGAAGCGCAAGGTCGGTTGGCGGAACTCCTCGACCTCTGGTTGCCTTCGTGGCAAACGTCTTAAACAAGGCGTAGCAAAAGGTTCCGTCGACCTCCGTGGCCCGGTACCGCTCGGCAGTGCCTTTGTCCCGGGCCCGTTGACCGATGAGCACCGGTCTCCCTCATCTTAGCCTCCGTATCGGCGTCTAGATCTTTATGCCCTGCGCGCGAAGGAAGACGATCAACCGGCCGACAAGCAGCGCCGTTACAAAGTTATAGCTGCGAAACTGCCCGGAACACTGACCGCACCTCGGGTGCGGCAGCGCTTCGGGCCGAAAGTGTGAAAATGCGATATTGGCCTCCGCCTTTACGGATCAAAAGAAGACTCGCTGCCCGTCTCATTGTTTCATCCGCCGAAAGGGGCGTTCAAGACTGAAGCGTCCCGACCCCTTCGCGGCGACGTAGAGAAAGAAAAAGCAGTAAAACACGGCGCGTTCGCCGCCGTTCCGAATCGGCCAGAATCCGTGAGGCGCGTGAGCCTGGAAGTAGGCAACGGCCATTTCGCCGCTCGCGACGAAGGCGGCAATACCGGCAAATAAGCCGAGGGCGATGAGCGATCCTCCAAAAAATTCGATGATTCCGGCGAGCAAACCTTGCGGATCATGAGTGCTCGCGTGCCGCCGAGAACTCCAAACAATTTCTGTGCGCCATGGCATGCATACAAAAAGCCGATCACAAATCGAGTTACTGGATAAATGCGGTCCTCATACTGCCCAAGGAATGTGGACACGGCCATGCTCCTTTCCGCTGGTCCGGTGGCAAGTCAATGCGTCAAACGGATTTGGTCGAAAGTCGATTCGCAGCCAGCTCCTTCGGGCGAACAGCACATGATGCCGGCATCGACGGAAGCTGGCATAGGAAGATAGCCGAGGCGCGTGGAGATGAAGTCTTTGCCGTCGAAAGAGCAAAAACTTCGAGGGAAGAGTCTTTTCGAACGATGCGCCACCACAGCGGTTCTCTCGTGGTGATGCCGCGAATGGTGGACCAATCGGAGAACTCGCGTGTAAGGACGACGCTGGCGTGACCGATATGATCGACGAGTTCGAGGCCGCACTTCAGCCAGTTGCTGCTGTCGATCCGCACCATCAGCCCTGCCTGATCGTAAAGCGCGCCGTATTTTCCGGCGACACAGCTTTCTAGCGCGAAATCGCCGATGACGGGCAAGAAGAAAAAATGGCCGTTGTCGGTGACGTAATCATAGAAAGTCTTGCGCCAGTAATCGGTCTTGGGTTTCGTCCTGACCACAAGTTGATCGCCGGATTGCGTGGCGGATGCCGGCTCGTTGAACCATTTCATCTTGGCGAAAAGCGCTTTGCCGAATAGTTCCTCGGGCCAAGCGACGGTCGCTAGGAGGTCCTTGGGCGCGGCAGTCGACGTGCAAAGGGCACCCGAACCGAGTGCTCGAGCAGCGCGGGTCAGAAATTCGCGACGATTGGAAGGCATGCTGTCTCCGCGAGAAGGCTTTCCCGATGGAACGAAGAGCATATCAGCTTTGGCAGGATTTCACGCGAGGCCTCTTGGTAGAGGCCTCGCACACCGCGTTCCAGGACGCACCGCTACCGTAGGGCCTGATTGACGCGTGGATGAGCGGGAGAGAGAATGCGCGGCGAAGCAGCGGACGAGCGAGGAGGCGCGCATGCAATACGACTTCATGGTGGAAACGTACGAGACCGAGCGCATAAAGGTACTGAGCGTGTGGAGCGAGTTTCGCGACGAAGATTTGCCGGAGCGGCCGAACGCCAAGGATCCGCGAGGTCGCAGCGTGCGCGAGCAGATGGTTCATCAGTGCGTCAGCGAGAATCTGTGGTTCCTGAACATGCTGGGAATCGACGTGGGCGCGTCACCTCTGCCGGCAAAGGAGTTGCGCCTGGAATTCATCCAGAAATATGCGGAGGACAGCTGGAAGCGGCTCGAGGCCCTCAAGGCGAAGGAGGAGCCCTGGTGGGAAGGAAAGACGAGATTCTTTGACGTGCCGCGGTCACGGGCGTGGGTGATGGTGAGAAGAATCGCGCACACCGCGCATCACCGCGGCCAGCAGATGGCCATGCTGCGGATGCTGGGACGGGATTTGCACAGCAATTACGGCCCGACCGCGGACACCGGCGGGCTAATGCAAAATCAAGCGCCAACGATCTATGCCTACGATAGCGTGGCGGCTTTGCTCGCGGGCGAATCGGCAGGCGGCGCGAAAAGGAAGCTTCCCGGCGCCGCAGGAAAACCGGTAACCGAGCGGCCGGATGGAAAGCTTTAAGTCACAAGTTTTGCGTAGAAGCAAAGACTCCTCGCGGAGCGGATGCGTTAGCCGTTTCGCCAATGGGAGTGAGGGAAGTTTGGCCTTGCCGGACCTCGGGCGCGTGTTTCGAACGGCGGACTTTTATCGTTTGTAAAGATCGGGGAAGTCTTTTTTCAGGTTTTCGAGCTTGGGCAGGTCGTTGTAGACGATGTACGGATTTGTGGGATTGCGCACCAGAAAATCCTGGTGATACTCCTCGGCAGGATAAAAGGCCTTAAAAGCTTCGACTTTGGTGACGATGGATCGGGAATAAACCTTGGCAGCGTCAAGTTGGGCGATGTAAGCCTCGGCGATCCGCTTTTGTTCATCGCCCGTGTAGAAAATTACCGAGCGGTATTGCGAACCGGTATCCGGGCCCTGGCGATTCCACTGCGTCGGATCGTGCGCGACAGAAAAGAAAACCATCAAGAGCCGGCCGTAGGTGATTTTCGATGGATCGAAAGTGATGCTAACGGATTCGGCGTGGCCGGTGACGCCCATACTGACGGTTTCATAGGAGGGCGACTTGATGAAACCGCCGGAGTAGCCGGAGGTGACAGATTTGACGCCCTTCAAACGTTCGAAGACGGCCTGCACTCCCCAGAAACAGCCGCCCGCGAGGACGGCGGTGTCATGGGACTTGGCGGAAGCCAATGGCGCATCGACGGCGGGCGCCGGGATTGGAAATTTGGGAGTTTCCGGCGGGCGCGCGCCCAACGCGCGGACGGCCGTCCAAGCGATGACCGCGAGGATCACGGCATAGGCAAGACCGCGTCCGACGAAGGAGCTTTTCATGTGGCCCTCCCGCAAACTGCCTGACCAGGCTCTTGCTAGCTTGCGCTCGAACAGACAGATTGGATGCGCGAGGGAGGCTTTCGGGTCGCTTCCGGCGGGCAATAGAAGTTGGCAGCTTACAGGAAGGGCGTCGTTGAACCCAACAGCGAGAATAGGGCATCCTACAAGAGCAACCTTAACTTCAATTCCAGAGAGGTTGGCGAATGCGTTTGAAGACTCCTTTTTGTTTAGCCGCTGGCTTAGCGATGGCGGCCTGTTTGCCGGCGCAGGTGACGCACGGGCAAAGGGCCAAACTGCCTGCGCCGTTTGCGACGAGGTCGGCGGGCAATGGACCGGACCGCGTCAAACCGCCGGATGGATTTCTGCCTACCGTGCCGGCAGGATTTCGCGTGAATGTGTTTGCTACCGGATTTAAGAGGCCGCGCTTTCTGAAGGTGGCGCCGAACCAAGACATTTTCCTTGCCGACACTACAGGGTCCGGCCAAATCATCGTGCTTCGCGACCCGAAGGACACCGGCGGCGCGCAGGAGCGCGAAGTATTTGTCGACGGGATGAACCGGCCGTTTGGGATCGTTTTCCATGACGACTACGTGTATGTAGGCAACATGAACGAATTGGTTCGTTTCAAGTACGATCCCAAAACTTCAAAAAGGCTGGGAGAGAAAGAGCATCTGATGAGCCTCCCGGCGGGCGGACACGATACGCGCACGCTGGCCTTTTCGCCGGATGGCAAGCATCTGTTTATCGCGGTGGGTTCGGCTTCGAATATCAACACCGGCGAGCCCGCCGTTCGTGCCGCGGTAACGATTTGTGATCCGGGTGGGAAGAATGCGCGGCAGTATGCAACAGGGCTGCGGAATCCGGTGGGGCTGGCTTTTAATCCGGCGACGGGAGAACTTTGGACTAGCGTCAACGAGAGAGACGAACTCGGCGACGACTTGCCTCCGGACTATTTCACCTCCCTCAAAGACGGCGGATTCTATGGATGGCCGTACAGCTACATCGGCGACAACGTCGATTCGCGTGTCAAACAGGAGCATCCGGAGTTGGTGAAGCGCGCGATTATTCCCGACGTGCTGCTGGGAGCGCATGTGGCGCCGCTCGAATTCGCGTTTTACAGCGGGAAGCAGTTTCCGGAGAGCTACTGGGGCGGAGCGTTCATCGCCGAGCACGGCTCGTGGAATCGCGCGGCGCGCTCGGGATACCAAGTGGCGTTTGTGGCGTTCCAAGACGGCAAGCCGTCAGCAGATCCTGTGCCGTTCCTGACAGGCTTGGTGCCAGATCCCAGCGGGTCGGATGTGTACGGGCGGCCGGTCGGAGTGGCGGTTGCGCCGGACGGCGCGCTGCTGGTGTCGGATGATGGCGCGGACGTGGTGTATCGGGTGTCGGTGGCTAAGTGATGGAAAATGCTTTGGCTACGGGCTCGCTTGGGGGCTTCTTGTGCTGCTCCTTTTGCGCCCGATATTCAGAAAGACTGGCTCGTTAAGGCGGGAGGCTCGTGCTGGCTATGGAAGCTTCTTGAGTTAGTGCGGTGGTCAAGACCGGGGATTGGTTTTGTGCCGAAGGCTGAGATCCAGCCTTTGCTGCGGCTCTCGATGCCGCCGCCACAAAGTGAGCGGCCCAGCCGTCCTGTGGGCTTGCTGCACTGATTTACCGCCCCGTTCCTGGCTGGTCACGCTGGCTTACCCCGGCTGAGGGTCTAACGCGAATACGCGCGGGGGCGGTTGGTCATAACGTCCGGACGCTCAAACAGATGATTTCGCTGGCCAGGCGACGGAGCCGCCGCGGTGGTAGGCGAGGTTGGCAATTTGGCCGGCGCGCGCGGCAGCAACGCCGGTTTCAACCGGCGCATTTGGCTCTTTGCGGGACCGGACACAATCAAAAAAGTTTTGCATGTGGTCGATGGTGCCGTCGCGAAAGCTGTCGGCCTTCACCACGGGATTCTCTCTTCCTGACACGCTTTCGTGATAAACGCCGAAGCCGCTGCGGTTGATCTTTAAGGTTGCCTCCGTGCCGCGGAACTCGAGGCCGCCGTCGTCGATCGAGGAGGCCATCATCCCCTCGTACACGACATCGAATCCGGGGTAGCGGAATGCCGCTTGCACGGTGTCCGGGCAATCCCACTGCGGGAAGATGGACTTATCAGCAAGCATCTGCGCGTTGGTGGGCTGATCGGATTTCATGGCCCAATGGGCGACATCGATCCAATGGGTAAAGAGATCGGTCATGGCGCCGCCGCCAAAGTTCCAAAACCAGCGCCAGCGGTAGAACTTTTCTTCGCTAAAGGGCTGGTCGGGAGCGTTGCCGAGCCACTGCTTCCAATCGAGCGCCTGGACTTCGATGGCGTTGTGTTCGCGCCACGCCAGATAGTTCTGCCACCAATAGGTGCGGACCTGGGGAACGCGGCCGAGGCTGCCGCCCTGAATCAGATCCACGGCATCGCGGAAATGGCTCCAACTGCGCTGCTGCATGCCGCATTGCAGGATTTGTTTGCTGGAGCGGACCGCGCGGGCGAGCGTCGCGCCTTCTTCGATGGTGTGGGTAACCGGCTTTTCCAGATAGACGTCTTTACCGGCGGCGATGGCGTCGACGGCCATGCGCACATGCCAGTGGTCGGGGGAGGCGATGATCACTGCATCGAGTTTCTGCTCGAGCAGTTCGCGATAATCGGTGTGCGTGGTGGCGGTGCCTTTGGAGCGTTCTTTGATGGTGTCGCGGCGCGGGGCATAGACATCGCAAGCGGCGACCACCTGATAATTGCCGACTCTGTCGGCGGCGTTGAGGAGGTCATTCATGCGGCCGCCGGTGCCGATGACGCCGACGCGGAGCGTGTCATTGGCGCCGAGAACTCGGGTCGAGGCAAGAGCGGTCAGTCCCCCAGCGATAAGAAAAGTGCGGCGATCCAGGTGGTGTGTCATGGAGAGCATCTTAGCGGGTCAGGGCCAACGGGGGAAGTGGCAGGACCGAGATTCGCCATACGGAAAATACTCCCGCTCCGGCGACGTGCACAGAGCGCAGAACCCGCGCCTCAGGCTGGTAGAAGACCGCGGCCTGAGGGTCAGGACGACAGGAGGCGGGGCACGGGATGCGGGCCACGGGTCCAGCCTCCACGGAGTTCCAGACCGTCTTCGATCCTAGCTGGGAGTCCAGTGAGGATGACGGCTAAAGAGGCCGTTCAGGAAGCCGACGTGGTAACAGATAAAAATCCCAAAACACAGGCTGACCAGGCCCGAGCCAAGGACAAGGCTGCGATCAAGCCAAGCGAAGCGGTGGCCGGCAAAAGAGAAAGGCAGGGCCAGGGCGGCGGTAATCAGCATCATGCCGGCAATCGTGCCCAACCCGAAAATCAGCAGATAGAGCAGCGCCCACTTCGGCTCGCGAATGGTGCTTAAAACGAGCAGGGCAATAGCAGCGGATCCGGCAAGGCCGTGCACGATGCCGACCAGAACAGGACGAAGGGCGTGAAAGAGGCCGAGGCGCGCCCAGGGTTTCGGCAGCCAGGCCGGGGTGGCGAGGCTATCGCCGTGATGCTCCTGGACGGCCGGGTGAGAGTGCCAGTGAAAATGCAAGTGGTGGTTATGCTCATGGATGTGCGCATGCGTTCCGGTGACGCGCGGGTGAGTAGGGGAGAATTTTTCGCTGAGCCATTTCATGGATCCGGTGAGATTGAGAACGCCGAGCAAGATCAGCATCAGGCCCACGGAGAATTCCATGGTTAAGCCTGCGCGGGGGGGGATGACGACACCGAAGAGAACGATGGCGCTGCCGACAATGGCAATCGTCAGCGTATGACCACAGCCCCAGAAGATGCCAATCAAACCGGCTTTCAGGACGGAACGCTCCCGGCTGACGATGGTGGAAACGGCAATGACGTGATCAGGATCGGTGGCGTGGCGCATCCCGAGAAGAAAACCAATCAAAAGAATGGCGAGTCCGCTAGTCACTTGCGCACACCTGCCGATTCGAACGTGACAAATTCAAATCAGCAGCATACCTGAGAAAATCGCTCTTGAAAAACTGCGGACGGACAGAGTCAGACAGGGCTCACTCGCTCTCCGCGGAGGATGCGCATGAGTTCGGCGGAGGCGAATGGAAGGCGCGCGCCACGGCGTGAAATGAGGTAAACGTGGCGAGGGATATTGAGCTGGCGAATCTTTACTTCTTTCATCCAGCCGCGCTCGATTTCCCACTGCACGCACATGCGCGGGACGATGGCCACGCCCATGCCCATTTGCACGAAGCGCTTGATGCTTTCGATGGTGGGCATTTCGATGGGCATGTTGAGCGCGGCGCGATGACGCGCGAACAATTCGATGACGCGCCGGCGAAAAGGCGATTCGACAATATGGGCGATGAAGGTTTCGCTGGCAAGGTCGGAGACGTCGACTTCGTGTTTCTTTGCAAGCGCATGCTTTGGCGGCACCACTAGCGTCAACTCGTCCTTCAAGATCTCGGTGGCCTGGAGGTGGGGATCGCGCGGCACAAAGGAAATGGCGCCGAGATCGAGGCGGTAGTTCAGGACCTCGTGGGGAATATCGCGGGAAAACATGCGGTGAACGCGCACGTGGACCCCGGGATGCAATTCGCGAAATTTGGCAAGGGCGGGAAGAAGGGCGTGAATGGAGCTTTCGTTGACACCGAGCGAAAGTTCACCGCGGTTGAGGCCCTCGAGTTCGTTGAGTCCCTTTTTGACTTCGTCGCGGAGGTTGATGAGACGCTCGGCGTAATCTCGGAGAAGTGTGCCGGCATCGGTCAGGCGCACAGGGCGAGCGCCACGAATGAAGAGCGGCTGGCCGAGGGAGTCCTCGAGCTTGCGGATAGCCAGACTGATGGCCGGCTGCGTGCGGTAAAGACGCTCGGCAGCGCGAGAGAAGCTGCCTTCCTTTGCGACGGTCAGAAACACCTGGAGCTCCGCGAGATCCACACGTCCTCCCGGCTTCGCGTTTCTGCTGAGGCAAGCAGCGACGCACCAAGGCGCGCCCGGCCAAGGACCCGCGGCGGCAAAGACTGACAAGCGATTCGGTCGGCGCGACAGCGGCGGCCTAGTATAAAACGAAATTATCAAAAGCAGAATAAAGATAAATTGGACCGCACCACGCCGGGCGTGCGTTACTAGAGGCTGGGGGACTTTATGGACACGGTACGGATCTTTGACACGACGCTCCGTGACGGCGAGCAATCGCCGGGTTTTTCGATGAATACCGGCGAAAAGCTGAGGATGGCCCGGCAGCTTGCCGCGCTGAACGTGGACGTGATCGAAGCCGGTTTTCCCATCGCCTCGCGAGGCGATCTGGAAGCCGTGCAGACGGTGGCGAAAGAAATCCGCGACGTGCCGATTGCGGCCCTGGCCCGCGCCAAGAAAGACGACGTGAGCGCGGCGCTCGAAGCACTCGAGCCGGCGGCAGCGCCAAGATTGCACGTCTTTCTGGCCACTTCTGATTTGCACCTGCGCGTGAAGTTGAACATGACGCGCGAACAGGCTCTGGAAGCCATCGCGGCGATGATCCGCTACGGGCGCCAGCATGTAGATGTCGTGGAATTCTCGGCGGAAGACGCGGGGCGGACGGATATTGATTTCTTGTGTCAGGTTTGCCGCGTGGCGGTGGATGCCGGCGCGACGGTGTTGAACCTGCCGGACACCGTGGGGTACGCGGTGCCGGAAGAATACGGTGCGATGTTCAGCAAGGTGCGCGAATCTCTGGGCGATCCGGACGGCATCACGCTGAGCGCGCACTGCCACGATGACCTGGGCCTGGCGGTGGCGAACTCGCTGGCGGCGGTCCGCGCCGGCGTACGGCAAATTGAGTGCACGATCAACGGCATCGGCGAGAGAGCAGGAAACGCCTCGCTGGAAGAAGTCGTCGTGGCGCTGGCGGTACGCAAAGAGAACTTCGGCGTAACGACAGGCATTCGGCTGGATCAGCTCTTCCCTGCTAGCCGTCTCCTTACCGAAATTACGGGAGCGCAGGTGGCGCCGAACAAGGCGGTGGTGGGCGCGAACGCGTTTGCACATGAAGCAGGCATCCACCAGGATGGGATCATCAAGAACCCGCTGACCTACGAAATCATTTCGCCGCAGACGGTTGGCGTACCCAATCGCTCCCTGGTGGTGGGCAAGCATTCGGGCCGCCATGCCTTGCGCATGACGCTGAAAGACTTGGGTTATGAGGCGAGTGACACGGAACTCGCGGAGATTTACAGAAGGGTGACTACACTAGCCGACCAGGCGAAGCAAGTACGAGCCCGCGACATCGTGGGCATCGCGCACGAGGTGATCCGTCGACGTCCCGCGGCGGTGGCAACGGAATCGTCCTCCATTGATGCCTGATTCACTCGCTGCAACCGAGATCGCGAAGCGGCAGGCCCAGCTTTCAGCGGAGTTTTCCACAGGTCCTCTCGCAGCGGAGGATGGTATGAGCTCGGGGATGACCATGAAGAAGAAGATCGTTTTGCTCCCGGGAGACGGCATCGGGCCTGAAGTCACGCGGGCTGCGGCAACCGTTTTGCGGGAAACGGCTCACGAGTTCAATCACGAATTTGAATTTGTCGAACTTCCGCTGGGCGGCGCAGCCATTGACGCCGCGGGAACGCCTCTGCCCCCTGAGACGCTGGAGGTTTGCCGGAAAGTCGACGCTGTCTTTTTGGGCGCGGTTGGCGGGCCCAAATGGGATGCCCTGCCGGTCGGGAAGCGGCCAGAGAGCGGACTGCTTGGCCTGCGCAAGGGCATGGAGCTCTTCGTCAACGTGCGCCCGGTGAAACTCATTGAGCCGCTGCGCGGGCTGTCGCCGCTGAAGCAGGAAAGGCTGGGCGACTTGGACCTGGAAATCGTTCGCGAGCTTTCCGGAGGAATGTACTTTGGAGAGCGCGGCAACGTGGCGGAAAACGGCGTGGAGCGGGCATGGGACACAGAGTCCTATTCGACCCCGGAGATCGAGCGGATTGCCGCGTTTGCCTACAGGCGAGCGGAAAGCCGCACGCGGCGACTGTGCTCCGTGGACAAGGCCAATGTTCTAACCAGTTCGCAGCTCTGGCGGCGAACGGTGACGGCCATGAACGCGGTGTACCCTTCCGTGAAGCTTGAACATATGTACGTGGACAATGCGGCGATGCAATTAACGCTGAAGCCGTCGCAATTTGACGTGATGCTGTGCAGCAACATGTTCGGGGACATTTTGAGCGACGCGGCGGCGGCCCTGGTCGGCTCGATCGGGCTCATTCCCTCGGCGAGTTTTGGGGATAGGGCGCCGCTGTTTGAACCGATTCATGGTTCCGCGCCTTCCCTGGTGGGGACGGACAGCGCGAATCCTATCGGTTCGATTCTCAGCGCCACGATGATGCTGCGGGACGCCTTCGGACTGTCGCTCGAAGCGGATTGGGTGGAACAATCGCTGACGCGCGTTCTCTCCGCAGGCTATCGCACCCCAGACATCGCTGAACCCAAAGCGCGCGTGGTGGGCGGGTCGGTCTTCACGGAAATTTTGAGAGAAGAGATGCAGCGGACGTTTGAACACGCCGAACGGTATGGCTGGGGCGTTTAGCCATCCCTCCCCGCCGCCGAGCTTTTGCGCAATGAAAGGAAGTGAGCCTACTTTTCGAGGATGAAACTTTCCGCCGATAGAGCCGCAGCAAGCCACGAATCTTACCAATCTTCACCTTGCCTTGCGGGAAGGCCTTGAGAATGCTACCTTTACCTTTCTTAAGCAGCCTGGTTAGAGAGCCGGGCAATCTGGTCGTGTGAAAAACAGCAGGCTGCGATTCCGTCCAAGAACCGTTTGATTGCAAAATGAGAACGTCTCAAAGGATCACGTTTTTCAAAGAACCTTGTGAGGAACGGACCGGTGCGCGCTAGCCGCGAACAAGCGATGACCAGCGGTGTTTCCAAGTCGGATCAAACCCTCCTCTCGGCGACCGGCGGAAAGACCAGTTTTTGGCGAGTGGAAGGATCCCTGATGGAGCTGGGTGCCCTGCGGCCGGTAGGCTTCTTCACCTGGAATGCGCGAAGCTTCTCCGAGCGCTGGGCGCGACGCGCCGGGATGGCGGGGATGGCCCTGGCCCGGCCGTTTGCCTATGCGGCAAGCCGCACTTTCGCCACGCGGTTTTTGCACTTGTTACTCCGAGGCGTGAGCCGCGACCGCTTGGACCTGCTCGGCGAAGAGTATTTCCACTACGTGCTGAAGCCGCAACTGCGGCAAGGGGCCGTGGAAAAGATCGTCGCTGCGGCGCGCGAGGGAGGACATGTCGTACTGGTCGGGCAACTGCTCGAAAACATTCTTCGCCCGCTGGCACATCATCTCGGAGCGGAAGCGTTTATCGCAAACAGGCTGGAGTACCGCAATGGCCAGGCAACGGGTCGGTTGCTCGATCCCGTGGTGCGCCCGCGGGGACCTCTGGCGCGGCTGGCGAGCAGTCCGGTGGATGGACGAATTCCTCGAGAAAGGCTGTTGAGCCAGCTTGGTTGGACCGAGAAGCCGGAACTTCTGGAAGAAGGCATCCAGCCGACGGCCCGGCCGAAGTCTTCGATTAAGAAGCCGGTGGCGGTTTTTGGGGCGGCGCCGCGTGTTGAGGGCTTCTCCGTGCGCGAAGCCTTGGCGAACCGGCACATTCTGCTTGTCGGGGTCACCGGTTTCATTGGCAAAGTCTGGCTCGTGGATTTACTCGAAAAGATTCCGAACATCGGCAAAATCACGCTGCTCATTCGGCGCAACCGCACTACTTCGGCGCAACGGCGATTCGAGAAAATCGTCGAGGAGTCCCCGGCGTTTGATACGCTCGACAAACAACACGGCCGAAAGCTTGGCGCCTTCCTGAGCGAAAAGGTGGAGGTAGCCGAAGGAGACGTGAGCCTGCCCGGTCTGGGCCTAGATGAGGCTACGCAAGCGCGACTGGAAAGATCGCTCGACCTGATCGTAAACAGCGCCGGCCTGACGGATTTCAACCCGGATTTGCGCGATGCTCTCTCCTCAAATGTGGATTCAACGCTTCATTTGCTCGGATTTCTGCGGAAATGCAAGCATTCCGGGCTGATGCACCTTTCGACCTGTTACGCGGCGGGCATGCGCGACGGGCGCGTCGAGGAACAGTTGCAAGACAATTACAATCTGGCGAAAGACTCACATTTCGATGCGGAAAATGAGATTGCCTCGCTGCGCGAGCGGATCCGGCGTATCGAAGCGCGCGCGGAGAGTCCCGAATTGAGCAAAGCGCTTCGCCGGCACGTTCTGGGGCGAGGCGGGGACGAAACTGCGGCGCCTGCGGCGGAACTCGAGGGCGTTCTCCGCCGCAACCGCGCGCGCTGGGTGCGCAACCGTCTGACCCACGTAGGCCTGCGCCGCGCGCAACACTTGGGTTGGCCCAACACTTATACGTTCACGAAGAGCCTGGGCGAATCGATTCTGGCGCGGCAGGGCAAGGACCTTCCGATTGCCATTGTGCGCCCATCGATCGTGGAGAGCTCGGAGCGCTCGCCGTTTACCGGGTGGAACGAGGGCATCAACACGTCGGGGCCGCTGTCGTACCTACTCGGCACAAACTTCCGCCAGCTTCCCTCGAATGAGCGGAAATGCCTGGATGTGATTCCCGTGGACATGGTGAGCCGCGGGATGACCCTGATTGCCGGCGCGCTCGTGACGCGGCGGCACGCGCGGCTATACCAGTTGGCAACTTCGGCCATCAATCCGGTCAACATGGGACGCAGTATTGAGCTGACGGGACTGGCGCACCGCAAGCATTACCGCAGCTCGCAGACGATTGAAAACTGGTTAAAGGTGAAGTTCGAGACCATTCCCGTATCGAAGCAACGCTACGAGCGGCTGTCGATTCCCATGCAGAAAGCCGTGGTCTCTGGTATCAATCGCGTGGCCGCAACCCTGCGCCTGAAGAAAGCGCCGTTTGCCAAGGCTGAGCGGGATCTGATTCGAGCGCAAAAACTCATCGAGCTTTATGAGCCCTTCATTCTGCACAACGAGCACGTTTTCGAATGCGAAAACGCGCGGCTGCTTTCCGCCGCGCTGCCGCCGGGGGAGCGGGAGCTTTTCGATTTCACGCCGGAAGCCGTGGACTGGTGGGATTACTGGATTAACGTGCACATCCCCGCCTTGCGGCGTTGGTGCTACCCGCTGATGGAAGGGCGGCCGCTAGAAGCGCGCGAGCCGCGCGCCCTCGAGTGGAACGGCAACGGCCAGCCTGCAGAGCATGCGGCTCTTTCCAAAGCGGCGCCGTCGTCCGATTGACCATGGCGACCTTCGTAACCGGCGCGACCGGCTATTTGGGCAGCTACGTGGCGGCGGGGCTCCTCACCGGGCATCGCGACCAGCTGAATTTGCTGGTTCGCGCGAAAACGGAACAAGAAGCGCGCGAGCGGTTGTGGACCTCCCTGCAACTGCACTTTAATTTTCCGGAATTCCTCGAATACCTCGACGCGCGCGTGCGCATTTTCCGCGGGGATTTGACCGCGGAAGAATTCGGCTTGCCCGGTGAGGAATATCGCGCGCTGGTGGATACGACCGATTCGCTGATTCATTGCGCGGCTTCGTTGAACCGCAAATCGGAGAAGCAGTGCCTGAATGTGAACCTGCGCGGCACCCTCGAAGTGATTCAACTTGCGCGTCGGGCCCATGACCGCCACGGTTTGCGCAGGTATTCACACGTTTCTACGGTGGCAGTCGCGGGAAAAAGGAAAGATGCTTTGGTGACGGAGGAACATGCGATCGACTGGGAACGTTCCGACTACGATCCTTACGCGCGCACAAAAAAGTTTTGCGAGCACATGGCGAACCGCTGGCTACCCGAAGTGCCGAAGACGATCTTCCGCCCCGCCATTGTGCTGGGAGACAGCAGGCGGCCCGAGACGTCACAATTCGATATGGTGCAAGCGGTGCACTTGCTCGCGAGGTTGCCAGTGCTTCCCCTGCGGCCTCACGATCGAATCGACATCGTGCCGGCGAACTACGTAGGTAAAGCGGTGGTAACCATTCATCAAAAAGATGCGCCCGTGCATGGCATCTATCACCTGTCGTCTGGAAGGGGATCCGAGACGTACCTGGAAATAACCGATGCGATCGCCAAGGCGGGCGGAATGCGCAGGCCTTTGTTCTGGCCGTGGCTCGGCGGACCGTTTTCTCGAGCGGTGAATTGGACGGCAAATCGCCGCGGGGCGGTCGGGCACGCGGCTTCCCGGCTGAAAGTATTTTGGCCGTATTTGGATTGGAATACGGTGTTCGACAATTCGCGCGTGGTCGCGGAACTGGGCGAGGCGCCCGCAAAGTTTTCAACGTATGCCGCAGGGCTCCTAAAATTCAGCCGGGAAAATCATTTTCGTTATCCGGCAAAGCCCTGGCCAGGCAATTCGAGCGTGCAGAGGACCGCGGTGGGGAGAGCAAGCGCATGACCGATTTTCTTCTCGTCGCATGGCTGAGCGCGCTCGTCGAGCTGCGGCGCTTTGGCTGGATGCTCGGTCTCGGCAAGCCCTGGAGCGCCGGCGAAAAACTGAAGCTGCTCTTCGCGGGCTACAACGGCACGCGGAACACCGGCAGCGACGTGCGCGTTCAGGAAATGTTGCGGCAGCTGCGGCACGTGCTCGGAGCGGACAACGTCGACTTCAGCGTGATGACGCAGGATTTTGGGCGAACCAAAGGCTACTTTGAAGGCACGCGGCAGGTCTATCTGCCCGACGTTTTTCCGCCGTTCTTGTTTCACGAGGTGCGGCCGAACCACGGCGTCATCGCGTGCGAAGGCTCGATGTTCAAAAGCAAGTTCGCCAACGCGTTGACAACGATGATGATCGGTTCGCTGGGGCTGGCCTCCGCCGAAAACAAACTTTCGATTGGCTACGGCGGCGAGGCGGGGCAGATGGACGGCTTGGTCGAATCCATGTGCCGGCGGTACGTCAAGGACTCGCTGGTCATCACACGCAACTTGGAATCCCAGCAACTGTTGAGTTCGCTCGGGATCCCCACCGAGCTCGGCACCGACACCGCGTGGACCTTTGAGCCGCACCCGGCAGAATACGCGCGAAAGACGCTGCGCCAGGCGGGCTGGGATGAAAAGACGCCGATTCTCGTTTTATGTCCTATCCACCCCTATGTTTGGCCGGTGAAAGCTTCGATCGCTAAATACCTTGCACGCCGGACGACCGGCGCCTTCAAGGATAGTCAGTATCGCACCGTCTACTTTTTCCAGTCCGGAGCGGAGGTGCAAAGGAAATACGGGCAATACATCAACGGCTTCAGCAAAGCGACACAAGCTTTCTTGCAACGGCACCGGGTATTTCCGATCCTCGTGGCCATGGAGCGGCTCGACGCCGATGCCTGCCGCAAGATCGCCGAGCAGCTCCCTGGCACTCCGGTATTTGACCCCGACGACTATGACATGTTCCAGCTGGTTTCCATCTTGCGAGCGTGTTCCTACATGGTATCCTCGCGCTACCACGGCATCGTGACCTCCATGCCGAGCCTGGTAGCCTCGGCGGGGGTGACCATGGACGAGCGCATCCAGAACCTAATGCGCGAACGCGGCCATCAAAGTCTATTGCTGACCGTGGATGATCCTGAACTCGAATCGAAGCTGCTCGAGGTGATGGAAGCGCTGGTGAAGGAAGCGGAGGGCGTTCGCGAAGGCATCGGGCGGACGGTGGTGCGCAATCTCAAAGTGATGGCGCGCATGGGCACGTTTCTCGAAAACGCCGTGCATCGCCAGTATCCGGGCTTCCCCATCCGCAGCGGGGTCCTTTCCTGGGAAGACTACCTGCCGCCGCTCGGCGAGAACCTTCTTCACCTCCTGGAACGTTATGACGCGTCTGCGGGCACGCTGGCCGCGGCTCACTGATCGTTCATGGCAAATTTTCTTGAAAGTCTTTTCGCGCAGTTGAACAGGGCAGATGACCGCGTCGTGCTGCGGGAGATTCGCGGCGAGCAATTTTTGAGTGTAGCCGGAAGCGAATTGCTTGAGCAAGTAGGAAAAGTGCGGGCGTTCCTGCGCCATTCCGGCATCCAGCCCGGAGACCGCTGCGCTTTGCTGGCGCCCAATTCCATCGCCTGGGTTGCGATCGATCTGGCAATGATGGCCGAGGGCGTAATCGTGGTGCCCCTTTATGCCCGCCAGGCGGCGGACGAACTCGCGGGCATGATGAAAGATTGCCGGCCGCGACTGCTTTTTGTGGGCGATGCTGCACCCGGAGAAGCGCTCGCGCAGGCGTGGCACGACGCGCCACCGCGAGTCACGCTCGACCAAGCACTGAACGAAAATGTGTCCAAAGCCGCCGGTCCCGGCGGGGCTGTTGCGCGCGCGGACTCCGAAATCGTCACGATCATTTACACGTCCGGCACTTCCGGGGAGCCGAAAGGCGTGTGCCTCAATGTGGGAAACCTGAACTATATGCTCGGGCGAACCACCGAACGCCTCGGACAACTGATGACTGCCACGGGCGGAGGAGGACCGGACCGCGTTTTTCACTACCTGCCCTTTAATTTTGCGGCGTCGTGGCTGCTTCTGCTTTCCTGCCTGACGCGCGAGACGACACTTACGCTTTCAACCGACCTGAACCGGCTCGCGGATGAAATCCGTCTATCGTCGCCGAACTACTTCCTGAACGTACCCACACTGCTGGAACGCGTGCGTCGCGGCGTGGAAGAAGCGCTTTCCAAGCGCGCTGCGCCGATTCAGTTGCTCGATGGGAAATCACGCGCGGCGTGGCAGCGCCAAAAAGCCGCCAGCGCTAGCGCCACGGACAGACTTTGGCTCTGGCTTGCGAAGAAACTCATCTTCAGCAAAATCAAGGCGCGTTTTGGCCACGACCTGCGCGCTCTGATTTGCGGTTCAGCGCCGCTTGCTCCCGAGACGCAACAATTTTTCCAGATGCTGGGCATTCCCGTCTTACAGGCGTACGGACTCACGGAGACCACAGGCATCTGCACGATGGATGATCCGCGGGAACCCGCGGAACCAGGTTATGTTGGCTCCGCAATTCCTGGAATGGAGATGAACGTCGGCGAAAACGAAGAAATCGTCACCCGCGGGCCGCATATTTTCCCTGGCTACTGGAACCGTCCCGAAGAAACGGCGCGGGTGCTTCAGGATGGTTGGTTCCACACCGGCGATCAGGGCGAGAGGAACGCTCGCGGGAAATGGCGCATCAGCGGGCGGATTAAAAACCTGATTGTTCTGAACTCGGGACATAAGGTTGCGCCGGAGCCGATGGAAGAGAAAATTGCCGGGCTCCTTCCCGCGGCCCAGCAAGTGGTGATTGTCGGGAACGGGCGCAGCTGCCTTTGCGCGCTCATTGCGGGAGGAGTCGAGCCTGTTGAGGTTCAGGCAGCGATCGACGAGGTGAATCGCGAACTTCCGCATTACCGCCAGATCAGAAATTTTAAGCTAATCGGCAATGCGTTCACGCCGGAGAGCGGGCTGCTGACTTTAAATGGCAAGCTTCGCCGCGACGCCGTCAGCGCGCGCTTCGCCTCCGAAATCTACGCCATGTACGAAGAGAAAAAAGAACGCGAGGCGGTCAGCAGGCAGCACGCATGAAGAGCTTCAAGGGCAAGACGCTGCGCTGGGAATGGCGCGAAGGGTGCATCGAACTGACACTCGACCATGAACCTGCCAATGAAATTGGCACGGCCATGCTCGAGGAGCTGGAAATATTCGCTGGCGGCTTTGGCACGCTCGCCCCCGAGACTTCCGCCTGCATTATCTCGAGCGCCAGAAAATCTGTTTTTTCTGCAGGCGGAGACCTGCGCGAACTCTATCATCATGCAATGTCGATTCCTGAGGGAGAACGCCTAAAAGGAATTCGCCGCTTTCTGGAGCGCATTCACGCGGTTATGAACGCAATCGACGCGACCCCATTTGTCACCATTGCGGCGGTTCACGGAGCTTGCTTTGGCGGGGGACTTGAGCTCGCCCTCGCTTGCGACATCATCGTCGCCGACAAAATGGCGCGCTTTGCTTTTCCGGAGCTGCGCCTGGGGTTTATTCCCGGATTTGGAGGCGTCCCGCGTCTGAAACGCGACCTGGGCAACGCAGTCGTGCGGGATCTGCTGTTTACGGGCCGCACCCTTAATGCCAGTCGCGCACATGCCTTGGGGCTCGTGGCACAGCTTGCCGGTGAAGGAGAAGCTCTTCGCGTCGCCCGGTCCACGGCCACCCAGGTGTCAAAATATGATCCGGTGGCGCGCGCGGCCGCCAAGGAGTTCATGAAACCAGTTCCGCACGAGGAGTTGCGGGAGGAAATTGACATTTTCTGCGAACTTTTCACCCGGCCCGAAGTCATGGCTGCCCTCAAGAAATTCGTCGAAGACTCTGGCCCCATGCCATATCTGCCTTAGCTTGGAACATCTGATGAAAGTTCCAGGCACGGATCACGTACAGCTGGCCATGTCAAAAGGAAGTGAAGACCGCGTACGCGGTTTCTATAGCAAAGTGCTCGGCATGAAAGAGACGACAAAACCGCAAGCGCTGGCCGGACGTCGCGGTTGCTGGTTCGCCTCGGGAGCGGCGCAGGTGCACCTCGGGGTTGCGTACTCCGCCTTGGTCGGCGAAGCATTGGACGAGATTCTCGCGAAATGCCAAGCCGCTTTGTCTGCCCACTAGACCGGATGCGGACAGGGACGGGCGCCGCCGCGTGCGCGTCTTCGAGCCTTTTGGGGTCGTCTCGAGTGGATGGAAGCCAGCCACGGCGGAAGCGGGCTGAACCGACACGGCGGGTTTTTCTTCTTTCCGGGAGAGTGATAAATTCTGGGGGGATATGCGCACGCTCGAACAAACGACCCGGGAGGTGCTCGATCTGGCGGCCAAGCATTTTCAATTGCCGGCGGGCTCGCTCGCGCCAGAAGACGATTTTTTCAAAAAGCTGGGTATTGACAGCCTGCAAACCCTGGAGATGCTTTCGCGCCTGGAGAATCATTTCGGTATCGAGCTGCCCGATTACGAGGTTCAAGGCGTGAGCGACTTCAAGACCCTAGCCGAACGCATTCAGTCCCGCCTGTGAGCGAGCCGCTTCAGCCACAGAGTCACAGAGAGACGGCGATCGTGAGAAGACCCTTGGCTGAATCCACAGCGCGCGGCGAGTATTTGACTGGCAGAGTCATTGCCTGCCCGATCGAGCTTCATCGACGTCCTGGCCCCGCCCTCGCGGAATCGATTTACCCATCGGCGCTGGCAGTTAATTCACGGACGCATGGAATCCGATACCAACGTCAGGCCGCGGTTCCCGCCAATGACCGGGGAAAGGTCATTGGCGCTCACAAACTGGATTTTATCGCAGGGAACACTGTCGCGTTGGGGCCGCTAGGCGACGTCCCTTACCGTTTATTACGCGAGGGCGTCAAGAGATCATTCTCTGAAACTTATTTGTCCGCTGCTTCCGCCTCTCCATGGCTGACTTGTTTTCGCCAATGCTGGATCTGAGCAAATATCCGTCCATCGGAGCGGCGTTGAAGGACGCTCTAGACCGCTTCGCAGCCGAAGTGTGTTTGATTGAGGCCGACCGCGAGCGCGAGAAGGAACGCCTGACGTATCGCGATTTCAAGTCGCGCGCCCATCAGCTGGCGAAAGCTTTCGAGGATGCAGGCTTCTCCTCGGGAGATCGCGCCAGCATCATCATGACGAATCAGTCTAGGTGGCTGATTTCGGCATATGCCATCTTCTTTCGAGGGGGCGTGCTGGTGCCGCTCGACTATAAGCTCACGCCCGATGAACAGTGGCAGCTCCTCAAACATTCTGGCGCTTCGGTGCTGGTTACCGAATATCCTATCTGGCGGCAACTCGGGGCCTCCGGGGGACGCGCATCGACGAACGTGCAAACCGTTCTTGTGACCGAAGCTCCGCCCAACGCGGAACTCGCAGGCGCGCTGCGCTGGGAAGAATTTCGCGCAACGGGCGAGCCGGTACTCGTTCCACGCGCACGCAGAGACACCGCTTGCATCGTGTACTCTTCGGGAACTGGCGGCCGGCCCAAGGGCTGCATGATGACGCACGAAAATTATTTGGAGCAGTGCGTCGCCTTGACTTCGCTCTACCCCTTTTGGCCTGGCGTCCGCTACCTCAGCATTCTGCCGACCAACCACGCCATCGATTTCATGGTGGGATTTCTTGGACCTTTCACTTGCGGCGCTGCTGTCGTACATCTGCGCACGCTGCGACCCGAATATGTGCGCGACGCTTTTCCGAAGTATAAGATCACGTACGTCAGCCTTGTGCCTTTGGTCCTGAAGAATTTGCAGAAAGGCCTGGAGGCGCGCCTTGATGCTCTGCCCGCGGGCAAACGCCGACTTTTCAATGCGCTCGTGGCCATCAACAAAGCGGTGACCAAAGG
The DNA here is from genome assembly GCA_003223215.1 of Acidobacteriota bacterium. Taxonomy (GTDB): domain Bacteria; phylum Acidobacteriota; class Terriglobia; order Acidiferrales; family UBA7541; genus Acidiferrum. Next base: position 82,026 of record QHYH01000094.1, read on the forward strand.
TCGGCCACGCCCGCAGATCAGCCGTCTGCTGTTAAAGCAAGTGCACGAAGCGTTTGGCGGCGAATTGCGCGCCATCATTGTGGGTGGGGCATTCAGCGAGCCGCACACGTTGCAGTTCTTCTACAACCTTGGGATTCCCGTGGCCAATGGCTATGGGCTGACCGAGGCGGGCACCGCCATCACCGTCAATGATCTCAAACCGTTTCGCGCGGATACTGTTGGCAAACCGCTGCCCGGGATGGAGGTGCGCATCGTGAACGCCGCCAGTGATGGCATTGGCGAAGTCGCCGTCCGCAGCAAAACGGTGATGAACGGTTATCTCAACGATCCGGAACTCACCGCGGAGACGATTGTTGACGGCTGGCTGATGACCGGCGACCTGGGAAGATTCGACGAGCACGGCCACTTGCAGCTCGCCGGGCGCAAGAAAAACATGATCGTCACCGAGGAGGGCAAAAATATCTACCCCGAAGACATTGAAGGCGTTTTCGAGGGCCTGCCCGTAAAGGAATTCTGCATTTTTGCGGCCAACTACATCTGGCCCAAGCGTTCCATGACCGGAGAACAGCTTGTGCTCGCGCTTCATTTGGAACCAGGCCAACGACTTAATAACGAGCTCCGCGCCGAAATCAGCGCGCGCAACCAGCGCCTGCTAAACTATAAGCGGATTCACGGGGTCGTTCTTCTCGAGGAGGATTTTCCTCGAACGGCTTCTCTGAAGATCAAGAGAAATGTCCTGGCCGAGCGTCTCGCGAAGCTGGACCGAGCGGCTGCAATTCTGCCCTTGTGACTCTTCGTGCCGGTTCGGCCGAGAATTCTGTGTTTCCGGAGACAAAGCTCCTCATTCAGGCATGCACCAAACACAACGCTTTTTCGCCATCGTGAACCCCGCTGCCGGCGGCGGCCGCTCCGCGAAACTCGCTGGGCCGGCGCTTGCGCGTTTGCGTCAAAACAACTTGCAAGTGGACAGCGTGGCGTCGACGTGCCCGGGACACGCTGTCGAGCTTGCCCGCGAGGCCTACGATCAGGGCTATCGCCAGTTTCTTGCGGTCGGCGGAGACGGAACGACACACGAAATCTTGAACGGCGTGTTTGCGGGCCGCAAGTCCGTCGAGCGCGTCACCCTCGGATTCCTTCCCCTAGGGACCGGCAATTCCTTCCTGCGCGATTTCTCGAACAACGGGGCGGAGGCTTCCGCTCAGGCGATTTTGGAGAATCGCAAGCGTGTCATTGATCTGATTCGCCTAAATCATGCCACCGGCGAAGTTTTTTCCTTCAACCTTTTGAGCGTCGGCTTTACCGCCGATGTCGCGGCGCTGACCAACCGCGCGTTCAAGGCCTTCGGACCTCTGGGCTACCTGCTTGGGGTATTCGTCCGGGTGGTGCAGTTGCACCGCCGTTCCTTCGCGCTGCGCTGCGACGAAGACCAGGAATGGGACGAACGGTGTTCGCTCTTTCTTACGTTCAACAACAGCAAGTACACGGGTGGCACCATGCTGATTGCGCCGCAAGCCGATCCGGCAGATGGGTTGATCGAATTTGTCCGCTGGGGGCCGATTGGGCGGCTGGGTCTGCTGCGCAACTTGCCTCGGCTCTACGATGGCTCGCATGTCCACCATCCGCTCGCTTCGCGGCGCGCGGTGCGCCACGTGGAATTCAACGTGGCCGAGCCGGTGGACATCATGATCGACGGCGAGGTTGCGAGACTGGAATGCCGGTCGCTCGATATTATTCCCTCAGCGCTTGATGTGTTCCTATGAAAACGGCCTGGTTCGTTCTGCGCAGCGTCCTTCTTTGGATTGCCAGCGGTTTGCACTTCTTTCTGGCGGTGCCCGTGCTTGTTTTTCTGGGAATTTTTCTCGACGCTCGCAAACACGATAGCCTTCAGCGGGGTTTGTGCCGGCGAATCGCTTTTCTTTCCGGAGCGAAGGTCGAGGTTCGCCGTTCACCTGGCTTCGACGCGAACCGCACTTCGTTCTTTTTTTCGAACCACGTCAACCTCTTTGATCCGTTCATGCTTTACTGCGCCATTCCGCAGTTTGTGCGCGGCTGGGAACTGGAATCACACTTCAAGATCCCTGCGTACGGCCCGCTCATGAAACGCTTTGGGAACGTTCCCGTACCGAACATACGGCGTCCCTCGGATTTAAAACGGATGTGGCGACTCACGCTGGAAGCCATTAACACCGGCACCAGCTTGGTCATTTTTCCAGAGGCCAAGCGAACTCGCGACGGTCATGTCCTCGAATTCCAGGATGGCGGCTTTCGCGTCGCGCAGCAGCTCGGCGTTCCCATCGTCCCGGTGAGCCTTGTCGGCTCATTTCAGCATTTCCGCACTGGGCACTGGATGCTCTGGCCGGGAAAAATCACCGTCTACTTGCACGATACCATCGAGACGAAAGGTCTCGGCAAAGAGGACGTGCCCGCACTACGCGACCGCGTGCGCGAAATTATCTCTGCGCCGGTGGAAGAAGCGCTCAAAGCGCAAAGCAGACACCCGAGCCGCAGTTTGGAGGTTCGAGTGAGAGGCGGGAACCTGTAAGGGTCCTTGTTGGCCCCCTTGCGCCCCTTCCCCTTTTCCCAACAGCGTCTTTGCTTTGAGCTCAACAATAGGCATGAGCCATAGAAGCAGCCGCGAAGTTACAGCGAAAGCTTGATTCCGGGCAAGGTACGCCCGGCCTTGGTTTCCTGCCAGGTGAAAACAATGCGGTGAATCACGGTGATGGTTGACACGACCGCAATCACCCACAACACCGGCCCCATGCGATTGAAGAGTCCACCAATGATGAGCAGCACCAGCCGCTCTGGACGCTCCATGAATCCGACTTTGCACAGCGGAATCAGCGATTCGGCGCGGGCTCGTGCATAGCTCACCATCACCGAACCCGCGGTCGCCACCGCCGCAAGTATCACGTACGGCGTGTGCCCGCTCACGGAGTAGTACACCAGCAGGCCCATGTACAGCGCCATGTCCGCGTAACGGTCGAGCGTCGAATCGTAAAACGCGCCGAACGCTGTCACGCGGTTCTGTTTCCGCGCCACCTGACCGTCCAGCATGTCCAGAAACCCCGCGCAAAAAATGATGATGGCCCCGGTGCGAAATCCGCCGATGGCAAAAAAGGCCGCAGCTCCAAAGTTCACCACCAACCCTAGAAAAGTGAGGATGTTTGGATTGATTCCCGTTGCCGCAATGGCTCCGACGATCTTATCGAGCAGCCACTTGCTTCCAATGCCAATTGCCCCGGTGAAGGTAGCCATATGCAGTGAATAGTCTCTCAGACTGACTTCATTTTGCGAAATGGGCGCGAGCGTTCAAAAGCGGGCGGCATCGTACACCACCGGGAGTTGGCATCGCAAATTTTGGATTTCGAAAACCCAGCGTCTCGTTTGCTTTCGGCCAAACGAGAAGCTTACAATTGTGCGCGTCTCAAAAGATTCCGCCCGGCGGGCACCTCATTGACCCGGCGGTCTATGTACAAAACCATTTTGGTTCTGAGTTCTCTGCGGAAGCGACCAAGAATTCCTTGACGCTTGTTTTCTCTCCGCTTACATTCGCAGAGTCATAATTGAGGTTCGAAGAAATGGATGCATCCGTCAGCCGTCGTCGTTTCCTGGCTCAAGGAGCCGGGGGGCTTTCTTCCGTCTGGGTTTCCGCGCACTGGCCTGCGCTCCTGGCGGCCGCCACACACGCACGCCACGCCGCGCAATCGGCTGTGGCTGCCAAATTCGAATTCTTCGGTGCGGAAGAAGCCAAAGAGGTTGACGCCGTCACCTCCCGCATTATTCCCAGCGACGAGACGCCGGGAGCGCACGAAGCCGGCGTGGTTTACTTCATCGATCGCGCCCTTACCACTTTTGGCATCGACGATCAAAAGACCTACCGCGAGGGCTTGCCGGAGTTGCAAGCCAGGGTCGCAGAGATGTTCCCCGGCACTTCCAGATTCTCCGCGCTGGCGCCCGAACAGCAGGACGAAGTGCTGCATTCTTTCGACGAGCAAAGTCCACACGGGCGGCAGCGCAGGTTCCGCACGAGTCCGGGCGCGCAAAACTTTTTTGAAACGCTTCGCCAGCACACCATCGCGGGATTCTTGATCGACCCCGATTACGGCGGCAACCGTGATGGCGCCGGCTGGAAAGTAATAGGCCGCGCACGCGAATACATGTTTCAGCCGCCGTTTGGCTATTACGACAAGGGCTATCCCGGTTGGGAAGTAGCGGCGAAAGAAGAAATGAAAGAAGCAGAGAAGAAATGACCGTGGACCAGCCCAAGTACAAGACTTCGGACGAAGTGGATTTCGTGATCGTCGGCTCCGGCGCTGCCGGCGGCGTTCTGGCTAAAGAGCTTTCTACGAACGGTTTTCGCGTCGTGGTCCTTGAGCAGGGCCCTTACCTGAGCGAAGCCGATTTCACGCACAACGAAATCGAAATTTTGGCGCTGGACAAGCTCACCAATCATCCCAAGCAGCAACCGACGACGGTTCGCAAAACGCCCGACGAAAAGGCCAAGCCCCAGCGCGCACTTGTTTATGGCCGCTGCGTGGGCGGGACCAGCGTGCATTTCACGGCAAACTTCTGGCGGTTCCATGAAATTGATTTCATCGAGCGCAGCAAAGTGGGATCGATTCCCGGGTCAACCCTCGTCGATTGGCCCATCGCCTACGCGGACCTCGAGCCCTATTACACGAAGGTGGAATGGGAGATTGGCGTTTCCGGCTTGGCCGGCGCAAGTCCGTTCGATCCTCCTCGCTCGAAGCCTTATCCCATGCCGCCGCTGCCGGTGAAATCTTCGGGAGTGCTCTTTGAACGCGCCGCCCGAAAGCTGGGCTGGCATCCGTTCCCGGCCCCCATGGCGATTCTTTCCCAGCCGCGGCCCGGCCGCAGCGCCTGTGTCCAGTGCGGTTTTTGTCTCGGCTTCGGCTGCGAGGTCGGCGCAAAATCCAGCTCGCTCGTGGCTGCGATTCGCGTGGCCGAGCGCACCGGCCGTTGCGAGATTCGCCCGAATTCCTACGTGCATCGGATCGAACTGAACTCCAACGGGCGCGCCATCGGCGCAGTCTATTTTGATGAAAAGCGCAACACGCATCTGCAAAGGGCAAAGGCCGTAGCGGTTTGCGCGAACGGGGCTGAAACGCCCCGCTTGCTCCTGCTTTCCGCGAACAAGCAATTTCCGGATGGTCTTGCGAACTCCAGCGGCTTGGTCGGCAAAAACCTGATGTTCAACAGCGGCGGCACCGTCACTGGTGTTTACGAGCAGCCGCTCAACGACTACAAAGGTTACTGCGTCAGCCGCGTGCTGCATGATTTTTACGAACTCAACCATGAGAAGGTGGGCTTCTACGGCGGAGGCGGTCTCGACGCCCGTTACGACTTCACTCCTATTTCCTTTGCTTTCGGGGGAATCCCGCCGGAAACCCCGCGCTGGGGCAAGGAATTCAAAGCCACTCTGGCACACAACTTCACGCGAACTATGGAGATTTTCTGTCACGGCACTTCTCTGCCGGTCGAGAACAATTCCTTTTCGTTGGATCCAGACCTGAAGGACGCCTGGGGATTGCCCGCTCTGCGGCTAACCTACAAGGACCACCCCGACGACCTGAAACTCTCCAACTGGCTCTTTGAGCGCGCCCAAGCCATTCACGAAGCCGCTGGCGCCGTCAAAAAGTGGAGTTTCCCGGCCCAGGAGCAGCAGTTTGGCGTGCATCTTCTCGGCACCTGCCGCATGGGCAACGATCCGAAAAGTTCAGTGATTAATCTCGGTCATCGCACACACGACGTGAAGAACCTATTCTTGTGCGACGGCAGCAGTCTGGTCACTTCCGGCCGCGGCCAGCCCACCATGACGATCATGGCGCTCGCTTTCCGCGCCGCCGACCGCATCACTGCACTAGCCAAGCGCGGGGAACTCGGCGCATAGGTTCCGCGGCACCCATTGGCCTGCTGCAACCAGGTCGCGAGCGCTTTCGTCATAACCTGCGAGGGTTGAATCCATGAATGCCTACTATTGGAAGGCGTGGTTTTCTGTCGGCGGGATGTCGTTGCTCACGCTGCTGATGATTGCCGGAGCGCGCGCGCAGTCGACTCCGGCAAAAGGTTCGTCCGAAGGAGCAACCGCAACTTCGCCGAAGCTTGCGGAAGAAGAATACAAGAATATTCAGGCATTAAAGGGAATCCCGGCCGATCAGGTCATTCCGTCGATGCAGTTCATCGCCGCGTCGCTGGGCGTCGAATGCGAATACTGTCACCTCGCTCGCGCTTTTGAGAAAGACGACAAGAAGCCGAAACTCACGGCGCGCAAGATGATCGGCATGATGATGGCCATCAACAAGGAGAACTTCGAGGGCCATCGCGAAGTTACCTGCTACTCCTGCCATCGCGGCTCGCCGGACCCGGTGGCAACGCCGATGATCGCGGCCGAAGAGCCGAGGCGAGAAGCGGCAGAAGCCGCCAAGGCCGGTGAACCCAAACCGGTTTTTCCGCCAGCCGATCAGCTTCTCGACAAATACGTCGGCGCCATTGGCGGAGCCGAAGCTCTGCAAAAGGTCACCAGCCGAGTGGAAAAAGGGATCCTCACTGCGTTCGGCGGCCAGCATTTCCCGGTTGACGTTTATTCCAAGGCCCCCGACAAACGCCTCTCGGTCATGCATCTCCCCAATGGCGATAGCCTCACCGCTTTCGACGGCACGCAGGGCTGGCTAAGCGTTCCGGGACGCGTGCACAGGATGTCCACGGCAGAAAATGCCGCGGCGCGCATCGATGCCGACCTATATTTCCCGCTGCACGTGAAAACGCTTTACGAAAGATTTCGCGTGAACGCGGGCGAAAAGATCGACGGCCATGATACCTATCTTGTCGTGGGCCTCAAGGAAGGGCAACCTCCGCTCCTCCTCTACTTCGACAAGGAGTCCGGCCTATTGCTTCGCCTAGTCCGCTATGCCGAAACCCCACTCGGCCGCAATCCCACGCAGATCGATTATGCGGATTATCGCGAAGCGAATGGCTTGAAGGCTCCGTTTCGCTGGACTCTATCACGCCCAGGAAACCAGTTCACCATTCAGGTGGAACAGCTCCAGCAGAATGTCCCTGTGGACGATGCCAAGTTTGCGCCGCCTCCGGAACCGCCTCCGGCGGCGCAAAAGCGTGCCGCGCCTTAGCCCTTCTGTTGCTCGACTTTCTAGAAATGGAAGGCCAGCCCCGCCAGGAAATTCCCACGATGCTGGTATTGCGACACCTTGGCGGTGTAGCAACCGTAGTAGGGAGAGCAGTAAGTTGCCAGACCGGAATTCGCATAGGTCGGCATATAGCGTGCGTCTCCCCGAAAAGACAGATAGTGTGTCAGCGTATATTTCACGCCCCCGCCAATGCCGTAGGAAAAGTCCAGCCGCGTCGGGTTACCCCCGCTGTTGAATTCATGGGTAAAGCCCAGGCTCCCCGCAAAGTACGGCCGCCACTTGTGCTCATCTCCAAGAAACATATAAAGGGCGCCAAATTGATACTGGTCCACGGTCGAATCGTAGGCCTTCGTATACGGAGCGCCCGGAGTTGGCTGCAAGCTGTAGGAAGTCAGATTGCGATCCCAGAGGAACTCAAACTGAGAGTTGGAAGTGAGCGAATATCCGATGAACGTCCCAAAACTGGTCGCGCCGTTAATGCGCAGGTCGTTTACGAATACCGTGGTTGACGTGGGACTAAGTGGATAAGAACCGCTTGTCTCATAGCCAACGAATGGCGTGAATTCCCATTTTTCGAGTCTGCTGCCCCCGTACTGCGCCATAGCTGGCGCACTCATGACCAGGCAGATCACTCCTCCGAGCAGGCCTATCATCCCAGCTTGCATTTCTTCTCCCTCTTCTTCCGTCTGAACGAATGTTACGATCAAGCGTGCATGCCAACCTACTCAAGTTAGGATGCACTTGGCCTTTCTCGCGTTTCAGCCTCTCCCTCAGGGACGGAACTGCAACCACGCGATCGAGAGCCGGAAGGGGAAGCCGAAACCTGAAGGCTGAAAACCCTTGCAACTGCGCCCCCAAAAAAAACGCAATCGAAGCCCCGCAGGGCAAATTTCTTTGCTAACAACTCATGACTAATAACTGAGAACCGGTAATTGGTGGGCCTGGGTGGACTTGAACCACCGACCTCGCCCTTATCAGTATTGAGGCCACTGGTCCCTCGGCCAGGAATTAGATTTTCGTGCCATGGGTCGCACGGAATTGCTTGTCTAACGACTGCGTCGTGAAAACTCGAACACCGGACGTCGGGAAGAGTTTGCCTTCGCCTGCGGCTTGCAAGCGCAGAGCGATCACACGCATTTGTCTCGGATGAGAAACGTCGGGCTACCGTGGCAAACCCCCTGCCGTATGAGCCGCGTCGGGAAAAGAAACCCGCTTTCGTCGGTAATCGGCAAACACGAAGCGACGCCGAGACCATAACCCTCAAGGAAGCTCAAAGCCGGGAAGCCGCAGCGCCTTCTGGTCGAATGTCAAAGTGAGGGAACAGCCCATTCGCGCACCTAGTGCCGCGATGAGAGCATCGGAGAACGAACCTTGCCCTGCCCTGAGAGCGATCAAAGCGGTGAAAACCTCCTGCTCGTTTTCAACAGCCAGCACCTCGGTTTGAAGAATGCGCTCGACAGCCGCAGCGATTTCACGGGCTCCCAGCCCGTAGGCACGATCAAGCACCCAGACAATCTCGGCCATCGCGACAATGCTGACGAAACCGGGGTTCGCCTCGGTGAGCCGCCGTTCAATGATCTCATTAGCCTTCGGCGACTGAATCGGGTCGTCTTGCGTCAGGTAACGGACAAGGATGTTGGTGTCAAGCCCAATCATCGGTTCGTAGCGCGCCTCGCGACACCGGCGGCGGCCTCAGCAGCAGCCTTGTTCATCTCTGCGATGCTCACCGCTCTCAGGCGGCGGGACTTGACAATGCCGCGTAAAGCGCCAGCAGGAAGCTTGGGCAGAAGAACCACACTGCCATCGGGATGAAGGAAAAACTTAACGCGATCACCAGGCTTCAACCCGAGATGCTCGCGTATCGCTTTCGGGATGGTCGCTTGACCCTTGACGGTGATTGCCGATTCCATGGTGCACCATTACAATTTCAGGAATGTAATACCATAACTTGCCTCCGACGTCAATGAGGATAGTCCTGGTCCTTCTGGTCCTGGACAGTCACTCCAGTCACTCCGCGCTGCTTTCCTTTATGGTTCATGGAGGTAGGAAGGGTGGGGCGATGATAACTCGACAGTTCCTTGAAATCTTCCTGCAGGATCTTCGCTATGCCATCAGGATGCTGCTCCGCAGCCCAGGATTTACGGCCACAGCGATCGCGGCCCTGGCGCTCGGGATCGGGGCCAACACTGCCATCTTTAGCGTGGTCAATACGGTGCTGCTGCAGCCACTCGCATATCCGGAACCGGACCGCCTGGTGCAACTGGAGCTGAGCTCACCGCAAGGAAATGGAAACATTACGTCGATCCCGAAGTTCATGGTGTGACAGGAGCAAAGGCAAGTGTTCCAGGACGTGGCCGCGTACGATCTCGGTGGTCCGGGCGTAAACCTGACCGGGGGAGACCGCCCGGAACAGCTCAAGGGCATCCGGCTATCGGGGGATTTTTTCCGATTATTCGGAGCACGCGTGATCGCAGGGCGGACGTTTTCCGCCGAAGAGGACCGCCCGGGAGGGCCGCCTTCGGTGGTGCTCTCAAGTGGGCTATGGCGACGGCGATTCGGCTCCGACCCCAACCTTGTGGGCAAAAGCATCGATCTTGGCGGCGAACCACATACCGTGGTCGGGATACTCGATCCCACTTTCACGTCCGATCCGCCTGCGGATATATATCTTCCACTCAAAGCAGATCCGAATAGCACTGACCAGGCGCACTACCTGCGCGCAGCAGCACGTCTGAAGCCCGGCGTTACGCTGCAACAAGCCAAGGCGGCGATGAACCTAGCCGCTGAGCAATTCAAACAAAATTTCGTGATCAGCTGGGTCCACAAGAAGGCTTTACGGCGGAGCCGCTGAGGGACACGGTAGTGGGCGATGTGCGGAAAGCGCTGCTGGTCTTGCTTGGCGCCGTCAGCTTTGTGCTGCTGATCGCGTGCGCCAACGTCGCAAACCTCTTGCTGGCGCGAGCGACGATACGAAAGCGCGAGATCGCGATTCGGGCGGCAATCGGTGCCGGACGCGGACGAATCATTCGGCAACTGCTGACAGAAAGCGTTTTGTTGTCACTCGTGGCAGGTTTGCTTGGTTTGGGTCTTGGATATTTCGGAGTGCGCGGGCTGCTCTCGCTCAATCCCGGTGATGTCCCGCGAGTTGGAGAGCATGGATCTGCCGTGGCGCTGGATTGGCGGGTGCTGGCGTTCACCCTAGGCGTGTCCGTCATCACGGGAATTCTGTTCGGGCTGATCCCGGCGTTCAACGCGTCGCGAACGGATCTGAACTTGACGCTGAAGGAGAGCGGTCTGCGCTCCGGCAGCGGTGTGCGACAAAACAAGGCGCGGGCGATCCTTGTGTTCACCGAGATGGTGCTGGCGCTCGTCCTGCTCGTAGGTGCGGCATTGCTGATTCGCACGTTCAGCGTGCTGCGAAACGTCGACCCGGGTTTCGATGCGCATAACGTGCTTACGATGGAGATGTCGCTCACAGGGACGCGGTTCAACAAAACGGCTGGAGTGAATCAGTTGGTGCGCGAGGCGCAACGCCGGATGGAAAGTTTGCCGGGGGTGACTGCACTCGCGTCGACATGTTGCCTTCCTCTGCAAGGAGGATTTGGATTGCCGTTCGTGATCGAAGGGCGCCCGCTCACCGAGGGTCCGGCGCATGGCGGCGCAAGCTGGCGGACGGTTTCACCGCGGTACTTCGATGTGTTCAAAATCCCCGCTGATCCGCGGGCGGATGTTCACGGATCGCGATGATGGGAGCGCACCGGGAGTAGTGCTGATCAACGAGGGGCTGGCAAAGCAGTTCTGGCCAAACAGCGATCCAGTCGGGCAGCGCATCACCATCGGCAAAGGTGTGGGGCCGGAGTTCGAGGAACCTCCGCGCGAAATTATCGGAATTGTAGGCGACGTACGGAATCAGGGACTCGACAACAAACCCGACCCGATCATGTACATTCCGGTGGCGCAGGTGAAACGATGGAGTGACGGCGCTGAACAACAGCATCATTCCCATCACCTGGGTGATCCGCACCAGGGTAGAGCCCTACTCGCTGAGCAAAGAAATTCAAGACGAGCTACGCATGGCGAGCGGCGGGTTGCCCGTTGCGCATATCCGATCGATGGAACAAGTGAGGGGAGAATCCACTGCGCGCACGGACTTCAATATGACGCTGTTGATGATTTTCGCGGGCGTCGCACTGCTGCTGGCCGCGATTGGTATCTATGGGCTGATGGCGTACTCCGTCCAGCAACGGACACAGGAAATTGGGATTCGCATCGCGCTGGGAGCGAGCGCGCATGACGTACGGAAGATGATCGTGAGGCAAGGTATGGCACTGGCCTTGGCTGGAGTTTTCATCGGCGTGGCGGCGGCGCTTGGGCTAACCCGTTTGATGGCAAGCCTGCTCTACGGCGTCACGGCGAGAGATCCGATAGCGATGACATCGGTGGCATTGCTGCTTATCGGAGTCGCTCTGGCCGCCACATACATTCCGGCGCGCCGAGCGTCGCGCGTCGATCCGGTTGTGTCGTTGCGGTACGAATAGTAAATGGGCATCCTGTTCGGAGGAGGAATCGGAGGGTGGCTGCCACCTCCTGATTTTAACGGTCTAACCGGAGAAGTTGCTTCCCGTACCCAGACGGATCTGAGCGCAGAACAATCCACTTGGACGAAAACGCGCAATCTGGAGAAGTGTCATTCCCGTGAGGGAGTCATTCCAACTTGAACAGAGTGTGGGTTTGCGACTCCGACCATGTCAGTGGATGGAGACGGAGTGGCAGCGATGCGCGGAACGCCACGATTGCGTCTGTATCAGTTCGCCCGGATTTTGGCAAATTTTGGCAAACCACTTTTTTTGAGGGTAATTGCGGCAGGCGTCACAATTTGAGAATGACCGCATAAACACTGGGGACTTATGGTGGGCCGTAGTTGACGACCTTAGAACTTTTGCACCATTGGCTCGAGCGACCGTTCCGGCCCCAAACTCTCTCTAACCAGGGCCGTGCCGAACTCAGCGATTGGCTGGCGGTGGAGACCTGGAAAAAGCGTCCTGGGGGAACCGGCTTGTACCTCGATCTGTTCAGAGGGCGTGTCGGAAGGCCCGAACTTGATTTAGGGCTTCGAACACGTAGGGACAAACTCGGCTATGGTGGATCGCTACATTACTCTTTACGGGCTTCACGCTCCTAGTGACGGGCGATGGGAAACGTGCGTTTGCCCCTGAAGGACCTCCCGGATCGCAGCAACAAGCTCAGCGCCCGCATCACTCTTTAACACATATCCGGATGCGCCAGCGTCAAGAGCCTCGCTAGCAAAGGCTGGGTCCGTGTACATCGTCACAAGAATGATCTTGGATCGTGTATTCATCTCCCGCAGCTTGCGAGTCGCTTCCATCCCATTGAGCACCGGCATCGATAAATCCATCACAATTACATCAGGTTGGAGTTGCCGCTCGGCCGCCAGCGCTTCTTCACCGTTTGTGGCCGTACCCACTACCTCAAAATGACGGCTCAGAATGGAGCACAGGCCCTCCAGGAACATCCTGTGGTCATCTACCAGCAGAACTCGCGGGAGACTCATCGCTATCCTTTTTCAGGGGGATCAGGGCTTCAACCACGGTCCCGTGAGCCGCTTTGGACTTGAAAACCAAACTGCCTCCGACCAGACGTACTCGCTCTTGCATGCTGATTAAGCCCAATCCTTCCCTTGGCTTTGCCGATTCGACGTCGAAGCCCTTTCCGAAATCCTCCACCTTTAGATCGATTGCCTGGTCCGAGGCTTTCACCGTCACATCAACTTTTTTCGATTCCGCGTGTTTCCAAATATTTTGCAAAGCCTCCTGCGTGACGCGATAAAGACAAAGCCCGATCTCTTCCGGCAGATCCTTGGGGATGTTTTCCGCCGAAAAATTGACCACCGTGCCGTTTTGACTAGCATACGACTTGCATTCAGCTCGCAGTGCTGCCGCCAATCCCATTTCCCGGAGAGTAGCGGGGTGAAGTACCCTCGCAAAGTCCTGGATTTCCCGCGCCACATTTCCGAATTCTTCTTGACAGTTACGCAACTTTTCGGCTGCCACATCAGGCTGAGCGGGAATGAGCAGGGCGATCTCGGCGAGGCGCAGATTGAGCAAAGCCAGCTTTTGTCCAAAAGCGTCGTGCAACTCGCGCGCCAAATTTTTCTTTTCATTCTCTGCAGAGACCAGCAAACGGGCTGAGAGCATCTGGAGTTCGCGCTTGCTGAGATACAATTCGGCCTCGGCCCGCTTCCGCGCGGTGATGTCCTCGATGGCCAAAAGAACCTTCTGTAACCCGAGTCCCTCCTGGTGGAGCTCACGAGCATTGAGCAGCATGGTCTTCCGTCCGATCTTTGGGAATTCCTGCTCCACCTCGAAATTTATAATTTCATTCTTCTCACGCACCACCCTCTCCAGCAATTCGCGCAGCCTGGGAATATTCCATTGGCCCTGGCCAAGTTCATAGAGAGATCGGTTTTCTGTTTCTTCATGCTTAACCTGAAATATCTGGTAAAAAGCCCGATTGGCGGAGACCACACGTAACTGCGAGTCTAAAACAAGAAGTGACTCGCCCATGGCCCCGACAATCGCGCTTGAAAGCTGCTTTGCGTCGTTAATATCGGAGATTGAGATCAAAAGCCCTTCTACCTCGTCGTTTCCTATCCGATAAGGCCGCATTCGCAAGAGATACCAATATCCGTTTTGATCTCGCACCTCTGCTTCCACGGGGCGCTCGGTTCGGATCACTCCGGAAGCCATCTGATCGAGGTCCGGTAAGTCCAGGTTCGACCGGATTTGACCGATGGGACGTCCCGCATCCGCTGCGATCAGATTCAGCAATTTCGCGGCCGACGGAGTAAACCGTCGAATGCGCCGATCCGCTCCCAGGATCACAATGGGAACCTCAACTGTGTTTAGCAAATTGTTCAACTCGCCAGCCGTCTGGGTCAGTTCGAGGTTCCGGCTCTGCAATTCGTCGTTCAGCGTCGTCAATTCTTCATTGGAGGATTGCAACTCTTCCTTAGCCGTCTCCAACTCCTCGTTCGTGCTCTGGAGCTCCTCGTTGCTGGAAAGAATCTCCTCGTTGGCTGCCCTCAGCTCTTCAGAAGCAGCTTCCTGGTCTTCAACGAGAGCACGCAGGTTCTCCTGTGTGGCGACCAGTTCTCGCTCCAGCTGTTGTATCTCTTTGGCTTGTTCTGAACTTCTTGATATACGTTCAACCTTGCTACGTTGTTTCTTGTCAGGCACCTGACGACGTAGATTCTGGAAGAGCACCACGAAGTCCGAGTCTTTCGTTAGCCGGCCCGCGATCGGTACCACTTCCACATCGACTAGGATTGATTCGCCGTCGCGCTTGAAGCAAACGTTCTCGCGGCGAGCCGCCCCGGACCTCTTCGCCTTTTGGACGGCCGCGCGGATCTGTAGCATCAAATCCGGCCTGGCCAGCTTCAGTAGACTGAAGCTGGCCTCTCCCAGCGCCGGCTTGAGAAAGGGGCTTGTGTCGCCTTGGAAGAAAAGTACCTGTAAACTCGGATCCACTACAAGGGCCGGCGGAGCATACCGTTCTAAGACGATCCGCTCCGCCTCTTTCCGCAGGTCAAACGCAGGTGGCTGCAACAACGCGGCGGCAGGGGCCATTGTCTTGAATTCCGGCTCAGCCGCCGCACGGAATTCAGTTACCACCTGCCCAGGCGACATCACCCGTGTATAAACGTTCGCTCTGCGGTCGCTCAGCGAGAACAGGGCGGGCGCAGCGCCGACGCTTTCTGACTTGCCCAGGAGCAGAAATCCCGTTGGCTTGAGAGCGTAGTGAAAATAGCCCAGAACCTTCCTTTGGAGAGGGGTGGTAAAATAAATCAGCAGGTTCCGGCAACTGATCAGATCCATCCGCGAAAAGGGAGGGTCCCTGGTCACATCGTGCCGGGCGAACACACATAGTTCACGAAGCTCTTTGATGATTTGGTAGCCACCCTCGATCTTGGTGAAGAACCGGCGCAATTGCTCCCGTGAAAGGTCGGCCGTCAAGGATTCGGAATAAACCGCCGCCCTCGCCTTCTGAATGTCTTTGTCACTGATGTCGGTAGCGAAGATCTGAATTCTGGTCTGAGCGGCACTGTCGCCCAAGAACTCACTCAGCGCCATGGCGATGGAATGGACTTCCTCACCACGGGAGCATCCGGGCACCCAGATCCGGACGGGTTCCCCTGGCTCCAGGAGTGAGAATATTTGTGGAAAGACGGAGGTCTTCAGATACTCAAATGCTCCCGGATCTCGGAAGAAGCCGGTGACATGAATTAGCGCGTCTTCGAACAAAGCTTTCACTTCGTCCGGGTGCTCCCCAACGTACTTGGCGTAATCGGGTAATGTGTCGCATCGTCGAACCAGCATTCTTCGGGCAATCCGTCGCCGGACGGTCGTCTGCTTGTAATTCGCGAAATCCACTCCGGTTGCGGTCCGGAGAAGGCGAAAGATTTTGCGCAGACCGCCATTTTCTACGGGAGAAGTTTCCGGTGCAACCGCTTCCGCCGCGATTTCCAGATACGGGTGCCGGATCAACCGAGCCAATTCCCGCGCTAGCCTCTCTGGCGGAAGTACGAGATCCACACACCCTGCAGCCACTGCGGTTAGCGGCATTGCTGGATACTTTGCACTTGCTTCATCCTGCGCGAAGGTAATGCCTCCCTCGGCCTTGATGGCCTGCAATCCCTTGGTTCCATCCGACCCAATCCCAGACAGAATTATGCCGATCGCTTTGGTCTTCTGATCTTCTGCAAGAGAGCACAGGAAGGTGTCGATCGGGGTGTGCCGAATGGACCCGGTGGGTCGAATCATCAATTTCAAAAGCCCGCCTCGAATTGTCGCTTCGGTATTGGGAGCGATTACATAGACACGGTTCGGCTCTACATCCATGCCGTCCACTATCTGCGTAACGTTCATCGCAGTATCTTTCGCCAGCAGCCGGTTCAACATGCTTTCGTGCGTCGGGTCCATGTGCTGGATCAGCACAAAGGCCATGCCCGTGTCCGCAGGCAACGCTTTGAGAAAAGCTGTGAAAGCTTCCAGGCCACCCGCCGACGCGCCGATGCCAACGATAGGAAAAGGCTTCGACGCGGAGGGCTCAGCAGCTTGAGCGGTGAGCGCAGATTCGGCCGCCGACGCATCCGTCGAGCGAGTTTCCTTATTCTTTTCCGGCGAAGTGGTCAGAACTTCCTCGTCGGAAGGCCCTGTCCCTTTTTGCAGCAATAGCTGACCGCCCTGCGGCCTTCCTGGGCCAGATTCTTTCTTGGCCATCGGACAATTCTCCCAAACGTCCACGCAGTTTAGCAGTTTAAAACTCAATTCTCAAAGGTGAAAGCTAGCAAAGCTAGCAAAGGCGTATATAGTGGCTGCTTATTGAGAACGCAAACAGGGAGATACAGATAGTATAGATGGCGGAGATTATCGTAGAGCAACTGGAGCACTCGCCGTGGAGCTAGAGGTCGAGCTCGTCGAGCGAAAAGGCAAGGGGCATCCAGACTCGATATGCGACGGTATTGCGAAAGCGGGTGGAGGCGACGGTTGTCCTTTCCATCGATGCGTGGGGAACGGGAGAAACCAGAGTCGACACGGATGTGAACAGCCGGGAATTCGACCACTATTTCGGGGACTTTAACGACATCATGACAGCGCTTCTTGTCGGCAAGACCATGGCAGGAATGCGCGCTTTAGACATCTCGCGTGGCGTCGATGTTCTCACATCGCGCAAGGGGGTCGATCCAAATCAAGTCTATGGATACGGAAAAGACGAGGGCGCTTTGCCGTTGCTTTACGCCGCGGTGCTTGATGGCAAGATCCGAAGGGTAATGTTGGACGGAATGCTGGTTTCCTACGAGTCGGTTGTGAGCAGCCGGGTCCATCGGCGCATCCGAGAAGGCGTTTCTCCCGGGATGTTGAAATACTACGATTTGCAGGATTTGGTAGCCGCCCTAGCGCCAATGTCTGGATGTGAATGGTACCGACCCACTGGGACATGAATTGCCTGCCAGTGAGGTCACAAAGGAATACGGTCGAGCGCTCGAATCGTTCAGTCAACAGGGGCCAACCCAAGCCATCCATATAAAAGATCGCAGGCCTGGTCAGGACACCGCTACCTTCTACGGTGAATTCACGGCAGCCGTCAGGTAGGGAGCGGCAGAGCGGCTCAGCCGAGCGCGTTCTCAAAGGCAGAGACTGTTGTCAGGTTGGCGGAAGTCTCCAAAATGTAGCATGCAGGACCCCGCGAGGCCTCGACGAATCTCCATTCCCCGAAAACCGTCCTTCTTTACGCTTTTTTGGATACTCGCTACAATCGCGGAGCTACATAGTCATGCGCTAAGATGGACTGTAGGAAGAGGCATGGGGCGAAGAACAATCACAATTGCGTTTTGTTTGACTTTCGTGACGATCCCCGTTTTATGTGTTCACTCAAAGCACGTCAGAGCTGGTGAGACCTCTCAAGTTACACTGCTTCGCACGCCGCACGAAGGAATTCAGCCACAAACTGTGTTGGACCGCGACGGTGTGCTGCACATGATCTATTTCAACGGGGATGCGTCGGGCGGGGATATCGAATACGTTTCGCGTAAGCCCAACGGAAAGGACTTCTGGGAACCGATTCGCGTTAATAGTCAGCCAGGCCGCGCGATCGCAATTGGCACTGTGCGAGGGCCACAACTCGCCGTCGGGCGCAACGGGCGAGTCTACGTGATCTGGTTTGGCTCGCAGGCCGGCTCGGGCGATCCCTCCAACTCGATGGCGGTGTTTTTCTCGCGGCTCAATGATTCGCACGCAGCTTTCGAGCCCCAGCGCAACTTGATGCAATACGCCACAGGCGGCGATGGCGGGATATCTATAGCCGCGGACGCGCGCGGCGACGTTTATGCTGTCTGGCACGCGGCGGGTGCAGAGCCGGGTGAGAGTCATCGTCGCGTCTATCTGGCGCGTTCTACAGATGAAGGCAAGACGTTTGCGCGCGAGATGCCGATCTCGCCAGCTTCACTTGGGGCATGCGGATGCTGCGGTATGCGCGCCTTTGCGTACCGAGCAGCAACGGAAAGTGTGCATCGAGACATGACCCTCCTTGCTTCGACAGACCAAGGGCAAACCTTTCGCACCACCAGAGTTGGGCCTTGGGAACTCAACGCCTGTCCCATGAGCACAGCCTATCTGAGTGAAGGTGGACACCGCCTCCTTGCCGCCTGGGAGACTGCGGGGCAGGTTTACTTCAGCTCGATTGACCCCATATCGTTGCGCCTTTCTGCCGCCACCCCCGCGCCTGGCGAAAGCAACAAACGAAAGCACCCTGCGGTCACAGCAAGCGTTAACGGGCAGGTGCTGTTAGCTTGGACGGAAGGAACAGGTTGGTCGAAAGGGGGCTCGCTCGCATGGCAGCTCTTTGACGGTACCGGCAAGGCAGCAGGCGGACAACATAGCGCATCGGGAGTTCCTGTGTGGGGATTACCAAGTATCTTTGTCGATCATCAAGGTAATTTCACGATTTTCTATTGATTCGCTTCGACTTGACAGCGCGGATGTTGTTCGTAGTGCGGGGGATTGAATTCCTAAAGCGGGGACTCAGGAATGCAAAGCATTTTCCGTAGCAGGTCGTTGTCATCACCCAACAGTATCCGATGTCAAATCCTCAAGCGCGTAGATCGAGGAGCCTAGGCGGGCGAGCGGTTGAACTTCTGGACTACTCCGGATCTGGAAGTGCCCGCTATTTTCTCATTCCCAAGCGCGCCAAGTTCCCGTCCCTGCAGTCGTGGCACTGCATGACCTCGGAGGCTTTTATTACTGGGGAAGGGAAAGCTGATTGAAACCGATATTGCCTTCCGGAATACTCTCCGCTCGGGATTTGCCTTGGGGCGGCAATGCTCGTCTGGCGGTTCGACACACTGTTTTTCAACGGCCCTCACAAGTTTCCGCTCCAGGCCCAGCGGAAAATGATCGACTCGTTCGATCGCTGGGTTTGAGCACAGGAAATAGAAGGAGAGAATCATGTCCAACGAACTCTCGCGACGAGATTTTCTCGGAGCATGCTCTGCAGCGGCTTGCGCTGTAACCCTAAGTCTGGCCGAATCTTCAGGGTCGCCTCCCGGCGCTGCCTATACCGGGACTCTTTGCCTCTTCTCGAAGCCACTGCCAGGGATGGATTGGCGTCGTCTCGCTCAAGCCGCCAAGAGTCTGGGATTCGGCGGAATTGACCTGACGGTACGCAGGGGAGGACATGTACAGCCTGAGCGCGCTGCCGAAGATCTTCCTAAAGCGGTGGTCGCTATCCGCGAAGAAGGGTTAGATGTTCCTATGATCACTACTGAGCTCACTTCTGCGGACGACCCGGCAGCGCGCGTAATCTTCTCGACAGCGGCCAAGCTTTCGATCCCATTCTTCAAGCCGGGTTATTACCAGTATAAGATGGTCAACGTGCGGCGAGAACTCGAAGAGGCAGCCGGTCAGTTCCGCGGCCTGGTCACGCTCAGCAAACAATATGGAATCCAGGCGGGTTACCACAATCATGAAGAGTACATCGGAGCACAGGTTTGGGACATGGCCTCGGTGATCGACGCCCTTGATCCTAAGTGGGCTGGCTTCTACTTCGACGCACGTCATGCCGTGGCCGAAGGCGGAGTGGGCGGCTGGAAGATCGCAACGAACCTGGTGATGCCTCGCTTAAGGATGGTGGCGGTCAAGGACTTTCGATGGGAGAAGCTGGAGAACGTTTGGACAGCCAAAAACTGTCCACTGGGAGAAGGCATGGTGGATTGGAGGTATTTTGCGAATGCGCTGGCCGCGGGTGGTTTTCAAGGCCCCATTTCGCTGCACCTCGAGTACGACGTGCCGGGGGAAACTGCGGCGGCAAGAGAGGAGAACATTGTCGCTGCTCTCCGGCGAGATCTCCAATTCCTGAAGGCACGCTTGCGTGAAGGCTACGGAGCGATACCAGGTGAGCGCTAAGAACCAGCGGCGACTCCAGAAACGCAACCAACTCAGCCGGCGGGAATTCTTGTGCACCGCGCCTTTGGCCTCGCTTTCAGTCCCTCTTGCGTTCCGGCGCTGGAATACGTTCTACACTTTGACGACAAAGCCAACTGGCATCCGAATCGATGACGTGTCATACGACTACGATGAGTTTCGGTATCGCACTCCTTACAAGTTCGCTGGCAAAGAAGTGGACCGCGCCACAATCTTGAATGTGCGGTGCGTCGCGCACGTCACAAACGGCCGCTCGGCTCATGGTTTTGGCTCAATGCCGATGGGGAACATCTGGTCATTCCCTTCGGAGCGGATGTCTTACGACAAGACGCTCGGAGCAATGAAAGCGCTGGCCAAACGTGTTAGAAATATCACAGCGGACTTCAAGGAGACCGCCCACCCGATCGACATCAACGGGGCCCTGGAACCAGAATACATGACAGCAGCAGATGAAGTTTCGCGCCGCCTGCAACTCGAAGAGCCCATTCCGAAACTGTGCGTGCTGGTTACAGCCAGCGCCTTTGATGCGGCCCTTCACGATGCCTTCGGAAAAGTTCATGGCCTCAGCTCGTACCATACGTATGGACGTGATTTCATGACGCACGATCTGTCGCATTACCTGGGGCCGGAATTCAAAAGCGAATACCTGGACCGATATCTGTTGATGGAGCCGAGCGCACGCCTGGCCCTCTACCATTCGGTTGGAGCCTCGGATGCAATCGAAGATTCGGATATCAGAAAACCGACGGACGACGGCTTACCTGAGACTTTGTCGGGTTGGATTCGTTACAACGGCCTGACCCACATTAAGATCAAATTGGCCGGCGACGATTTGGAGTGGGACCTCGACCGCGTCGTACGGATCGACCGCACAACGACTGAGGTTCAAACACAGCGCAGGGTAATAACTTGGGCGTACTCTCTTGACTTTAACGAGCGATGTCCCAACGTAGGCTATTTGCTGGAATTTCTCCGCCGTCTGAAGGAGAAGGCGCCGCAGGGTTTCGAAAAGATTCGATACATTGAACAACCCACGGCGCGAGATTTGGAGAAACACCGAGAGAATACCATGCATGAAGCGGCCAAGTTGAGACCGGTCGTGATTGACGAATCGCTGACAGGGCTCGACAGGCTGATGCTAGCACGGGAGCTGGGCTATACGGGGGTGGCGCTCAAAGCTTGCAAGGGACATAGCCAAGCGCTACTCATGGCTGCCGCTGCGCAGAAATACAAGATGTTTCGCTGCGTTCAAGATCTGACCTGTCCCGGCGCATCCCTCGTACACTCGGTTGGACTCGCGGCGCGCGTGCCGGGCGTGACGGCAGTCGAGGCGAATGCCCGGCAGTACGTGCCGATAGCGAACAAGGCTTGGCAGGAGAAGTTCCCAGGAGTCTTCCTTGTCAAGGATGGAATGATTCGCACCACGAACCTAAATGGACCTGGTCTGGGAGCACTGACATAGACGCTCGCCACGCGATTCCTTTGCGAAATCGCCTTTCCTCACCAGGGGATGGGGAGGATATCGCCGGTTGATGAAGACCCCGACTAACGCGCAACAATCGTGCTTTTTCCAGCGCTCGTCCGCATCTCGAGTTGCGAGGTCTCTGATTGACTTGGTTGTTTTGAGCGCGGTGTCGGTAGTCGCGCAGAATACTCCAACTACGCCCTCAAATGTGAGGGAAAGCACGAGAATATACGCACAACTGTGCGCAGGTTGCCATGGCGCTGATGCCCATGGGACAGACAATGCCCCCGGGCTTGCGGGAAACCAAGGGTTACGTGAACGTTCTGTTCAGGACTTGCGGGACCTGATACGCAAGGGCGTTCCGCGCTCGGGGATGCCTGGTTTCGACTTGTCGCCTCACGAGCTCGATGCCCTCGTAGCATTGGTGCGCTCCCTGAATGCTCCGTCCGCGGAAAGCACCGTGGGCGGCGACCCGACAGCAGGAGAGTCATTTTTCTTTGGTAAGGGACAGTGCGCTTCGTGTCACATGATTTCCGGCGCCGGAGCGGCGATAGGTCCTGACTTATCGAACGTGGGCCGGGAAATGACCGTCGACGAAATTCAAGCGAAGCTGGTGAATCCGAATTCACGAATCGCGCCCGGTTACGAACTCGCTAACGCTCAACTGCGGAATGGAAGCACCATTCGGGGATTTGTGAGGAATCGCAGTAATTTTGATATCCGGCTGCAGGATCTAACCGGGCAGCTCCACCTTATTCAACAGGGAGAGATCTCAGCAATTACGGAAGAAAAGCAATCGATAATGCCGCCTGTCAAAGCCAGCCCTGAAGAGCTACAGCATCTAATAGCTTATTTGTGCAAGCGGACGGGCGTCGGCGTTGGAAGCCCTAAGTCTCAGCCGTCCAAGGTGGCGGGAATCGACTTTGCGAGAATCTCAAATCCGAAGCCGGGGGAGTGGCTGACCTACAATGGTAAGCTGAGCGGAAACCGCTACAGCGAACTTACTCAAATCAACAAAACAAATGTGCACGACCTGACTCTGAAGTGGATCTTCTCTGTTCCTTTATGGAAGAACTCGCTGCCCGATACAAACTATTTCGTTGAGAACATGCGCTACTTCGGACTCGAAACGACGCCTGTCGTTGCCGACGGCATCATGTACGTGACCGGCCCAAATGCCGCCTTTGCGCTGGATCCGCTCACAGGCCGCGAGATTTGGGGGTATTCGCGCCCGCGTACTCGCGAACTCGTTGGAGACGCGGCTTTGGGTACGAACCGTGGCGTGGCTGTCCTCGTCGACAAAGTATTCATGGTGACGGATAGTGCGCATCTGATTGCCTTGAACCGGACCACGGGGCATGTGATGTGGGAAGTCGTAATGCCAGATGAACCTCAGCACTATGGTTCGACACTGGCCCCGCTTATCGTCAAAGATCTGGTGATTGCGGGGGTTTCTGGCGCTGATTGGGGCATTCGTGGATTTGTTGCTGCTTACAAAGCTTCGACTGGCGAACGCGTGTGGCGGTTCTGGACAATTCCAAGTAAAGGGGAACCAGCTCTTGAGACCTGGGGAAGCAAAGAACCTGCACTTGGCGGCGGCTCAACCTGGCTGACCGGTTCTTATGATCCAGAGACGGATACTCTGTACTGGTCCACTGGCAACCCTTTCCCCGATTCCGACGATCGCGACCGGTCTGGCGACAACCTCTATACGAATTGCATCCTCGCGTTGAACCCTGATACCGGCAAGTTGAAATGGCATTACCAGGTCACTCCCCATGACGTCCACGACTGGGACGCAAATGCGCCGCTGGTGCTGGTTGACACGAAGTATCAGGGCAGCGATCGAAAACTCCTGCTACACGCCGACAAGAACGGCTTTTTCTACGTGCTTGACCGGACTGATGGCCGCGTTCTGACGGCTAGGAACTTCGTTCGTACGACTTGGGCTAGCGGTATTGGTCCTGACGGCCGTCCACAGCGCGCCAAAGAGGAGGATTTTGTCTGTCCGGAAGTCGGCACAAATTGGAATGCCACTGCGTTCAGCCCTGTTACGCGTCTCTATTACGTCGTCGCTCTGGAAAAGTGCGAGGCAAAACTGACCTCCAGCGGAGCAAAAAAAAGCGAGACCGACCAGGAGCCTGGAAAGAAATATCTCCGTGCATTCGATATTGAAACTGGAAAGATTGTTTGGGAGGCCCCGCAAATCGGCCCGGTCGATGGTAAGAGAAACGCAGGAGTGCTGGCCACGGCCGGAGGCATCATCTTCTATGGAGACCCGAGCGGAGATGTAATCGCCCTCGACGAGCGCGACGGGAAGGCGTTGTGGCATTTTCCGACGAACGGAATAAACAAAGCCTCGCCGATGACCTACATGGTCGGCGGCAAGCAATTTGTGGCGCTTGCGGTAGGCCCCAATATCCTGTGCTTCGGTTTGCCGTGACAGCTTGCAAATGTGTCCTGACGAACCGGCGTTATATTCTCAGCACCGCGAAGCTAGAACTGCAAATCACGGACGGCTACCCAACCTTCTACAGACTTGCTGTGGGTGACAGCGCGAACCACAGTTTCGGAAACGAGATCTGCCGCCAACGCGCCGATAACGGAAATTCCGAGGTCGGAACTTATTCTGTTGGTGGAGACCGCGAAAGTGGAGTCACCGTCGCCGTTCGTGTGATAGGGATTGATGGCTCGCGCAACTCCGGTTGAAGCCATCATCGCAATCTTGGTCAGCTCGGTCTTTGTGAAAGACACATTGGTTGCAACCACAACGAGCGTTGTACTCCGCAGAGGTACATCGCTGATGTTTAAGGTAGAGGAACGCGCGCTCGCGGCGAGTTTTCTTAGCGTTTCGCTAATATTGGCAAACCCCTTGCCGTCATGCCGGAGCGCTCCGGCAACGATTTTTCCTGTTTGCCGGTCCAGGATGTCGCCGACCGAATTCGCCACAACCAGCGCGCCGATAATGACGTCACCAAGCCGAAGGCTGGAAGTGGCGAGGCCGGACTTCATTCCGTTGTAACCCTTGCTCCTAAGCATTTTCCCCACGGTCGCTCCCGCACCGACACCCACGTTGCCTTCCTCAAGTTGGCCTGCGGAGGCCGTCTGGCAAGCCTTGTAAGCGGCATCCGCGTCCGGGCGAATTCGCGCATCGCCCAGGGCCAAGTCGTCGATTACAGCTCCCACAACGATCGGAATACGAACGTTGGGAATTCCCCAATCGAATCCCGTCTTGTGCTCTTCCAAGTAGCGAACTGCTCCTGCGACCGCCGACAGGCCCATGGGTCCTCCGCCCGTCAGCAGAAGTCCGTGGATGGTGTCTATTGGACTCACGGGTTGAAGGAGGACTCCCAAATGCGAGCCGGGCGCGGAGCCGTCGTAATCGACGCCTGCGGTACCTTTGCCTTCGAAAAGCAATGCGGTACAACCTGTGGGCCGCCGTGAGTCGGTGTAGTGACCCGCTTTGATGCCCGGAACGTCGGCGATAGATCCGGCCCAAGTCTGCTGTTGGTTCGCTTGGGACGCCCTATTCCCAACAACATCGCGCGCCCAAACCGATCCAACGGATGCCATCAGGGTGCGATTGAATTGACGCCGGGTAAAAGTCGACATGGCCAACCTCCATGATTGGGGCATCTGACATTACCTCATTTTCTGAAGTCGAACTACGACACTCCCCGCGAGGAGACAACTGGCCGCATAGGTTTCGGGCTTGTTGCGTTTTCCGTCTTCCCGGTTCGATTTCGCTCTGATTTTGCGGCGCTTTGGCGCAGGAGAAATTACACCCAGAAAAGTTCGAGGGCGGCGGTGGGGCCGTCGAGGTGGCCGGAGAGGCGATGCTCGAGGCCATCGCGAGACGGCGTGAGCTGCTGGCGGAGACGGTCCATCTCGTGCTTTGTTAATGGAGAGAAATTTCTGGTGATAGTGGTGTTGCGCTCGAGCATGGCGAGAGTGGGCATGCCCACGACAGCAGTGGTTACGGGTAAGCTCATGGAATAGCGCAGCAGTGAATCGATGTCGGCTTTGCCGGCAGCGTTGCCGAGAAGAAATTCCTGGCCGGTGACCTTCATGGCGATAATGCCGAGATTCTTGGCATTGGCGGCAGGAAGCGCGAGCTCTTCAAAGCGGCCGTTGCGCGATGCGTTCAGCGCCATCTGCACGCAATCGAGATCGTGGCGCTGAATGGCCGTGGCAAGGATTTCGCCATTTGTGTGGCTGGTCACGCCGATGAAGCGCGCGAGTTTCTGCTCGCGAGCCTCCAGCAAGCCCTTGAGCGCGCCATCGGGGGCTTCGATTTTTTCGAGATCCTCGGCCTGGCCGAGGCTGTGGATGTGCACAAGATCCACGTGATCGGTTTGCAGGCGCGTTAGGCTGCTTTCGAGGCGCCGAAGGAAGGCGTCGCGCGTGCGATCGGGAATTTTTGTGGCCATCCAGACGTCCTTGCGGCGCGTGGCCGTGACCTTGCCGACACGGCTCTCGCTCTTGCCGTCGCCATAGGCGTAAGCGGTGTCGAGGTAAGTGATGCCTAGGTCGATCGCATGATTCAGCGCAGCAATGGCTTTTTCCTCGTCTTCGTACATGAGGAAGCGGCTGCCACAGCCGAAGGCGAGAATAGAGACTTTCGCGTTGGTGCGGCCTAATGTGCGCTTGGGTAGCGAGGCGATAGCAGTATAGGCTTCCGCCGCGTCGGGGAAAAGCGAAAGGCCAACTCCAGCGGTCGTGAGGCCAACGCGTTCCAGGAATTTTCTGCGGGATAAGTCTTTCCTCATGGGCACCTCCTGGCACGAAGGAATGATTGTAGCGCTGAACCGCGGAAGAGACGAGGCTCGCCGCGCGCCGGGCAGGGTGAATTCGTCCAGCCAGCTAACGGCCATAAGGCTTAAACGGTTATAGATTTTTCTGGAC
>QHYH01000238.1 GCA_003223215.1 Acidobacteriota bacterium
CTCAAGCACATGTCTGCGGATTCTGGCGAATCTCGTGGAACGAATCTGCACGCGTGCCACGTCTGACCTCGCCATTTTATCCACCTTGCGCGCGTGCTCCTGGAGCCATCAATGAATCCACAAGACGTATCCACATCGTTTTTAATCGCTACGGACTACATACGTGCCATGAGAGGAGGAGCGCAATCGTACATGCTCACCGCCAATGATGGTCACGCCTATGTGGTCAAATTCCCAAACAATCCACAGTCTCTCCGCGTGCTGGTCAACGAGTGGCTTGGCTGCTCGATTGGTCGCGCTCTCGGATTGACGATTCCAGAACCGGCAATTCTTTACGTGCCGGCCACACTCGTCGAGAGTTCACCGTCACTGGTGATACAGGCTTCCAATTCGACGCTGAAATGTTCATACGGGCTGGCGTTTGGCTCGCGTTTCATTTCGGAAGGGCAGCTCTTTGACTACCTGCCCGACTCGGCTTTCTCACAGGTTGAAAACGTGCGAGAGTTTTCCGGCGTTTTCGCGTTGGACAGATGGCTGTGCAACTGTGACGGTCGGCAGGTCGTGTTCTGCGAAAGTGAACGAGGATTCCGCGCTCATTTCATCGACTTCGGCTTTTGCTTTAACGCCGGAGAATGGAATTTCCCCGACACCGTCTTACGCGGGATTTACGCGCACAAAGTCGTCTATCAGGACGTGGGCGGATGGCAGTCGTTCGAACCGTGGTTGAGTCGAATTGAATCCTTTCCGCTAACGACTCTGTGGGCGATTGCGGGTGAGGTACCGCCTGAGTGGGTCGAGCGAGATACGCTCTTTCTGTTAGTTGAGCGCATAGACGCCCGGCGAAGTCGCGTTCGGGAATTGATCGCGGCGGTTCGGCAATCCCAACGAAATCCATTCGGCGCGTGGACGGAGGACAAGCCATAACGCCGATCCTTCCAAACCTTACTACCGGTCGGAGCTCGATTTGTTACCGACCAAGTCCACAAACCCTGAAACCACAAACTGGAGGTGCCTCATGGCAAGTGAAGGAAACGGCTTCACGCATTACCTCGTATCGAAGGAAGTCGTTCTCGGCGAGGCCTGCATCCTCGAGCCATGCAACGAGTGGATCTCTCTTGCATTCATCAAGCTCGGAATCGACAGGCCGGAAGCTGTAATCCCCCGCGCCTTCGTTGAGAACCACGCCCTCGTTCCCAAAACCGCAAACTAACCCCCTCAGACTCCCACCCACAAGGAGCAAGACCCACGAACGTAAATCCTTCCACCTCTGCACGGCGGGCGGCGTGTGTTCACGCCGCCCGCCGTGCAGCCCACCCACTGCCGATTTAGCCACCGAAAATAACAAAACTAACAATCCAAACGGAGGTTTGTGAGGTTCGTTAGGAAGGAGATTCAAGTGCTTCCAGAGCCGAATTACCCCGTCAGCCCGGAACAGTTCATAGGTAGGAAGACCCCCAGCGAGGCATTTACTCTGGCTCTGCAGCAGGGCCTTGCGGCAGGCCGAATTAGCTCTTTTGCGGTGCTGGGCGATTGGGGGATCGGCAAGAGCAGCCTACTGCTGAAATTCGCCGCCATCTGCTCTGATCCGAAATACGGCATCCTGCCTGTGCTGGTGCCGGTTTCGACAGACTACGGTGATTATCGCCGCTTTGCAGAAAGCCTGCTCGACGGATTGGCAGAAGCCCTAGCCGCGACATCTTCGCTAACAACGCGCCTACGTACTGAAGTTCGGAATTGGAAGCTCAAGCGCGTCAGCATGGGTGGGTTTACTCTCGACCGCGAAGCTCAGAGATTCTTCCTAAGTTCTGGCAGCACTCTTCTCCGACACGCGCTTGGGGAAGCTTGGAAGCGTTTCTTCCTTCCCGCACAGATTAGCGGGGCAATGTTCTTCCTTGACGACCTCGATAATTTCGCAACCCCGGTAGCCCAGGATGTTGCTCGAACCCTGAGAGATCAATTCCAGTGGCTTGGCATCAACCGCATGAACTACAGCGTGTGTTTCTCGGCTCGATCCGACTACTTTTCTGCCATCCGAAGCTTTGCCGAGCCCGCCGTTCGTTTCTACACCAAGTTTTATCTTGAGCCTTTCTCGGCGGAAGAGACCGCCGAATACGCAGAGGCAGCCTTCAGGACACACGAAAAGCTGCACGGTCTTTTACGTTGGCTTTACGAGAAAACTCTGGGACATCCCTATTTCCTCGCATTCATCTGTCGAGAGCTATTGGCCTGCACTCAGGGTTCTGTACCCGAAAGTCCTGAGCACCTCTGGCCCCATGTCTTTCAGCAGTTGGAAAGAAACAAATTCCGATTAGACCTGGCACAGGTTCCGGAACGAGAGCTAGAGCTTTTAAGAACGTTAGCTGGAGCCCAACGGGACGAAATCAACCCGCGCCATTTCATTCCAGCTTTCCAGTACGCACATTTCGGCAGACTCACTGAAAAAGGACTGCTCATTCGCACTGGTCGGGGACGATACAAGCTCTACCACCCACTCTTTAGCGAGTTCCTGCGCCAAACAAAATGAACCCGAGCAACTGCAAACACGAAAACGTTCGCGCCGGGACGCGGCGGCAAGCTTGCCGCCGCGTCCCGGCGGCAGTTGCTTTTCCCTTGCCTTACCACAAGGCGGAATCCATTCACTTGCCCCTTGCCCTCTTCCATTTCGCCCTTTGCCCTTCACCCTTGCCCTTTCCCTTTGGCAAGCGGTTCGGGCATGGAATCGACCGTTTTGCCTCTCAGCCAAGGGATGAGTCATGGAGCGTGTAAAGAGGAGCGAGGCCAGACTCGGCATGGTGGCAACATGACTCGCAGGCCAAACACCGTCGCTTCGACAGATCAGCGCGGCTATCGCATCGTGGAGGCGGCTGAGTACATGGGCGTGACTCCCTGGTTTGTCGAGGTGAAGATTCGCTCAGGGGAGCTGCCTGCGTTGAAGTTGTGTCGCCACTATACAATCCTGAAGCAAGACATGGACACTTTTTTGGATAGACAGCGCGCGGCGCTTCTGGATAAGCACCGCTCGTCACTGACGCAGAGCGCCAAGGATGCTGCGTGACCTCAAGCCACACTTCCGGCGGCAGACAAGCGCCCGCGACTCCTTCGCGGCGTTCATGAACAGCGCAACCCCTCGATCGCTATTTGATGCCCTGGATGGCCAGCGGAAAGACCGGGTCCATCAGCGAAGCGCCGCCATCAACGTACAGCAGTTGGCCGGTGATGAAGCTTGCCTCGTCAGAGCAGAGGAGGGCTACGGCGTTGCCAATGTCGGCCGGCAGGCCTAGGCGTCTCATGGGCGTCCAGCCGCTCTCGTGCCACTCCTTGATCATCTGAAACACTTGGGACGGCAGCCCGCTAAGAACGCTGTCGTCGCAGGCGCCCGGACTGATGCTATTCACTGTAATGCCCTTCTGCGCGAGAGCGACTGCGAAATAACGAGCCAGCGCCTCCTTCGCTGCTTTTGCTGAGCCCATCGCAACCCATGGTTGCCAGCTGCCCGTTTGCCCGCCAGGCGCATAGGTGATGGCGATGATTCGCCCGTTCTTGCTCATCATCGGCACTGCTGCGCGGACCGCCACAAGGAACTCCGTCGCTTGAGTATCGAACGTCGCCTGCCACGCCTGCAGCGGGATGTCCATTGGTTCCGCGTAAAAGCCGGTAGCGAGCGTCGCTCTCGCATTAGACACGAAGATGTCCAGGCCGCCGAATTGGGACTTGATCATGCCAAACATGCGCTCGATGTCCTGGACCTTGCCGACATCCGCCTTGATCAAGAGCGGGACCGCACCCCATTCTTTGACGAGGCGAGCGGTGTCTGCTGCGGCCGCGTCGTTCTCCTTGTAGTTGACGGCGATTTTCTTGATGCCCCGCTCAGCAAGCTTGAGCGCGATTCCGCGACCAATGCCACGTGATGCCCCTGTGATCAATGCCGTCTGCTGTGTGAGCGTGATTGGCATGACACCCTCCCGTTCGCGTTACAAAAGCCAACGCGGGCTGTATGTTAAGCGATCCGGCTGGAGAATCTCAATACGTCCCGGCCTTATCGATGTTGGCCTGCATTTCCGAGCCGATGTGCTTGGTGTCGGACAGATAAAGTTCAGTGGTTTCCAAGCTCTTGTGGCCAAGCCAAGTCTTGATGTCCATCAGGTTCACACCGTT
>QHYH01000052.1 GCA_003223215.1 Acidobacteriota bacterium
AATTCGGGAGAGCGCTGCAAGGTGCGAGTTCGCGAGGGTAGGCTATCGAGGTGTCCTTGAACTGTTTCCGTTTCTCGCGGGCAAGCTCCAACAACCATTCGCCCCACTTTTTTGGTGCCTCGGGCAACTCAAGTGCCATACGAACGTTGCTCAATATATCAGCCTCGAGGAACTGCAGACCGATAGAGAGTGCCTGGCGCTCTTCCTGATTCAAGTCGAAACTCATCACATGTGCAGGAGTCCGCTTACGACCGACTGGCCCCAACACAACACCTCCCGTCGCCGTCGTCATTTCGGTGATGTCACTCAGACCAAGCAGGTCTTCAGGTACTCGATCATCAGTCGGACCAAGAACAGAGGCATGGAGCCGAACACCGGAAGAAACGAGCGCGCGGCGAACGTCGCGCTGATTGCTGCGACTCTTGTTGTCTCCCCCGTCGCTGATCAGATAGATGGAGTCAGAGAAGCCGGGAGCATCCAGAAGATGTAGCGCGGCGAGAACGGCATCATACAGCGCAGTTTTGCCAAGAACATTCTTCTTCACGTAATCGGGATTCGCGGAAATATCAAGCAGACGTTTTGCAAGTGTCGGGGTCCCATCCGAAAATCCAATCTGCTCGTGAACCTGATCCGAAAAGAAAAGCAAAGCCAGAGAGGTGTTGGCCAGGTGAGCGTCCACTAGGTGAGTGGCGATGGCCCGGGCAATCTCCCACTTGTGACCTCTCGGTTCGCCGCTCATGCTACCACTTGTATCGAGCAGGATTACGACCCGGCGAGGCCGGTCATCCGGAATAATGGAAAGAATCTTGACGGGTTTGCCTCGAAATTTGGCCTGGAAATCTGCGGGGGCGAAACCGAATATGGGGCGACCAGCAGAATCCATGACGGTCACCGGAACGATACGCCGCAGGCAAGATTCGTTTTGTGCGGGAGTTGGAAGCGCTGAGACCAGCACAGAGAAGAGCAACACTATGCGGAAATAGTTCATATCTGCGAGATTGCGAACCCAAGAATTGCATTTTGTTTTCGCAATCGACTGGTAACATACAACCGACCTCCCGAAGGCGCAATGCTTCACCGGCTAAGTGGCACGGACTCAATGTGCTGCGGCCCATGGGTCCGCAACTCTTCGGTTTTAACGGTGACATGTGGCAGGCGCCTCTTTTGCTTGGGCGGATGTATGCTCGCGCGGATCGTATACAGCCATAGTTCCTTTTTGGGGCCTTCGGCCCGCGAAACCCTATGAAAGTAGTGTCTGTAACTGCTTTGTTTTCAGCACGGGGACCTCTCTTTTCGACTCTGGTAAACGCCGTAACCGTCCATGTGACAAACGAATCCCGCTACGTCTTCATGGCAGTGCCGCCAGGAGGTCGCGTCGAACGTCGGCGCGATTGAGGACTTCGACGTGGGCAATCTTTCCAGCGACTACGTCAACGAGCAACATTCCTTCGGCTGCGTCCAGGTCGATGCAACGATGGCTAGGGCCGTAGTGTCCTTCGGGTTTTGGCTGAGTGTAGAACGACGAGCAGAAGTCATCCCCGCACCGGCAACGGTCTATGACCGTCAACTGCGACACCTAGGCGGCTAATTCGGCCTCCCCTTGGTTCTTAAGAAGCTGTTCGAGTTCAATGGCTAATGCCGGAAGCATTTCGCTGAGTTGCACAGGTCCATGCCTTGTTTTAGAGAGGGCCGCATCCTAGCGGGAGTTTACTGCGAGTACTCTCCCGAACCTCTGCATATTCCCGCTAAATCATTCCATCCGTAGGGGTTAAACCGTTTCTCTTTCTCGGAATTTGTATTACCCCATGTATTTGGACTTCTGTGTCGCTTTATTTGCATTTTATGCTTGACAAGTAATGCATCGTCGTTTATGTATTACCCTTGATGGCTAGCCTGATTAAAAAGAAAAAAGGCAACCGCCTCTACTACTACCTCGTCGAAAGCGCCCGCGTCGACGGGCAACCCCGCATCGTCCATCAGGCCTATCTGGGCACCGCCGAAAAACTCGCTGAACTCGTCCAGCAAAAGTCCGCCCCCGTCCCCCTCTCCGCCACCTTGCGAGACTTCGGCCTCCCCGGCGCCTTGTGGCTGGCTGCCAAACAGTCCGGCCTGTGGCCACTGCTGGAATCCCTGTGGCCCGCGCCGCGTTCTGGACCCGGTCCCGCTCACTATCTCTTGCTCGCCGCCATTCACCGCATCTGTGATCCCGGTCCAAAAACGGAAGTCAGCGACTGGTATGATCGGACCATCCTCGCTTCCGAGTGGGGGTTTCCTGCCGAACGCTTTACCTCGCAAGCCTTCTGGGACGCCTTCGAACAGATTCTGCCGGAGACGAGTGCGACCCTCGCTCCAGCGGAAGATCCTCTGGATCAAGCGCAGTTGCGTTTACTCGGTCTGTGGAAGGAGAAGCAACTGGTCGGTCGCTGGCTGCTGGCCTACGATACCACCAACTTCTACACCTACATTGCCAGCACCAACACGCGGAACCAGTTGGCGCAGCGCGGCCACAACAAACAAGGTCGCCACAACTTGCGCCAAGTGGGCCTGAGTTATGTTCTGGACGGCGAGAGTGGGTTGAGCCTATGCCACCACGTGTACCCGGGCAACGTAGCCGATGTCGAAGAGTTCTCTGTAGCCTTGGCGCGCATCGTGCGTCTGCTGGATCAAAACCAGATAGCTCGCGACACGGTCACGCTGGTCTTCGACAAGGGCACGGCCGCACTGGACAACACCGTGCAACTGCAAGAGGCGGGGGTGGGATGGATTTCTGCCCTGCCGTGGAATCAAGCGCCGGCGGAGTTGCGCGAGCGCGCCACCGAAGAGCTGCCGCCGTGCAGCGCGGAACAGCCGGGTGTGCGGGCCGTGGCCGAGAAGCTGCTGGTGCATGGCCAGGAATATCTCGCGGTGCTGAAGTATTCGGCGCCTTTTGCCGCCGAGCAACTGCACAGCCTGACCACCAGCATCAGCCGCACGCTGCAGTCCCTACGACGCTTCTCGAAGGAATTGAATAAGCCTCGGGCGCGTTGGACCGAGGAGGGCATCCGGCGCAAGATTCAAAAGTGGTTGTCCGGGCAGTTCCTGGGGGACGTAATTCGCTATCAATTGGAATCTCGCGACGGCCCATGGCGGCTCCAGTTTGATTTCGATCAGGCCGCGTTTGAGCGCCTGCTCGGTCGTCGTTTAGGCCGCACCGTGTTGCTCACCAACCGCCTGGACTGGACCGCGGAACAAGTGGTGGCCGGTTATGCTGGCCAGCAACAGGTGGAGCGCGTCTTCCGCGGCCTGAAAGACGGAGAGTGGCTCGGTTGGGGACCGATGCATCACTGGACCGACAGCAAGATCCGCATCCACGCCTTTTACTGCATGCTGGGCATCTCTGTGTTGCAGTATGTGCATCGCCAAGCCAAAGCCGCCTGGAGCGATCTTTCCATGGAACAACTCATCGAAGAGTTGCAGCGGATTCAGCAGTTCATTCTGCTCTATCCGCGGCAAGGCGAGAAAGGCCCTCATCGCGCGGCCCAGGTGCTTTCGAAGCAAACTTTGGTGCAACAGGCTTTGGCCAAGGCCCTGAAGCTGGACGAGCTGCAGATTACCCACCGTGGGTAATACCAACCGGACGCCTTAAGCTACACAAAAAGGAGCTCTTAGGAATCTGTCGAACGAACCCGCAGTAAACTCCCGCTAGCACGGTCTGCCTACTTCTCGCTCTGATGGAGGCTAAGTCTTGGTAAAACTTACCGGAAACTGACCCAATACCCCCTGCTAAACTTCGTGTGACTGTTTGCGACCGTCGTGTGACTACGACGCCCATGTTTCGCTGTACTCGCGGTCTCACAAAAACGGCATGAACAAAGGCGACGAACACCGCCTAAGTGAAAGATTCTAGGCCAGTAACACGCACAAACTCAGGCAAAGAGAGGCAATTTCAGATTCCCTATTATTAGAATCCCACCCTCTCCGCCATCAATCGTTTCAAATCACTTTGACGAATTGTCGGGTATGCGTAGAAATTGGCGGTGTGGCTTGGACGACGCTCTCGCCACGAAGATTTATTTCTTCGGTCCAATTGACCGGATTTCAGTCCAACTTCAGTCCAAAACGGGCCATTTTCCGGGTGGATTTTGGTAGGTTAGCGACGTAAGGACAGTTGAATCATCGTGCTTTATGGAGCGGGCGATGGGAATCGAACCCAACGCCAAATGCGGCCAAGTCGCTGAATCTACTAGTTCACTGTGGTTGGTTGGCGTCCATTAGCGTCCAACATCGAAGCTACTTTCTCGACCGCTTCCCGGTGCGCATCACCTACGACATGTCCGTAGATCTCTAACGTAGTCCGAGCATCGGAGTGTCGCAGTTGACGCTGAACAACTTTGGGTGTTGCGCCGGAGTCAAGCAGTAGTGATGTATGTGCGTGGCGAAATGCGTGAAGACCGCACCGCGGGATCCCCAGCGCGTCCAGGATCGTCCACAGGTGGGGTCGCTCCCGCCTCATCCGAATTTCGCCGCGTCCTTCCTGGCTTTCTTTTCAAGGGGTATCTCTGCTGCTTTTTACAACTTCGCGTCGCCGTCAAAGTAAAGCGAATCAAAGCGATGGGTGAAGTGCCAGGGTGAAGCCCACTTCACGCCACGTAGCTGAAGCGAACAGCTGTTGCACCTGAAGTCTAGTACTGAAGTGCACTTCTGGTGGTCTTTCGAGGTTTGCAATCCGCGCCGCCTATGCCGAGGGCGGTTTAACGCTCTCATTCTGTACGGAGCGCGACGATTGGGTCGATGGCTGAAGCGCGGTGGGCTGGTAGATAGCCCGCGAACAATGCAACGAGAAGGAGTAACAAAGAGACGACTGTGATGGTTGGGAGATCGCTTGGAGAAAGGCCGAAGAGCATTTTGGCGATCAGGTGGGTGGCGGCGATGGCGGCAGGGATGCCGATCGCTATGCCGAAGAGTGCGAGGGCGAGCGTTTCTCGGAGGACAAGCCAGAGAACATTTTGACGATGGGCGCCGACGGCGACGCGAATGCCGATTTCGCGGGTGCGGCGCGTCACGGTGTAGGACATCAGTCCATAGAGGCCGATGGATGCGAGCAGCAGCGCGAGGGCGGCGAAGAAGCCGGAAAGCATCGCCGTGACGCGTTCTTCGACCAGCTCTGCGTCGATGGTTTGCGCAACCGTTCTTGTCCGGATCACGTATTCGTGGCCGAGGGACTCGACCTCATGGCTTATTGCTTTTTCGAGAGCTTCAGGAGATTCCTTTGTGCGCACAAGAAGACCGCCCCGTTCCGATGGATATTGAAGAGAGGAAAGAAAAAGAACGGGTGTCGTCGCATCCCGAATATCGAAGATTCGAGCGTTGCGGGCGATGCCGACGATTTCAATGTTTTCGTAGTCGGGCATGAAACCGAAACGGATCCGCATTCCGATGGCGTCGCCGTTCGGGAAAAGTTGCTCCGCGAGATTGCTGTTCACGATGGCGAGACGGGGGTGGTGTTGGTCGTCGGCCTCAACAAAGTCGCGGCCGCGAAGCAGAGGAATTCCGAGAGCTCGGAAAAAACCTGGGGAGACAGACGCAGCATTTGTCATTAGGCGGATGCCAGTGCTCGAATCGGCGGTCATTGGAGAAACTGTGTCGTGCCAACCTTGCGGGCTAGGGATGGTTGCGTCCCCAAAGCTGACCGAATCAACTCCAGGCAGGCTGGAGACGCGCGCCAAAAGTTGCTTGTGGTAGCTGTTCAGGTCGAGGTTCTTGTAGCCGCCCGGCCTGGGATTCAGGCTGATTTCGAGCACGCTCTCTTTCTGGAAACCGAGGTCGAGGGAACGCAAACGCTGGAAGCTGCGGACGAAAAGGCCTGCTCCAAGTAATAAAACCATCGAAAGAGCGACCTGCGTGATGATGAGGGCTTTACTTAGCTTGCCGGTGCCGCTGCCCAAGCTGCGCGCGTTTTGCTGTAGCACGGCGGCCGGATCTTCCCGCGAGGCACGCCAAGCTGGTGCGAGGCCAAACAAAATTCCTGTGAGGATCGCCACGGATATGGTGAGAGAGAGGACGCGCAGATCGGGGCTCAAATCCAGCGTGACTGGGAATAGATGTCCTTCCGTCATGAGGAGCACGAGCAGGTGGCTTCCCCAGTAAGCAAAGGCGAGGCCCAGCAATGCACCAGAGAGAGACAGCACCAGACTTTCGCTCAAGACCTGGCAGGCTACCGACCACCGACTGGCGCCGATGGCTACACGCACGCTCATTTCGTGGCTCCGTGCGGCTGCACGAGCGAGCATGAGGTTAGCGAGATTTACGCACGCCACGAGCAAAATCAGCCCGACGATGCCTAAGAGAACGTAGAGCGGCCGCGCAAATTCCCGGGATTTTCCGTAGAGGCCGTGGCGAGGAGGACTTCCGGCCAGAAAGATTGGAGTTGCGCGCGAGCCTGCTCGATCGTGACGCCATCCTTGAGGCGGCCGGTGACAGAGAGCCAAAGCAGAGAACGGCTTTCGAGAGTGAATTCATTCCCTTCAGTGAGCTGAGGGTAGGCAGTGATGGGAATAGTGATGTCGGGAGGCTCGCCGGTGGTCATTCCCGAAAACCACTTTCGAGTGACGCCGATGATCGTGAAAGGGTGGCCTGCTACGCGAATTTGTTTGCCGACGACGTCGGACGCGCTGCCAAAGCGGCTTCGCCAGAACTCGTAGCCGAGCACGGCGACTTGGGAACTTGTGCCGCTGCGAGGATCGGAATCTTCGGGGACTAGCAATCGACCGAGGAGCGGAGTGATGCCAAGCTCTGAGTAACAATTTCCAGTCACCGTCATTAAGTGGTTCTGCGCGAGAACTCCGTTCACTTCCACATTTGGCATTCCACCGGCGCCCCAGCCGATGAGTCCGGTGAAAACGCGCTGGGCGCGCCCGACTTCGCGGAACATGGGATAGGAGAACGGGACTTTGCCATCCGGGCGGACGGCAACAAGCTGGACGAGTCGCTCGGGCTGGCTGACGGGGAGGTTGCGAAGGAGCAGCGCGTTGACTAGCGTGAAGATGGCGGTGTTTGCGCCGATGCCGAGGGCTAGAGAGAGAATGGCGACGATTGTGAAGATTGGACTTTTGGCCAGGACCCGGAGGATGTAGCGCAGGCTCTGCCAGAAGGTTTCCATAGTAGCCCTCCAGAAAATTCAAGGTTCGGAGTTGCTCTCAACAAATACGCCAAGTGCGGAGTCATTTCAAGCTCCTGGTTTCTCGGTTTCTCGGGCACCGCATCGCGATCCAGCAGCGGCGATCTGTGATGCTCTCCAGCCTCGTCATCCAAACCGGATGCGACCGCGCGGAGCGCCGCCTATCGGTTTTTGGCAGACCAGGGAGCGACGGTGCCTACGGCACCGGGAGTTGGACGGACACGCCACCCCAGGTTGGGAGCTGCAGGGCAACCTTCGGTTGCTGTACGGGAACTATCAAGAAATCAGCGACCTACGAAATTCCCTTCGCTACAGATTGCCGGAGCAGCGCTCTCCGTTAACTTGTTGAATACAAAAGAGCAGCAAAAACCGAAGCAACTAAAGAAAAATCTTTCGCGTCGTTCTCCGCACGGTCCCTTTGGCTATTTTGAAACCTTCTCTCCGGATCGCGCCACACCAACAAGCGATTTGAGGCCGGCGCGCTTCCCTGAGGAACCGCCTATAATTCTGTGGTGTCAAAATGTTGATGATGCGTCGTGCAATCGCCTGCGGCTTTCTTCTCTTCTCACCCTGCGTCTACGGGCAGAGCGGCCCTCTTGAAAGACGCGCTTCCAGCTTCAACTCGAAAGGCGTGGGCCTGACTGAAACGCTTCTCAAGTTCTCACACGAGGAGCATCTTCCAATCGCCATCGAATACGTTGACCGAGCATCGATGGACCGGCCCATTAATGTCAGTCTGCGACACAAAACGATTCGGCAGGCACTTGATTCCATCTTGCTCAATGGCAACGGTTATCGGTGGAAGCTGCGAAATGGAATTGTAGAAATCACGAATAAGCATGGTTCTAAACATGCCGAAGGTTTGTTGAACAAAGTCATCCCGATCTTCAAGATTCCAGAGGGAGAGACTGCACAAATGATGTCCACGAAGCTGTGGTGGCAACTGCAAATTGCGCTTGACCCGAGCATAAAAGGATTCCTCGGCGACATCATGGGCAAGTCGTCAACCGTAAAGTCTGGGACATTGCACAATCGAAAGGTTAGAGAGGTTCTCTCCTACATTGTTGTGAATAGCCGAGCGGAAGCGTGGGTCGTGGCAGGTCCTCCGGAATGTCTTGGTTATACTCCCTATTGCGGGCTTTGGTACATCGTGGAGCAGGAATCCTCTGACAATTCAAACCAATCCGTCTTGAGGAAAGTCCGTGAGAATCTGTAGGTTCATCGGCAGATAGTAGCTGCCATCATCCGTATGAGGGATTTACTTTCGCTGGATAGAGTGGCTAATTCCTGTGTCGCGTACTTGGAGAAGTGCCCCTCACTGGCCAGAAAACGAGAGTTTTATCGGAGGCATTCGAGGAAGTGAGCAATGCATTAGCGGTGTGCCTATCCCCAGCTTTCCGCAAAGAAATTTCGTGCCAGGATCGCCTAGAAACGACGATCGCTAACTCGCTCGACCCATTACATCCCCGGTTTTGTCCCTCCTCATGCGCATGTCCCTTTCCCAAAGTAGAGCGCTGCCAGCATCGGATCGCCTCCAAGAAATCTTGGCCTAGAACGCCAAAGCAGCGTCCAATTGATGACGGCGTCCATCTGGCGTCCAAAATCGACCATTTCTAGGGGTATTTTCAGCGACTCAGCCGCATAAAGGCAACGGAATCATCGAGACTTATGGAGCGGGCGATGGGAATCGAACCCACGTCCGAAGCTTGGGAAGCTGGCAATATAACTCAAAAACACGCTGGACTGGCGGCATTTTTGCGATTTTCGGAACGCCTTAATTGGAAAATAATGGAAAATGGAAAATGGCTTTCTTCGTCCATGACGGCGGCGATGCTGCCGAGTTTGATCGTGCATGCAGAGGCGGTGGGAGGCATTGCGTCACTTCGGCGTAAGAGCTCTTGTTTTTGGTCCGACCCCAATCTCCCAATCTAGCTTGGTCGCTGGAGCTACTGAGTCAATTGCTGGTAGCCCAAGTAGCCCAACTGAGGGACTGAAAATCGGTCGTGTTTCCCGGTAAGCGACACACGATAAAGCATTTACGATTTCAACCACTTCGGCTGTTAACCGAAATGTTGGAGGTTCGAATCCTCCCCGGGGAGCCAAAATTCTTTTGTATCAAGCAATTACAGAGTTTGGGTAGAGCATTCGGCTCTGGACCGAATGCCTGAGCTTCGAGATGAAATCGGCCGTCTGTAAGTGGCGGAAGTGGACGACTTGTGGGTAACCCATCCGGTCCTGTGAACCGCCGTCATGAAAACGTAATAGTTGCATCGGACTCATGGCCCCCACCCTGGCTGCTGTTGGTTGCGAAATGCTGAGATTTACTGCCGGAAGAAACGGGCGAAGCAGTAGAACGTTCGCCGCGTAACCGAATGCTCGTGCGACAAAGTACAGTCGTAAACTTTCTCGGCGAACGGCACTGTGGCTCGCGAGGGGAATATTCAACGAAGGGCTCGCAGTACCGTGCAACACCGCGCATTTCTTTGCCCCGCCGAGATTCTTTTTTTGCTCAAACTAAGTCCTGCCTGAGTGGAAGCGTTCACGAGACATTTCCGGACACAATTGTGACGAATTTGCCGGGTTCTCTTTCGCGGTGGATTCCATGTGGACGAGAACGCTGTTATACGTCCAAGTGGATTACTTCCGAATGCCCGTGACAGATCCGCCCGCAATCGGCAGCAGGGGCCAATCCATCCCAACGGGTGGCTCTTGACAGCCGTATCTGAAAGGCGCATTTTCTCAGATATTATGCTTCCGGGGGGCGTCGAGTGGGTTCCCACTATCACATCCGGCAGGAGTCCGCACATGATTTCGCCATCTGCTATAGAGGAATTCAGGACGTCTCTTCGCGGTCCGACCGTCTGCCTCGGCGAGGCGGGGTATGACGAGGCGCGCAAGGTCTGGAACGGCTCGGTTGACAAACGCCCGGCCCTGGTTGCCCGCTGCGCCGGGGTTGGCGACGTGATTTCGTGCGTGAATTTCGCGCGTGCGAACAATCTGCTGGTCGCCGTGCGCGGCGGCGGCCACAATGTCGCCGGCAATGCCGTTTGCGATGACGGACTGGTGATAGACCTCTCGCGTATGAAGGGCATTCGTGTCGATCCCGTACACCGCACGGCCCGCGCGGAGCCTGGTCTGACCTGGCGTGAGTTTGATCGCGAGGCTCAGGTGTTCGGCTTGGCCACGACCGGGGGCCAGATCTCCACCACCGGCATCGCGGGGCTAACCCTGGGAGGCGGCTGGGGCTATTTGGCACGACGGTATGGCCTGTCCTGTGACAATCTTCTGTCGGTTGATCTTGTGACCGCCGATGGCCAATTCCTCACGGCCAGCCTCGCTGAGAACGCGGAGTTGTTCTGGGGCGTACGGGGCGGCGGCGGAAACTTTGGTGTCGTAACCTCGCTTGAGTATCAGCTTCATACGGTTGGTCCTGTCTTCGCTGGCATAGTTGCTTACCCCATTCAGAAAGGGAAAACGGTTCTTGAGCTGTTTCGCCAAGTGACTGGTGCTGCTCCTGACGAGTTGGCCTGCGACATAGTTCTCATCAACCTGCCCGACGGCACGCCTATCGTGGGCATGAACATCTGCTACAACGGACCGATCGCGGAAGGAGAAAGGGTTGTGCGGCCACTCCGGTCGGCTGGGTCGCCGGTGTTGGATCAAGTCGGCCCCATCCCGTATACCGCCGCTCAACAGCTCCTCGACTCCTTTTATCCATTCGGACTCCACAGCTACTGGAAATCAAGCTTTCTCAAAGAGATCAGCGATGGGGCGATCGACACCATGGTTACATATTGCGGCCGCCGACCCACTCCGATCTGCCACGGTATAATCGAGCACCAGTTAGGCGGCGCAGTAAAGCGTGTAGACCGGGAGGCTACCGCGTTCGGTCAGCGGGATGCAGAATACAGCTTCATGAGTTTAGGTGTGTGCGCCGAAGCGTCCGAAGCGGAGGAATGCACTCGGTGGGCGCGGGAGTTCTGGGACGCGATGCAACCTTGGTCGACCGGCGGAGTATACGTTAACTATCTCGGCCGGGAGGCCGACGAGGGCTCCGGACGGGTCGAGGCAGCGTATGGTCAAGAGAAGTATGCGCGCCTGGTCGCGCTGAAAAACAAGTACGATCCTGCTAATTTGTTCCGCTTCAACCAAAACATCAAGCCGAGTCAGGCAGCACAAGTAGCAAGAAGCGCCTAAGGACCAGCGTGTTGGTGTCTTTTCAATATATGGACCAGGTGCCTGGGGTGGCGAGTTCGAGCAAATGGCGGTCGGGATCTCGAAAGTAGAGGCTCCAGCCGCCCGATTCCCACGGACGTTTCTCCTCCACAGTGATCCCTCGCTGCTGGAGCCACAACTCCCAGTTGGTCAATTCCGCTGCCGGGATCGCGAACGCGAGGTGCAGTTCGCCGTCCCCGTCGTGGGGCGATGTGATTGCGCGCGAAGCGCCCTTCCTGAATAGCAACAGTACTTGGCGTGGTCCTGCTTGCATGGCGCAACCGCGCTCGCCGAATTCGCTGATAACGGTGAATCCGAAAGTTTGCTGATAGAAGAGAACGGAGCGAGGCACATCGCTCACATACAAAGAAGATTCAAGGATGCCATCAGTTTTCGGGCGCATCGGCCCCTCCCGCCTGATTATCTGACGCTATTGGATCCAACGCGAGACGTTCGGCTCACGGGTTATGCTGAAAGCCCCAGGAGCCTGTTCATCAGAGCGCAGCGGAGGTAGCGATTATGGACGATTAGCGCGTCAATCGGGACTTATCCTGCTCGGGTTGAGCCCCATATCTTCGTTTGCGCCCGCACGCGCGTTTTCGCTCTTCCCAATCCGTTTTCCACGATGCTCCAAATATGGTTGCAAAGGACACCGTCGGAGCGTATACCCATGTTCTAACCTAACCTGGAAACCCCGGATAGCCCGACCCGACCGTCGGTTTTCCGCAGAGAGGGTCTTCCCAACTTGGAGGTGAATCAATGTTGAACGCCATGAAGTTGTTTGGAACTTGGAAGCCAAGAGTGTCCCCAAAACTATACGTCACGATGGGCGCGGTCTTACTGGTGGTAGTGGCTTGCGCATTCGCTGGAATGAGCGCGCCTCAATTCAGCGATGACCAGGGTTCCGCATGCTCAAACCTTCCCAGCTTTTCCGCGCTAAAGAACGCTCTTGTTGCAGCGACTGCTGCAGAAACCAGCGGTCTAAACAACCAGATGTGGGCGACCATTGTCAATCGCGACGGGGTGGTTTGCGGGGTCGCATTTTCTGGCGTGAACCGCGGCGCCCAGTGGCCCGGCAGCCGGGCCATCTCCGCCCAGAAGGCCAACACCGCCAATGCCTTCAGCCTCGACGCTTCGTCAAGTAGCAATGGCTCTGGGCAACCCGCCGGGTTGGCACTGTCCACTGCGAACCTCTATTCTGCCGTCCAACCCGGCGGTAGCCTTTATGGACTACAACACAGCAATCCTGTCGACACGGGCGTAGCCTACGCGGGACCGCCTTCGAGCTACGGCACTTCTTCTGATCCGATGGTCGGAAATAAGATCGGCGGCGTGAACGTCTTTGGTGGCGGCTTGGGTCTCTACGCTCAGGGCCATCAGATCGTCGGCGGAGTGGGCGTAAGCGGCGACACCTCCTGCGCGGACCACAACATCGCCTGGCGAGTGCGAAATCTCCTCGGTCTCGATCATCTGGCCGCCTCCAACTCGCTGCCGGCTGTTGGCGGAGTTTCGGGCGATCCCGCGCGCCCGGACAACATCATTTTCGACATCATCGCAAACCCGAATGGCGGCACCGGCGTTAGCAAATCCGGGTTTGGCCATCCGACGTGCCTGAATACCTCCGGATCAGCGGATCTTCATCCGGTCCAACCCTGATGGCAGGGCAGTCGGCAGTCGGACCGGGCGTTATCAAGGAGGATTTCACTTCTCCGAGAACCGCGTCTATCATATCAGGAGCTGGAACCCTTCATGTGACGGGAACCAAATATTGCCTCCCGGTGTCTCAACAACAGCGCGATGTCCATTCTCACTGCATTGGGATTTACGATTATTGTGGGCAGTTCTTATCGTCACAGCTAAGTTCTAATTCTATGTTCTTTGTCTGATGGCAGCCGCCGTATACACGACATCTTTTCTTGCTCGGACCGTATTTCGCCTGCGCCGTCTGCAAAAGAATGTACCATCGATCGGCGCAGCACTTGTGAGGCGTCGCCTAATTGAAATGATCACGGGAATTGCAACTCAGCGTCAGTTCCACACATTGCT
This sequence comes from Acidobacteriota bacterium, assembly GCA_003223215.1. Taxonomy (GTDB): domain Bacteria; phylum Acidobacteriota; class Terriglobia; order Acidiferrales; family UBA7541; genus Acidiferrum. The sequence continues at coordinate 13,418 of QHYH01000052.1, forward strand.
TTTCTTCCTATTCGGAATGTTCTTCGCGAATGAAATGTTGGCCACGCTTCGAGGGATTGAATACTCCTCAATGTCTCTTTCCGCAGCCAGGATTGACGTGTTTGAGGCGGTGACAGCATTCGCGTTTTTTGTCTTCGTGGTGCTTGTATTTCTCCACGCCTTTCAATGGATCCTGGCAGCCCGCCTACGATCATTATCGGACACCTCCGATTAGCACCTTGCACGCTCCTTTTCGGGTAAACTTGCGCCGTGACACTTCGCGAATTCTTTTGGGAGAACTTTGCTGGCGATCTGGAATACCATCCGCGCCGCGCCGTGCTCTATTTGAGCCTTGCCACCGCTGCCCTTTGCTTTTGGATCTTCTCGCCTTCTGAGAGGAAATTTACGGCCATTCCTTTAGTCTTCGCACTTGGCAGCCTTACACTTCTACTCAAAGGCATATTCCTTCTTCGCAAGTCGTCTGAGGGACTCGGGCTTTCGGAACAAGACCTCGCTAATCTCTCCGATCCAGGCAATCGCAAGAGCCTTCCTTCAATCGCCACACAAGCCGCCCAAATCGTTCAGGATTTCGGTACAGGCGCGTTCCTCCTTTGGCCCCTGCTCAGCGTCGGTAAGGATATCGACAATTCCTGGAACAACCCGCCGCGCTTTCCCGTCTTTCTCACCGGCGCAGTCCTCTTCTTGCTCGGCTGGCTCATACGCCGCCTCACTTCGTCTCCGCCCGCGTAAGCTGCGGTTTTGGCCGAGCAGCACAATTGTCATGCGACTAACTTTGGGGGAGGCGGCCCAACTCCCGATTAGTGGGGAAACCGGACTTGTGACAGTTCAGCTTTTGCGGCGGATTCCACATGTACATGTACGCTGTTTCCCAAGAGTTGAACATCGTATCTCGAATGACAAACTTGGGAACTGCAGTGTTATCCTCGTCTTGCATGCCCATCAGGTTACCCTCTAGCGTTCTAATCTCGGCAGTCCTGCTGTCACTTCTGACGCGTACTGCTTTGCGGGATTGCCTTGCGCAGATTCCCTCAAAGGCAGCGGATGCTGCGGCTCGCTCGGCCACTTCGGTGAAGGAACCGCCCTTTGACAAACTGGAGCTGTTTGGATTTCTTGCGGCGGCACCAAATGACGCCTATGCCAATCGTGTGGTTCAGGAACGTGGGACTAGTCGTATGTATCATAAATAGATAGACATATTGTGGCCAGTATGATATGTGTGTACGCATGGCCAGAATNNNTGAATTGCTTCATAAAGCCTGGAACGCGAAACAAAATCGGCAATGGGCCGCCGCCGGCGAAAGCTTCCAACAGGCGCTGCAATTGGCCCCGAGTTCCGCTACTCTGCATCTGGCATATGCAGCCAGCCTTCTTGTCCCTCAAAATTACCGAGAGGCAGAGGCTCAAGCTCGGCAATCCCTAAAACTCTGGCCCGAAAACGCCGTTGCCCACGCGACCCTTGCTCTTTCTCTGACGGCCCAAAAGCATTTCGGAGAAGCCGAAGCAGAGTCTCGGGAGGCATTGCGAATCGCTCCTGATGACCACTCTGCACTATTCACGCTGGCACTCTCTTTGGCTCACGAGCATAGGTACAAGGAAGCAATTCCGGTACTAAAGAATGCGATGGCGATGCTGCCGAATGTGCCAGAGCTAAAGAAACTCATGGGCATTTCCCTCATCGAGACGGGAGAAGTTGCGGCAGGCATTGACCAACTAAGTTTGTACGTGAAAGCGGTGCCTGAGAACGCCGAGGGTCATTACTACCTCGGCGTGGCATTTCGACTGAAAGGCAGCCCAGACGATGCTCACGCGCAGTTTGCGGAAGCGTTGCGCTTGGAGCCGAATAATTTTCAATACGAAGCTGCCGCGCATCCGGAGGCAACGTCATTTGCAAACGATGCAGTGCCGGGACCGAAACCCGAGGATGGTTCGGTCTTGGAAAACGTCTACACCAACAAAGTCTTCGGTTTCACCTATGCGTTCCCCCAAGGCTGGGTCGTTCTCGGCGCAGACGCTGCTCGTTCAGCGCTCAAGGTCGGCGAACATGTAATCACCACGGATGACCCGGTTGACGAAGACATTAAGAAAGCAGGGGAAAGGCTGCGTCATCCTCTGCTTTTTGTGACGGAAGGGAGCGCTGGCACACAGCAGGCTTCCATGAAAACTGTTTTGGTCAGCGCGTTTGACGTGCGGTCGACCCCAGAGATAACCCCCGAGTCTTATTTGAAGGACTTTGCGCGGCGAATAAACCAGAATACGATGCCGATGGAGGCCAGCACAGTGCCGGAGAAAGCAACCTTTGGAGGCCGAAACTTCTGGAAATGGAGCACCGCGTTCCAGACATCGGCCGGTACAATCTACGGGTCCGAGTTTGCAACCGCAAACAAAGGCTATCTCTCGACGTTTTCCTTCAGCAGCCCGGAACTCGCAACTCTCCGCGAAATCGAAAAATCTCTCGGGTCGATTCACTTCTTGGACAGCGCAAACTGAATTTGTTGGTTGGTGACCGGTGGCCTTTCGCGGCCAATTCCATATGGAAGCGAACGCTGTTACTCAGGAGTTGACCGCAGATGCTTGGAAGCTTGGATTCAGTCCGGCTCGTCGTCTTTCGTCGTTCCCTGATTGAACCACCCCGCAGCCACTCGATAGAGAGTGCGAAATGTTCCGCTTGCAAGGAGATAAACTCCTAAGACAACAGCTACTACATATTTGCCGAAGCGGTGGGAATCAATATTGTATTTGGCAGAGAAAATAGCCGCTATTCCGATGCCCACAGCTATGAGCATCCCAACTCCCAGGAGTTTGAAAAAATCGCGTGTCGGATGCTCACTCCTGGGTTTGATATCCCACAATACGAGAAAGTAATGGTCGCCTTTGCGAAGCGTGCGAATGGCTTGGTCCCAAGTACGTTTTCCCTCGGGGTCTTCCAGCTTCAACCTATCGTAAGCATGGTGGAGAAGCCGTGAAATCTTAGTTTCATAATCAGCTGTGTCATATTGTGCTTCAAATTCTTCATTCAGCTCCACAGGGTTATCACACGACGTGGCATCGCTTTCTGTGAAGTACATCATTTTCTTCTCGGTCTCAGAGAGCGGGACACTCTCCCGAGCCGCTTGCTCAGCAGTTTGCTGTACGAGAAAATCTTTTGCTTGCTTGGTTTTCATTTTGAAAGAATTGATTAGGGATATTATGCCAAATCTATCATGATTTGGCGTCAGTGCCCGATTAGTGGGGTTCCTTCGCGGAAAAGTGGTTTCGGGCCGATTCCACATGCGACCGCAAATTGGACTTCCCCCTATGATATGAAGCGTGATTAAATCGTGTTCATGCCAGATGGTATGTGGCCAATCTTCGTGATACTTGTCTTTCTTTTCTTCGCGGGCCTAGCTCTCATCCTTCTAGTTTGGCCATCCCTGTTTTTGCGCCGGATTCGAAACCCGCTACTGCCCGATACGCCTTGGAACCGAGTGCAAACGCGTGGAATCGGTTTAATTTTGTGCTTGTTTGTGTTGCTTGTGCTTTCAGGAGGTGCCCCGGGATCAGAATTGCACGAAGGATTTCATCGCAATATCTTGGTCGCTCTGTGGGTCTCGGTCTTCACCGTGCCGATACTGTTGTGGATTCTCTGGCAATTCTCGGTCCGTTCTTTCGTTCGTCGCGGCTACGTCAACGGAACATCGGAGGACCCAGCATGGGAGCGTCGGATGACCCTAGTATTTTGCAGCGCACTGGTCTCCGTTATTGTTCTCGCTTTGTTGGCCGCCAACGGGCATCACCCTTAGATTTGAATTGAAGTTGGGAGGATGGAAATTCGCAACAACCAACCAAGTCCTGTGTAGTGGGGTACTCGTAGAAGTGGCCTGCCCGATTCCGCCGATTCCGCAACGGATTGCACTTGTCCGCAATCGCTGTTACTCAGGCATTGGGCGGGAAGTTATCCTGGCAGTCCCTTCTAGTGCGCCGCAACCCGCACAATGTGATTGGGGAAAAGTGCTGTCGTGCCTACGCTGTCGCCCGTCGCGCTAAGCTTTCCGCTCGACAGGTCCCGGCTAAAGGTTACGATTTGCGAACTCGGAAATCCCGGAGTCCCCAAGTACAAACGCGTGCCAGTCGAATCCGTCTCCATCCCCATCGAACCTAGTGGAGTGGCAACAGGTGAGCCCGGCAAGGCGGTCAAAGCGCCTCCCGCGGTCGAGAACTCATAAATGCCCCCATTGTCCTGGTCATCGGTGTAAACGTTTTGTCCTGTGGGATCCAAAACAACCTCTTGGAGGTTCGCGTTTGGCGCGGCTTGCGCTTCGGTGATCCCCGAAACCGTTCCATCCGTGCCATTCACGTCGCCCACGTAAACCCAGCCATCCAGAGTGGTTGCGGCAATCTTGTTTCCCGCCGCGTTCAAACGAATGCGCACGGCGTTTCCACCCAACTGCCCCGGCGCAAGCGGCAGCGGGGCGTCCTGGATCAACTGCAACGAAAGATCCGGCGCAACCGAGAAGACGGCAATGGCGCCGCCGGCATTCAGCGCGTACAACACATTGCCGTCCGCGCGAAACGCCATATCCTGTGGGCTTACGCTAGTTTGGACTGCAAGACCAGCCAGCAGAGCATTGTTTTGCAGCGTAAAGAATTGAATAGTCGAAAATCCGTCGGAAATAGCGATCACTCCTTGCGATGCAATGGCCATTCTGTAGGCGTTGGCCACCGGTGCGGTTAGTGGCGTCACCGAAATCGCTCCACCTGACGCGATGTTCGCAATTTCCAGCGTGGCCGGTCCCTGAGCTGTGGAGGCAGTGACAGCAAGGAACATGCCGGTGGGTGCGACCGCGAAGGCGGTCAAAAGCGTTAGTGGGGGAGAGGGAGAGGCCGGCACGAAGCTCACTGACGATCCGGGAATCGGCTCCAGGTGGCCCGACGGGGCGCTGAATCCTTCGACTTGCCCCGAGAAACTCTCGACGAAAAACCATTCCAAGGCTGTGGGGGGCGGCGGATTCGTTGAAGAAGTCCCTCCGCCACACGCGACCGCAAAAATCGCCAGCCATGTCGCCGCCAGTATCACCAGCTTCGGCTTCAGTGTGTGTTTCGGTGGGGCTCCTGAATTTCCTTCAGGACTCCGTGCTTCATGATTCGGCTCGCAGCGCACGGTTTACCCCTCCTGCTTTGCGCCGAAACCCGCTCTCGACCCTTAGATCCGGCTATGCATTCGACGCTTCATTGAAAGGAATTGTTACCTGTTTTTCTGTGACCGTCGCCACTGCACCTTGTAGCTTCATCACCCGAATGCCTATTAACCGGACTTGGCGTGTTTTTCCTTCCTGACGCGGTGCATCATTCTGTGCAGTCGATTTGTTGAATTCGAATTATGCCAACCCTTCTCTTCCATTCGCACCGCGAGTCGCACCACTCCTTGAGCCTACCGACGAATTCACCAGTGCGAGACCGCTTGAAAGTTCCGCGAAATCCGCCGAAACCTGTCCCCCACCAAATCCATAGCCTGCTACCCTTCGGTCGCCACACCCAGAGCCTCTCCATGAGATTGCCGCTCGCAGGTATGCTTCGCACCGCGAACATTTCTTTGCTTGATTCGAAGGCTGGTTCACTTCGCAGCTGGAATCGTTCTGGAATCAGTTTTATGTCTTCATCCGGTGGCTGCCACGCTAGAGAAACAACCCGATAACACCCGGCGAATAGCACGTGAGCCGAGGGCTGGCCTTGGCTACACATTTGGACTGGACAGACCAACGCGATGACAAGAAGCCATTTATGGTGACTCATTCCGCCAAATTATGAAGCGTCGCAATGAAACTGTCGAGAACAGGAGAATTACGCCCACAACCTACCTGAAATTATGAAGCAACGTGCGTTCTTGAGTCTAAGTGCCTGATTGTCGCGTTCTCGTCCATGTGACCCGCCGGCTTTCGCGACGGATTTCAAGTCTACGAGAACCGCGTTAATCGGGCACTGCGACGGCTTTTGCTGACGAGTACCGAGATTAGTGATAGATGAACTGAAATGTCGCGTGCTTTTTGAATTCGCGGTAGAAAAGTTCATAACCTCCGACATTGTATCGATCAATGGCAAACAGAAGTTCGGATTTGCCATCGCGGTCGTAATCGCCTGCATCCACTAGCCACAGTCCTGAGTCCAAAAAATTAATCGCTCCGGAGGGGTCAGCGACGTACCACTGAATGTCGAACGGGCCGCCGCCCTCGATTGGGCCGTCGCATCGATACGTGGTCAGCTTCATCCCGGCCACGAACCATTTCTTTCGGGAGCCATACGCCTTCTCGATCGCTATATCATCGTCACGATACTGCCACGGCTTCAAACGATTCTCGTCCGGATTACTGCAGTTTGAAACATTCGGAAATTTATTTCGGAATTGCTGACGCAGTGCAACAGTCATTTCGGCCGACAACTTTGCAGGCTTCCACACTTCCCAGTCCTCGAAGTTCGCTTGAGAGACGGCTACGAGTGGACGATAAACTTCAACCTCCACGAATCCAGAATAGTTCTGCGAACGTTTTCCTACTGTTGGAACCGAACTGGTGCTACTGATTTCTTCGAGTCCAACATCCGCAGGATATCTGTACTCCGAGGGGCCGCGACTCGTGACTTGCCCGAGGTTTTTCCCATCGAATGCAATGGTCCAAACCACTTCCCGCGGGTACTGTGCAGCAGTCGCCTTTAGGCAGGCTGCGTCACGGCAGGCGCTCCGAAATGGCTGCCATTCATCGCCATTCTTCTGAAATAACACACGCACAGCGCGAAACTCAGGGTGTTGTGCATCTCGTCCTGGAACGTCTTCCAAAACTCCCAAGAAGGGATTGACGTCCGAGAGTACTGAGGAAATCTGAGCTTCTATCCGTGTACACAGGGGTGCTTCACCAGACGGGCAAAGTGATTTTGCGTTTTTCGCAATACTTCTCAATTCTTCTTGAGAGGCCAATTCATCTATGTGTCTGAGGACGAACTTCTCAAACCCCTTATCCCTCGCAGCTAAACGAGCCAGGGCGTCAATATGGTTCCAATCTTTCCCCAACAATCGAATAATCGAGTCATCTAGGCCTTCTGAAACAGCTCCGTTGTCGCAATGCGCAAATTCTTTGAAAAAGCGATAAACGGCATCCCAATCCTTCAACCGATCAGTTTCATTTTCGGCACGGAGTCCTTGATCCATCGTGCACGCTGTTTCAGTTGTCGTTTGCGCCTCATACCCGGATTCGGCGGAAAATGCGCTACTCAGAATGATAATAACCAGACCTTTGAGCATGTTTACAGTTTAAGTTTCTTCGAAGGAACGAGTCCTTGCTGTTCAACCCAGTTGTCACCTAACCCTCAATGCCAGCCGACGCTGGCTGACCTGCGATTGTGCGCTTGCTCAATTTTATAACTCCTGGTAAGTCGGAAATCGGAAAAGTTCCTCCCAGTACTCCACGTTATCGATAGGCGTTAATCAAGAGTTGCGCTGGAGAGTCGCGCTAAAATCCTAACAGCGTCGCGTGCTCGTTTCCGAAGGAAGGTACACAAGCATGGCAAGAAGTCATCGGCTCCTCGTGCTAGGAGTTTCGGTTCTGGTAGCGAACCCGGCCCTGGCGTGCGAACCTGTTGTTCCATTTATGCAGGTCATGGTGCCAGCACTCGCTCTTTCCGGCTCCATACTTGTACTGATAGTGGCGGTGGTCCTGAAATCGATGCTGTTTGCCGTCTTCGAGCGACGCCTTCCGCGCCTACGTGCCGCTTGGCGAATGTTTCTCGGCAACGTGCTGACGAGTTTTGTTGGCCTGCTAGTCGCTGTGATGATCGCAAGCTCACCCGGTATTTTGCTCATCGGGGTGCCACTGGTCTACTTTCTGTGCTGGCTACCATCACGAAGGCTCGTCAAGGCGGCTCCGTTAGCATGGTTGGCCCGAACCTCGCCTGCAGCTCTCGCCGGGATCATGACTTGTGCTTTGCTGGCGAGCTGCATTCTGTTCATGGCAGGCCGAGGGGCACTTGAGACTCACGAACTCGTGTTGTACTGGATCATCAAGCTCGCGGCAATTTTTCTGGCTCTGTTCGCAAGCATGACGCTGACCACTGTCTGGGAAGAATGGGTCATTTGGCGGCTGAGCTCACACCCCGATGGCACTGGGTTCTTCGCATCCGCTCTTCGCGCGAACCTGTATGTTTTGCTGCTGGTCATGCTAGTTCCTGCGGTGCTGATTCTCCCCAAGAGGCTACATTCGCCGGACTTCCTCGCCCAAAGACACAACGCGGTGGCTAGTCAAACAACCGACTCGCATCTCAGCAATGTCAACTCCCGATAAGTCCCTTTTCGCCGATTTGACTTACTCCGGGTTGTCCAATTCAGAGGGT
>QHYH01000239.1 GCA_003223215.1 Acidobacteriota bacterium
TGAATAGAACAAATCTGCCATCCACACCCGAGGTTTGATTGAAGCTGGGGATAGCATCCCCGGATCGCTTGTCGATTCTCATCACTCCGACGTGCGACCCGCTCCCCCACAACGACCTCTTCACGCGCAACACGGCGTAGTTCGCTCCTGGGTTGGGTCCGGAAGATCTGGTATCGACATCCAGGACTCCCAACTCGAATCCGTCGATCGAACCTGTGACCTTGGCCCCAACGTTGATCGGAACCTGCTGCCCGGTAACTGGATCAATCCCGATCTGGCGGCTGAAAAAGAGTTGGTCCGCGCCACTGCCCCGGCCGATTGGAAAGTCAAAGACGCCCGCATTCTCCAGAAAGAACTGCCTTTTCTCAGGAAAGAACAGTTTGTACGGAGTGAGATTGAACTGCTGAACATCTACGTCGCTATCAGCGAAGTCGGTATTGGCGGTGAGATTCGCTACGAGATTAGAACGGAGCCCGATCTTCACGTCGACGCCACCGGTGTACAGGCCAGTCGTACCAGGAGTCAGACCACTTGCGGTCGCATTGGGAGGAAGATGACTGAAGCCGCCTAGGAGATAAGGCTTAACGATGAACAGACGGCCGCTACCGATGTCGTTGATCCCATGCAACTCCCCCGCCTGGCTGATCTTGTTTGCCCCAAACGTTCTGCGCCAGCCGCTCCATAGGTCCTCTTCGTTTTTGCGGCGAATGAACCTCTTGAAGTTCACTCCCCAGACGACATCTTGAGATTGCATGAAATTCAGCGTGGAAAACGGTATAGCAATGGTAGCGGTCCATCCATCTCGCGTCACCCGTGCTTCGGAAGTCCAGACCCCATCCCAGCCAGGATCGCCGTCCTGGGTGTCCCCGGCCTGCTCGTCGGTGATGAGAGCGTCTCTCTGTGTGCCCAGCGGATTGACCTGGAAGACGTAAGCATTGCGCCGGTCACGCCGCGAGTCGATCACGATCTCAAAATAGTCATCCAATTCCTGAGTCACATCTCGGCGTAGCTGGGTAGCAACAGGACCGCCTATGACGGAATCGTGACACGCGACTCCAAAGTAGACTTCATGCTTGGTGTAGAGGATGCGGACTTCCGTCTTTTCGGTCGGAGCCTGCCCCTCGTAGGGTTCTCGTTGCAGAAAGTTTGTAATCGGAGTGGCTTCCTGCCAGAGCCGATCGTCGAGCGTACCATCCATTTTCGGGACTCGGTCGACGCGGCTTGCCTGCGCAGATCGAAGGGATTCCGGAACTCCAAGTTGTCGCTGATTTGTTTGCGGACTTGCCCCTGACTGGGAATGAAGAGATCTGGAGAAAGTGCACAGAAGTATCACAAGAACCAAGTAAATTCTGAGTCGGCGGAACTCAGTGAGAGCGGTCTTCATCTCGCTATTCCGTGTAGGACAACTCCGACAGCTCCGGCCACCAAAATTGGCTAGGGTAATAAGCCCGATGAGTACGGTTGGCAGATCAACCAGAGAACGCCGGGCAAGGATGTAGGCTGCGCCGGCGATAGCGCCGACCGCAGCCGCCGTAACACCTTGGACGAATGCCTTCACTTGCCGGTTCTGAGCAAAGCGCCGGTAATACGGGGCTGCAACGACGACGATGAAGTATGGTGGGGCAAACACCGCTCCGGCAGCCACGAACGCACCGACTGGTCCAGCAACCAGGTAGCCGATGAAAGCTGCGGTAATCACTACAGGCCCCGGTGTGATCATGGCCACCGCTACCGCGTCCACAAACTGTTGCTCCGTGAGCCAGTGGAATTTTTCGACTACTCCACCATAGAGAAATGGCACGATCGCCAGACCGCTGCCAAAAACAAAAGCTCCAGCCCTCAAAAAAAAGAGAAAGAGTGCGCCAACTGTAGCCAAGGGGGCTAGCCCATACATACCGATCCGGACCCGGTCGACGCCGCCGATGAAGACGACGGCGGAGGCCCTTGATGAAATTGTGGGAGGGGCTTTAACCAGCACCCCGATGATTCCGCAGAGCACAAACAACCAGACGATCTCAGATTTGGTCCACGCTGTGGTTAGCGCGATCAACCCAAAGATTGCCCAGAGCAGCCAGTCTCTCCCGACCGTAGTGCGGACCAGTTTGATTGCGCTTCTTACAATGATCGCAATGACCGCCGCCCCAATCCCGTAAAACATGCCTTGAATCCAGGGCAGGCTCCCGTAGTGAACATAGAGAGCGGCCAATGCGAGCACCATCAGGAAGGACGGCAAGATGAACGCTATGCCCACTAGCGTTGCCCCAACGGCTCCGGCACGAAGCCAGCCCAAATACATCGCTAGCTGCGCTGCCAACGGACCGGGAGACAACTGCGAAAATGCCAGACCTTCCAAATAGTCTTGCTTCGAGACCCAGCGGCGGCCTTCCACCAGGTCTCGCTGCATGTAGCCTGCGAGCGCGATGGGGCCGCCAAAGCCAAGCGTTCCAAGACGCAGGAAGTAGAGAAGGAGATCGCGCAAGGTAAACGGCGCCAAAGAGGCGCCGTCTAACACTGGCGGTTGTCGCTTCGGTTCCTCGACCATGTTTTCTGTTATTGCTTATTACCCTTGCCCAGGCCATCGAGGGCTGCCTTGAAGCCAGTGGCGAGTTTGTCCGCAGGGCCTCTGCCCCAATAGTGGAGGAAGATTACGAGCGGTCTCGAATTGGTC
>QHYH01000053.1 GCA_003223215.1 Acidobacteriota bacterium
GTTGAGCACGATAGATAAACGGTTCGTTCGCCGCCAGATCTTCGAGGACTACATTCTTGACGCCGCAAAGTGCGCTTGACCGGAAAACAGCGAAACTTCACTTCATCCAACCGATTTTTGACGCTTAGGCGAAGGAGAGTTGTCGTTTTGAGGCACGCTGCGCTTCTTTCTTCTCCTGCGCGAGACGCAATCGCTCCTCGATGGACGTAATGTTCTCCGGCGAAGGCCTTCCGAACCGTTTCAGGTATAGGTGTTCGATATACGCTCTCAGGGGCATCTTCCACAGCTCTTGTTCATGATTGTCCAGCTTGCCGAGCTTCACCGGGTTCATCCCCAACTCGCGAGCCATCTCCACCTGGGCGTGGGAGAGGTGAAAGCGCTTTCGCGCGTCGATCCACCGCTGTATCTTTTGGCTCGGCTTCCTTTTCTTCGCCATGCCATTCGCCTCGCTTCCGTTATTCTATTGGAGGAAAAGGCCGTCCTCGTCATCCTCGTCCTCTTCGGACGGTTCTTCCGCCATGGCCAATGCCTCATGGACCGCCTCGACGATGTCCTCATCGTCGGACTCGATGAGACGACTCAGGACCTCGCTGGCTTCCTGTGGAAGAATGCTGGGTACAGCTCCAATGGCCGCCAGAAGCAGAGGCTTGGGCGTTCTGCGCGAATGGATAAGGGCAGCGATGTGTGGCCACGCGCCTTCGACGCCCCAGCTGCCTGCGGCAAGGACAGCCTCGAGGTGAATGTCTGGATTTTTGTTGTCCAGCTCTTCAATAATTAGCTCATCGAACCCGCGGACGAAGCGCATGCAAAAGACCGCGGTAAGTTTCCACAGGTCATCGCCACTCGAGTACGCGGAACGCACGGCATTCTCGTGCCACTCTCGCGGCGCACGCACGGATGCCTCAAGGATTCGCCGTCTGACTTCCTTGGGAGTGTGCGCGTCGCTGTAAAGCTGGTGAAGCGACTCCTGAATCCCTTGGAACGTCCGTTTTGAGATCGGGACATCACCTGCATCGTCAAAGCCTTCAGTGTCCGCATATTCTAGGATCGGGCCCAGCGAAATCGCCGCTCGGGCTCTCACCTGTTTGGATTCCTGGCTTTTTCGTAGGATGGCGAGCAGCGCTTCAACCAATTCATCGTTGACCACGGTGAAATCGCCGGCCATATCCGTGGCTAGGAGGCGATCTGACTCAATCGCTTGTTCATCCCGAAGAACATTAACCAGTCTTTCTGCCGTGCCGGCTGGCCAGTCCCAAGGTGGAGTATCCTTCAAAGCCTTCAAATCCATTTCCAGCCCTCCGGAGCGGTCAAGGGCGAGCCGTAAAGACGTTACCTTTCTCTGACTGCACCCAATCCTGAACTCAACCGCGAAACGTTTTGTAAGAAAACGTGAAAGCACTTGTCCCTGGCGAATTGATGCGGTGCCAAGGTTCAACGCAATGTGACATTGTTACACCGAAGCAAAACAACAATTCGCCAGCCACAGGCATAGCAGGCGACGGTCGATCGGGGAGAGCAAACAATGTGATTTTAGATCAAGCGTAAACAATGCACTCCCGCGGATAACTCTGTTAGTTTGGAGCAACTTTGCCTAGAGCTACTGTCTTGGGATCGACCGTGACCTCCTTCAAGCGCGCAACAACCTCCGCTGACCCGCCTTCTTGATAACGTCCTCCCAGGTATTTGGCAAAAAACTTCTCCGTAGCCATAGAGGAAGCCATGTTGTTTATGGGCCGGGCAAAGCCGTGCCCCTCGTCGGGAATGAGCAGGTATTCGACGGGGAAGCCACGGTCACGCAGGGCGACCACAATTTGTTCCGATTCGGCGTGGTTGACTCGCGGATCGTTGGCGCCCTGAGCAATCATTAGCGGTGTCTTGATCTTGGCGGCCGAGGTAAGCGGAGAGCGCTCGACCAAAAGGGCTTTCCCTTCCGGCGTCGTCGGATCGCCCATGCGTTTGTAGAACATCTGGCGCCCGGCCTCCCAATACGGCGGGATCGAATTTAACAGCGTGATCAGATTCGACGGACCAAACAAATCTACCGCCGCCGCGTAAACGTCCGGCGTGAAAGCTACTCCGGCCAGCGTCGCGTACCCGCCATAAGAGCCGCCGAAGATACCTACGCGCTTGGGATCGGCAATGCCTTCGGCTATCAGGTACTTTGCGCCCCAAGTTACGTCGTCCTGCATCTTGCGTCCCCACTCATCGTTGCCAGCGTCGATGAATTTCTTGCCGTATCCTGCTGAGCCGCGGAAGTTCATGCTCAAGACGGCATACCCACGGTTCGCGAAGAATTGTGTGTACGCGTTGTACCCCCAAACGTCCCGACCCCATGGACCACCGTGAGGAAAGATGATTGCTGGCAGGTTCCTGGCCGGAATACCTTTGGGAACCGTAAGATAGGCTGGGATCACCAATCCATCCGAAGACTTGTAGCTTACAGGCTTCATCTCCGCCAGGGACTCCCGCGGAAGCTTCTCGCGGACCCTGAATTGAAGCGCAAGGCTGCGTTTCTTGCGGTCAAACAAGTACGTCTCCGCCGGTTCCGTGTCGCTGTTCGCGACGATCAGCCAGGTGTGTTCATCGTCAGTGACCGAGGCGCGGCGTACATCCTTGCCACCTAACTTAGCTTCGAGCCATTTGAAATCGGCTTCGTCTTGCTCGTCGCGAAAATAGCGCCGTACACGGTCGTCCTCATAGTTGGTGTTCGTGAGTTCGTCGGTGGCTTCGGAGAAGACCGCAGTGCCAAAGTCCACTCTTTTCAACGGATCGGACTCGACCATCTCCGTCTTTCCCGTTTCCGGATCGAACAACTCCAGTGCGGTCAAGTCCAGATCCTCGCCTTTGTTCGTGACCAGGTAGGCTCGCTTGCCGTCCTTTGCGAAACGCAGGATGTCGCATTGCTCGAACACATTGCAGAAGTAGATTTTGGTGAACTTGTCGGCATCCACGCGAAGAATTTCCGTGTCGCCATTTTCGGCGGAACGGCTGGCCAGTCGGAGGTTGCCCGGCAAGTCAAAGGTCCAGGCGGAGATGCGTTCGGTGTTCTTGCGAAGCAGAGTTTTCTCGCCCGTGGACAGTTTCAATTCGTACAGGTCATGCCAGGCTTTGTCACGGTCGTTCAGGCCGATGTAGACCACATCCGGCTTGTGTTTCGGAACATTATATAGAGCTACGCGAACGCCTTTCAAGCCCGTTAGGTCGCGCGACGGCGGAGCCTCGGTTCCTGCTTGGGGCTTGGCGGCGGGATCGACTGCGTAGATGTTGAAGTTTTCGTCGCCGTCGTTGTCCTTGACGTAGAGAATGTATTTGCTGTTACGCGTCCAGAAATAACCAGGTATGGGGCGCTTGGTTTCCGTGGTGAGTAGCCGCGCCGCGCTGAACGGCTCATCGACACCCTTGACAAAGATGTTGCGAGTATTTTTCCAAGGCTTCTCAAACGCCAGGAATCTCCCATCGGGAGAAAGCTCTGGATTCACAATTTCCGGATTGCCGAAGATCAGTTCGCGGTCAATCAGAGGTGGGAGGCCGCTGGTGGCGGCTTTATTGCCATTTGTCTGCGCTCTCAGCGACGTTGCGGCTAAAGCGATACACGTGAGGATCCGGAACAAGTTCTTCATGGCGATGATCCTTTCAACCTCACGGCCCAGCGTAACTTGCTCGAAACGGTTAAGGTCACGGCCCAGTTATCTGGCATTCGTTCTTGAACGTTCATCCAAGGACTAGATCCGCGGACGGCGGCTGCAAGGTTAGGCTCGGAATGTTCATACGCTCCCTGCGCGACGCGGTCAAGTCGTTTCTGGCTCCAGCGCCAACGTAGGGCCCAGTCCAGGTGCGCCACATTGGGATATCGCTGAGTTGCGGCATCGCTCTCCTACATGAACGAACTGTCGGCCGCTCGGATGTAATCGCCTAACTAACTCCCGCTGAAAGAGTTGCGCCGAATTGAGTACTGGGTCGAACTTTTCCGATTTGGCGACAAATCAGGAGTCCTGAAAAGTTAATGGAGAGGGTCGACGGTCCGGCTGACTTCAACCCACGATTTCGGGAATGGCTTCGGAAAGTAGAACCAAATGACTTCCATTTCCACAAGGAAGCCTTGGTTAGCATGAAGAAGAATCTCGATAGGGCCATGGTCTTTTGTCTCAATAGTAATTCCGCCGAGGTGGCCAGACTTACCATTCAAGTTTGGCAATTCGACAGGTTCTAGTCCCAGTGTTCGACAAGTCCCGCATGGGCATTTTGCGACTGCAAATAGCTGAGGTAGATGGAAGCCTACGAAATCCTTCCGCGAGCTCAAGCTTTGCCGCACCCATCCCATTTCCTCCTCTGAAAGGGGCTGCTTCTGAATCGGCATAAGTTCACGGAAAATGTGAGCACGATTGAGGAGGACCTTGGGTTGTTTAGTCTTTTTCCGAAACTGCCACATATAGTAACACGCAGTATCGCATTTTCATGCCGGTACTAGGAAGAACATGTCCGATTTCGCGACCAATCGGGACTTAGCCGCAAGCGCCCAATGCCTTGACATAACTTGCAAACCAGTCGGCACTGGCATAGTCTAACTATGGCAGGGAGCCACGATTTTGCATCGAGACGAGATTCTTCTGGGAACACTCTATCTGTTGATCTTGCAGACCCTGGCGCGCTCCGGCGAGATGCATGGATATGAGATCGCCAGTTCCATTCAGCGGATATCGGAGGACGTTCTTCAAGTCGAGGAAGGCTCGCTTTACCCCGCGTTGCAGCGGATGTTGATCAAAGGTTGGGTAACCGCGAAGTGGGGCACGACAGCTGGAAACCGCCGTGCTCGCTATTACCAGCTGACAGCGCTAGGACGAAAACAATTAGACGCGGAAATGTCGCAGTTTGAACGCGTCATCGGAGCGACCACGCGTGTCATAGAAGCTGTCTGAGAGGAGTTCTGGCATGATTTGGCTGGGCGAATTTGCAAGACGGTTCAGGATGCTGATTCATCGGCGTGAATTTGACGCGGACCTCGAAGAAGAGATACGCCTGCACATCGAGTTGCGCCAACAGGAAGAGTTCCAGTCTGGAATGACCGCATATGATGCACAAGCCGCTGCCCGACGCCGATTCGGCAACACAATGTACCTGAAGGAAGAAAGTCACATCGCATGGGGCTGGGAATGGTTGGAGAACGTGGCGCAGGATGTCCGCTACGGTCTGCGCACGCTGCGCAAATCTCCCGGCTTCACCGCCGTCGCTATCCTCACACTTGCTGTCGGCATCGCGGTGAACACTACCGTGTTCACTGCTTTTGACGCCCTTTTCTTGCGTCCTCGTCCAGTAAAGGACCCTAACAGTCTGGCATCCATCTTTCGCACGACTCCCGGCGAACCTCGCGGAGGATTTTCTTATCCCGAGTATCTCTACTATCGCGACAACAGCAGAGCCTTCTCTGATCTCTCCTTGTTTGCCTTCGGCATGGCGGTGACTTCTTCCGATTTGCCTGCCACGAGTCCTGGAGTCGTGCCCCGCGTCGCCGGAGCGGTCGGATTCCAGCTTCCGCAATTGCTCCAGGGCAGTGCTCAGCCCATCATGTGTTTTTTTGTTTCCGGCAACTACTTCCCAATGCTAGGAGCAGCTCCTCTCTTGGGCCGCATCCTCCTGCCCGAAGATGATCAAGCCAATGCCACGCCGGTTGTCCTGATGAGTGGAAATTCCTGGCAGCGACATTTTCACTCCGACCCCCATGTCGTGGGTTCAACTCTTCATCTGAATGGAGCCGCTTTTACGGTCATCGGCGTTACTCCGCTCGATTACCTTGCTACTGCCTCATCTATTCCTGATCTTTGGGCGCCCGTCTCGGCAAAAATCGCAATAGGTACAGCAACCCGCCAGGAATTGGAAAATCGCCTTGTGATTGCCGGCTTTCCCATGGGGCGTTTGAAACCGGGAGTTACGCTGTCGGATGCACAGGCGGAACTCGGCGTGCTCGCGGCGCAGTTGCGAACGCAGTATCCCGAAGCTGAGCGCAACATGACTGCGGGCGTTGCCTCTGGCCGCAGCAATCTCGCCGCGCTTGATTCTGATGCGTGGCCCGTTGTCATCGCAGCCATGTCGGCTGTCGCTTTGCTTCTCCTAATCGCTTGCGCTAATGTCGCAAGCCTGTTGCTCGCACGCGCCGTCGCACGTCGCAAAGAAATTGCCGTGCGCCTCGCTCTTGGCGCGGGCCGATGGCGTCTGCTGCGTCAATTGCTGACAGAGAGCATTCTGCTTGGAATTCTTGCCGGAGCGCTTGGCCTGCCTCTGGCTGGATGGATGCTTCACCTTTTGATCGTCGAGATTGCTTCAGCTCTCCCGTCGTTTTGGGGCACCATTGCTCTCGAGATCAATCCCGACATCAGAATTTTTGCATATACCTTATTTGTTTCGTGCGCAGCTGGAATTGCCTTTGGTCTCACACCGGCCCTGCAAGCTTCGAAGGCCGACGTGAACTCCGCACTCAAGGATGACAGCACTGCATTCGGCTATCGCTTGAGCCGTTCGTGGCTACGCGGCTTGCTCATCGCCAGCCAGATGGCCGCTTGCCTCGTTCTGCTTATCAGTTCCGCGCTGCTGCTCCGTGGATCGCAGCGCGCCCTGAAGATCGACCCTGGCTACAATGCGAAGAGCGTCGCCTTCCTGGAAATGTACGATCCAAAGAACTTACATTATTCGCAGTCGCAGTTGCTCCAACTCAATCGCGACCTTATCCATAGCATCGTTAGCCTCCCTGGGGTGCGCTCAGTTTCGCAAGCTTCTCGCGGGCCTATCGGCGGCAATCGCTGGGTAGCTGTTGCACGCGCCGACGCAACATCTCCACCTCACAGTACTGGCGGGGGCGAAACACCACTTGCTGGCTACAGTTACGTCACGCCAAATTATTTTGACACTCTCGGCATTCCCATCGTTCGCGGCCGCACCTTCACACCTCGTGAGGCGGATGGACGGGCGCACGTTGTTGTCATCAGTGAGGCCACTGCTCGTCGTTTCTGGCCTGGTGAAGAGCCGATCGGCAAACTTCTGAAGATCGGTTCAGAAAAAGGAAGCACGTCCTTTCCCGGCGAGCGCGATCCATTCGTGGCGAGCAGCGTGGTGATCGGCATCGCTGGCGATGTCCGCAGCATGGATCTGCGCAGGCTTGATGAATCGTATCTCTACCTTCCGCTCTCCCAGTCCCGTCAATGGACCAGCATTCTACTTGTGCGGGCGGACGGAAATCCAACGCCATTGCTTCCGGTGATCGGCCGTGAGTTTCGCCGCGTGGACGCCAATCTTCCCGTCCTCGCCGCACCCTTGAATACGATGGTTTCCATGGATCCCTACTTCGTGGTCTCACGAATCGGTGGTGTTCTTGCGAGCATTGTCGGCGCGCTAGGCTTGCTGTTGGCATGTCTCGGCGTCTACGGTGTGGTCAGCTACAGCGTGGTACAGCGAACTCGCGAAATCGGTATCCGTATGGCGCTCGGCGCGCAAAGTGTCCAAGTGTTGCGCCCCGTGGTGACCGAAGGTTTACGGCCGATTCTCTTTGGTGTTGCACTTGGTGTCCTCGCTTCCGCCGGCGTCTCGCGCGCGCTTTCGGCGACGCTGTTCGGACTCAGTCCCCTAGACCCCGCCTCGTTCGCTGGCGTCTCACTTTTGCTGATCGCGATCGCGTTGCTTGCTACCTGGCTTCCCGCGCGCCGCGCCACGCGCGTCGATCCCATGCTCGCTTTGAGATATGAATAGCCCTTCGCACAGATTTACAACCACCCTTCCTCAGAACGGCGCCGCAACGTGCAGGCTTGCGAAGCCCGGTTTCCCCGGGTGGACGCATGGTCCGCAATTCTGTTTTTTGGACACTGCTGGCAAGTGTTCCCTGGTGACGGCAACTCGAGAATAATCCACTTGCCTGCTGTAACCAGACATGTTGCTATCCAGGGAGCTTCCCCGAGCCGACCACCGAAGCCGCATACTACCGCTTCGGTTAATGCGTTGCCGCCTGGTTCGCTCCTGGCAGGGTGGCGTAATAGCCTTTACGGGCGTGGACTTTGTAGTCCTTTTCTCCGGCGGAAATCTGAATCTTGCGAAACTTGCCATCCCAGTTCTTGTTCTCGGGATAGTAGCCCAGGCTGTATTGGTGGTGCAGTTCGTCGGAGATCTCGTCGAGAGCAGCTTCGAGTTTGGCGATGCCGCGAACTTCCAGCATGCGCCCGCCGGTGGCCTCGGCAAGGTCCTTGAGGGTGTCTTTATGAAAGATGTGGAGCACGTCGCATTTGTCGCGGCCGGCATCGTAGATCTGCAGCACATAGGCGATCACGTCGTCCTCCAACAAGGCTTGCAGAGCATCCTCTATCGAAGACTCGCTCTGCGAATCGCCGGAAAGGGCCACGATGACGATGGCCTTGCGTCCGACCTCGCCGGAAAGGTAGCGGTGCGTGGAGACGCGGATCGCATCGTAGAGGTGAGCTTCGCGGTCCTTGGTGTTCACGGGCTTGCCGTTGATGCCTACCGTGCCACCGCCGGGTAGCCAGACGGGGTGCTGAGACGGAGCCGGGCCTGGATCGGGCAGCCCGATGGCCGTGCCTCCAATTTGAATGCTACCGGCCGCCTGCTGGAGGAGCGCCTCGTCTGAGGTGGGCAGCTGCACCACGTCGACGCGCGAGGCGTAGCTCACAATGAAGCCCAGGTCCGTGGGCCGCACCACGTGCTTGACGAACAGCTTGGAGGCCTGCGCCTCCTCGCTGAGAATCCAGGGCATGTTGGTGCCGGTGTCCAGGAGCACGCCCACATTCAGGACGACGTCGCTGTGGTGGGCAAAGAACTTGATGGGCTGTGGGCGACCGTCTTCGGTGAGGATGAACTGGTCTTCCGGGAGGTCGCTGACGAGGCGTTTCTTGTTGTCGCGCACGGTAAAGTAGACAGAGACGAGGTCAACCCGGCGGCGAATGACGTCTTCCTGGCTGGGTTTGTCCTGTGCGTCTTGCCGCTGGGCGAAAACCCACTGGGGGAACTCCAGACTAACCAGTGCTGAGACCAAAATCACAAGGGATACGCCGATTCGCCTAGGCATAGGATGGCTCCTATTTGCACTCTTACGAGGGCCGTGCACCGTTGGATGCGAGCGGGCTGCTGCGGAGTTGTCGTGGGAAAGCTCCTTTTGAGCTGGTGTCGGGGCGCGGCTGCTGATGGTCCGTTGGCGGGGTACGGGATTTGTACGGTTACCGTCCACTTGCGAAAAACCTTGGAATAACGCTATTTCGTTTCCGTGATAGATTTTTTCAGTATGAGGCTCGTTCTCAGCCACTCCTTCGTGTCAGGTGTGCTGCTGGCGGTCTCTTGCGGACTGCTCTGGGGTCAAGGCAAGCCGAAGCGCGGAACACTGAACATCGAAGTTGTCGACCCAGCCGGGAACGCCATTCCTCACGCGGACGTTAGATTCTCGCCACCTCCGGAAGATGCGCCCAGCAAATTAGAAACAGCCACCAACGGTAAACTCACCTTAAATTTGAAAGCGGGTAGCTACACTCTGGTTGTGGCCTGCCCAGGCTTCAAGACGACTTCTACGCCCATCACAGTGCGCGACACGGAAGAGATTCAGGCCGTCTCGATCACCATGCAAATCGGATACATTGGGTCCGTCATGGTAGAGACGACGACCCAGCTCGAGTCTCCACGGAACAAATGCGCTATAAGCCAAGTCTTAAAGCCTACCAGGACGGTCACTGGAACCTACACGGAAGAAGCCACGAGAAAGAATGCCGAGGGGACAGTACTTCTGTGCGCAACGGTGGACGGGCATGGCAATGTAACGGATGTCAGCCCAATTAGCGGTCCGCCGGAGCTTTTGCAGCCATCCATGGATGCCGCACGACAATGGCAGTTTGAAGCCCCGTCGAAGCTCCCGATTTCATTAGAATTGAGATGACGTACAGCCTGACAAAAGCGTGCCCTGACGGAAAAGGGATGGACGTTGGCGACATCGTCACGACGATAGTGCCGACAGAGGATCACGAGGGCGACCTGAAGATTCTTGGAAAGCTGTTCCAACCATCGCCCCGGTATCCAGAGGCAGCAAGAGCTGAGCGGCGTCGAGGGCAGCTTTACCTCTCGATAGTTGTCAATCCTGATGGAAGCGTGTCGGATGTCCGAATCACGAAACCACTCGACGAACTTCTCGACAAGCCAGCAGTGGAGACTGTCCGCACGTGGAGATTCAAGGTTTCTCCCGGAGTGAACCCCACCAGATTTTCTGTCACCCTGAGCTTCCGCATACCTTGCTTCGACAATTGATCACCAGCATTGGAGAGATTGACCGCTAGCCCCTGGTAAACGCGGTTACCGGAGAAGTTCATACTGGAACCACATTTATCTGCCTGGAAATATCCGACGGTTTCACGATTTTAGCCCCTCGTCGAAATACACCAGGAAATCCGTGCTCACGGCTTCTGCTCCGAGTTGGCGTAGCAGAGTGATTACCTGGCCCCGATGGTAGCTGGAATGGTTGACTACGTGGGCCAGCTGCTGCCAGAGCGGATATGAATAGCGTTGGCCTTTCTGGTTGATGTAAGCCAGCTCTTCGCCTAGGCGCTGTGGCGTGAGTTCCTCGATAAACTGCACCTGATCGTGCTCTACTGTCTCCCATCTCGATTCCAACGACTGCATTGTGGGAAAGGTCACGGCTTCGAGCAAAGCTCTCGGTGAGCGTCCCTGCCAGCGTTCCAGCCAGATCCACTCTGCGCTCAGAATGTGAGTGAGAGTGTCACGGATTGACGAAAAGCTGTTGCCCATAAGGCGGATAAAATCATCGCTGGCCAATGTGCTGGCGACTGTCAGAATGCGCCGGCTAGCCCAACGGTTGTAGTCATAGAGTGGGCGGATGTTATTCAGTTCCATGGTGCAATCCCCGAGGTGCTCCGTTGGGAGCTAGCCTGTCAATCAGCTGAGGCCCGTAACATAACAGGAATAGGAATTGATGTTGTCGAACTTTCTCTTAGACGCCTCTTTTGGGTCCTGGTAAACGCGGTAACCGGTCAAGTACTGGGAGCCAAGTTACCGGTAAGGCGACTGGAAGGAGTTGACTCGTTTTTCTCCACGCAGAATAGCGAAGACCAGGCTATCCAACGACTGGCCCTCTATATCAACTGTGTCAACGACTGCGACTGTGGCGCGTAACTGCATGCGTTAGCCCTGCAGAGAACTGTCAAAAGCAGTAGTTCAAGAATAGGAACTCGGACGGTCGATTAGTAAAAGCCGATGGCGAGAAGCATTCGCCGCTAGACACCTGTCAATTTGAACAGGGGTATGACTCATTCGTCGCAGGCACTATGACTCTTGGCAAGGCCAACTGGGTAACTTCAATTGGAAGAGGTGAAACGACATGAAACTCTTAAGTCGCGTGTGGTTGGCGATGCTGTTTATCCTGCCGATGCTTGCGGCATCTCCCTGTCGGGCACAGACGGAGACTCAAACGGCCGACAAGAGCACTGCGGTGTCACCCGATACAGACGCGCAGAAGAAAAATTTGCAAGCCTATATTGATCTCCTACGCAAGGATATACGCCAGCAGAAGGCCGAGATCATGGGGGCGGTCATGGTGCTGAGCGCCGATGACGCAGCGAAATTCTGGCCAATCTACAGTGACTACGACTCGCAGCTGACCAAGCTGAATGACCAGAGGG
Source organism: Acidobacteriota bacterium (assembly GCA_003223215.1). Lineage (GTDB taxonomy): Bacteria > Acidobacteriota > Terriglobia > Acidiferrales > UBA7541 > Acidiferrum. The sequence continues at coordinate 11,667 of QHYH01000053.1, forward strand.
TAGAAAATATCAAGGAATATGCCCGCACGTACAACCAGATGACTGACGAAAAGGCTGACGAATTGATCCAGAAATCGTTGGCTAATCAAAAGCTCCGCGAGGAGCTCCTTGCAAAAACCTATGATCGCGTCAAGCAGGCCGTGGGAGCGATCACGGCGGCGCGCTTCGCTCAAGTCGAACACCAGTTGCTGCTGATCATCGATCTACAGATTGCTTCGTCGCTGCCCGTTGTGGGCCAGGGCTCGTAAATCTAGGAATAGTGGAATAGAGGAGGATATTCTGATGCGAAACTCATTTATCTGGCCAGCAGCTCTGCTGGCGGGGATGGTCATCGCATGTCCGAACTCGGGCGAGGGGTCCGGGACAGCAGGGCCTTCAGCACTCCCGGCGACAACCACAAACTCAGCGGCGCAAGGTAAACAAAGAGTCATCGTTCCGGCAGGAACGCGAATTCTCATCCGCATGATCGACTCCATAGACACGAACAAGCAAAAGACAGGTGAGCGTTTCACAGCAAGCCTGGAAACCAACCTCCAGGCGGAAGATGTAGTTGTGGCACCTAGGGGCACTATGGTTTATGGCCGTCTGGCACAAGCATCGTCCGCGGGCAAGATGTCTGGAAGTTCCCAGCTTACGCTCGAATTGACAGACATCGTCATCAACGGCACGGCTTATGCGCTGCTCACCAGCACGTATGATATCAAGGGCAAGGGAGAGGGCAAGAAGACAGCTGGAAAAGTGATCGGCGGTGCAGGGTTGGGCGCGCTCATCGGGGGTATTGCAGGGGGAGGTACAGGGGCTGTCATTGGCCTGCTCGCTGGCGCTGCTGGTGGAACAGCCATTGCTGCTTCCAAGAAGGGCGAGCAGCTACAGATCCCGAGCGAATCTTTGCTCGAATTCCGAATTGAGCAACCCGTGAAGCTCCCGGTTGCGGGATAATCTGAGCCGAGAGTGCCAAGACAAGGGGATAAACAAGCCCGATTACACTGACTAAAACGGACTGAGTGCCCGATCAACGCGGTAATCGGAAACTTGAGGTCCTGGTACGGGACTTTTCCGATTAGCCGACTTGAACTAAGCCGCTGGCGCGGCGGACGCTTCGCGTGCTATGGTCCGCGGGTCATGCCCCAGCGTAACGCATCGATTTGTGGTTCTCGCACATGCTCATTTTCTAAGTACCGCAATACCAGTAGCTTACAGATGGGTGAAAAGATTGAATTCCCATAGCCATTAGCCCGCATCCGTCGCAAACGCCAGCGTCTTCCTTCAAGTCGTTGTATCGAAAGCGCGCAAACGCACCCTGCTCGTGTGTGCAACTTGCTCACTCGCGCTTCCGATACAACACTAAGACTAATCGGGAGTTGACCGGCACGCACATCGGAACTCTGGGATTTGGCAGCAGAAGCCTCGGCCACTACTCTCCGGAGTGCGATGATTTGTTCATCGCGTCAAACGGTGCGAGTGCCTCTTCTGGCCGGGCGCGGACCACGAAATCTTCCGTAAAATTCACCCAGCGCACCTTCCCCGACGAATCGATTAGGAATTCTGCTGGTCGCGAGATGTCCGCGCCGTCGCGTCGGCCGTGCACCTGCACCAGATCCCACCTGCGGATCACGTCCTCATGTGCGTCCGAAAGAATCGGAAACGTATAGCCCTGCGACCGGCGAAGATTTTCGGAATCCGCGGGAGAATCCACACTGATCGCGATCACTCGAATCTTCCGTGCATCGAACTCCGGCAGCGCCTTCTCGAAACTCCGTAACTCGGAGTTGCAGAACGGTCACCAATATCCACGGTAGAAAATCAAAACCACGCCGGCTGCTTGGGCCGCGCCCTTCTCGGCGCCGGTTGCACTCTCTGGAGTGAACGGAGAATTCAACGCACCCGTCAAACTCACTAGGTGATTCTGCGAATCCGGCAGCGTGAAATCTGGCGCCGTCTGGCCCACTCGCGGAGCGTCGTGCGAAGCGGGTAGCACATGCCGCGCGCCGATGAAAATGCCGTAGAGGAAAAATCCGCTGAATGCCAACGCCAGCACCGCGAGGACGCTGCCGAAAATTTTGCCGCGACACAGATCCGGATGCTGGAATGCGCGCACAAGCCCCAGGGCGAGCAGCACCAACCCGAGCGCGATCATCGGCAGGTTCGCCCACGGAAAATCGCGAAGCCCCGGGAAACGAACGAAGAACAGCGGATAGCTAACGACTCCTAGGAAAACCAGCGACGCGCCGGTCCACACTGCCCAGTTCCAGCTTCGTTTCATCGCTAACCCCTCCCCCGCTCCACTCCGGTACGACTTCCAATGTGCCTGCCCGAGATCGCGGATTTGAAACTTGTTTGACATCATGCCAGACGTCAGCTCATAGACCAACCGAAACTGCGTCCAAAATCTCATCATTGGCCCGGCGATCCTTAGTCTAGCCGGGTGCTATTTCGTGAGAAGTTTTTCGCGGGCGCGATCGAAGTGTTGCCGCTCGGGGTTGAGTTCTTCGAGGGAGCGGATGGAGATGCAGACGTTCTATGAAAACTCCTCATCCTCAATACTGCAGGAACAGGGGGCCAACTCCTGATTAACGTTAGTGCTTTATCGGATGCGCGTTGTCCCTGAGGAGTGAACGCAGGCGGAGAGTTCTGCGCGCGTCCGGTAAAGCCGTTAGCACGTGGCCAAACGCGGTAACCGGACAATTGGTCCTCCTGCCCGACCCGAGGCATTTTCCGGTCCCCATTTATCTTGTATTTATCTCCCATGTGACATCGTCTCCTTCGGTCCGCTGTGCTCCACTCAAAGCTCCTGGAGGTTTTCTATGACTGAGAGAAACGTTTGCGTTCGCGCTTTTCTTGCGCTTCTCCTCTTCTCGCTGCTCACCGCTTCTCACCTTCCTGCCGCTCCCCAAACTACCGGCGGCTCCGGGTACCATCTCATCAAAAAAGTAAAACTCGGCGGAACCGGCGGGTGGGACTATCTCGAAGTGGATCCCGCCACCCATCGCCTATTCGTCTCCCGCGGCACGCACTACGTTGTTGTGGATCCCGATCAAGGCAAAATCATCGGCGACATTCCAGGTTCCCAGAGAGCCCACGGCGTCGCCTTCGCCAACGAATTCAACAAAGGCTTTACCACCGACGGCAGCAACGCCGATTCCACCATCTTCGATCTCACCTCGTTGAAAGTCCTGGACAAGGTCAAGACGGACAAAGACTCGGACGCTGTCATCTACGATCCATTTTCCAAGCGCGTCTTCACCTTCAATGGCGATGCCAACACGGCATCGGCCATCGACGCTGCCTCGGGAAAACTCGTCAGCACCTTCCCTCTCGGCGGTGGCCCGGAGTTCGGCGCGACAGACGGGAAGGGCAAAATCTTCGTCAATCTCGAGGACAAGAGTTCCCTCGTCAAGTTCGACGCGAAGACTCTCAAGATCGAGAACACCTGGCCCCTCGCACCCTGCGAATCTCCCTCTGGCCTCGCCATTGACGCCGCTCACGAAATTCTTGTTGTCGGCTGCCAGAACAAGCTCATGGCCTTCGTCGACGGCAACTCCGGCAAGGTGCTAGGCACGGTTCCCATCGGCCAAGGTGTTGACGCAAACCGTTTCGATCCCGCCACCGGCTATGCCTTCGCGTCCTGTGGTGACGGCACCCTCACGATCGCCCACGAAGATTCCCCCACGAAATTCTCCCTGGTGGAAATGATCCAGACACAGCGCGGCGCCCGCACCATGGCGCTCGAATACGCCAGCCACACCGTCTATCTGGTTACCGCGGAATTCGGCCCTGCTCCCGAGCCAACCAAGGACAATCCTCGGCCGCGCCCGGCCGTTCTTCCCGACACATTTACCCTGCTCATCTACGGCAAGTAATCGCTTCTTCGTTTCGACCCTGAGGCAGATCGTTGCAAGGCAATGTGGATCGACAACAGCACCAACCACAACCTCTTTGACTCAGTGCCATCTGGTAAACGCGGTAATCGGAAAAGTAAAGTCCTGGTACGGAAGATGTCCGGTAACGCGACTACACGTCCACTGAGAGGTTACGATGCAAACGCAGTCTTGCTGGGAGGTGGTAAAGATGGACACCAGTCTCGATGACAAGGTCATCATCGAGGATAACGCGTCTCATGGACAGAAGTAGTTTGGAGGCGCTTCGGAATCGCGAGCGGCAACGACCATTTTACCACCTCGAATCAGCTTATTACAGTTGAGTACGAGCACCACGCAGGGTGGATTCGTCCAGCCAGCTAACGGCCATAAGGCTTAAACGGTTATAGATTTTTCTGGACATCTCTGTCCTGCCCCTGTATTCTCGCTCTTGAATGCGTCCCGAGAGCAGTGAC
>QHYH01000095.1:0-95873 GCA_003223215.1 Acidobacteriota bacterium
CGGCCGTGTACTGGTCGTAGACAGGCCAAAACTTGGTTGCCTGGTCATCCGTAAGTTTCAGATTAGCGGCGAGCAGTTGCTTCTTCCCAGAACGGATGTCTTTCCGGAGTAATTCAATGTTTTGGTCGATGTCCGCCTGCCCTTTGGCGGTGGATTGCGATGATCCTCCAGCCTGGGCACGGACTCGCGGGCTGTATACAAAACAGATGCCAGCCAAGACCATCAGGACCACGAGTTTCTGCTTCACTAGACTCCTCCTTAAGTTAAATTCACAGTGCCTTTTTGCGTGTCATGGTGAATCCGATTCCATTGGGCTGGTATCCCTGGCCGTCACCAGCTCTATTCCCAATCGGTAACCCACATTTATCGACCAGTGAACTCTCCTTCCAGCGATTTGGCTCTGCTGGCGCTTTGTGCGGACGAACCCTGCTTGGCAACCGCGAAGCCGCCCCGGCAGCGTAGTCGGCGGGCCGCACAGGCTGAAACTGTTAAAAGTGCCAGTAAGCAAGATGCGAACCCTCTAAGTCCACTCCGGGCTTGTCAGGTGAATGTCCGTACTCCGATTCGTTCCGCTTGGTGAGGCGTCCAGCTCGGTGGCAATTAGCGCCTGACTGTTAACGCTGAAGAGCGGCTTGTTGAGGACGAGTTGCAATGACGGCCAAGAGTACAGCGTCTGGCAGATACTGTAGATGAATTTCAGCTGGATTGTAAATCGATTCCAAGCAAGATTCCTGCCTCGATCCAGATTGTTTCGGTGAATATATCCACGCAACGCAGTGTCGCTTCGCGGTTAAAATCGCCCAACGGGACGCCTGCAAACGTGAAGCTGGAGGTTTTCCGCATAGAGTGTGAGGAGCGTGAGGAAACCAGCATTTTCTCTGGCAAATGGGAGCCATTAAGCGGGAAGCTTGTAAAGATATATACCGTCCAGCCGGTTTCGCAGGATTCGAAGGCAACAGATGGTGCTGCGAAGCTCAATTTTGCCTCCTCCCTCCTTGAGAAATTCTCGGCAGACTCAGCTGGGCCTGCGCCGGGAGTCGAGGGCGTCCTGGTAACCATCGATTCCGCCGATGGGGGCATTGTTGGAGCGACACTCGCGAACGTACGATACGACAGTTGACGGAGCGCTCGCTCTCCCAAGACAATCTGTGGAAGCACTGTTATTTTGGAGCCGCCTGACGTCTTTCAGCCACCGCCTAAGCCGCATTGATCACTTTAGGTTAGACCCCGTATTCCCTTTTTGAAATCGGGGTAAGCGGGCTTATGATTTCACCAACGCCAGTATTCATGTGGCTCTGAGGGAAGAATCGACATCGGGGAGGCTTCGACCGGATAGGTGAAACACAAAATCAGCCTTTCCAGCTTCCGTTGGGGGCGCTCTGATGAAAATCTTTTCACACACCATGCGAGCAGGCGAAATGGGCATACAATGGTTCCCGTTTTCGAGATTAAAGGGAAATTCCGTGTTAAACATCCACGTCCTGCTCTGTCGTGATGGCCGCTACGACCCACAGCGCCGAGAAATGTATGCGAGGAGGAGTCAGATGAAGAGGAATAATAAGTTTCAGAAGCTGAGCCTCTGGGGCGCACTGGGCGGCCTGGCCCTGCTGGGAAATACTATCGCCTGGAGTCGATCAACGTCCCAGCCGCCGTCACTGAATGGCAAGCTGCGTCGCCAAGAGAGTCAACAGTCGGCCGCGTCCTCCAGTTACGCGGTCCGGGCGATCGAGGAATCCGTTAGCGGTACGGTTTCGGGCCGGATCCTGTATAGCGGAAAACCAGTGCAGCCGAAGCGGTTCACAGTAACCAGTGATACATCCACCTGTGGAACCACAAAAGAGGTTTATCCAGTGAAGATCGAACAGGGAGGAATCGCGGACGCAGTTGTGTGGATCGACGACATCACCAGCGGCAAGGCGTTTGATTTCCCGCCCGCTCTAATCGATCAGAAAAAATGCTCGTTTGTCCCCCATGTCCTCCTGATGAAGGGGGGAGAGCTCAAGTTGGGGAACACCGACATGTGCTTACACAACGTCCACGTCATTAGCTATGCGAATCGGGAAGTGAACAAAGCCATGCCCGTCGGTGCGGTCCCACAAGAAATAACGTTGGCGCGCGCGGACCGCGTAACGGTTCGCTGCGACGTCCACAAGTGGATGACCGCATATGTTGTCGTTGCGAAGAATCCCTACTATGTGGTCTCTGGAGCCGGAGGCCAGTTTCGTCTTGAGGGTGTTCCCGCAGGTCATTACCACCTGAAGGTCTGGCAGGAAAGCCTAGGCGAACTCGATCAGGAAATCACTGTCGAAGCGGCCAAAACTACGGAGACGAGCTTCACCTATCGGTCAACCGGCGTGTAGACTGTTCGCCTGCCAGCACGGCTATTTACCTGCTCTTCGGGAATATGGGCGCCACTGGCGCGGTGTATGCCCAGGTGGCGGCCATATGCAAGAAGGATGGTGAGCAAGCGCCCGGATCCCGAGATCACGTTCATAACCAATCCCCTGGGTTTCCGCGCGACCTAACGTCCTCGCGACGGCGAAGGAAATTCGACGGTGCGGCCACTCGCAGCGTGACCAATTTGCACAGGGACGGTTAGCTGCGGAGCCGCGCCCTCTTTCCAGAACACCAGGCGACCGACCCGCCCGTCCCAGTCGATGCACAGCCTGTCTCCCTGTTTCACCTGTTCCGTCGCGAGGAGGTTCGCTAGCGGATGCACGAGATTCCGCTCCAGCGCTCTCTTTAAGTGGCGCGCGCCATACCTCTTGTCCATCCCCTCTTGTAGCAAGAAATACTTCGCCGGACGCGTCACGCGAAACACGAACTGACCCTTCACTGTTTGAAGCACGCGATCTTGCAAGTAGTCGAGTTCGATCTCCAAGATTTCCATCAGTTGCTGGTAATGAAGTGGACCGAATACCACTATTTTGTCGAGCCGGTTCATGAACTCGGGGGGAAATCTCCTCCGTGCCGCTTCCACTGCGGTTGCTTTCACCTGCTCATCGAGCTTGGCTGTCGGCTTGTCCGGTGCGCGAACGAACCCAAAACCATCTGACATCAAATCGGTAATGGCGCGGCCACCCAAGTTGGAGGTTAGAAAGATCAAGGTCTGCGAAAAATCCACCCGGCGGTTGTCCCCCAATGTGAGAGTGGCCTTGTCCAGGATTCCCAGCAACAATTGCCAGAGTGCGTCACTGGCCTTTTCAATTTCATCGAATAGCAGAAAACTTAGCTTTAGCTTATCGGTGTGAAACTGCTTCAAGGCGTCCTGAGTGATGAGTGGATGGGTTTCCCTGTGCCCCAGGTATCCCGGAGGCGAACCAATGAGCTTGGAAATCTCATGCGAGTGCTGGTACTCTGCGCAATCCACTTTGACGACCGCGCGCGAATCCCCAAACAGGATCTCTGCGGCAGCCTCGACCAAGCGTGTCTTCCCCGTCCCGGTCGGGCCGAGAAAAAGAAGCGTGCCTATCGGTCGGTTTGGCGCGTTCAGGCCCGCGCAAAAAACCTGATGATACAACTCCACCAACGCTTCGATCCCTGCTTCCTGCCCGACGATCTTGGCCCGCAGTTTGTTTTCAAATTCGAGAGTCTCTTTTTTGTGCAGAACGGGCCGAAGAACCGCTGTCCTAGCTTCCATGGCAACCTCCCGGATATGTAAGTCAGTTTTCGACGATTCGAGTCGAGCTTCCCCTCTTGCTTGAGCCGCTGTGGCTCCTAGTCCAATGCAAGCATCAGTTTGGAGGGCTGGCTAGCCTATTGAATGGAGCTCATGGCGAGTGCCGCTAGGCGGCCAGCTCGGCAGTAGCTCGCGGAGGCGGCGGCGAGCCTTATGCAATCGAGACTTGGAAGCCCCCGTCGAGCAAGCGAGGATTTCCGCAATCTCTCCGTGTTCGCAGCCATAGAGGTCATGGAGTACGAAGGTTCCTTTTAAGCGTCCTGGCAATTGAGCGATGGCTTTCTGAATGGAGAGCCGATCAGTCAATCCCTTTAATCGCAGATCAAAGTGGCGCAGCTCCTTTCGGGGGCTGCCGGATTCCTCACCGCTTCTGATGATTTCTTCGAGTGAGGCGTCGGTGAGGGGTTTCCTCCGGAGATGCATCAGCACACGGTTTATCGTCACGCGATGCAACCAAGAGGAAAAGGCGGAATGGCCGCGAAACGTGCCAAGTGCGCGGAATACGGTCAGGAACGTCTCCTGCGTCAAATCTTCGGCTTCGGCAGTGTTTTTCAACATCCGAAGACAAAGGGCAAAGACGCGCGAGCTGTGTAAGCGATAGAGCAGCTCAAAGGCGTTGGCGTCGCCTCGCTGAGCCCGTCGAATCGCTTCGGCTTCCTGAGAATCAGAACTCCGTACTTCTTCGCGTCCTTTCACAAACCCTCCCGCACACGTGGACCGCTGCCTTTTGTTTGCATTGCCCTTCAGTAACCGGTGGCCTATAGCCCGCGGGGAACAGCTGAGAGTCTAAAAGCGGTAACCAATTGAGAACCAGCAACTCGGATGCCAATCGAAGTGCGGTAGTTAACAGACTCATGAAGTGCGACTTAGACGGTCACTGATATCCACTCGGGAATTATTCAAGAGTACTAGATCGTGTAAATAATTCTCTCGGGCTCCAGCTCAAAGTAATCCTGCTTTAGATCGGTCCCCGGCGGACGGCGGCCACCCTCAGGGCTCAGGTGTCCTCTGTCCATTCCTGCCTACGTAAGACGGCAAAGGTTGATCGCATCACCCAGAACGGAGGTCAAGCGGACACAACGTGCTTGCAGCGCATTCCTACACTGCGATTTCAATAACCGAACATCTTGGACCAAAAGCAACGACTGGTAAAACTATCAGTAGCTCCGTGATCGTGTGTGAGTCATAGCTTGTCAAGCTTGTAGCGAGCTGTTGGCAAGTTGTACAGGCGAAAAATCGGGTCAAACGACCAAGGATTGTGCTGAACGAGAGAGTAGCCAAACCGGGTACGCGTCGAGTGCATATCGTGCTATCTCATCACTTCCGGTCACCCATGAGACTCCGCTGGCGCGCGATTTTCTTTCATTGTACTTTGTTGCTGACCGCAGCCCAGGCTCTCCCTCAATCTCGTTCTACTCCCACGACAGTCAACCAATTTGACTCCGCGGTAGACGCCCTAATCAAGAAAGTTTCGCCGAGCGTCGTACAGATCATTGTGACCGCCTATGCACCAATGGAAGACAGTGGCCGAGGAAACGCCGGGGCGGTAATTGGGCGACAGCGCGCAAGTGGTTCAGGATTCGTCATCGACACGGACGGATACATTGTGACGAATGCCCACGTGGTGAACGGAGCGCAACGCGTTGAAATTATTCTGCCACCGCTCAACTCCGATGGTTCGCTCAGCACTGCCCTCTCAGCGAGAATCGACACCGTCCCAGCACGAATTGTCGGTATTGCACAAGAGAAAGACCTCGCACTCCTCAAAATCGAAAACACAAAGCTTCCGGTATTGCCACTTGCGTCCTATCGGGACGTAAGACAAGGTCACGCTGTTTTTGCATTTGGCAGTCCCGAGGGGCTGAGGAATTCCATAACTCATGGATTAGTGTCCGCTGTCGCAAGACAACTGGATCCTGATTCCCCGCTTATCTACATCCAGACTGACGCACCGATCAACCCGGGGAACTCCGGAGGGCCGCTTGTGAATCTGAACGGTGAGGTCATTGGCGTAAACACATTTATCCTGTCTCAATCAGGGGGGAACGAAGGTCTGGGTTTTGCCATTCCCTCTGCGACCGTCAGAACCGTTTATCGACAGCTGAAGCAATTTGGACATTTGCGTAGACAGGAGATCGGCATTGGGATTCAAACCATCACGTCGGCAATGGCTGCGGGACTCAAATTGGGTCAGAAGTATGGTGTTATCGTTTCGGACGTACTTCCTGGGAGCCCAGCGGAAGCAGCGGGCTTAATGGTTGGCGACATTTTGGTCTCTATTGACGGGCAGCCTGCGGACAACCTGCCCACCGTGAACTACTACTTCCTTCTGCGGGATTCTTCGCAGAAGGTGCAAGTCACTGTTCTTAGGGGGACGGCACAGGAAACTTTCAACGTCGCTGCGGTCGAGGAAAACATCGATCAACTCGTTTCCCTTGCGGATCCCAATAGAAACCTAGTCCCGGAACTTGGCATCATTGGCGTGGAAATTGACAAAAAGACCGCTCCGATGTTGCAAGGATTGAGAGATCCGTATGGAATCGTCGTCACCGCCCGAGTGAGCGGTTCGACGCCTACTGTACCCCTTGTTCCTGGAGACGTGATCCGCAGTTTGAATACTACTCCAATGACTACGCTAGAGCGACTGCGCGCAGCCCTGAAAACGATCGGCCCGGGGGGCGCCGTCGTGTTGCAGGTACAGCGCGAGGGCAAGCTAATCTACGTCCCTTTCACTCTTGAATGACCCCGAAAGTTCCGCAAGAATCGCAGGCCGCTCGGCACTCATCGGATAAGTCTCGATAGATCGAGTAATCGGGTGCGTCTTGAAAAGGTGATGGCTTGGTCACGTATGACCGTAGCGGAAAGCGATTCGCAACCGCCACAAAAGAGAAATCTCCGCTGGGTGAGGAACCGATCCATTCCTGGCACGGATGCAGCTACCTTGGTGAAGGCTGCCGGATTCAAGTGACTCTTCGCCAAGCTAAAGATGGCGCCGGTTTAGCCTGGTGGTGCCTTACCAAGGCACTTGATCTACTTCGGATTTTTCCGCGTGGGGCTGCATCCGCAGATCTATTCCCCTTGTCACTTCCGAAAAGGCTGATGCTTTCGCACGGTCTCTTTCGCTGCATACCGGTGTGTGTAACGTACATTCCAGCCATGGACAGCAGTAGAGGAACGGTCGGCTGTGGTTGAGCCTTCGCGTTGGCTTCTAGCGTCACGCAAGAAGTCTTTTATGAAGCGGCTTGGCCTTCCCATAGCCTGACCAGAGCCTTGCCTAGTTCCCGACAATTGGAGCATTCCAATGACTCTGCCATTGGCAAGATAAAATGGACTTCCACTTGCTCCAGGCCATCCAGGTTTGTCCATTATGATTTCTTGTGGGCCATTCTGGGGCGTCGCATATCCCGAGACGTTTCCTATCGAGCTGAACGGGATTTGATGTTGGAAGGCAGTGAAAGCTACCGGCGTCCCATCTGGTTGAATTGCGTCTTCGAATGTCACCGGCGCTATGTTATGCACGCGGTCGATGGCCCTTTTGCTTCGACACTGTGCAACATCAAGGAGCTTATCTCGCTTGCACGCTCCGGCGTCAAACTCATAAAAATCAGGCCGGAAGGTCGGCGGTAGTTCTGTATCCCACCCACCAGACTCCGGCAAGGTGAAGCCTATTCGTGGACAAGGAATTTGGCTTGTCGGGTTGAGCGCGCCCTCGATCACATGGTCTGCTGTAACAAAAGTGCCGTCTGTTGCGACAAAAAAGCCAGTCCCTTCAACCAATATGACTTGGATTTTCTGTTCCTTGGTCTCGCTATCAAGAACGGCCTGGCCGCACGCAATAGGGATTATGGAGTGTTTTATCGTTTGAATCGCCTTGACAAACAGCGGCGTAGGCGATTTGGTGGTTGGGGGGTTGCGCGCGGCGCATCCGCACGCAAAAAACGCTACGAGGGTGCAGAAAATAGCTCTCAATGGATTAAATCCATAGCTTGGTCCTCTATATGATGCACGGCTTTAGCTTCATATTAGGAGGAAACATGAGTTTGGTGGAAGGGACCACGCCAGCATATCAGTCGGACTGGAGCCGCTGAAAGCAGGAGCTGCCAAGGCCGCACCAACAAGACAGATGCAAGTGCGGTTCGATGAAGCAAAAGCCAACCTATCGGACGGGATAGCCCCTTTTCCTTCCGACAACGTGATACGTCCTAACCGCGCCCAAATTCAGAATCGCCGAAACCCTGAACGAGAGGACTCCATCCCGCGTTCGCGCAGTTTTCACTCCGAACTTCCTCAGGTCCACGACACACTCGTCCTTGAAGATGAAATCCACGAGCGCCACGCGCCCTCCGGGTTTCAATACGCGCGCCACCTCGCACAACAGTTGTTGTCAGTCCGCACGGCTCTTCAGCTCATGAACTACGAAGTTCGACACCACCACGTCGAAAGTACTGTCGGCAAAGGGAAGCTTCCGAGCGTCACCTTCTTTCACCGTCACGCGGTCCCTGACCCCTCGATAGCGGCGTTTTCCAGAACGGAGCCCGCTCGATTGTCGCTGGACTGCATGGCGATTCCACACCCACCGCCATGCGGAATGCACTAGAGAAGCCACAAGCAACAGCAAACATCCCTAACCGAAGAGGGCTGCCACGATTCGCGGCGAAGCGATCCCGTAATTCCCTTTCGTTTTCACGTCGCGCTTAGTTTACGCGCTTGGAGGGGCTTGGCTGGTCAAACCTGCCTCGCGCAGAGGTGACATGGGTCGCAGGGCGTAATTCGTAGCCCGCAGCGGCTGCAGAAACGCGTCGCAAATGGTTCTTGAGCGGGTAGAGCATCCTCACGCGTGTCCGGCGCCACGCTCACCGTTTGAGCAGCGGCTGCGCATAACGAATCGGAACGCCAAAATTGGAGCCTCCAAAACCCCGGACCACCGCAAAGGTTACCCCGATGACTTGCCCATTCTTGTTAATGAGCGGTCCTCCCGAGCTTCCGGAAGTGGTCTGCGCATCATAGACAATCTTATCGGCGGAAACATCGCCGATATGCCCTTGCGTGATCAGCGGACGGACGAGCTTGCGGCGGACGAGTTCGTTTACCACTCTGTCCGCATCTCCTCCGGTGGCCTTGGCGATCTGGTCCACGGCTTCCTCGCCCGCACGTGCCAGCATGGCGTTAATGCCCGTTGCGTAACCGAGGGAGATGAGCGGTTCGCCGCTGACAGCGGCCTCCTTCCGCGCGTCCGTTTTTAGGGGCGGCCGTTTAAGAGCGGCGAGATCGCCTTTCACGACTGCCAGGTCGGCTTCTTCCGAAACTTGCGCAATGCTGACGCTGACCCCGGCAGACGAGTCCGGAAAGTACGCGATCATCTCCCCAATTCCCGGATCGAGCCCCTGGCTGAGAACGCTGCCGAGCTCGTCATTTTTCCACCAGGGTTGCACGACGTGATGATTCGTGAGAATCGTTCCCTCCCCGACGATAAACCCGGTGCCGAAGAAGTCGGCCCGCACCTCCGGCGCGCGGCCTTCCAGCGTGTAGACCGGATTGCCGTCGCTGTCTTTCAGAGGCTCGCCGTTGCCGGTGATGCCGGCGTATCGCAGCGGTCGTCTCGAGGAATGGTCAAGGAATACGACCGAAACGTGGAGCAGGCAAACGCTCGGCGCGTACGCGCGAATCACCTCTTCCGCGGTCTGCGATTCCGTTTCGATCCGCCGCAGGCGATTGTTGGTCTCCTGAAGCTGCTTGCGGAGCGCCGAGACTTCTTCGCCTCCAGCGCCCGAGATTTTCTGCCGCAGCTCTTCTGATTGGTGTTGGAGCTGCTGCTTCTGTCGAAGTACATCGGATTGCTGAAGATCCGCGCGGGCGCTGCGGGCATCCGCCACCAACTGCTCTTGGCGATGCGCGCTGCGCTCCAGTTGCGCAATCACCCCGTACGCCCGTCGCGCCTCCTTGTCAGCCCGGCGGGAATACAGCAGGAAAATCCCGGCAATGAGGATAGCGATCGCGAAAAGCACTGACACACCAATCTTCAGGGCGCGCGCCAGGGAAAATGCATCGCGGGTCATTTTCTCGGTAACCGCCACCGCTTGGAACGCGGTTTGCGCCACTTCCCTGCCCTCATCGGCAATGCGCGTCTTCTCCCGCATTTCATCCAGGTCGCGTTTTTGGCGGAGTTGTACGCGAATTCGCGCGAGCAATTCCACTGGCTCCCAGGGGAAAGAGAGGACCTCGTCGGCGCCAAGTTCGAGCCCCCGCGCCCGCTCAGCTCCTGTGCCGTCGGTCAGTAAAATGACGCGCGTGCCGGAGGTCGCGTTGCTTCCTTTCACCTCAGCCAGCGCGTCGCAGCATTGGATATCATTCAGATCTGCAGATAACAGAAGAAGGTCTACGCCAACATCGCGAACAAGCTGGAATCCTTCGGCTTGGGAGGGCGAAACCGCCACTTGATATCCCGCGGAACGCACTAATTCCTGAAGCACTTTTAACGCTGCCGAGTCAGGATCGACGATCAGAATGCTTTCGCGTTTAGAGGACAAGCGCTCAACCTCAATGCTTTACGGATTTTTCTGCGAGGTCCGGGCCACTTACGTGCCCGCCTCCAGGGCCGCCAAGGCTAATTCTTCCCGCGGGTACGTCGAAACTATCAAAACTAACAGGCAACGCCGGGCCGGTTCGACGTACAAGCGGCCAAAAAGACGCCTGCCGTCATTTAGGTTTATTTCCCCAGACAACTTTGGCCAAAAACGGTCATTCGGAGCCACGACAGGAGCTATGTGTTCTTGTTGTATTCGGGGTCAATTATGCGCTCAAGTTGGCCGCTCGGACACAGCTAGAACCAGGTTGACATAACCATTGGGGTGAACCCTTGTAGTGCCAGGTGGTCACGGACGATATATCCGGCTCCATTACCATTTTTCCGATTACCCGGTCAGGTACAGCACAACTCGCGATTCCGACCCACCGGTGTGGAAGCCGGGAAGGTCGCTACTGGGCCCACGACCCTGCGAATGCCCAAAGCAAAGTGCCTGAAAATCCTATTCGTGCTTGTGCCCACAACTCGTTGAGTCTAAGCGCATTGCGGAGGCAGCTGCGTGCCTTTGAGCGTGCTGCAGATCATTCAATCGATGAAACCGTTTCTCTTGTTGCGTCACTACTTAAAGGCTGGCATGACAAAGCGCGTCACTGGGATGCTGGCGCCTCTTGTCGCTTGCGCTGCTGTTCGGCTCGGGTTGATAATCCGCCCAACTGTTCCAAGGACCGACCCTGCAGGCTACCAGCGGGTCATTCTAGCAGGCTGACTTGAGGCGTGGGACTCGCTGGAACCTCTGAGAGAGGGAGAGCGATGAACATTACAACAGAGTCCTTCAGAGCCGTCGTGGAAGACATCTGCTTGGGGTTGCGGCCGGACTTTTCGAGCTTCCGCCTCGAGGAGTGATGATGTATCTAGTGGGGTCGGGATCGTTTGTGAGGTGCAGCATTGGCTCCAGTAGCCCGCCTGCAGCTGATCCGAATCCCTCACTAGCAAGCGAATCTCTGAATCTAAGTTCAGCTATCGCGGGTGGCACAGGGTTCATGCTTACTGTTAATGGAACGAACTCTGTGTCTCCCTCCACAATGCAGTTTAGTGGAAACCCCCTTGCCGCCTCGTTCGTTTCGGGCAGTCCATTGCAGGCGTCGATCCCTGCTGCGGATATCGCTGCAGCCATTTCGGCCAACATCGGGGACCGCAAGCTTGCAATAAACAGCGTTCAATCACCTTCGCGAACCGGTAGAAAGAGATTTTTCAGCCGCGACCATCGCGGATTACCTGGTTGTGGCTGTCGCCCTTCGGCGGAGAGGAGACCCATGCGACGTCTCCGGAGCGTGGCACAGGGTATTTTCTTTGTTGCCTGTTTGCTTTCGATTGTTCCGGAACTGCCTGCACAGATACCCGATACCTGGCAGGAGATTCCCAAAGATGATTTGGCGCTCAAGGACAACCCTGCAAATCCCGGCTCCTCGGCCATGATCCTCGAGCGGCAGGTTTACACGGATGACGAGAAACGTATTCAGACGGAGTGGTTGCGCATCAAGATTCTTACGGAAGAGGGTAGAGCCTACGCGGATGTCGAGATCCCTTACTTGGCGAAGAGCATCACGATTGAAGGTATCCGCGGACGCACCGTGCGGCCCAACGGCAACGTGATTACTTTTGATGGGACCACCTTCGATAAAGTGGTCGCGAAGTACCGCAGATTCTTGTACGAGGCCAAGGCCTTTGCCCTGCCGGGCGTAGAAGTTGGCTCTGTTATCGAATACGCGTACACGATGCGGTGGAAGGAGCGCCTGCCCGATTACGTGCGCAATCCCGCAAGTTACACCTTTAAGGAGGGCTGGACCATTCCGACCGCGACCTGGACCGTCCAGGAGGAGCTGTTTACGCGCCACGCCGTTTTTGTCATTCGTCCAGTGAAAGGTGGGCACCTAAGTTTTGCAAAGGTCCGCCTCTCTGACAATTCGCCTTCCTGGTATCCCGACGGAACTATGCGGATGGAGGTGAACAATGTCGCGCCGATTGAAGATCAGGAGTACATGCCACCTTTGTCCTTGCTGAATAGCAGAGTGCACTTCTTCTACGTTGCGGGCTACGTGAGTGACTACTGGAGGAGCATCGGCAGGCTTCAGGCGGAGAAAGCAGAAAAGTTCATCGAGAAGACGAAATTCCTGGAGCGCGCGGCAAACGAGATTGCACCTCCTGGCGATCCGCCGGAGACTAGACTGCGCAAACTTTACTCACGTGTTCAACAAGTTCGATATCTCAGCTACGAGCCCACAAAAACTGAGAAGGAAGCTAAACGCGAACACCTAGAGGAGAACAAGAGTGCGGAAGACATTTTCCGTCGAGGTTATGGCTACGGCAATGAAATCAACTTCTTGTTCACCGCTCTGGCTCGCGCTGGAGGTTTCGACGCGTCGATTGTCGAGGTCGTTGATCGCCGTTCTGCTATTTTCGAATCAGAGGTACTAGATGCCTCGCAATTGAATGCGATGATTGTCCTTGTGCGACTGAAGGGGGAAAGCCTTTATTTTGATCCGGCCAGCCGTTTTTGTCCTTACGGCGTGGTGCCGTGGTTCGAGACGGACACAACGGGTGTCACTTGGGAAAAACTTGGTGGTCAAATTCTGGAGGTTCATACCCCCGCAACCGAATCGTCGACGATCGAGCGCAATGCCGAACTGAAACTGCAACCAGATGGAAGTCTGGAAGGCACGCTTGAGGTCGTTTTCAGAGGGCAGGAGGCTGTGGACCGTCGTTTGTCAGCGGCCAATGAGGATGAGGCCGGCCGTCGCAAATTGCTAGAGGAGGAAATTAAGGATTTGACACCGCGTCGTGCCACGATCGACGTCGATTCGGTAACAGGCTGGCAAGACTCCGAGCTACCGCTCCGAGTGAAATGCCACTTCCACGCATGGCGCTTCGCCGTCCTCACGCCCAAGCGGATGCTATTCCCCCTTGCGGTGTTCCAGGTGAGCCGAAAGAGTTTTTTGAGCCCGCTGAAAAGGGTTCAACCGGTGTACTTCAGATATGGCTCCAGCGAAGTGGATAAGATAACCATCTCGCTGCCGACTGACTACAGCCTGGAGGCCGTGCCTTCAGAAACTAACTACCAGACCCCATTTGCAGTTTTCCAGGCTAAGCGAACCGGCGAAGCTGGCATTGTGCGGCTCGAGCGTCACGCGATAATGAGCGAATACTACTTCCCCAAAGACTTCCACGCGTCGCTATGGAACTATTTTGAAAAACTGAGGCAGAGTGATGCAGAAAACGTCGTACTTCATCAATTGGAAGGAACGCAGGCTCGTCATTAGTGGGTTGCAGCTCACCCTGACCGGCGCGCTCGTCTTGACAAGCCCTGTCGCATCTGCCGGAACGCCTGATTGGCTGAAGCAGGCGGCACAGGCACCACTGCCCGCGTATCCCGATGACACGGATGCCGTGATGCTGCTCAACGAGACGTTCACCACAGTGTCAACTACGGGTGATATCCGCACGACTCATAGGAAGGCATACAAGATCTTGCGACCGGAAGGACGCTCCTTCGGGACCGTGTCCGTGTACTTCGACAGTGAAACGCAGCTTACGTTCCTGAAGGGCTGGAGTATCACCTCGCAAAGCGAAGAGTATGAGGTCAAGGAGAGCAGTGCGGTCGAGACAAGCGCATTCTCTGAGAATCTGTACGCGGACACACGCTTCAAGGTGCTTCAGATCCCGGCGTCCCAGCCGGGTAGCGTAATCGGCTATGAATATCAGCAGCGGCAGAGACCTTCGGTGTTGCAGACCGTCTGGTCTTTCCAGGATCAGGTTCCTGTACGACGGGCTCGCTTTGTTTTGGAGCTGCCGTCGACGTGGAAATATACGGCGTACTGGCGAAATCATGCGGCAGCAAGCCCACAACAGGCCGGAGAGAATCGCTGGACATGGGAGCTTGCAGACCTTGAACCCATCCAAGAGGAACCAGAGATGCCCGCTTGGCGATCCGTCGCAGGCCAACTTGGAATTTCGTTTTCTCCGAGGTCCACGGGAGGACGGGAGAGCAACCAAGGCTCGTGGGCGCAAATCGGTCGGTGGTACGCCGACTTGGCCAGCGGTCGGCTCGCGATTACCCCCACGATCCGTGACAAGACACGTGAGCTTATTAGCGGCACAAACGACGCAATGGAGAAGATCCGACGGCTAGCCTCCTATGTTCAACACAGTATCCGCTATGTAGCGATCGAGATTGGCACCGGGGGATTCCAGCCACATGCAGCACAGGACGTGCTAGCCAGCGGCTACGGAGATTGCAAAGACAAGGCGACGCTGCTCAATGCCATGCTGCACGAGGCCGGCATTGATTCTTACTTCATGTTGATCAATAGCGACCGCGACTATCTGTCGCGTGATTTTCCCAGCCTTCTGAGCTTCAATCACGTGATTCTGGCGATCCGTCTGCCACGGCCGGCTGACAACCAGGGGTTGCTTGCAACTTTGCCCGAAGCAAAGCCCGGACCGCTCCTTATCTTCGACCCCACAGACAGTTCCACATCCCTTGGCTATCTGCCCCCCATTCTGCAATCGAACGACGGCTTGTTGGTGACTGACGAAGGCGGCGAGATGGTGAAGCTACCCCTGCTGCCACCGACGACCAATCGCCTCCTGCGCGAAGCAACTCTCACTTTGGACAAGTCTGGAAACTTGCAAGGCACTGTCAGTGAATTGCGTAGTGGCTTTCCTGCCGCGCAGCTGCGCGAACGCTTGCTGAATCTGCCGAAGGCGCAGCGCCAGAAGGTCTTCCAGGATCTGCTGACCGACCTCCTCGACGGTGCCGTCCTCACTCGCGCTTCTCTCTCCGGTTTGGAGGATTTTGGCGGTGCGCTAGGCATCGAATATGGTCTGATGGCTACCGCATATGCCCAGCACGCCGGTCAGCTTTTTCTGTTTCGCCCTTGCGCGCTTGGCCGCAAGAGCAGTGATCTACTGGAGGGAAAAGCTCGCACGCAGGCGGTGGTATTCTCTGATGTAACTTCGGAGAGCGACGTCTTTGATATCTCCTTCCCCGCCGAGTACACCATCGACGAGCTTCCTGAGCCTGTCAGGTACGAATATCGTTTCGCGACCTACAAGAGCGAACTGCGTGCCGCGGAACACGCGCTTCACTACGACCGCACATACGAGCGCAAAGAACTTCGAGTGCCGGTGGAGGGCCTAGCAGATTTAAAAACCCTTTATCGCCGGATTGCAGACGATGAACGTGCATACGCAATCTTGAAATCTTCAAAGCCCATTTCCTCGTTGGCTCCCCGACCTTTGTTACCGGAAGCACCATAGCATCTCTTCCCCCGCGAGCTAGCTCAATCGCACAGTCATAAACAGCAGGCCTTTGCCGGCGACAAAAGAAATCCGCTAGTTACTCACATGGATCGGCCGGATTCGGTCGGGCGCGAACGGCATTGAACTTATCAGCAAGCGACACAGGCAACACTGGACTCTCATTTTTGATCAGGCGAGTGGCTGTTCGACGGAGGAGTCTGAAGGTCCATAAGAATGAGTTGGGACCGGCAGCGCCTGACCGTTAAGGCTGCAGCACGGCATGTTGAGGACGAGTTGCATCTCTTCGACAGTGTCGAAAGGACGTCTCCAGGCACGACTGTAATTGCCGGGCTCATGAGCGGTCCGTGGACAGTTCAACGGGCCGCCCAACCTGTAGACTGTTGATCTTTGGGTGGAGCGAAAACAAGTTCCTCATCTCCGCGTGATGGTCCAAACGTTCGGTTTCTTAGGCCAGACTTAGAACCCTTCCGGGCGTCCTTTAAGCAAGAGGTCGAGGAATATTAGAAACTTGCCTCTTACTTCTTCTTAGGTAAAAGGTTCCTGAGCACGGAGGCCAGTTGTTCAGCGAGACGGCCTGTTTTGGCGACGGATTCAAGTTGCCTGTAGATGTCCTCCGCATCACCCTGCTTACGAACGCCGACACTGCATACGACTACCACGTGGTGCTGAGAGTAAATTCGATAAACGACGCGGTGGTTGCCAAACTGATGCTTCCAATAGCCGGCCAGCGAGCCGCGCAGCGGCAGTCCATATCCCTCAGGATCAATGGCGAGCTTCTTCTCCAAAACCTTTCGCAGTTGATTACGGACGCTGCCGTCGAGAGCTTTGATGTCCGCTGCGGCGTCCGGCGTGTACCTAAGTTCAAAGGCAGGTTGTCGGTGCGCCTGTTGTGGTGATGGCGCAGCCGGCGATGGCTGTTTTCGGCCTCTGCTCATTTGCCAAAAACATCAGCGGTTGTGAGCAGCCGGCCAGCGGCAACGTCCTCGTCAATGGTCTTGGACAGGGTTAGCAATCGGTCAGTAAGTTCACGGTCGGCCAGAATCTCCAGGGTGGCAAGCATTGATTCACGCTCGTTCACCAGGGAGTCCAGAAAGTCTTTGTCCACGAGGTACTTTGGTGGCTGGCGACGGTTCTCCACTAACACGACGCGGTTTGCAGTCGCTTCTTTCAAGTACGTCTTCAGCTTGTCTCGAAGGTCGGTCGCTGTGACTTTCTTAACGGCAATGGAAGCCCGCGCCATCGAAAGCCTCCCCAATGTACGCTATGCACAATCAAATGTACATTTGATGAGCAACGCTGTCAAGCTTCGGGCTGGTGGCGCAGGCGGTTCGGGTGCAGCCTGGGGACGAAGCCGTACACTTTTGCCATCCGAGCCCCGATCTCTGAAGGTGGATTATCCGCCAATTGCTGGCGGCGGATAGTCCGACAGGAGCTGCTTGATTGTTGTAGCAGGCTCAGCTGGCACTGGCTGGCGTGTACGAGCGCCTCACGGAGAATCTACTCGACGCCCTGGCGCACCAGCTTCCGGTCAACCTTCGCAGGCGTCTGGTAGGTCCTCCCGGGAACGGAAACCGCTGACCATCCACCCAAGGAGATGCCGGAGCGACACGATCATCGCAAGAATCTTACCTATGAGTCCGAATCGAGCGTTGCGCCAAGTCATTCATTTTGCAGGTGTACGACGTTTTGGCGAGGCACAACCTGTTCAGCGACCATTGTAGAGACGCTGCTCCGCCTCTTTTCGTTGACCGCGGAAACTTCCGCTAAACCCAAGCCTGGTTTCCAGCCACAGAGCCGATCTTGTCGTGTCTCATGGGATGGGCTTGCGCCTTGAGGCCATCCTTTTGCGACGCGCGACAATAATAAACACGACCACTACAAACAGAATACCCGCGATAATGCGAATCGTAGTCGGATTCATCGATGCATTCTCCCTAAAATAAGGTTATGCGGCATGGATTGCGGAACGACCTGCCACATATTTACAGAATTTCCCCCAGGCTTTGGAACGGAATGAGTGACACGAAAATACGGTGAAACAACCGGAAAACCAAATGAAAGGTGACAATTACACAGCATAAGCTCTATTCCTTCGGTGGGGCCGATTGAAAACTAGTTAACTGCCCCTCACCACGCGGATTTTCCCCAACTCCACTTTCGGTTGACCAGTCTTACTTCCCGACCTCCTCAGTAGGCAACACACTAACTCCGATCAGAACCTTGCACGCGACTTGTTTACCGTTAAGTTGCGCCGCCAGGAACTGCCATTGCGCAAGGGCATTCAGAGCAGATCGCGCCCTTCCATCCAGTGCGCGAATTGCGCGCGAAGCGGCTAGCTTGCCGTTTTCATCAATGATGCCGGTCACGAACACTAGGCCTGAATTCGCGGTAAGCCCAGTTTTTGGCACCGTCGCCTGGACCTTCTTTAGCACAACGGGTGGCGTAAGTAAGCCATTCGACAAGCCGTTGCCGGCCGGGGCCGGACTTATCAGGGCGTACTGCATGGACCAGTCGGGGCCGCCGCCGGCGTCGGTCATTGGGATGTAAACGGTGTAAACGGTGTCAGTGCGGGAAAACACGCCGAGGTCGCGACTGGCTCCGCCACTGCTACCGCCTGAAATTATCGTAAGTGCGTAAGAACCATGTGGAATAGGACTTGTTGCGGCCGCTGGCCCACTGCTTCCTGGCATGTCACCTGAGATGGAAATCCCCGGAAGACTTTTGTTTTCCGTAGCCGCAGCCGAGGCCGTGCCAGTGCTAGAACTGGCCGGCGGGGCGACGCCCGAGGAGGACTCGTTACTCGCCACCACGGAATGCCGATCGCTCGCTTCAGCTTTGGTTCCAGTCCCATTCTCCATGCTCACGTGCGGCAAGTTCTGTCCTGCCTTTGAGGAGCTCGCACTTGCAGGATTCTCACTAGTGATATCTGGCGTAGTCGTCGCAACGGTTGTCGCCGCTCTCGATGGTCCGATGACGAATCTGGAGGCTAGTTCTGCGTCAGGAATAACAGGAGCGGGTTCGGGAGGAACGTGGACGGCATTAATGATTACCGCCGCCTTTTGCGCATTCACCTCCGGTCCCATGGTGTCGGCCAACACCGGTACCGTGGGTTCGGAAACGGCCCTCGTTTCTCGCAGCACCGGTTTAACCGGAGCCAGCAATAATTTTGGCTTGTCGTTGGGCGGCGCCGGAATTTGCGCCGGAGGTTCGCCGGCTCTGAAACTTAATAGTGCTTCTGGGTTCGATGGTTCACGATGTTCAAGCTGCGGGGCAACGGGCCCCTGCACCGCTCGATGAGGAAGCATCACCATGCTTGGCAGCCGGAGAGGATAAGTCATCTTTGGGGGGAAGGCCAAATCCGGCCGACGGATCGTCTGCACTCCCTTGCTCGAATCTGGGGGGTTGGAAACGATTTCTTGTGGCGCAGCATAGTCAGGCTTTGGCCAATTGGCGGTGTATAGCGCGGCTGTGGGCAAAAGGTTCGCGACGTCAGGCGTTTTGTGCCCACGTGCGTGTTCTATCTGGGTACCTTCGCTGGCCTCTCCCATGCCTGGCAGAGCTGGGAGCTGCAACGGCTGATATACGACCTCGAACTCACGGTCGAGATCTCTCGGAGTACTTGGCACCCTACCAAGCCATGATGGAAAAAGGATCGGCAGGGCAGCGAGCGTTGCGGCAGTGGCCGTATGGAGAAGCGTCGAAAGGAATAGTCCTTTTCGCGGAGTGACCCTGGCGGGTAACAGCTCGAGTTTCGGCGTTCGAATTTGTTTCCGTATAACTACGGAAGGCGCCAAGGGTCCGATCGGGGAACGTACTTGCATCAAGCCCTTATTGAAATTGCGCACGATCACTGTTGATTCTGCGGGCCTCATCGCAGAGCTTAAATGCACAACACCGGTGCTGGGATGGGGCATCATTGGAGGAGTGTTGGGCGCAGTACGGAAAAAGTGGCTGTCGGGTTCAGCACCATGTTGACGCCCGAACTGCCGGTCAACGAGATCTTGTCCACAACGATGTTTCCAATCGTGAAGCTGTTCCCACCTGATCCACCGGCCAGGGATAGGCAGCTGGTGTTTGTGCCGCAAGTGGCTCCGTTGCCGTTGTGGAAATAAATGAAACCCGAGAAGACAAAGGTTCCGCCGCCGCCCAAGATGGCACAGTTTCCACCGAAACCGGCCGTGCAACTTCCGCCGTTAGCGGCAGTTGAACGATTTTGAAAGAATAGAAAGCCGCGGTTGCCATCGGGAGATCCATACTGGCCAGTAGCGCCTATGCCTGAGGTGCCACCACACGGACCGAGGAGGACGTTGCCCGGAATCGTAGCAGGAACCTGCGATGGGGTCGCTGAACCGCTGGGGCACCGTAGCAACACGGATGGCACATAGCCAGTTGCTGCAGGGGACAAGGTGCCGTTAATCTGATACCCAACGACACAGTTATTGGGAGTCCCGGAAGCGGCGCCAGGGCCTTGCGTAACCGACGTGCACGCGCTAGAGCCGCCGCTACTTGAGCCGATCGACGCGCTGCCAGAGGTGCTAAAGTAAAACATTACACCTTTGCTGCCGTCGCCGTTGACGGTGCTGATGCGTGCGGCGGAACCCGAACCCAAGCTGAAGCCCTGCGAGCCGACGTAGTACAACCCTGGGTCGAAAACTGCAGTTCCTGGTGTGGTTGAGACAACTCCGATGTTCTGCCAAGTAACTCCCCCGTCTAGCGTGGTACCACCAGAGCAGGTTCCGTCGGATTGACGAGTGCACACCATCGGGCTAAACGATGCCGGACAGGCGCTACCAGAATTACCCGTCACCGCGATTGCCATGTACACGAACCCATTTGAGGTGCATGCTGACGGCAGGATCAGTGCGCCTACGGCATAAGCAGTGTTCGCCTGCCAGTTCGTACCGCGGCGATTAAACCTGGGGCGGGAGCCCCCAAAGGGAAGGTTCAAACAGGCATTTGCGCCCGGAGCCACTGGTCCGGTGGAGCAGCTCGCGTAGTTTCCCGGTGTGAATTCAACACAGCCAACGGGATCCGGACAGCCGTTCACAGCGAATGGCACGGGCGTAGCCGTGCCAGCGGTAGCGGGGGCGCTAGTCGGGGCGGCGACCGCGGCAAAGGGATCGCCAAATGGATTTGCGCCGGGAATCCAGTGACCTGCGGTACCCACGTTTACTCCCGTTGGCTTGGCAGCGGGTCCTCCGAATACGGCGAAATCGGACCCGTTGTTAGTGGGCCCTGCCTGGTGGAGATCCACCGTGCCAACACTCACGGCAGTGGCGCTGCTGGAGTCAACTTGGACGGAACGCTGAGGCCCTCCAAGAATCGTGACCGAGGCTGTGCCGTTTACCTGAAGTGATGGGCTTGCCGTCCTGTGCAACACGACAAGAGGTACGGGAGCGGTTATCACGTTCAAGCCGCAGCTTGCGGAAGCTGTTACGTTGACGGTAGTTATGGAAGAGCCGATTCTCGTAAAGTATGTTGCCACAGGGTCCGTAACGGTCACCTTGAGGTATGGGTTGGCGATCGTCCCGAAGCCAGCCGGGATGCCGCTCACGCCCGGCAAACTCGCTGGAAAACTCACGCTGACGTTGGCCCCCGCATAACCGTTGAACGATGCGTATTCACAAGGCACAGAATTCGGTTTAGCGCTGCAATCGAAGCTCGACCCGATCCAGGAAAAATCGAGCGCGGGGAAATCGGTGCTTGCGGTTGGATCGGTGCCCTTCAAGAACACATCCGCCGCGCCGGCCTCGCAGGCGGCATCTGCCGCACCCTGTGCCATTTGGCGGTGTGCCCAGACTTGCGTGTAATCGGTGGCCAGGCCAAGCACCGCAAGCAAGAAGAATGCGATGAGGATGACAATAAACAGGAATGCTTGTCCCTGCTGCGTAGACCATCGTTGCAAACTGGGGCGGCCGCGTTTCATGCTATTGAGCCACCATTCGCCCTTCCGCATATGTGGTCATCGTCGCAGCCCCTATATATTTCGGGAGAAACGGTACGTAAGCGTAGGTTAGGGTCACGCGCACGCGGTTCGGCGGGGTGTAACTACCATCGGGAGCCGTCACCGCGATGGAAATAGCGGTGACGTCATGCATGGAAGCAGCGGCGAAAGTCTGTACCTTCGTTTGGGTGCCGGCCGGGTCCGCTCCGCTATGAACAATGGCATAACGAACGCCTTCGTTGGCGGCATCGGCAAGAACTGAGTAGGTGTACATAAGCCAACCCAGCTCGAAGACCCACAACACGACGGTGATAATTACAACGAGCATCAATAAGGATTCGATTAGGGCCTGACCCCTTTGGCCTTGCAAGCGAAGGTGCGTTCGTTCGCGCATGCTAGTAAAGCGACCTCATGGAGACTTGGCGATGGAATTTCAAGTTGGGTGGCAGAATTACGGTAAATGCCGTGCCAGGAATAATCGGCGTAACTGTGTACTCCACATCGACGCGGTCAAGCACGTAAACGGGCTGCTCTGGATCCGCGGCAGGCGCTGGGAACGCGTATGCCGGGCCGAACTGATCGCATTGAGCAATGTGGGTGGTCGAATCGACGCCCTTGGCACTAGAGCACACCTGAACGGCGACGGTGGACGTTGTGGCGCCATGCACAGCATGGGTCACATTCTCCCAGACCAGATCGCGAACCGTCGCGGTTGGGGGGGCTGTCGCCTTGCCTGCCGCCCCACCTTGCGTGGCGTATTGCACACCCATCCGAGGTGCAGCGGAGAGGGCCAGCACCATGAACCAGAGGTAACCCCAATTGATGATATTGAAGCCGATTCCGAGCAGTAGCGGCAACGTAAGTGCGGTTTCGACGAGGCTTTGCCCTTCCTGCCCTTTAAAGCGACGCCCGTGGATGAATTCTCGTTGCCACATAGTCATTTCTCTAACTAACTACTGCGTTGCTGCCTCTACGCGAGCAAATTCAATACTGTCGCCAACAAGTGTGGAAGTTGATTCGAGCATGCCGGACGGCAGCTCGAGCACCCCTGCCGCTTTCCAGAACACGCGGGTCATTCGGAACGGGCGCATGTCCCGCCTCACCGCAATGACCCGCCAGTAGTGGTCCAGAACAGCAATGTCTATCGGAAACAGCATCCCCAGAGTATGCACACCTTGCGAGGTTACGATAAGCAGCCCATCGCCTCGCTGGAGTTCGCGCTCCCCAAGCAAACCGACAATTCGTGTCATTCCCGTCTCGGCCACTCGAACGCGCTGACCGAGAACCGTTCCCCGCGTAGCGTTTGTTGCGCAGACCACTTTTTTTTGCCATCTCATGGCTACTTCAGCGTTTCCGAGAATAGTTTGTGCAGGGCGATAATCGCCGGCCCCAGCGCTACCACGAAAATCATAGGGAAGATGAAAAAGACCAAAGGGATAAGCAGTTTGACTCCGGCTTTGGCCGCCACTTCTTCGACAGCCTGCGTGCGGCGTGTGCGGAGCGTATCTGAAAACTGTCCGAGCGCGTTTGCGATGGGTGTACCGAAGCGCTCGGTCTGCACCAGCATGGCGACAAACTGCCTCACAAAATCGATATCAACCCGCTCCGCCATGCTGCGCCAGGCGTCGAGACGCGGTTTTCCGGCACGCTGTTCGCGGTTAATGATTTGGAACTCTTCGGCCAACGCGGGCGAGGTCATCCTTATTTCTTCGCCGACCCGCGCCATCGCCTGGTCGATGCCCAAACCGGCCTCCATACAGATCACTAGCAGATCGAGCGCGTCAGGCAGGGCGCGTCGGATGCCTCCCTGCCGGCGAGAAATCAACTTCGTAAGCACAACATCGGGAGCGATAAAACCGAGGACCACTCCCACCAAAATTGCCGCTATCATGTTGTCGCCGAAAAAACTTCCTGCAACTATCGCGGCCACCGGCAGCAACATCTTTGTCGCCGCAAAAATCTCGACGTGCTCCGCCTTCCGAAATCCCGCCAGCGTGAGGCGATAGGCCAAATCCTCATCTGAACCAGACACAATGCCGCGAATCGGCTTGAAAATACTGGTGATTCCAACCGCCGCTCGAGCAAGCCCGCTTGTTGGCGTCTCCACAATGACCGGTGAGATGGGCGGGGGGGGAGCTGAAATTTCCATCAGGCGCGCATCAACGGCGTCTTTTCCACTCAAGAGCAGCATAAGCGCGGCAACAATCAGAAACACCGTGATGCCCACCGATATCAGGAGTAGAAGCATGCGACTAGGTCCTTAGTACTTGACATTTACAATCTTCCGTATCACTACGATACCGATCACCATTGCGCCCCCCGCATAAGTCACCAACTTTTGCCCGAGCGGGTCTTCGAACAAAGCTTTTCCATAGCCTGGATGGAGGAAATTCATGCCGATGAACATGACGAATGGCAACGCGCACAAAATCCAGCCGGTCAGCCGTCCCTGTGCCGTGCGAATCCGCAATTGTCCGCCAACGCGCACTCGCTCGCGAATCACATGCGAGGTCTTGTCCAGGATCTGCGCCAAGTTGCCGCCCGTCTCCTTCTGAACCAGAATCGCGGTGACCAGGAACTGCAGATCGGCAACCGGGACGCGGCGGCTAAGATTGGCCATGGCTTCGCGAAAAGGCAGCCCGAAACTCTGCTCGTCCGCGGCACGGCGAAACTCCGAACGTAAAGGTTCGTCGGACTCTTGAGCTATCGTCTCGACGGCCGTCGGCAGGGCTTGTCCTGCGCGTAATCCGCGCGACATCAGATCGATCGCTTCCGATAGAAGTTCCGAGAAACGCCGCAGTCGGCGCTTGCGCTTTTGCAGCAGAAAACTGTAGGGGATCGCACCTAGCGCCAGACCGGGGATCCAGCCGAGCAGCCCCGGCGCAATCCACCAATTACCCAAAAAAGCGCCCAAGCCAATAAGCGCCAGCGTGCTGAACACGATCCGGCCCACGGTCCACTGCAGATCGCATTGTTCAATCAACAATTGAAGGCCCACAGCAGCACGGTTGTTGCGGAGGAATTTGTCGAAACTGGGAATCGTACTGAACGTTACTTCCTTAACTATATCCAGCTCGTCGCGCCCGGATGAAACCCTGTTGCGATCGAGCGAGGCCAACCGGGAATGAATCAGTTTGTCCGCCTTCGAGGGTTCGGTAAAGAACGCGACCACGGCAAATGCCGTGACTAAAATAATGAAAAAGATGCTGACAAGCGTCACGACTGAACCTCGTAGACGTGCTCGAATATATTTGGCGGAAGCTGGATGCCCGATGCCTTCAGTCGTTCGCTGAAAGTAGGCCGCAGACCAGTAGCGCGAAAGCGGCCGAGTACTCGGCCGTTCGCCCCGATGCCGAGACGTTCAAATACGAAAATGTCTTGCAGTGTCACCATGTCATCCGAAACGCCGGTGACCTCGGAAATTTGCGTCACTCGTCGAGAGCCGTCGCTGAGCCGCGCCACCTGGACAACGATGGACACCGCCGATGCGATTTGCTGCCGAATGGCCCTGTCGGGCAGATTGATTTCGGCCATCAAAGACATGGTCTCGAGACGCGCGATCGCGTCGCGTGGATTGTTAGCGTGAATGGTAGTCAGTGACCCGTCATGGCCGGTGTTCATGGCCTGCAGCATGTCCAAGGCTTCGCCGCCGCGCACCTCGCCCAGCACGATGCGATCCGGCCGCATACGAAGAGCATTGATCACCAATTCGCGCTGACGCACTGCGCCTTTGCCCTCGACGTTCGGCGGACGGCATTCCATTCGGACGACATGCGGCTGCTGCATCTGCAATTCGGCGGAATCCTCGATCGTAACAATGCGTTCCCGCTTGGAAATAAAACTTGATAGCACATTCAGCAAAGTCGTCTTGCCCGCGCCCGTGCCTCCCGAGACAATGATGTTGAGTCGGGCCTTGACCGCGCTCTTAAGCAGTTCCAACAGGGGAGACGTA
This sequence comes from Acidobacteriota bacterium, assembly GCA_003223215.1. Taxonomy (GTDB): domain Bacteria; phylum Acidobacteriota; class Terriglobia; order Acidiferrales; family UBA7541; genus Acidiferrum. The sequence continues at coordinate 25,418 of QHYH01000095.1, forward strand.
AGCGTATGCTTGGCAAGCAGTTGGTCAACCCCGATCGGTGTGCGGCCAAAACGGCGGATCGACATGATAGGGCCGTCGATAGCGAGCGGCGGGATGACTACGTTTACGCGCGAGCCATCGTCCAGGCGCGCATCGCACATCGGCGATGACTCGTCCACGCGCCGGCCTACGTTTGATACGATCTTGTCAATAATGTGCCGAAGGTGCGCTGCATCTTTAAAAGACACGCTCGTAAGTTCGAGTATTCCGCCGCGCTCGATATAAACCTGGCGGTGAGTGTTGACCAGAATGTCGGTAATGGACGCATCTTGCAGGAGCGGTTCGAGCGGTCCCAGTCCGAAGACCTCGTGCAACACCTCGCGGCAGATTCGCTCCTTTTCCGCACCGCTGAGCGGCACGTTCGCAGCACCAATCAGGTCAAGAATCACATTTTGTACTTGCGTTCGGGCGCGGACATCTTGCAATGAAGTGAGTTTCTCGAGGTCGATCTTGTTCAATAAGTCGCGGTGCAGAGCTGTCTTGAGCTCCTGGTGTGACTTGAAAGAAGGCGCGCTGGTCCCTTGCGGCTGAGGAGCTGATGTGGATGCAAATCCGAATGCCATGCCGTTCATTCCTCGCGATCAAACTATCTGCTAAACAGCGCCTTCATTCCGTAGGCAGATTGGGACGTAGCCAGAGCCTTGCTCTTGTCATTTCCATCGCTATTCGTTAATTCGTACGCCCACTTGTGGATGGCTGCGCCGAAATCCGACTTTTCTCCTGAAGAAATTGGCGCTCCCGTGTTGATGGCCCGAATTACTTCGTTGTAGCTGTTTGGCACCCGCAGCGAGATCTCGCGACCCAAAGCTTTTTCTATGCGGTCATCGCTCAGCGGGCCTTTCTTGGAATGACGATTGAGCACGACGTGGATGCTGCTCGAGCTATAACCGAGTTTGGATAGGTGTTCGATGTAGCGGACGGTGTTACGTACCGACGGCAATTCGGCGGTCATTACGATCGCAACCTGTTCGGACTGCGAAATGCATGCCCGTGTCCCGTCGGTTAGGCCGGGCGGGCAATCGACGATCACGAAATGATAGGTGTCGGCGAGGAATGCGAGCGTATGTTCGACAGTGGCGGGCGACACGCCATGAGTCGCATCCACCGATTCGGGCGAGTCGAGGAGATCAAGCCCGGAATCATGGTGCAAGAGAAAGCCCCGTAACAGCTCTTCGTCCAAGTGATCGGCGTTGCTGGCAAGTTCGTAAAAGCTGTACTGGTGGCGACCGGTGCCGAGATAGAGTGACGCATCACCCAGCGCGGGGTGCTGGTCTACTAACAGGCACTTTCGCTTCCCCTCACGGGCCAGTTCCAGCGCTAAGTGCAAAGCCAGCGAGGTGACTCCGGTGCCGCCCTTTGAACCGACAAAGGTAATAACCTTTCCACGAACTGTCGACCGCGCTCTCTTCTTCTGCTTCGCTTCCACACGCGCCAATCCATCGACCACCCGGTCGTGCTGGACTGGCTTCAGCAGATATTCGGCGCAACCTGCTCGCATGGCGGCGATAATCGCTTCAGGCTCTGAATAAGACGACACCGCAAAGCTGTGCACGTCTGGATATTCTGAGCGCAATCGCTCCGTCATCCAGATTGCTTCTTCGGTATTCCGGTCGTAATCAATGAAACAAATGCGCGTCTGTGCCAGGTCAAGAGCGCGGACTATCTCGCGCTCAATACCTACATAATGGTCCAGGTTTCCAAAAATAACCGCCCCGGGTATGCCCCCCATGAAATGAGACAAAGCCTCGTACGACATAGTGTCGAGGCACACCCCCATTACACCGATTCGGGCTGACCTTTCAACCGTGCCCATGGTCATTTGCTCCCGTTCCCGCTAGGGGTTTTCTGATCGAATTGTTTTTGGTCTAATGGGTTGATCGGCGTTTTGGGCACTTCGGGTGCAGGGCCCGGCGCGGCCGCCGGGTCCACGATGCTTGGCGTAACGATCACCACCAGTTCGGAGTTCAGCTGGTTTATGGACTTGGAGCGAAATAGCTGTCCCAAAATCGGAATATCTCCAATACCCGGCACTTTGGAAAACTGCGCGGTCGTTCTCTGGTCAAGCAATCCGGCGATGCCAAAACTCTGACCGTCTCTCAGCTCCACGACAGTCTCCGCATGACGAGTCGCAATCGCAGGAAGCACAAATCCGCTAATCGTGACGGCGTTGGTGAAATCAAGCGAACTCACCTCGGGGAATACTTTCAGGCGAATCGTATTGTCGTCCTCAATGGTTCCTGTAAATTCCAGCTTCACGCCGAAGGGCTTGAACTGCACCGTGACCGTGGCCTGCCCGGCTGCGCCCGTAACTACGGGGTAAGGCAATTCTCCACCAGCCAGAAAGCGCGCCGGCTCGCCGTTCGCTGCGAGCAGATCCGGCTCGGCCAGGACTTGCAGCACATTTCGCTGCTGCAAGTCCTTAATGGTCGCGCCCAGGTTAATGTCTCGCCGGAAAATGAAAATATTCAGCAAGTCGCTCAAGCCAATCGTGGAACCATTGGCCCCGGTTCCTCCACCCGATGTGCCACCCGAGCTGCTGTTCACTAACTGAGCTGGGGCGAACTGTTGCGTCGTTGCCGATCCAAATATGGGTGCTCCTGGCGTGCTGAACAGGTTGAAGCCCAAGGCCGTCAACTTCGATCGATCCACTTGGGCAAAGCGAACTTTCACCAGTATTTGCTTCTGCCGGTGTGGCTGGGCGACTTGGATGGAATTCACGATCTCCTTGGAGAAAGGCGCGGCCATTTTTCCGATCTGGTCGGCCACTGCCGTGGAGGATGCGGTCCCGACTAGAATCACCCTGCCCTCTTCAGACTCGGCCTCAACGGCCTCTCCTGGCAACCCGCGGCTTATCGCCTCGCGCAGCAAAGACACATCCACATCGGCGAACACTTCGATGATTCGCGATTGATTGTTCTCCTGCCAAAGAATGACGCTGCTGCTGCCGGGGGCCGTTGCCGTGACCACCACTTCGTTAGGCGCGGTCGTTGCCGTGGTCACGACCGCAGGATTCCCGACCAGCACGCGCTGGAGGCGGGGATCGGTGCGAATCACCACCGAGTGGCCCACGAGGATGTGCAGAACCTGATTGCCCGCAGACTCGGCCGGAGCCGTCTGCGGCGCAGGCTGTTCGCCGGTGGGCTGCTGAGGTAGGGCGGCCGTGGCAGAGACCTGCGCCCTCGCAGGACCGAGTAGGCCTAAGAGACTCAAGGTACAGAGTGCCAACAGACAACGCGTCGTGAGCTGTAGTTGCAGAACGCCCTCCTCTGTCCTATTTCGGTCTTTCTGGAAACTTGGCGACTGTTATCTTGCCGTTCGCCACTGTCTCTACTGTGTAAACGTCAGGGAGCTTCACGACCTGCCTCACATGTTTCGTCACGGGCTCCAGAGGCTTCTTTGGCACTCCGGCCAGTTCCGCCATGTCAACCGCCGGGACGTCCGCGCTTGCCGAGTCCCCTCCGTTGCGCAGCACGAAATGAATAGTGCCCTGGGTCTGGGCGAGCGCCACTTTTTCCGATTGTTCAGGCGTGACCAGCAGGGTGACCACGGTTACGTTCTCCGGCTTGCCATTCGGATCCGGGTCCATCTTCGTCCCGGTCGATAGCACCTGTGCGTTCTGTATGACCGTGCGTGTGACGGTGCTCGCGGTGTTGTTCTCGGGCCGCAACGTCACCAGCACATCCACGTGAGAGCCGGGGAAAATAAATCCAGCAATGTTCGTGACCTCATTAGTCTTTACCGCGGTTGCGCGCATGCCATCCGGAATCTTGGCGGAGAGGCCCAGGCTAGCGCCGGAGGCCAAGTCACGGCGCAGCACCGGTTGCTGCGCCGCTACGGCATATATCAGCACATGACCTGTGACATCTTCCTTTTTCTCGGTGAGCCCTTGCAGCGGCACATTCACGGGCCAGTCAATCTCTGTGAGGTTTTCAGCGGTAATGGGCGCGCCGGGCTGCAAAGCAACGCCGGCCGCAATGATGCGCTTGGTCTTCGGACGGGCGCTGGCCTGCGTGCGAGTAATGCGCGCGTAGAAAACGGAGGTGATGCCCAGCGAGATCACCAGGGCGGCAACCAGCGCGAAACCAAGTCGTTGGGTACCCATGAATTACCTCCACAACTGCGTTGAAATGGCCCAAAACAATGTGCCGGCGGCAAATGCCAACCCATAAGGCATGCGCACTGCGCCAGGATTATCCAGATTAACGACGGGGTGCGATTGCAGTCCGTGCTGCGCGTGAAATGCCACCACCCCTAACGTGTTCCGTAATGTCTCGAGAATCCGGCCGGACGCCACGATGAAGACAACGGCCAGCGCCCCTCCTGCCAGCGCGGTGGCGAACATGAGCCGTGGCGACCCTGCGAGACCCACGACGCAGCCGAGTGCCGTAGCCAACTTGACGTCTCCCGCCCCCATGGCCCGGACGAGATGAAACAGCATGAAGATGCCTCCAAACAGAACGCCCCCACCGGCACTGAGCAGCAGCCCTCGCCATCCATGGAACGCCGTCTGCAAGACTAAGCCAGCAAGGATGGCGGAGTAGGTCAGCCGGTTGGGAATGCGTCGAGCCTTAACGTCAGTAAACGCGGCGCACAATCCCAAGGCCACAGCCAACATCGCAGTGAATTGAGCTGAAGTCATAAGAGTCATTTCGACATACCTGTTCTTTGCCGCCTCCCGTTACGGCGTCAGCCAGCGTGAAGAACCCCTGGCCGCACCGTCGACTTAAGGTTCGAGATCGAGAACAGGCGCCGCGCCCTACTCAGTGCTGCCCGGCGCCCACGTCCTGCTAGATCAGGTTGTTAATTGTCGTATTGAGAGTGGTCATCCAGTTGGCGAAGTCTGCGGCTAGGCTTGCCGAGCCAGCAAAAACGCCGCTCGCTATGGCGACCAGAACCAAAGCGTACTCCACTAGATCCTGACCAGACTCTTCCCGATGAAACTTGCGAATGAACTGTACAAACGACATAGAAATCTCCTCCTCAAGCTTTGATTTTAAGTACTCTCATGTGGTACCTGGGCTCGAACAAACGAAGAAATGCTCGGACGAGTACCTTTGTCTCGGGGAAAAAGAGGCTCGGTGCCGGGCCGCACCGCCAAGTGACGCCCGGCTCCCAGCCTGTTAAATCAACGCGTTAATTTTCGCGTTGAGAGTGGCCATCCAGGTGGCGAAGTCACCGGCAAGGGTAGCCGAGCCGGCCACCACGCCGGTCGCAACGGCTACCAGAACCAAAGCGTACTCCACCAAATCCTGGCCCGACTCTTCCCGATGGAACTTACTAATGAATTGTAGGAACGTCATGCATCCTCCTTTCTAATTTCCGTTGAATACACCAGTCCGCCTTGCCGCAATGCCTGATCTAGGAGATCAAACATCCGGTAAGTACCCGACACTGAATTGGGGACTATTACGCGGACTATTACTGATGGAAGTATGGAGCAACTGTCGTGCCGCATTTCCCGCGAGGCCTTCACCTATGTATAAGTTGTTAAATATACAGTCGAATAGGATACAAACCGGTAAAGAAGTAGATCGATAACCCAAGGATGAAAAGGCGAGGTCTTGCACATAACAGGCAAGTGTTTTCGTATTCCCGGAAGGCATTTGCACGGCCCTAGCAAAGGCTTGGAGTTGTTTATGACGCTCTGCCAAGCAACCACGTCAAGTGGAGTCAACGGGCAACCGGAGGACAAGGCGGCTCCGAAGGGCCCACCTTCATCTTTCGTACAACATGACGAGAAAGTATTCAAAAGGCGTACAACCTCAGCGAGCGTCTTAGCCACTCGGAAAGATTCGCTATCGAGTCGCGCTATTACTACGCGGTCGTCGGTGACTTGGGAAAGGCTCGTCAGACTTACGAACTTTGGGCTCAGGCCTATCCGCGCGACCCGATTCCTGTGGACGTGCAGAGCACCATTTACGCAGAGCTCGGACAATTACGACAAAGCGCTTGCAATAGAACGTGACGCATTCCGCCGCGACCCTGGCTACGGTTACCACAACCTCGTCGCCTCCTACCTCAGTCTGAATCGCCTAGAGGAGGCCCAGGCTACAGCCGAAGAAGCGCGGGCAAGAAACTCCAATTCCCCTGACATCCGCTTCAGCCTCTACTCGATTGCCTTCTTGCGAAATGACCTTCCGGGAATGGCACGGCAAGTGGCCTGGGGTGCAGGCAAACCCGGACTCGAAGACGTGCTACTGGACCTAGAAGCCGATGCGGCCGCCTATTCCGGCGGCTGGGGAACGCCCGGGTGTTTTCACGGCGGGCGGTGGCTTCGGCTGAGCGGGCGCAGGAAAAGGAAACGGCCGAAGCCGGGCAGCGGGCCCAAGCGGCGCTTCGCCTTTCGACGGGCCGGGATGTGCAGTACCTAGCGGCGTTGGCGCTAGCCTTTGCAGAGAACGCATCTCGGGCTCAGGCACTAGCGGCTGATCTGGCCAAGCGCTTCCCAGAGGATACGGTGGTCCAGTTCAACTACCTGCCAACGATTCACGCCCAGCTCGCGCTCAGCCACAACAATTCTTCCCAATCCATTGAAGCTCTTCAGGCCACCGCTCCCTATGACCTGGGGACAGAGGGTGCCGCCGGCGGCGGTGCCTTCATGCCCGCTCTGCATCCCGTCTATGTGCGCGGCGAAGCCTATCTGGCCGGGCATCAGGGCAACGAGGCCGCCGTTGAGTTCCAGAAAATTCTCGACCATCGCGGAGTCGTTCTCTACGAACCTATCGGCGCACTGGCGCATCTCCAACTCGGCAGAGCCTATGCTATGCAAAGCGACACCGCCAAAGCCCGTGCTGCCTATCAGGAATTCCTCACGCTGTGGAAGGACGCCGACCCTGACATCCCCATTCTTATCGCTGCCAAGGCCGAGTACGCGAAGTTGCAGTAGGCCGGTCACTTAGGGGCCAGACGGCCGAAGTCATCGCCGATTCTATCAGCAACCCTCCGGCGGTAGGATTCATTAACTTGGAATCATGGGCGGCGCGTTATTGCTCCGCGTCGCCCCTATTCGCGTGTCTAAGGAATGAGCCGATCAAGGCATAGTCGTACAGGCATGAGCGGCGTTGTTGTATTCGGGCTGCGCAGCGTAGGGTTTGCCATTCAGGGTGACATCACTCGGGTCGAAAAACACCAGCACCGGCGGCGGCGGGTTAGGGTTACGGAAGAATATTATGAAACTGCACTCGTCCCCGATCTCCTGCCCGAAAAGGCCGTTGTCCAAGGAGTTCCACCAAGCGGTGCCGTCGGGGTCGGTGATGGTCTCAAACGTCTCGTGCGAGAGGACATTATTGGTCGAATCCGCAAGCTGTCCGTTGGGAGTCCCAGGCCTCGAACTACATCCGTCGACGTTCTGGAAGGGCTCGACGCTGTAAAGGACGTGCCCAATGTCCTGAAAGTCCATGCTGCCATGATATGCGCAAAAGAAAAAGGTGCTTGGCTGGACCGGCGAGTAACACACAGTGAACGTTGAGTCGAAACACTCGTCCTGTCCCGGCGGCAGAAATACGTGGTACTCGTTGCCATAGCCGGTAGCAAAGCCATCGTCATCGCCTTCTCTCGATGCTACGACCGCGTGCACGATGGCCAGCATATCGGCGTCCGTGAACGGTTTGCTGGGCGGGGTATAGTTGATGTTTGTCGCCTCCTCTGCCACGGTATAACGGTCATTCGCAGTGCTACCGGTATACTGGTCAACGACGTGGATGAAGTCGCCATTGAAGAGGTCGCGCAGAAAACCTCCCGGGTTCCCCCAACAACCGGCAATGGTACAGCCCCCATTGGGATGAAGGAAGATCAAATGATTTTTCATGGATACTGCGACGGGGCCTCCATGGTACTGCAAGTCGCCCGGATAGCGCGGGCCTCCCGAATCCGGAGCAGCCACGGCTTGGGCGGCGCTGGCGTCGTGAGCGTTGGAGAGCCCCATGATTTTTGTCGTTTTTGCCGCCTCAGTGTTGGCCGGCCGGGCGTGGTGCTTAACGTTTGTTGCCTCGGCGGCCGCCGCATAGTCGGCCGGTGAAGGATTCACAGTCGGCTTGGTTGTCTGCGCCTGCAGATAAAGGCCGCAAAAAAACGCAACCAATGCTGCGACGGCGGATTTGATTGACACTCGACGAAGTAAAGGCCCATATACCATTGACGAGCTCCTTTTCAGTGAAGTCGCTTCGCGCCGGGTAGTCGTAACAGTCTGAGACACACTACCTTAGTTGGTTTGAAACGTTTTCTTCTCAACCGGTGCGGCCCCGAGGTGGAGCAGATTCTGGCTCTATTCTTCGTAAGGTGTCAAGACCCACAACTGCCAGAACCGCCAATTCCGTTTCCAGGGCCCGCAACTCCGTCCCTTATCCGATGACGGAAGGGTTGCCGATCCGCCGCGCGCTCAACGGCTCAACATTTGCCTTTTGTCTTCTCACCGGAGGCAGAGGCGCCCAGCCAGAGGACTGCGTTTTCGAATATTTGGTTCTGTTCCTTGTTCGTGAAGATTTTGTCGCCGTGGCCCATGTTCATGTAAAGCATATGGTAGCGGGCGTTGGTCCAGACGACAGGAAGGTCGCCTGAGGTGATGGTGTCTTTCAGGCCGATGGGATAGTTGGAAAGGTCGAGCGTGAGCAGGACCTGGACGTCTTTGTTGAGGCGGGGGCTCGGCTTCCAGATGTACCACTCGTTGTCGGGTGAGGAGAGTGTCGCGGCCAGATGTTTGGTGACTGGGTGTGCGCGGTCATCGACGATGAGCCTGGCGCGAAGCGGCGGCCACTCGTTACCGAAGAAGACGGCTCCGCCGAGAAACTGCACGAACCAGGGCCAGTGTGTGTGTTCGTCGTTGTAAGCGGAGACGCCTGACCGGTCCATTGATTATAGACACCGACCAAATGTGATGCTATAATGAGTCACAATGAAGAAGACAACTGTGCGAGATCTTCGTTATCACTTCCCGGAGATCGAGGCTCGGCTGAATAAGGGTGAGGGAATCATAGCCCACAAGCGGCGGAAGATGATCGCCCGCTTGTTGCCCATTCGCCCGGGGACTGACGTATACCCTGATTTTTCCGCCCTCCGACGACGGATCTTTGGCGCAAAGACGACTCGCAAAACTGGTACCGAGCTTGCCTCTGAGGAGCGGGGGCGCTATTGATCGCCTACGCCACACTGGATTTCTCGTGTCCCTTTATGGCCAGGACAGCAACTCAGCCGTCGCCACTGGCTTGATTAGGTCCAAACCCGTATTTCTGCTGACCTCTCTGGGCGAGGTGGAATTCACCAACGCCGTCCAGTTGCGAGTGTTCCGAAAGGAATGGACGCGCCTCGAGGCTCGGTCCGTTCACGATCTGTTTCTGCAACATCAAGCCGCCGGTGTATTTCGCATTGCGCCGCTTGGTTCTGAGATCTGGGAAAAGGCTCTGGTTCTAAGTGCGGCTGCAACATGGAGAAGGTCTGGGGCCCGACGTCTTTTATACGTTCGACAAACGGCAGCGCAAACTTGCCAAGACGCAGCGGCTGAGGATTCTTCCACGCTGAGCGCTGCGAGCCTAGCTGCTAGTACGTGGCTTCCGAGTACGGCTGGACCAACCATTCTTGCCGCGATGAACAGGCTGAGGATTTTTCCATTACGCTGACTGCTCGGCAAGTTCGCGATCCAGTGGCGTTGCAGCTCACATGCTGCCAGATAATCAGTGTACAATAGAGTAAAAGCGCAACAGTTGCTGATGAATCGTCAATTACTTGTGATAAAGCGATATTTCACCAACCACGACCAGGTCTCCGCTTCCGATTTGCGTCGATCCTGAAGCTATCTGACTGAAGGCGGCTGTTCGGTTCCGCGACAGCATTTCCCTGCAACGGACAGTCCAGGCCGAGATGTATCCTGAGCGAGCTGGATAAGGACCGACGGCGCAGAGACTTAGCTAAGTGTAGATTCGGAAGGATACCTGCGTTTGGACGTTTAGCTCAGCAGATTTCGGAGTACCCATGGGAACGGTGTGGCAGGACCTGCGCTACTCGCTGCGAATACTGACGAAGTCGCCGGGGTTCACGACGATAGCCCTGCTGACGCTGGCGCTCGGAATAGGTGCGAATACCGCGCTGTTTTCGGTGGTCAATGGAGTGCTGCTGAATCCCCTGCCTTATCCGAATCCCGAACGGCTGGTGGCGGTGGCCGAAAAGTTTCCGCCCTTCCCGGAGGCGTCGATTGCCTATCCGAACTTCTTAGACTGGGTGAGGATGAACCACACCTTCGAGGCGCTAGCTGCTTATCGTCACACGGATTTCAGCTTGACCGATTCAGGCGAGGCACAGCGGCTGAATGCCGTACAGGTTTCGGCGAGCTTCTTTGCGTTGTTGGGGGTCAAGCCGGTCATTGGACGAAATTTCTCGCCGGAGGACGACAAGAAAGGCGCACCGCCGGTCGTCATGCTGAGCGGACGTTTCTGGAGGAGCAAGTTTGGAAGCTCGCCGGAAATTTTAGGGAGCCTGCTGACGCTGGACGGGACGGGCTATACGGTGATTGGGGTCGTACCGGAGAACTTCTATTTTTGCTGCGAGTCGATGAATTTCGAGCTTGGCGATGTGTACGTGCCCATAGGGTCCGGAAACGCCTCGTGGCTCACAGCGCGTGGTTTTCGCCCGGGAATCCGCGGTATCGGGCGGATGAAACCGGGAGTAACCATCGAACAGGCGCGCGCGGATATGAATGAGGTCGCGCTCAACCTCGAGAAGGCTTATCCGGGCACAAACAAGAACGCCCGTCTAGTTTTGATGCCCCTGCAACAACGCATGGTCCAGGGGATCCAAACCACGCTGCTCGTGTTGCTCGCCGCCGTCGGATTCGTGCTGCTGATCGCCTGCGCGAACGTGGCCAATCTGCTGCTCGCGCGGGCAATGGGGCGCGCAAGGGAGTTCGCGATTCGCTCGGTTCTGGGAGCGACGCAGCGCCGGGTCATCCGGCAGTTGCTGACCGAAAGTCTGCTGCTGTCGGTTGCAGGCGGGGCCTTGGGCGCGTTTTTCTCATGGTGGGGAACGCAGGCGTGGTTGGGCGCTCTGCCACAGGCACTGCCAAGGGCGAACGATGTGCGCGTCGATTCCCGCGTTCTGCTTTTCACACTGGCCGTCTCCATGGTTGCTGGCGTGCTCTTCGGCCTCGCGCCCGCTCTGAAGACCGCGTCCCCGGACCAGAATAAGACTTTGAAAGAAGGGGGGCGCGGCTCGAGCGGAGCGCGGCATCGCACACAGGCCGTTTTCGTAGTGCTTGAGCTGGCGCTAGCGGTAGTGCTCTTGGTCGGCGCGGGCCTGACGCTTCGCAGCCTCGCGCGCCTCTGGGGCATGAATCGGGGATTCAATCCGCAGAACGTCTTGAGTTTCGATCTGGCTTTTCCTCCTTCCGTCCTGAAGGAAGCACCGAATCAAGTCCGGCCGATGCTTCGTCGCCTTCCTGATACCATTGCACAAATTCCGGGCGTGGAAGCGGCGTCGTTGACAGATGCATCCATGCCGCTGAGCGATGATTGGGAAGAACACTTCTGGATCGAAGGGAGGCCGAAGCCACTGACGGTGAACGAAATGCCCGAAACGCTGCTCTACATCGTGAGCCCGAATTATCTCCGGGTGATGGGCATTCCTCTTCTCCGCGGGCGATTCTTCACCTCGGAAGATAGTGCACAATCACGCCGCGTCGGAACCATCGACGAGAATCTCGCGCGAGAGTATTTCCCAAACCAGGATCCGATCGGCCGGCGCATCCTCGTGGAGGATTCGCCTATGGAAATCGTCGGCGTAGTTGGCCACACAGAACAGTGGGCACAGGATGAGAAGCTCAGCGGCTCTGTGAAGGTTCAACTCTACACGCTCGCCGAACAAGCCCCTGACGCGTGGCTGGGAAAGGGAGCGGGGATCGTGGTTCGCACCGAGGCTCCAAATTATCCGACTGCGGACAAGATCCGTTCAGCCATGCAGCAGATGAACCACGAGCAGGCAACCTACAATTTTGAGTCGATGGACCAGATCATAGCGAGGTCACTGGTGTCACGGCGATTCGCGATGATCTTGTTGGGTGTGTTCGCGGCCATTGCGCTGGTGCTTGCCAGCATCGGAATTTACGGCGTCATGTCTTACGTGGCCGGCCAGCAGACTCACGAAATCGGCCTTCGAATGGCCCTGGGAGCGCAACGACGAGATGTGCTGAAGCTGGTGTTCGGCGAAGCGGCAATGATGGTTTTCGCGGGCCTGCCCATCGGCCTGATCGCCGCCGGATTGCTGACGGAACTGATCAAAAGCTTGCTTTTCGGCATCAGCACGACGGACCCGGCGACGTTCGCGGCGGTTGCGATCTTGCTTAGCGCGGTTGCGTTTGCGGCGTGCTATTTGCCGGCGCGGCGGGCGATGCTCGTCGATCCGATCGTTGCGCTCAGACACGAGTAGTAGTTCGCATTTTTGCCCCGCTAGAAAGCTCGGTAGGAAAGTGATTGTACCGAGCGCCCAGGCCGGCAAATGAGACCGCGATCGTGCGAGCTGTCGCTGATTTTTCGAATCTTGGCCCAGATATGTCGTCGGTGAAGTTCATCCGCCGGACCCAGTGGGCAATAAAAGAGTTCACGCAGTGCATCTGCGCGGAGATTTATTTCAACTTCGACAGAGCTATAGCGCTTAGTTTGCATGCTTGAAAGGGGCTTAGCTGGTCAAACCTGCCTCGCGAAGAGGTGATCTGGGTTGCGGCGCGTTATTCGCAATCGGCAGCGGCTGCAGAAACACGTCGGCCAGCAGATTGTCAGACCGGTGATGGAGCTACAGGCCCTCGATGGAGATATCCTGTGGAGAAGAATTGAAAAAGGTGCGGAGAACTTGTTGACGGATCCGGATAAAACGGTGACCTGCTGGTGTGCCGAGCCAAGTGGGTCGAGTTTTCCGCTGTTTTCACAAAAAGCCACCTGGGGCTCAACTCTCCAAGTGCACGCGGCAAAAAGGTTTGTTGTAGTTTCCACAGATTCACAGGCCTCATCACAACAACAAGGTTTATTCATCTGGTTTCGAAGGGAACCTCTTGCATCAGAAAGTTGTAGCTGTGCATATCGAGCGAAGCGGGATAGATTGCCTACGGAGCCAGGATCAGTTCCGAACGGCGCGCTCCAAGCATGGAGTCGGGGACTCATGACCGAAGAGAAAAACAAACCGAAAGTGGGGCAGATTGATGCCCGGTTTGCCCCGGTCGTTCTAAGGAGGCCTGCGAATTCGTGAGGCACGGCACCCGGACTAGTTGATGTTCGTATAGCGCCCAAAGTTTTTTCGTAAGTTCTCCAAGGGAGAGCACACTCGATGAAGGAAGGTTGCGACTCTATAGCCAATGGCGCGGCTTGCGGGTTACATCTCAATTCCTTCCGTCACGTCGAGGAAAGTCTTTCGAGCTAAGCCCGCAGACAAACCTTGCCGAAGTGGCGAGCCTCCCTCAGATAGTTAAGGGCCTCTCGCAGCTCGGAGAAACCAAAGACCCGATCCACCACCGGACGCATAGCGTGAAATGCAATCGCCTTGTTCATCGCTTCGAACATTTCCCGCGAGCCCACGTCGACCGCTTCTACGCGAGCACATTTGCCCATGAACGCAACGAGGTCGACTTCCGAAGTCACACCAATGAGCAGTCGCACCAATGCCACCGTGCCTCCCAGCCGCACAGCTGCAATGGCTTCCTTCAGCCCTCCCACGGTATCCACAACATAGTCCGCCCCGATATCTTCGGTTAACTCCATGACTGCCTTTGGCCAGTCAGGATCCGTCTTGTAGTTAATGACTTCAGCGGCGCCCAGTTCCTTTGCCCGAACGAGCTTTTGATCGCTGCTCGAGGTTACGATGACGCGGGCTCCGAGAAATCTCGCGAATTGGAGCGCGAAAATCGAAACACCTCCGGTCCCCAGAACTACAACGGAATCGCCAGGTCTAATATCCCCGAGCGCGATAACAGCGCTCCACGCGGTTACTCCAGCGCAGGGCAGTGTAGCTGCTTCCTCATCGGTCAAGTGTGCGGGCACATGCACTAGGCTGACGTCATCAAAGAGCGTGTATTCGGCGAGGACACCATCAGCGGCCGCGCCGCCCAAGGCCTGCCCCATCTTCCCGCCTGCGACTCGGCCGTCCAACCAGTTCGGATAGAAAATGGGAGCGACTCGATCCCCAACCTTTACTCGGGATACGCCGTTTCCCGTAGCGACAACGATACCAACGCCGTCAGACACGGGAACCCGCCCGAGAGGTGGCTTCCATCGCCCCACGCCGTTGACAACGAGAAGATCCCGATAGTTGACGGAGAATGCTCTCATTTTGAGGACGACTTGCCCCGGGCCTGGCACTTGATCGGGACGCTCCACGAGCTGTAAGCAGTCCACGGCGAACTTATCGCGAATTTCCATAACCTTCATGTGACGGTTGGCGCCATCGACGCGCTGCCGGACTTTTGCTCGGAAAGAACTGGTCGAGGCCGTCGGCTGAGCGGCTCCGCCTATATCCTTTTCGCGGGCAAGATCCGCTCGATCTGCTGGAGGTGGTTGATATCGTGCCCCGCAGCCATGCGGACAATAAGCTCAATCGCTTCCTGTCCGCGCTCGGAATGCATCCCGTAGTGTTTCCACTGCTCCGGTGTCAGTGACTCAAGCAAGGCAAGATTGGCTTCGCGGAGCACGCGAAATTGCTCGACTGATTTGCGTGGATCGCGTTTCTCATAATGCCCGCTGGCCACCCACGAATCCGCATCGTAGGCCGCGATGGGAGCCCCCGGCGCGCCGAGAATCAGCCTCATGCGGAATCCAGTCACGATTTCCGCATCGCCAAGGTGTGCCACGATCTCGCTAACCGACCACTTGTCACCAGCCGGGCGCTCGCGCAATTTGGTCGTTGGCACGTCCTTGACCAGGTGCTCAAGTTTTTCTGCCGTAGTGGCCTGAACTTCCAGAGGCTGCTTGCCGTCCACATAGCCAAGAATGCGCTGCGTGTATTGCTGCGGTGTTTCCTTCATTTCGTCCTCCGACGAAAGCGACAATGTTCCAATGCCCGAAGGCTTCTCCGCCCCAAAAGTATAGACGTCGCCGCTTTCGTTTTCCGCCAAAACTGTGAGCTTATAGTTGGCAAACAGGTTTGAGGCGTTGCATAGTTACGTGCGTCAAATCATGGCCCTTGGAAACGGCAATTTGCGGCGCAAGGCCGCACCATCGAATCGTCGCGTGGTCGTCCTCGTTGTGCCCCCGGTCGACGAATTCGATCTGGTGTGTCCAATTCAAGTTTTCAGCGCCGCAAATCGACTGGCTGGCAAATCCATTTACAGCGTTGAAATCGCAACGAACCGCAAAAAACTAAAGGTACAAGGTGAGGGGGGCCTGCTCTCGTTTCTTGCACAAACCCACTACAAGGGCCTGAAAAGAGGCTTCGATTCGTTATTGCTAGTCTGCGGCCTTGGCACGCGCAACGTTCGTCACCCGGCACTTTTTGCCTGGCTGAGACGTGTTGCTCCGAGTGTGCGCCGCCTGGGCTCGGTTTGCGTCGGCTCGTTTCTCCTCGCGGAAGCTGGCCTGCTCAACGGAAAAAGAGCGACTTCCCATTGGAGATTCAGCAAGGAATTAGATATCCCACAGTGAAGGTCGCATCCGAACTGGTATGGGTCAAAGACGAAAACATCTACACTTCCGCGGGTATTTCCGCAGGGATCGATTTGGCTCTTGCCTGGGTCGAGGAGGATTGCGGCGCCACTATTGCCCAGGAAGTAGCGCGTGAACTCGTCCTTTTCCTTCGCCGATCCGGCGGACAGAAACAACTGAGCGTTACTCTGTCCGCTCAGGCGTCCGAGATGAAGGCCATCCAGGAGCTTCAGGTCTGGATCATGGAGAATCTACGCAAGAAATTGTCGGTGCAAGTTCTTGCAGATCGCGTCGCTATGAGTGTTCGGAATTTCGAGCGCGTGTTCACGCGCGAGTTGGGAAAAACACCCTCCCACTATGTTTTGCAAATGCGAGCCGAAGCTGCGCGCCGGCAGCTAGAGAGTGCGGACCAAGGCCTCAAACAAATCGCTGTTGCCTGCGGATTCGGAAGTACTGATTCGATGCGGCGTGCGTTCTGGCGATCCGTCGGAACCACGCCCCACAAGTATCGCCGTCAGCTCTACAGTCCTCCAAACAGGGTTTCCAGCAGCAGCGGACGGTGGCCGTAGTAAGTTTCTCAATCCGCTGGAAGTTGCCGCGCAGCGTGCGCCAGGATCTTGCTCGCCAGTCCTTTGTGGAACCTGCTACCGCACGGCCAACTGGATCTATGTAGGGCAGACTACCGGGCGAGGTCGCATGGATCGGGAGCAGAAGCCTCACGGCAAAGTCATCAAAGATTCTTTGCCGATTGATGCCCCACTCATAAGCCAGGTCTCCGTGAATTTGGATGTCCTTCCAGTCCACGCTGCAGTAAATCATTTTCGCCCCGGCAAGCTGCGGCGTGAAACTGTCCAGCCACGCGGAGATTTTTGCAGTCCTAATCACCGTCGCGCGGACGGTGTGCGAGTTGTTGGACGGCTCCGTGCGGTAGCGAGCAGATGAATCGACGAAACGAAGCAAAGTCTTCGACGACCAGCACGCTGACACCGACACTCCCCCGCTGTCGACATGTGAGCTGCCCTACCGTGCTGGAAGATCCTGTGCGAGGGCGCTCAGTTCAGCTTGCGGGACAACAAAATGAGCGGAACGGCAGTCGAAGCAAATCATTAGTTCAGGAAACACGAAAACATCGCGCCTATCGATATTCTTTAACCCGTGAAAGTGGATGAGCATCTCTGCCGTAAACCTGCCTAGGTTTTTTGAACCGCATGAGGTACAGTACATAGCATCCACTAAGGTTTGATCATTCAAAGGAAGCTGTGTGGGCATCGGACTCCTCCTGACAGTCTCGCTGGGAGGTAATGTGTGGAATTGCTCTGTTAGGGTCGGACCTGAGGCACGGTCGTTTGGTGACTCAGGTACCCCGGCGGGTCAGAGAAAGGTAATGGAGAATTTGAGTCCCGATTCGTCCTGCCTAGCAGCGGTACTCACAGAGGAGATCAACCAACTTCGAAGGGTTCAACCGTGACGGGAGACTTTTGGTTGCGAGCAATGGGAATATCACGGCTTGGCTACTCGACGGTTCAACGAGGGGAACAGAGAGTTTTTGTAAGGGTTCTGTGCGCGGGTAAGCTTTGTGGAGAATGCTCGGTCGCACGACGGCGGTCACATCGTCAGTGGGATCGGGTGTGACGAGAACAAACATAATCGTGAAGGCGAAAAGGAGCATCAGTCCGACGAGCACTCTTCGAAACATGGCTAGTTGTTTAATAGCATTTGCCTCAGGGGTTTGTCAACGCTTAGGCGGGGAACCAGTAGGAATCGCCTCCCTTCAGGGACCCTTCAGGGAGGGGAGGAAGTCAACAGATCCCCGGTAGCTCAACGGTAGTGCATTCGGCTGTCACCGTAACGATAGAATGCGGCACGCCACACTCCTACACAGTCCCGAACACTGGAGTGGGCCCGATCACCGTGAACTAGTAGCAACAGAAGGAAGTTTTTCGCCCGTGATGAAAGCTGTCTGCATTGTGCCCTTTCTTCTTTAAGATAGTTACTGAGATTTCTGATTGTCCGATCCAGCGCTGCCCAGTTTGTCGAACGTAAGATTCAATATGGGATAGCGGCTCCAATCCTTGTAGTCGAAATGCCACCATTCGAATTCGTAGACATCGAAGCCCTCAGCTTCCATCGCGTGGCGCAACAGATCACGGTGCCAACGTTGAAGGGAGGTGCCGCCAGGGTAAAAGGGATAGGAGCGCTCGGACATCTCGTCGTAGACGCCGGTCATTTCGATGGGGGCACCTGTCTTTAGACCGTAGAGGGTGAGATCGACGGCGCAGCCACGGTTGTGCCGGGAACCTTCCGCAGGGTTAGCAACAAAAATGCGCTTGTCCTCGGGCGTGGCGTCCCAGAAGATTTTGGTGACATACCAAGGACGGTAGGAGTCGTGGATGAGCAGGCCATAGCCAAGCGCGTTCAGCTTCCGGCTTGCTCGAAGCAGAGCTTCGGCTGCGGGGCGCTGCATGTAGGCTTTCGCCTGAGAGTAAACGGGCTGACCAAGAAAATTGTTTTTGGTGGCTTATCGAATATCGAAATGAATCGCAGGATCGAACGTAGAGAGATCGACCAGGTCGGGCTTGAGAAAGTCGCCCGATTCATGAGGAGGCTGGGCCGCGAGAGCCTTCTTGGTCAAGTCAGTGAGAGGTTCCTGAGGGCTGGCATGAAAGATGCCGCCCTGGATCGAACTGAGGAAACGGCGCTTAAAAATGACGCCGCCAACTTTAACCTGAGTGGCTTGGCCGGAAGCGTCGCGAGTGAAGACCGCTTGCTCGCCGTCATATAGGCCGGAGTGAGGGAAATCGAAGACGGTAGAAGTAACTTCGGCAAGGGGGGCGAAGTCGAACCACTCGATGAGTGCAGAGAGCTTGCCGTTTTCCTCAAAAACATACAGGGTATCGTAATCCCATCCATATTCGCCGATGAGTCCCTTCCACCGAGAAGGGACGGGCGGGGGCTGGTCCAAGGAAACGCGTTCGAGGAGATGGTCGCGGACGCGAATGCCGTTAGAAACTGGTGTGACCTTTAAACTGTAGCCCAAGCGGCCGTCCTCGATGAGGGAATCTCCGGATTGGCGGAGCCGCACCTGCTCGCCCGCGCCAGCCCGAAGATACAATTCGCCATTCGCGGCGATGAGATTCACGGCGGAGTCGCCTGTCCCATAGCGCCCTTCCAGTTGGCGAACGCGTTCTGCCGGGATTGGGGAAGTTTCGGGAATTTCCGGGAGCGGCCGCCTCTGTTTCGCGGCGAGCATGAGGCGAAGGGCCATTTCGGCGACATGGCTGGTCACCGCATTGGAGCTATCCATCGTCGTCACCGCGACCGCACCCAGTTTGTCATCGGGCAGGGCTGCGGCTTGGGTGGCGAATCCATAGATGGCGCCGCCGTGCTCGACAACACGGTGGCCGTCGAGCTGAGAAACATAGAAACCGATACCGAAGCCCGACTTTTCGTCCGGCTTGGCAAATTGCGGAGTCCACATCTTTTCGAGAGTGGCCGCCTGCAGAACGCGACCGTTCGGCCCTTGGCCCTGGTTGAAAAGAACGCTGAGAAAGCGGCCAAGATCAAGGACGGTGGAATACATGCAGCCGGCCGGGGCCATGCCGAGCTCAAACTGGGGCGCCTGGAACTGAAGCCCGTCGTACGACCACATATAGGCTTTCGCGAGGCGTGCGATCAGCTCCGGTTCGGGCTGGAACGCGCTGTTGCGAAGCCTCATCGGCTCAAGCACGGCATGCCGCAAATAGCTTGCGAAGGGCTGACCGCTGTGCTTCTCAAGGACATATCCGACGGTGGCAACTCCTGCGTTGGAATACTTGGTGTGCGATTCGGGCGGATAGACCAGTGTGGTGTCGTTCAGGCTGTGAACCATTGCGGATAGAGAAAGCTCCGAAGGGTCGAAATAATTCCCAACGGGGGGCTCCCGAAGTAGACCGGCACGATGCGACATTAGTTGACGGAGCGTAACGTCCTTGTGAAACGGGTTGTGAGGTTGAAAATCGGGCAAGTACTTCTGGATGGGAGCATCCAGGTCGAGTTCACCGCGCTCCACAAGCTGCATGACGCCGATATCCGTGAAGAGCTTGGAAACGGAGCCGATGCGGTAGACCGTTTCTGGACTGGCGGGAATTTTTTTGTCCGGATCGGCGTAGCCAAATCCTTGTGCCCAAACAACCTGCTGATCATCGACCAGGGCGATCGAAAAGGCAGGAAGCTTCTTGTCCTCCATCTCATGCTGGACGAATTTCGATAATGCGGTGCCAACAGAAGTATAGTTTTCCGACGGGCCAACCGCTTGCGGAAAGGCGGGAGTCGCGCGAAGAAGAAAAACGCCACGGAAACCAAGTACAGCAGTGGCTGCCAACAGGAGCACGGCGGTGATTCGAGCTAGCCTTCGAGCCATCTCAACCTCTTCTTAGAAAAATCATCTGGCTACTTTCTTGTTGCAGTAAAAACGCCGTTGGGCTGATGGAACGCAGATTCCCTGCAAAGGCTCCTCAACCTGCAACAGAAAGGCGAGGGTTGACCGCACGCAATGTTTCTTGTCGCGTTGTAAGTTGCTCAATTCGCTTTCTGCGAACTGCGTAACCAATTCCCGGAGCGGTTCGAACCTGAATTGTCCCATTGGGCGTCACTTGCACTTCCGGCTCGATCAAGTCTTCATTCCAATAGCGCTGGCTGGCGGAGACGTCTCCCGGCAGCACAAACCCAGGCAGGGTAGACATGGCAATGTTGTGGGCACGCCCGATGCCAGTTTCCAGCATTCCCCCGCACCATACTGGAGCCCCTCGTGACCGACAGAACTCCTCAATTTGTTTTGCGTGCGCGTATCCGCCGACTCGGCCCAGCTTGATGTTGATGATCCGGCAGGCGCCCATGCCGAGGGCTGCTTCGGCGTGGTCCGGATTATGGATGCATTCGTCCAGGCAAATAGGAGTCTTCAGGAGGGGCTGCAA
The DNA here is from genome assembly GCA_003223215.1 of Acidobacteriota bacterium. Taxonomy (GTDB): domain Bacteria; phylum Acidobacteriota; class Terriglobia; order Acidiferrales; family UBA7541; genus Acidiferrum. The sequence continues at coordinate 46,014 of QHYH01000095.1, forward strand.
CTTGGAATGATGGTACAGGTCGTCCCACTCGAGCGGTTGTTCAATCATCATCAAGTCGAGAGCATCAAATTTTCGCAGCAATTCCGCGTCTGCGAGACGATAGGCGGAATTGGCGTCGGCCATCAGCTTGGTCTTCTGAAACTGCTTTCGCACCGCGGCGACAAAATCGAGGTCCTTACCCGGTTTGATCTTGATTTTGATACGCTGGTACCCGTCTTTCAGTTCTTTCTCAACCGCGGCAATGAGCTCCCGCGTGTCTCGTTGGATTCCCAGTGAAACTCCGCAGGCAATCTCCGGCCTCGTACCACCCAGTAATTTCCACAGCGGAAGCCCTCTTTGCCGCGCTTCGACATCCCAGAGAGCCGTTTCCAGAGCCGCCTTGGCCATTTCATGCCCTCGCACGGGCTCAAGCAGCCGCATCACTTCGGAAGCCGCTCGGATGTTTTGACCGAGAACCAAGGGAGCGATGAACTTGCAGAGCACGGTCCAGGCCGTGTCGGTTGTCTCTGAGTTGTAAAAAGGACCTTCTGCTGCAGTCACTTCGCCCCAGCCGCTTACGCCGTCGCAGCGGACCTCCATCAAGGCAATCCGGCGTCCGCGAACGGTGCCAAAGCTGGTTTCGAACGGAGCCCTGAGCCGCATCTCTATTTCGCGAAGTATGATTTCATCGATTTTCATATGAGCCCTTACAAAGCATGCCCTTTTGCTTGTAGATCGAAAGTGTGTATTCGTTGGCGTTTGTCTATCGGGTCGTATCCTCGAAATAGCTGTATGCAGCGCGAGCAAGGCGCCCGATGAGTTCTTCGGCTTGCTCGGTGGTTACGTTCGAGTTTGCCTTGAGCGTGTAGGCCGATACCACGAGATGGTGCTTCCCAACCGAGACAATGCCGACGTCATTGGTCACATAGCCGATCGTGCCGTTTTTGCTTGCAACGGTCGTGTTTTCGAGGTAGCGATGAATCCTGGTTCGCAACTGCTGCTGCTCCATGATCTCCAGCATGTCGTGGCATGATTTTTCCGTTGCGGCCTCTGCGCGAAAGATCTTGGTCAACAGCTCCGCCATGGCTTTTGGGGAAGTGTGATCGCGAGCGTCGTCGACAAACGCACGATCGGCATGCTCTGTTTGGTCGCGAGTAAGTCGTGCAAGTTTCTCGGGATGGGCGAAAAGCTCCGCTCCGGACACGCCCCGCAGCTCCGGGTTGGCTGACGCCAGCCAGTCGCCGATGAGTTCCTCGGTCGAGCGGTCAACGCGCATATCCTGGATTCCCAGCTGCCGCAACATGGCGGTTACGTTCCTTGCGCCAACACGTTTCAACATGAGATCCGTCGCTTCGTTGTCGCTCAGGGTGATCATCAACAGAACCAAATCGTGGATCGTGGGGTTCAGGCCGGGTGTCATGTACGGGAGAAGCCCGCTGCCCAACCGGCGATCTGCATCCGAGAGCGGAACGCGCTCGGCAAGGGAAAGGTGGCCAGCGTCGGCTTCGCGAAACACTTGCACCATGATGGCAACCTTGTAAGTACTGGCCATCGGGAACTCGTCGTTTGGGTTGACGCCGGTTTCCTCGCCTGTTTCGATGTTGCGGACAAAGATGCCGACCTTACCCGGGAAGCTGGCGGCAATCTTCGTCAATCTCTCCCGCAGAACAGTGCTGCCTTGGCGCGCCGACTCCTGGCGCAGCGCCGGAGGCACGAAAATCACGCTGACCAGAAGGGACAATGCGGACATGCATACCCGATTGCCGTCCATAGGTTTAGAACTCCAAACGAATTCCGACTTGCCCTTCGCGGCCAGGGAGAACCTGCAGGACCTGCGCGAAGTTCGGAGCACCTGATGTGGATCCTGGAACGGGCGGCAATCCATTGACTGCCGCCGGATTATCGCGATTGAACATGTTGAAGAATTCGAGATAAGCGTGAAGCTTAACGCGATCGCCAAAGTCGAAGCGCTTGGCAATGCGCAGATCTAGGTTGACAAAGGACGGCGCGACGAAATTGTTCCTGCAGCCGCCAGACCAGGGCTTATCGCCACAGCGAGAATAGAAATCCACTCCGTTAAAGAGATTGTCGCCGTCCACGTCTGGAGAAACGACATTCCCCGGGAATGAAGCGCTGTAGTGAAATCCGCTCTGCGCCCGAAAAATGCTGCTGAAATCAAATTTCCAGGGAAGCTGCACGAGTCCGTCCATGAGGAACGTGTGATTCAGCGCCAAATCCGACGGCCCCTTATCCAAGTCTGGGCCATTGTAGAAAATGCCAGCTTTCGGCACGGGATTGCCATTGCTGGCCAGGAACGGACCATTCGCATTGGTTTGGCCTGTCGCAGAGTCCGTGACCATTGTCGTCATTCCGACGAAGCTGTCCGTGGGACCGTTGATATCCGTAAATCCTGCGCCGAAGCTCGTTTGAAGATCGCTGATGAAGCTGGAGTTGAGTGCATTGTCGATTTCATGGGTCCAGGTGTAGTTCGCGTCGAGCGTGAAACGCTTGTTCATGCGCTTCCGGAATCCGAAAGTCAGCGCATCATAAGTGCCGTGCAACCAGGGGCCATAACCGAAAACGAGAGGCGAGCCAGCAGGCACGGTTTCGCCGGTATGACCCGGCGTACGTGCTTCGAACGCCAAGTTTGTGTCCCGTACCCCTAAAATGTGATCGATATTCTTGTGGTAGTAGTCGACCTCAATCACCAGGTCCGACCTGATCTCGCGCTGCACACCAACATGTAGGGAATTTGTATACGGCGTCTTGAATCCGGGAGCTACGCTGATGGGAATGCCGCTCGTTGGAAATGCTGAAGCGCCGATGGAGAGATCGTCAAAAGGATCGTAAATAAACGAGCCTGCCGGCAGCCCAACGGCAGAACTCGCGGCATCGGCAAACTGTTGGGGAGTGAAACCGGTCAATGATTGAACATTATTGATGTTGACCACGGCGTTTGCGGGAATCGGCGCATGGCCAGGAGCCACCACGCTATTCAAATGGTCGATCCCGTAAAACGGTGTTGCGACTGGGGTGCCCGCATACATACATGTAGCGCCCGATGCGGCGATTTGCGCATCGGTCTTGTCGGACGAGGCGCAGGGGACTTTGCCCGTGAGGAGGGCGAATAAGGGAGCGATCGTGCTTGGGTCGCCGTAGAAGAGCCTTGGGAACGAAAGGAACGTCTGCGTGACAAGATTCGCGCCGCCGAATCCAGGAATGTCTCTCGCCAAACCCAAACGGAAGTGATCGTAAAACAGCCCCCAGCTCGCGCGAACTACAGTTTTTGGAGTAATGGACCAGGCGAAACCGAGCCTGGGTGAAAAATTTGTCTTATTGGGAAATTCGTTGTCATAATCCCAGCGCAATCCCAAGTTTAGAGTGACGTTCTTGACCACTCTCCAGTCATCCTGAAGGAAGGTGCCGTTGTAGTTGTTGCGCAAGCGTATTGTGTTATCGCTTGCGGCCAGCCCTCCCTGCGCATTCAGGAAGTAAACGCCCGAGCTGACCGGACCGAATGTTCCAAGATCATCAATCGTGGCAAATAGCTGGTTGAACAAGTTGTTGGCTTCTATGCCGTCCACGTGAGTGCGCTGAAAGTCCCAGCCAAACTTCACATCATGACGCCGAATCTGCTTGGCAAGATTGGCGCCAATGGACACGTATTTCTGGTCGATTAGCAAATTTGTGTGCCCCGGACCGAACTGGACCTGGCCCTGGTCGCCGAACAGTTGCCCGGTGCTAAGACCACTGAACAGATTGTCGAGGGTCGAGGCGGTTCCGGCTTCCGGATGGGCGGGCCGGGTCACCGCGGGTTCACCTCGATACTGCACAAAAACGTTGAGCAGGTACGGGCGCGCCTGGTCGCCCAAGGTAGAGGTGTCATTGAAGCCCAGCATCAAACGGCGGGTATCGAAGTTGTTTCGAGTAGAAGGCAGATTGATGGCAGCCAGCAGTGGCAGGTAATCCGTTACGTGAGTATTAGTCAAATTGAACTGCTGGCTGAGCCGATGCCGGCCGAGTTGCTCGTCGAGTTTTCCGCGAGCGCGCGTGTCGTAGATTTTAGTATGCAGGTTAAAGGGAGCTTCCAGCTGCACCAAGATAGGTGGCGTCGTGGGAAGAAACTGAAAGTTGAGTTGGCGGCTCTCGAGAATGCGTTCGGCGGAGCCAAAAAAGAATATCTTGTCCCTGAGAAGCGGCCCCCCGAACTGGGCGCTGGGATCCCAGCGAAGCAGGAATGGCACTTCGCCGTTAAGCACTTTGGAAGAATCGGAGGAATCTAACTTGTAGTTGCGGTGAAAGAAAGAGAGGCCGCCATGCCAGTCATTTGTGCCGCTCTTGCTGACCACGTTTATGACTCCGCCGGAACCGTGTCCAAACTCAGCCTTGTAACTGCCCGTAAGAACTTGAAACTCAAGGATTGAATCCTGGTTGAACTGCGCGGCTGCTCCCCCGTTCACTTCATCGCGATTGGGCATTCCATCAATCAGGAAAATAGCGTTACCCCCGCGTTCTCCCAGGATCGGCGTTGCACTATCGAGTGAGGGGTCCTGCTGGCGATTGATCGCCACTCCCGGAACGAGCTGCAAGAGATCCAAGTAATTCCGGCCGTTGATCGGCATCTGTTCGATTTGCTGGGGCAGGATCGTGGTGCCGGAGGACGACGTCGTGCTTTCCAGCAACGGAGCTACACCGGAGACTTCCACCTTTTCCGTCTGCCCTCCGAGCTTGAGGGACAGATTCAGAGTAACTGTTTGGTTGACGGTCACTTCTAGGTTTCGGACGGTCGTAGGCACAAAACCCGTCTTGAAGACGGTGACCGTGTATGTCCCGGCGAGCAGCCCTAACACTCTGTACGTGCCATCACTTTCGCTTTTGGCACTTCGGTCAATCCCCATGCCGCTGTTAAGGACGTGTATCTCGGCCCCAGCCACGGGTAGCCCTTGCTGGTCGGCAACGATTCCTTCAGTGGTTGACGTTGTCTGAGCGCGCAGCCCGGGTATCTGAAGAGTGATTGCGCCTAGAACAACGGTGACGAACCAGATGCGGAGTCTTATTGAAGGGACCGGCCAAGGCAAAGCACGATGGCGCATAAAGAAGTCCGCGCTACCCATGGAAACCTCCCAGTGTTAGATTGCAGATTCATGCACGGTATGTTGCATGCAGAGTCCAATAGCGAAGCAGAGCATGCAACAAATGCTGCACATCAGATTTGGCCCTCGAATGAGCGGAACTCTAAGGAATACGGTCAATTCTGTCAAGCCAATTTATTTGATTGGCTGCATTGACCAGAAAGTGCAACGCCTGTTGCGCACAAATGAGAACATCTGGCCGACACAGTGCAACGTCTGTTGCAAGCGTTGACACTCCGATGCATTTCGGATAGAAGTGGGCAGAAATGGCTCGTAAACTCAATGACACTTCCCCGCGGAAGCGGACAGCACAACCTCCTGACTTACCCAAAACGTTTGCCCAGCTTAGCTCCGGACGCCGGAAACTATTTCGGCCAGTGCTCGAGAATCCCCGAGGCTACGTGCTTCTGAGCGCCCGGCAGCTGGCCCGCAGATTGGGCGTGGACCCGGCCACTGCGGTGCGAGTCACGATGAAATTGGGATTTTCAAATTACCGTGAGTTCCAGCACTACCTGCACGAGCTTTCGGTCTCCCAAGCCACCTCGCTCGACACACTGCAAACCAGCAAAACCAAGGGGTCGAGCCTTTCGGCACGTGTGCGCGAGGCGGTCGACCGAGACCTGCATAATCTGCAGAGGTTTCGCAATGGCCTGGATGCCGAACGAATTGCAGCGCTGGCAAAGAAAATTCGCGGCATGAGAAGAATCATCATTTTGGGCGGGGACCTGGCCGCGAGCCTCGCATGCTTTCTTCACTCACTATCATTTGATCCTGCTAGGCTTGCCCGCGATGACCGCGACATCCACAGGGGATGCGCTGCACTTGACGCAGTCCGCTGGTAGGGGCGACATAGTGATCGCGATCAGCTTCCGCCGGGGCCTGAGACAGACGGTCGAGGGGCTGCGGCAAGCCAGGGTGAATGGAGCCTACTGTGTTGGGATCGCAGATACGCTAATTTCGCCTATCACGCGCTTTGCCCATCAGTGCTTCCTCGTTTCCGTTGAAACGCCCTCCTTCGGGGCCTCCTATACGGCACCCATGTGCCTCCTGAACGCTGTCCTGACGGCGTGCGGTCACCATGATCGAAGGCGAAGCCTGACCCTGTTGAAGAAGGCCGCCGAGGAGCAGCGCAGCGGATTCCGCTGGTACCGGGAATAAAGCAGGGACCTGGGAATCGTTAGAACGTCTGCTCCCGGAGCCTACATTGAGAGGACTGGTCATGAATCGAAAAAAACCTTGCTGCATGCGTGGCCGGTATAAGTGTGTGCGTTTCCCCGGAGGTTGGCTCGGCACAGAAAAACAGAGCGGATTCCGAGTATGACATCGTGATTCGAGGCGGGCGCGTGCTGGACGGAGCGGGAAACCCGTGCGTATTCGCGGACGTGGCGATCAAAGACGGGCGCTTCGCGAAAATTGGAAAGGTCGAGGCAAGCGGCAAGACCGAAATCGATGCGCGCGGCCGGTACGTTTCGCCCGGCTGGATTGACATGATGGACCAATCCGGACCCGTGCTTCCAAAAAACGGCTTGGCGGAGAACAAGTTGATGGAGGGCGTGACCACGGCCATCGGAGGCGAAGGCGGTACGCCCGTGCCTGCTGACAAGTTGCGCGAGTATTGGGCTGAGCTTGAGAAAAACGGCATCAGCCTGAATTTCGGAACCTATTTTTCGGAAACGCAGGCCCGAGTGGCCGTGCTCAACTACGATGCACGCAAGCCCAACGGGGAAGAACTCGCGAAGATGAAAACGATTCTCGAAGCGGCGATGCAAAACGGCGCGATGGGCATGACCACCGCCCTGATCTATCCGCCTAGCAGTTACGCGACGACCGACGAACTGATCGAAATGGCCAAGGTCGCAGCCAAGTATGGCGGTATTTATGCCAGCCACATGCGCGGTGAAGGGAAAGAGCTGGTGCAGTCCGTGGATGAACTGATCCAGATTGCCGAGAGGGGCGGGCTTCCCGGCGAGGTGTTTCATTTCAAGGCGGCTTACAGCCCAGGCTGGGGCAAGTTGATGAAGGAAGCCGGACGCCATATCGAGGCGGCGCGGGCGCGCGGAGTTGATGTGGCAGCCGATTTGTATGTTTACACTGCCGGAGGAACAGGGCTGGAAGCGGCTATTCCGTCGTGGGCACACGAGGGTGGTAAGGAGCAACTTCTCAAGAGGCTAGCCGACCCGGCGATCCGGGTCCGGTTGAAAAAGGAGATTCGTAAGGGCTCGCCAGGATGGTGGAGCATCGTCGAGGCTTCGGGCGGTTGGAAAACATCATTCTGGTGAACGCGCAAAACCCGGAAAATGCCAAATACCAGGGACGCAGCATCGCAGCCATAGCGAAAGAGATGAAGACTACCTCCAGACACTATTTTAGGTGATAATCCACCGCGTTACGGTTGATCCCCAACTTCTTCGTTGTCCCCGAGAGGTCCTCACCTAGGTCAACACCACGCGATTGCTGCCTCCCAAGTCCAGTCGAGCAGGATTCATGAAGAACGCTCACGCGTGGCTGATGGCTCGACGAGAGCGTGGTCCGCAGGAAGGGCTTGGCCGGACCAAATACGCTGGGAAGTCCAAGGCATGGCCGGAGCGCTCCAGAAGGCATCGGAAGGGGACAAGCCCAAAGGCAACAGGGCCGTGGCGCAGAGATAAAGACTTCCCGTGGAGATGTAACTTTCCGCTAGCGATGGCTGGTGTCCGCAAAAGCCGATTGTCAGCCAGCCCCCATCATCAAAGGTTCCCGGCGCCCCGATCATTTTGAAGATGACGGCAGACATGCCGCAGCGGACCTGTTCCGGCTTCAGGTGTTCGGGCAATTCGCGCATCAGGCTAACTTGAGCAAGAGCATGAAAAGCGCCAAACCGGTACGTGGTGGAACGACCCATCGACGGGAATGTACCGTCAGGGGCAATCAGCCGCTCCAAGATGTCCGCGTAGCGCCGCGCCCGCTGCAATTCCATTGCATAGGCGCCCTCCAATTCGCGGTCCTTCTGTTTCACGACGGCAAGCACGTCCAGCAGCATGGGGTGAATCACGAAACTGTTGTAATAATCGAAGTGAAAGAATTCTCCGTCCCCATACGCGCCATCTCCGACATACCAACGCAGCATCCGGCGCACAGGAGCTTCCAGCCGCTCTTCGACGGTGTTCTCGCCCATGGTTTGCAAAGCGGCTTCAATCATCGCGGCAAACAGCACCCAATTATTTTTGTCCGGAGTGGGAATGACACGGGAGGACCGGAGCGCAGCGATCAACTGTTTGCGCACCCGCATATCCAGTCCAAACCACAAAATCTGCGGCGCTCGAAGAATTCCCTGCGCTAGAAACGCCGCGTCCACTAGGGGCTGGGAGCCGTCGTGAAAATTCATGAAGTCAGCCGACTTAGGATCCGTGGCAGCGTCAAGAGATGCCTGGGCCCAACTGACGAACCTCTGCTGCTGCTTCGCTTCGGATTCATTCAGTCCCCCGGCTGCGAGCCAAGGCGCGATTCCGGCAAGCAACCGGCCAAGAGCCTCCAGATGCGTATATTTCCTTCGATCGGGATTCGCTGACTCCACAGGCATTCTCTTCTTCAGCTCGCCCCGGGCCAGGTTTTCAAGCACCGGCTTGGCCAGTCTCTCGAGCACAGCAAGCCAGTAAGCACGTTCGTTTACCTCGGCGGGTGTGCCCGGTTGAGCCTGCACCTGCAGCTTCGGGAAGGGCGAACTGAACACCGTCCGAGCGCCCAGGACTGCTGCGCATTTCAAAAAGTCTCTTCTGCGTTCCATAAGGCGATCGGAGTATTTAAAGGCCTTTCTTCTCTTTGCGCAAATCCAGTTTTGAGAGTCAGCGCGGCATGACCGTCGGCCCCACAGTCGAATTTCTGAGAAGGCCACAGCCACCCATGACACATCAAAGGCGTTCGATTCATGCAACAGATCGCTCCGCAACCACCAACGGCGCAAAAAGTAGCTAGGTGTGATTGTGGACCAACGTCCTCCAGTTGTCCTGCTGGGAAGGCCAATAAGCGTGCACCGCACGTGGAGAAACTTAGATACCTAGCTTCACTTGCGCCATCGTGCGAGCGGCTCGCTGGGCCGCAGATGTAGTCACATGTGATACAATGTAGCCTCAAGGCAACGTGCTGCTGAAAGCACCGTAGGGTTGACCATGGCTGAACGCCGAGTCGGTATCCGTGAGCTCAAGTCGAAATTGAGCGAGTGCGTGCGCGAAGTCAGGGAGGGCCAGACGATCGTGGTCACACAACGCGGACGCGTTGTCGCCCGCCTCATCCCCGAGGCCACGCCAGTGCGTGAACGCCTGGCGGCGCTCAAGAGCGCCGGTGGCATTCAGTGGAGCGGCCGGCGATTGCCCCGGACGAAGCCCGTCGCACGGCTACGAGGGCGGCGCACGGTCGCTGATCTGGTCAGCGAGAATCGCGAGTGATTGCGTACTTCGACGCCAGTGCTTTGGTGAAGCGTCATGTCAAGGAGCGGGGATCGCGCGAGACGCTCGACTTCGCGGCACGCGCCGACGTTGTCGCCACGTCTCTGATTAGCCGAGCGGAGGTCGCGGCGGCGCTCACCAAGGCGGTGCGCGCGAAACTCTTGGAGGAGGACGAAGCGCGACAAGCCCAGCGCGCTTTCGCCGCACAATGGCCTGACATCGCCCGCGTCCCTGTCACGGAGGCGCTCGTGTCGCGCGCCGAGACGCTGGCCTGGGAGTATGGACTCCGCGGTTATGATGCGATCCAACTCGCCTCGGCAGTTCTGTTTCAGGAGTCTCTAGGGACCGCGGTCAGACTGGCGACCTACGACAAGCAACTGTGGGATGCCGCGCGACGTGCCGGGTTTGAGCCCTGGCCGGACAAGGCGCCCCAGTAGTCGAGTTGCTCTAAGCTAGTTGGCGCTCACGGGACCACGTCCGACCAGGGTTCCGTTCACATCAATATTGTCGAGGATCGCAGCTCCGAACTCATCTGGACCCCCTCCTGTATTTACAAAAGGTAGGGGAAACGTCGTCGTTGGCGTCAGATATCCCTCGTCGAAGACGATCTGAATCCTCTGCACCGTGCCCGTAATGGGGCAGGGGCCGAATGTTGGACCGCATGCAGCCCCGAAACCCATCGGGGGGTTCCAGCGCAGCCTTAGCCAACCGTCTCCAAGAGTCTCCATGTTGGGCGGAGGTGAGCTGCAGCCAAGGAAGAAGAACCCGATAGAAGTGCTGACGTTGAAGCGAGGCGCGCCCGCGCCGCAATGCGATCCTTGGGGACCGCTGTGCGTACCGGGGCCGAACTTCCTGATGTCATAGCCGAGTTCAGTCAGGGTAATGCCCTTAATGTTGATGAGATCGGCTGTCGCGGCTGCAAAATTTACGGTCGGGCCAGTCTTCACGAGCAGGAGACCCTGGTTCCGCTGGTCATTCAGATCGCCGCTTGAGCACGCGGGATCGGTATAAGTTGAGGAGCCGCCAACGCCGGTGAAGTCCGCATTTGGAAGCGCGATCGTGGCCTGCGTAGGGCAGCCTATTGCGCTGAGCCAACTCGCCTGGACAAGTTTGTTTTTCCCGGATCGAACTCCCGGGGTATTACGTTTGTAAAGGTTCCGGGCGGATCGGTTGTGGGATCAATGAGGGGCTCGGGCAGGATGCTCATCAGAGCCTGACTGAGCTGGATCGTGGTTTGCAGGGTCGAAGTGTTCGTTGTCTGAGCACCTGCAGGCTCACCGCCGCCGCCGCAGTTCGTCGAGAATTCGCGACGCAGGCTGGAGACCGCCTGCCTCGGCAGATCCCCAGGACGTTAACAACGCGTCCTGCAAGGCGCGCCGCTCATCGCTAGTGAGGTCATCGCCTTCTGAGAAGCCTTATTATCTCCATGCCTGACGGCTCCAATGCGGTAGGTGCCTGGCGCCTCCGGTACGGCTGTACTATGGCGCTACACAAGCCATTTCGATAGCCTGCATGCAATAAGCGGAAATCACGGCGTATCAGCGCTATGACGTTGCTGCGCACGACACCTTTTCACCGATTTTTCGAAGAGTATCTGGAAAAATTAGGTTTTCAATCTCGGTGCGAGGCCCCAGCCCATGCCTAAACTAGTCGCATTTCTCCAATTTGTTGGATCACTTGTAGTCGCCTATTGTGCCGTTCGGAGTGCCGCTACAATTTGGAATATTTGCCAAAGATGGCGTCGGTCGTAATAAGGATGTCTCCTCAAAAACTATGGACGCTCGACGAGGCTTGAGACTGACGAGCAAAGGCGATTTCTCGGCCTAACCGGTTCGCCAGGTGGAGCCTGGTCCGTTCGTGGGCGGACGTTCGCGCACCGAGCTGAAACGTTTTTCGGTTTGCAAGTAGGCAGGCATGCGACGCAGGCATTGACAGACTGTACTAGCTGTAGTAATACAGTCATGACAAATGATCCCATTTCAAATATCTTTTCGCCCCGGAGCTCCCCTCTGCGACCAGGTCGTCTACGCTGCGAAAAAAGCCGTTGTGTCTGGTCAGATGCGTACGGGGGATCCCTTCCCTTCCGTGCGTGTCCTTAGCAAGGAATTGAAGATCAATCCAAATACGGCCCACAAGGTCATCACCCAATTGGTCAACGAAGGGGTCCTTGAGGTTCACCCAGGAACGGGTACGGCAGTGGCAGCCCGGCCTCCTTCCAGTCCCAGGGAACGTGCCCAGTTGCTCGGTCAGGAAATCGAGCAACTCGTTGTCGAAGCCAAGCGCTGCGGTGTTGATCTCGATTCCGTTCTGGCTGCCGTTCAGAAGCACTGGAAGAGACTCGGTGGCAGAAATGAACCTCATGTTTCTTTTTCAAAGGAAGAAGAGCGCACAAGTGTATGAGTTACGCCATAAAAACCGAGGAGTTGTCGAAGCGATTCGGCCGTGTCCAAGCCCTGAATGGGTTGAACCTCAAGGTCCCGGAAGGTGCGATCTATGCTCTTGTGGGCCCCAACGGGGCGGGTAAGACAACCACACTTAAACTGCTCATGAATGTTCTCAGACCCACTAGTGGAAATTGCGAAGTCCTCGGCGTTGCGTCCGAGAAACTCCGTTACTGCGATTTGGCCGTTATCGGTTACGTGTCGGAAAACCAGGATATGCCGGACTGGATGACCGGCCGCTATCTTCTTTCTTATCTCAGGCCGTTTTACCCCACTTGGGATGACGGAGTGGCGTATGAAATTTCGTCGCACGATCTCCATGACCTCGAGAGTTTTGTCAGCCATGTCGGCTATCTCGACCGCGGTTGCCTGTGTTTCTCAGAAGAAATCTCGTTCTTGGTTGAACGCTTTCGCGAAGTGGAGGTTACTTTGGGAGCCACGCCTCGCATGCCCGTCGACTGGCCGAAGAACTGGATTTGCCGTGAATCGTCATCCGCTGTAGTACGTTTCATTGAAACGCGTTTTGATAGCGAAAGTACGCCTACGGAAATCAACCGGCGCTTCGTCGGCTCGCGCAACGTTTCATTCACTCCGATGTCGTTGCGCGCTATCTTCACGGCCGTTGCGAGGTCCTCGAGCGGGACCGCCTGAAAGGAGCCTTCGATGCGGCACACTCTCCACATCTTCAAAAAGGACTCTCGACACTTGTGGAAAGAAATTCTCGTCGTTACAACCATGATCGCAGCCTTCGCCTACCTCGGCGCTCGTAGCCGACCCGTCTTGACCGCGTATGCGCTTCCCATCGATCGGCTGGACGCTATTTACCGCCTGCTATTGCCGCTGGCCTGGTGGTACCTGATCGCTGCCGTTGTTCATGGAGAGCCCATTTCGGGCGATCGCCAGTTCTGGCTCACACGCCCATATCGTCGTGGGAGTCTTTTGGCCGCTAAGGTTCTCTTCGTGCTGGTGTTCCTGAACCTGCCGATGCTCTTAGCCGACTGTGTCATCCTTGCCGCTCACGGCTTCAAGGCTTGGTCCTATTTGCCCGGATTGCTCGTCCGCCAGTTGCTGCTCCTTCTCGTCTGGTTCCTTCCGTTCTTGGCATTGGCGACTGTCACGGAGAATTTGAAGCAGTTCCTGCTTCTTCCGGTTATGATTCCAGTCCTCTACTTCATCATCGCCTTTGTCGGTAGGCTGCCCGTTTTCGGCCTTTACGGCCACGGGGAATGGATTCCGATTTCCGCCATGATCGTGGTGGTGGTCGTGGGGACATTTCTGATTCTGCGGATTCAGTACCTGCACCGGCGGACGACGCTCGCTCGCGGAATCGCCATCTGCGCGTTGCCTCTCGCGTTAGTGGTCCCGTCTTTTTTCCCACGCCCGACGGCGTATGCCGCGCAGTTGGCGCTGACTCATCGGCAAGCGTTGCCAGCTTCTGTGGTCCTCGGGTTGGACCTGAGCAGACAGGACGGACAGGATCGCAATAGTCTGGTGACTGATGGCGAAGCGAATACCGTGGAATTGGACTTCCCACTTCGAGCTACGGGAATTCCGCAGGATCTGGATCTAATCGCAGATCATTTGGCGGTGAAGGTTCGGACTCCCGACGGTAACAGCCTGAACACGACCTGGCGCAGTCTGATGTTTTCTGACAGAAATGGCCAGCTTTGGATGAAGGTCCATATCGACGAAGCGGTATTCCAGAAGTTAAGACGTACCACGGTGACTGTGAGAACTTCCGCTTATCTGACATTATTAGGGAATTCGAGGGCAACTCTGATTCCAGCTGGTGCAAAATCCATGGAAGTACCTGGGATTGGGCGTTGCTCTTTCTTGCCTGATAATATGCACGAGTGGGTCTTATTCTGCCAAGCTCCCTTCCGGCAGCCCGTCGACTTTTGCAAAGCTATTCTCGGGGAAAGTGAGATTCGTAAGTTCAACGAGGCGCTCCCGATCGGAGGATCTTATTCTCCCTACCCTGCCGAATTAGAAGTTAGCCCGCTAGTCCTTACATTCAATGGGGTTTATGGCATCTCGCGGCCGATCAGCGGTGCTCTGATGCTGACCGCAACTCCCTTAAGCCATTTTCATACTGACTTTGAGCTTCCAGACGTTTCACTCAAGGATTTTGTACTCGATAAGCAAACAGTGGACTCTCATTTTTGATCAGGCGAGTCAGGCGAGTGCCTGTTCGACGGAGGAGTCTGAAGTCCATAAGAATGAGTTGGGACCGGCAGCGCCTGACCGTTAAGGCTAAAGAACGGGATGTTGAGGACGAGTTGCAGAATGACGGCCAAGAGTACGGCGTTTGGCAGATACAGGTAGATGAATTTCATCGGACCGGTCGTGGTTTTCTATCTCGTTGCTTGGCTTGCCTTTACGCTCGCGTATCTAGCCGATTTTTTCCTCTGCTTTGGGCCCAACTGTTCCCGATGTTCCCGGATTCAACTCGAGAACATGTGTCAAAAAAAAGGGTCGGGTCAATACTTGCTAAGTGACTGAAAAAAAGAAGCTAATGCGTCTTTCACAACTTTTTACAATCATTTGCGATGGGTTGACAACTTGTCCGAAGATGTCTTTATAGTCTTTTCCTCGTAAGGGCGAGAAAAATCTGGCGAGGCTCCAGAATGTCCAAGAAGTTGCGACTGACAGAACGCACGAGAACGCTCCTGACGCTGGAGCTGGCTATCGTGCTCCCTGCGGCAGCCTTGATGGGCTTCAGCATCTGGAATCTGAAGCATATCCAGCGCTCGGAGGCCGTCCAAGCTGCCTTCGAGCGCGACTTTTCCCACGTGCTGAGGATCGCGGAAAAGAAAAGCTTGGAGAGGGCGAACGACTTGCTCACGCCCGTCCGTAAAGAGTTCCCAAACCCCGACGACGGCGACTCCAAAATCAAGACCGGGCTCAGGCGGATACTTCTGGAGCATCCTGAGTATCGGTTTGCGGGCTTGTACGATAAGAAGAATAATCTGCTGTTGACTCGCCTGCAGCCGGGCCACGAACAGGATGAGGTTTTTTGCGCACTCACACAGGAAGAGATCAAGGGCGTGGCGTCCTGGCTGCCTTTGGAAGCCTCCAAGATGGTGGAAGGCGTTCGAACCGCGGCGGAGAAAGAAGAACGTCCGGTGGGCTTCGAGGGGTGGTGGACGGGCGCCGAAAATCAGCAAACGTACTGGAATTTTGCTTATTTTATTCCCCCAGGTGTGGCCAAGGATCGCGTAACCCTGGGGATGGTTGCTTTTGACGGCGACTACCTGCGCAAAAGCTTCCTGCCCGCCATGATGAAGGACGTACTGACCAGCAAGAGTATTGTGTTGCGGGGCGATGCCAATCCCCCGGTCATGATGATCCATCCCCCGAAGGATTCCACTCCCTGGGTGGCTTCTGCAAACTGGGACGGGGGCAAGCCGGAGATGGAGCGCGCCTTCACCGACGTTTTTCCTCGATTGCACGTGGCGATCAAGTACCAAGGCACAACGGTCGCCGACCTGGGAACCAAGTTCCTCCGATACAACTACATCGTGCTCGGCGCGCTATCTCTGCTGATGGCTGGCGGTGTCTGGCTCACCTATCGCAACCTTTCGAGGGAAATGACGCTGGCCAGACTGAAGTCCGATTTTGTGGCCAACGTCTCACATGAACTGCGGACGCCCCTGGCCCTGATCCGGCTGTATGCCGAGACCTTGGAGCTCGGGCGGCTTATGGCCAAGGACAAATATCAAGAGTACTTCCGCATCATACGAGAGGAGAGCGAGCGCCTGACGGCACTCATTAACAACATCCTGGACTTCTCCCGAATTGAGGCGGGACGCAAGGAATACGAGTTCAAGGAAACCAACCTCGCCGAACTGGTTCATTCGACTTTGGAGTCCTACCGCTTTCAAATCCAACAAAATGGATTTGCCTTCGAGGAGAACATTTCCGGCGACATTCCACCGGTAATCGTGGACCGCGAAGCGATCGCGGGTTCGCTTCTCAACCTCCTGAACAACGCCCTGAAGTACTCCAAGGACCGGAAATACATCGGCGTGAGTCTGTACCGTTCGAACAGCCGCGTAAATCTGGAGGTCCAGGATCGCGGGATTGGCATCCCGAAGAACGAGCAGGAGAAAATCTTCGAGAAGTTTTACCGGTGTGGAGACGCTCTGGTACACAACATCAAAGGATCGGGGCTGGGTCTATCCCTGGTGCGGCACATTGCGCGGGCGCACGGCGGGGACGTGCTGGTGGAAAGCGCACCCGAGAAAGGCAGCAAGTTCACGATCGCATTGCCTTTGGATTCCCCGACGCAGCCTGGGGACGCAATGGCATGAAGGCTTTGGAGTGGAAGTGACGCCATGGTCCGGGGAGAGCACAAGGAAGTGGTCATGGGGACAACGAAAATTCTGATCGTCGAGGACGAGCCGCTTATGGTCGCGGGGCTACGCGATAATTTCGAGTACGAGGGCTTTCAAGTGATCACAGCGGTCGATGGCGTGGAAGGACTCGAGCGGGCGCTGAAGGATTCCCCGGACCTCATCGTGCTCGACGTGATGATGCCGCGGATGAGCGGCCTGGAGGTCTGCAAACAGCTGAAGGCTAAGCGCCCGTCGATTCCCATCATCATGCTTACGGCGCGTGGCCAGGAAGTGGATAAGGTTGTAGGCCTCGAGCTCGGTGCCGACGACTACGTCACCAAGCCCTTTTCGATCCGGGAACTGCTGGCTCGCGTGAAGGCTGTTCTGCGTCGGGCGCAAACGCTCCCGAAAGAGCAGGATCGCTATGCCTTCGGCGATGTCGAGGTGGACTTGCGCAGCTACCAGGTCCTGCGTGGCGGCAAGCCTGTGGATTTTTCGAGCAAAGAGTTTGAGCTGCTGAAGCATTTCCTATGTCATTCCGGGGAAACGATGAGCCGCGACAGGCTGCTTGACGAGGTCTGGGGCTACGAGAATTTTCCAACGACGCGCACGGTGGACGCTTTTATTGTGCGGATACGCCAGAAACTCGAACCCGTTCCCGACCAGCCGCGTTTCTTTCTGACGGTGCACGGAGTGGGCTACAAATTCGTTGGATGAGGCGAGCATGGCTGGGCTAATCGAGAAGACGCCAGACATGGGGCGAAACGCGCTCGGGAACTACCTGGCGCAGGCAACGACACGCGCGACCGAAGCGAAAAGCGGTCAAGGTATGCTCGCTAGGGGAAGAAAGCCTGCGGAGAACATCCAGGCGGTCAAAGAGGAACTGGATGCGGTGCGTCGCGAACAAGCAAAGCTGCAACAAGCCATTTATGAAGCCGCTCAGGTGCAACGCAGGCTCTGCGCCCCACGCGAGCTCACCTCGGGCGAGTTCGAGATCGCCAGCGAAATTTTTCCCGTCCGTCATCTTTCGGGAGATTTTTTCAAAGTGATGGAACTCGACCCCGTCCTCGGATTGGCAGTGGGCGACATCGCCGGCAAAGGTTTGACCGCGGGAATTTGGCAGACCCATTTGCTCGGCTTGATCCAGCGCTGTGCACGATCGCACTCGGACGCAGCGGATGCTGTTGCCGAGGTCAACCGGGAGCTCTGCCAGGATCAAGATGAGCGGCCTATGACAGCGCTGTTCTTTGCCCGACTCGATCGGCAAGGGAACGAACTTGCGTACTGCAACGCTGGGCTGCCCGCCCCGCTGCTGATTAGGCAGGACACGGCAGTGGAACGGCTGGAAATTGGTGGCCCAATGCTGGGTGCGCTACCAAGGGCCGAGTTCCACTCTGGAAAAGTCCGACTGAATCCGGGCGACATGTTGATCGCTTTCTCCGACGGCGTAACCGAGTGCCGGAATTCCGGAGACGAGGAGTTTGGGATGGATCGCCTTTCGGCCGCAGCAGAAGCGGTTAGAGGTGCGAGCGCAAACCAAGCCCTGTTCTCCACACTTGCGGCGGTACTCGACTTCGCCGGCGAGTGCCCGCCGGGTGATGACTTGACACTCCTGGTTGTCCGCCGCCGCGGGGGAATCATGAATGAGCACGCCCGTTCTGGCAGCAAGTATTTTTTGGCGCCTCGCCGTAGGCCGATTTCGGTCGCGCGACCGAAGAAAGGCGACCGGAGAGGAAATGATTCCAAATAGCTGAACCGGGCAACACCGCGAGCGCCCAAGCAATTATATGGTGCGAGCGGGAACCTGGTGGTGTGCCCAAATTCAAAGACGCAGGACGAGCGATGGCAACAGGATCCGCTTCACTCCACTTGGAAGAAACTGGGCTCGGCGCGGCCTTGAACCAAGCCCTGCAAACCTCCCCCGAAGCATTAAGCACAATCTACACGGCGCACCATCGTCACGTTTTGCGGGTCTGTCGACGGTTCTTTCGGTCCCCGGAAGATGCTGAAGACGCAGCGGCAGAGGTTTTTTTGAAGCTGCACAGGGTTCTGGGGACAAAAGACCAGGCGTTACCCTTCAGGCCTTGGGTCTCGCAGGTGGCAGGTCGGCATTGCATCGATAAGCTGCGACGGAAAAAGCGCGAGTTGAATTCGTGTGTGGGGGGAACCGACCTTACTGAAGTCCCCGACAATTCGACTCCTTCGCCACTGTCCCAGATTCTGCGTAGCGAAGAACGTCGCCAGGTGAGGGAACAGCTGATTCGCTTGCCGGAAAAATATAAGGTTCCACTTTTATTGCGCTACTACAAGCGAATGACTTACTCCGAGATTGCGCGCACCCTGAACCGGGGGCTTCCTGCGGTCAAGATCATGATCTTCCGGGCGAAAGACCAGTTGCGCCGCAATTTGCTAGGCCTGAAGAGGCCCCAAGTAACGTCGGGGTCCCGATTAATCGAAGTCGTCTCTTGGTAACTTAAGTACTGGTCAGCCTGTCACACATGTCCGTTACAGCCAAGGCATGCGATCTCTTGAAATGCGAACAGGTCGGCTCGCGCATGGAACAAGGAGCCGCTTGCGACCGTCTACCCGTACGCCGACTTAGCACAGTGGCTGCAGCAGCTCTCGGTGGCAACCCGCATTCTCCTGCGCTATCGTAGCGCGTCGCGGAGGTATGCCCCTCAATGCGAGCACAGGAGATTTTCGTCGGACCAATCGGGCTGCGCTCGGGCTGGCGCCTGCTGATCTTTCTGGCCATCGTCATCGCCTTCGAGGCCGCCTTCCAGGAAGTTGTAGTGCTGATCTTGAAAGCACGCGGCATTGTCGAGCCGGAAGGCTTGTACGCCATGGTGTTTCTGGTCGGGGACGCGATTACTCTCATCGCCGTCGTAATCGCTACGTGGATCATGGCGCGCTGGGAGCACCGCAAGCTTTCCAGCTACGGCTTGCCGGGAAAGAACGCCTTCGGGCGGAGGTTCTGGGAAGGCGCAGTCTTCGGATATGCTGGCGTCTCTGCTTTGATTCTGCTGATTTTTCTCGCGGGCGGCTATTCGGCCGGCTCGCTGGCGCTTCATGGAGCGGCTCTTCGGCGCGCGACGCTGCTTTGGCTGCTGGCTTCGCTCGCGATCGGCTTTGCGGAAGAATATCTATTCCGCGGCTACCCGCAATTCATTTTGGCGCAAGGAATGGGGTTCTGGCCCGCGGCGATTCTGATTTCATTTCTTTTCGGCGCGCTTCACTATTTCAGCAAGCCGTACGAGCGCTGGCCCGACTGGGCTTCGACAGGTCTACTCGCGTTACTTATTTGCCTGACGCTTCGCCGCACCGGCGATTTGCGATTCGCCATCGGGTTCCACGCCGCATTCGATTTCGGGGCTATCTTTGTCTACTCCGGGCCGAACGGCGGGCGGCTGGCCCCGGACCGCTTGCTGACCGCCACGTTCCACGGCGCGGACTGGCTTACCGGAGGAAAGCTCGGGCCCGAGGCCAGCTTGTTCGTGTTTCCGGTGATCGCCGCGATGTTCCTCGCGTTTCACGTTCTGTACCGCGCCCCGTCGGAAACCTTTGGGCAATCTTCACCGGTGCTTAGTTCCGTGACAAAACAATGAATGGGACGAAGTCGCACCTTGTCGCTTGCGGTGCTGGCGAGGCCTGCTAAGTCGCGGGCAGTCCGAGTTTCGAGGAGAAATCAGGAGCGAGGATCGTTTTCGGAGGGGCACGCAGGGATCATATCTTGTCTTTTCGGGCTGCGGTCAGAAGCTCCAATCCTAACGCAAAGGAATTATAGGAGAGTGAACGGCAATAGACGATTCTCGCACCCGCCCAAAGCTCGCGAACAGGGGATTTGATAAGGGCTTGGCTACCCGGCTCCCAAAAACGGACTGTTCGTACGCGCATACCGTGGGAACTGACATTTTCCGTGAAGGCTGACTCCGGCGTCGAAACGTCCGACGTACTTGAGAGCTGTAGACGAAACGTTTGAGGATGACGTTTTTCTTTTCGATATCCTTTACTTTGAACGGCAGCACCAGAGTGACCGGGCTTGGAACGTTGCGGTGCGGCCAACGTGAGGCTGACCAAACCAAGAACCATGGAGATCATGAAGGTATGAGCGCCATGCTGGTGCGGATCGAGCACCACCAAACAGCGTGGGTCGGTGGCGATGCGAGTCGCCAGGAGAATGAGCAGATACAGTGGAGAGCCAGATGGCCCACTTTTCGCCGCGGCGAACGGGAATGAGCGCCAATACAAGGCCATTGAGCGTAAGGCCGCAGGCCACGAACACAGGCCAAGGACCCGCGTATTCCGCGAGGATGGGTGGGCCGGGTTGCGCGTTCACACGGGCATAGGCCGGCGCGGCCAGCCAGGTGCAGAGGGCCAGGACGTATGCTGCCACCAGCAAACCAATCCCAGTTTTTCGCATGAGGGCTTGAGTCAATATAGCAGGAACGAATGGAAAGTAGAAGAGCCGAAAGATGTACTTGATGTATACACCTTGGCTTAATTTCCCAAGAAGGCGATCCGAATAATCTTCGCTGTGAAGTCCTGAATCGTATCGAATTTCTCAGGCCACAGGGCTTCGCTCGCCTCCTCCCTGTAACTAGTGACAGTTCCATGGAATGATACGGCGACGCATGCTGCCTCCACGTGGAGACTCCTGTGGGCGCCATGAGCTGGCTCACTTTCCGCGTTGGCGGCTCTTCTATAATTAAGACCGCTTAGAGGCAACCAATGAAGCAATTCGTTTTCGGTTTCTGCGCCGTGCTCGTGTTTACTGTCGGCTTTGTTCGCGCGGCCTCAGCTCAGGACTGGTGGTGGCACACCGGTCCTGGCGCCATGGGTGCGGGTGCCGACAAACACTTTAAATCGACAAAGGGACACATCAGAGAGTCACATTTCGAAAAGCCCACGCCACTCTACACTTCTCCTAAGTCTGTAGGCCGGTGGCACAAAAGTCCTGGCCCCATGGGTGCGGGCTCGGCTACCCGCAATTCATTTTGGCGCAAGGGATGGACTTCCGGCCGGCTGATCTGATTTCTTTTCGACGCGCCAGGATTACACTTCTCGCGCGTCAGTCAAACTCCTGAGAAGTCACTTTCTGGTTTTGCAGCTGCTGCTCCGTCTTAATTTTTGTCCGGTGCTCCACATTAGGTCACGTTTGGCTCGAGTCCGTACTAACACAATTGACAGAGTGGCAGAAACGCACATACCACAGCTCGGCGAGTATCGCCGACCCCGTGGCACCCGCGAGGTAGCGCCCAACGGGTTATGAAGCAAGGCAGCCTGTTCATTTTGTGGGCGTCGTGGTGGCGGAAGCCGCTTCCGAAGAAAGTGACACGTTCTTAATGTTTGGTGGATTGTGGCTTGGGGGTGGCCCACCATGGAGGATCACCTGACCCAGACGGCAAAGGTTGATCGCGTCACCCAGAATGCGGAGGGCCTCCTGCGGCGCGTGGAAGCCCATGGAATTCTCCGACATAACAAAGTCAATCATGAACTGGCCGTTTCGTTGGTACGCGCGGGCGGCAGCTAACTGCGCGTCAGGTGCTCCTTTGGCCTTTTGGGCTTTAATGTCATTGATCAAGTCAACCAGCGCATCGAGCGCGGTATTACGCAGGTCGAAGAAGCGGTCTTGAATGTCTTCCACCCTGGCCTTCAGTTCTTCTTCCGGGAAATGGTGGCAGGTCTGACATGAGCGATTGACTTTCAGGAGAGGGCTGTTGATCTGGTGATCGCTGATCTTCAACCCACCCTGCCGCATATAAGGCATATGACAGTCAGCGCACGCCACGCCAGAACGTGCGTGAACACCTTGATTCCACATTTCAAATTCGGGATGCCGTGCTTTGATCAGCTCTGCGCCGCTGTCTGGATGTTCCCATTCTTTGATTTTCCCGTCGTCTTCGACGGCGATGACGTCTTCCACCTTCAGGCCCTTTGCCCAGGGATAGGTTAGTCGCTTATTCGACGGTTGGAAGTAATAGGTGACGTGACACTGTCCGCAGACATAGGAGCGCATCTCCTGACGGGTAGCCATTGTTTTTACATCATAGTTCAGCACACCCTGTGATGCCTTCAGTGCCCGAATGCCTTCGATGAACGCTGGACGTGTGATACGCAGTTGCATGGTCTGAGGATCATGGCAGTCGATGCAGGCCACCGGATGTTTCACATACTGCCGAATCTGAGCGTATGTCATGTGTGTGTTGCTGATGACGTTGAATCCCTTCATCAGGTCGCCGTCGCCTAGCTTCAGAAACGTTGTAACCAAGGAGGCGTGGCAGTTGATGCACATTGCCGGCGGGTTGAACTTCTGTCGCTCGGTGAAGGTCTGATCTTCGAGCATGTAGGCGTGCCCGCGACGCTCTCGGTAGTCTGCCGAAAACGCGTAGCCCGCCCAGATGGTCTTGAGCCGCGGATCTTCCTCTAACTTTGACCGTGCCACCACCGAGCGGGGATCGGCCTCGGTGGGCGAATGCGGCATGGCTTCGCTGCCACCGTACTTAGTGCGCTGCATATCGACCGTCCGTTTGTAGAGATCATATTGGAATGGAAAGTTTTTGGCCCACACCGCAGGATCGTCGATGGTGTCATTCAGATCGACCACTTCGTAGAACGGATTCTTCGCTTCCTGTTTGCGTTCGAAGATATTTATGAGCAGTGCGGTGACCGCCAGCGTGGCCACGGCCGCCAGGGCAATGACGATGATTAGAAGCTTGCGCGAACGGCGAGGTTCGACATCAAGTGTAGGTGTGTTCATCATCCCTCCGGTCCTAAGAGTGTCAGTTCTCGGGCGGGCTACAACCAGAGCCGCAGAGCCCCTGCCTTGAGGCATGGGGATATAAGGCTCCCGTTGACAAGGCAAAGCGCGCGCCGGTGAAGCAGGAAACATCGTTGGAGACGAGGAAGCAATTGCTTGTAACTCCAAAGAATCCCCCGCCGTTTAGGCGTGGGGAGTCTCAAGAATGTCCCACCGAGCTGTGACAGCGAATGCATTGGAGACCTGCGGCGCCGCCGTGCACGGGATTTCCCGCAATCTCTGCGGTGATGTTTTCGTGGCAGCGCCGGCAAGCCCCTTCGGTTACTTTCCGGTTGAATTTCGTAATCTCAATCACGTCTGGGTAATGGCCAGTCGTGAAATAAAGTGAATGCCAGAAGCCGTCATTCGCCTTCACGGCGTATTTCCCGATGATGTTGTGAGGGGTATGACAGTCATTGCAGGTCGCTGCGGAGTGATGACTCGACTTCATCCACCCGTCGTATTGCGACTGCATGACGTGACAATTGGTGCAAGCTTGAGGATCGTTTGTCAGATACGCGTATCCCTTGGCGTAGGCAAATGTGTATGCACCGAGGCCAACCGCCACTCCTAACAGCAGCGCGGCGAGGATCATCAAAGAAGAAGCAAAGCGCATCGTCACACCCGGCTCGCCTTCATACGGAGGTCAAACGGACACAAGGTGCTTGCAGCACATTCCCACACTGCAATTTCAATGACGCAACATCTTGGAGCAACAGCACTCCTCGAACGACTGGTAAAACTATCAGTAGCTCCGTGATCGCTTCCGAAAAACCGGTCTTTGCCGCGAACGCCAAATCTAGAAGCTATTGAAATGGAAGCGACGCGCCTGCTGCCTGACATCGACATGCCGCTGCGGTCGCTCGCTGGCCTTCTCTGGACTCCGAGGTGCGAACCGGGCAGCCACGAGCGGAAGACGAGAACATTAAACTGGCACCGAGCAAGAATTTGTTGGAGCGCCGAGTGCGGATGGAAGGGTGGCGACAGGGGCCGGCTTGACTGAACGGAAAAAATGGAAAAATCACCGCGAAAGCACAAACTCTTGATAGGAATCGGCCTTCTCATGGTTAACGGGATGCTATGCCACCGGTGTACTGTGGGAGGGAGCCGAGAAACCGATGTAGAATCTGCATGACAGTCCTTTCCGGGAGTGGTTGAGGCTCCCGTGAGTTAGAGGAGGAGGGGCCGGCTGCTTCGCTCAAAACAAACCAACTGGGGTCTCCGCACCGGTGGCCATCCTATCCTGCTACTGTGACCACTGAACCCCAGCTCCGCGAAAAGTTGCGCAAGATTACCGCGCTGTTCGAGAGTGCCGCGACCGCAGGCGAGCGCCAGGCTGCGGCGGCCGCAATCGAGCGGATCCGGAAGGGGCTCGACGCCGCGCTCAAAACACAACCCTTGCCGGAGACGAGGTTTTCCCTAGTGGACCAATGGCAGAGACGCCTCTTTCTAGCGCTTTGCCGGAGACACGGGCTAGAACCTTATCGCTATAAGGGCCAGCGTTACACGACCGTCGTGGTGCGTGCGCCGCGGGCGTTTGTAGAGAGGACGCTTTGGCCGGAATACCTGGCCTTGCAGAAGGCCTTGCACTCCTATCTCGACGAAGCCACAGAACGGATTATTCGGGAAGAGGTCTGCAAGGACGCGGATGAAGCGGCAGAACGGGCGGGATAAAGATAGAAGCTGGCAGGCCAAGGCGATCCCGGGAGTCAAATTGAACCACGTCCAAGTTCCCGAGACCTCACCGTCCAAGCTAAATCTCATGCGGCCCAGGCTTGTGCCCATAAGCAGGCTCATTGCTTCAACTATGCTGGCCAGTTCGTGACGAGCATGTTTGCCTTTGCGCCTTGGTCGCCAACTGTATCTAGCAGGAATTTCTGTCCGGCAGCCTATCCGAGCCACGTCAACTTTGCCCATATATCTGGCAGTTTTTTCCTAGGTTTCCTGCACAGATATATGGTCAAATTCGCTTCTTCGGGAATTGCGTATTGGCTTGTCACTCTCATTGCCGGATTGACCTCGTCGAAGATCTCTCGCAACTGTTCTTCGGAGAAACCAATCGCGATCACCACATCGCCGCTGTAGCCTCCCGGACCCCAGAGTGCGTATTGATTGTGTCCGCTGAGTGCCGTTGGTAAACCCTGTGCTGGCCCCCAATAGTCTATTGCCGCCGCTTCACCGTAGTTGTAGGCAAGCACCGCGCATTTTTCGCGATCCTGAACCGGCAAAGCGTTAAATACCTGGGCGAGTGCATGAACTTGCTCAGGCCAGCCGTACATATCCGCGAAAAACTGCGGCAGGTCCCCAAGCGGCACGTTTTCCACATGAACTGCCTGGACATTCCAGAAACGACAATACTTCACCGCGTATGCCACGGGCAGAATTGGCATTGCCAGTGGAGCAGCAATCAACCCACCGATAATCAAAGGCGTAACCGTCGCCGGCTTCACCCACATTCCCGTGCGCGGAAGGACTCGCGTTTCGATCCACACCGCACCAGCCGCGAAGAGCATGAGATAAGCCGGCGCCAGGTAGTAGCTCTTCCCGTGCAGTGCAATCAATTCTGCAAGCACGATCAAATAGGCAAGGCCGAGTGCGGCGTACTTTTTTCCGGCGGCGTCGAAGAGCAGGTAGCAAAGTCCGGCCAGCCAGATCGGAGTGGCCAAGGGATGCGTCAGTAGTGATTGTTGCCAGACATACTCCCAGGGAGTCACGTGGCTATATTTTGTCCCGATCACTGCACGGAGCAAGGCGATGGTCGGCCAGCCATGCCGTATTTCCCAAAGCAGATTCGGCATGAATATCAGGAGCGCGAGCGCCCCGGCTAGCCACACCCACCTCTTCGCAAACTCTCGCCGCGCTGCCGTCAGGCACAACCCGGCAAATACACCTGAGCCGAAAAACAGCATCGAGTGCTTGTTTAAAGTCCCAAGCCCTGCAACGACTCCGAACAGAAGCCACAGTCTTTCATCTCCACCATTCAGAATCCGCAACAGTATCGCCGCGCATGCCATCCAGAACAGTGGCTCAAAGGAATTCATCGAAAGAAAACTGTCGAACGTCAGATAGATAGGCGCGACCAGTGTAGTCAGGGCCGCGAGCAGCTGGGCAAAACGTCCTCCGCTAAGCTCTCGCGCCATCCACCCGGACAAATACACCTTCGCCGCCGCTGCGAGTGCTGGGAAGAACCGAAGCGCAAAGAGCGAGTCTCCTAATGTTGCACGGCTCAGTCGTGCAATCAGGGCAACAAGCGGAGCATGATCAATATATCCCCACGCCAGATGCTCACCACATGCCGCGTAATACAGCTCGTCGCGAAAATAGCCGTATCTTCCACTGAAAGCAAAGTGACAGAGCCCGGCGATTACCGCCAGAGAGTAGACCCATCCGCCGAGCGATAGCTGGCGAGAGCATTCATGCTGTCGCTCGGGGGATAAGTCCGCCGTCATGGGGCGACCCTGGATTCCTTCAGACAAAGTGCCCCCACCTGCGGCGTTCTTTTTTTTCACGGAGAGCCGCCGCTAACTCTCGCAAGCAAAGAAGATTCTTTGGAGAGAGCTTCAAGGTCCGGATTCTAACAGAACCAAACCTGCGGTTGATAAAGCCAGCTATTGCGAACTATTGCCAGGCAGCTGGCACACGCCGGCATTACCGGAAACATGGGTACTATTATAGAAGGAACTTCTCCTGTTAGAGATTTATCGGGCTTGTTCAGTGGAAAAGGCGAGCGACCCTTGCTTTGAATCGGTCCCAGGCGTTGCGAAACAGGTAGTTAGCTTCGACGTGCCCGCATTTTGGACTATGAGGTAATCGCGCTGGTGTAACTCGCCTAAGGTGCTCAGGCGCGCAATGCCTCTCCTGCCGCCCGCAGATTCGCCAAACGCATCTCAGAATATTTGCGAGAGAGAATAACTCCGTCCGCGCCTGCGCCAAGGGCCGCTCGAACGGCCTCGCGGACGTCCTGGGGTTCGGTTTTCTTTTCGTCCTTGCCAGTCGGGATGTCAATGTCGATCCCGGGCCAAATTTTCGGCGTACTCAGAGCCTTTGCCGCAGGCGAAGGGGAGGATACACCGGCAACAGCGCGCCGGGTTTCGCGTTCCACATAGTCGGCAGAAAGTCCCTTGCGGGGAAGGTCCGTGAGAGTGGCCTCTCTGTAGTTTTGCATTTTGTAGGTAAGGTCCAGCACTGCCTCCGGAGGGAAGTCGCCAAAGATTGTGCGGCTGACGCTGTCCACAAAGGAAACAAGCCGAGGTCCGCCGCAATTGTTATACATCACGACTTTTAGGAAGTCAGAATACTGGCGAAACTCAGCGTAGTCCTGCTCCGCGCGATAAAACGGACTGAACGAATTGTTGTGCCAAATGTGCCAGCCCACGCGGATATCGGGGCGAATCGATTTGGAAAGCTGGTAGATGTTCGCATAGGTGCTCTTCTGGCCGTCATTCCACAGCTTTTCCCAAGCGAGTATTTCCGGGTATTTCACCAGCAGCCGCCAGAAGGAGACGAAGGAGCCATCCGTCGGACGATTCGCCGTCCTGCTGTCGCGGACAAGCGCAGCGAGTCTGGTGTAGCCTTCGACGGCTCGCTGTACCTCGATGCCGCGGGCCTTTGCCTCACGCTTGCAGAAATCACAGAAGCAGGTGACTTCAAGGGGATTCGCTCGTCCGCCGCCATGCGCCGCGCCGATAGCATGGCCGAACGGGCCCTGGCGCTCGCTTCCCCACATAACCCCGTCAACGGGATAACTGCGCAAATAATCTTCGGTGAGAGCCTGCCAAAACCCCTGCACTTCGGGATTATGAAAGCAAAGCGTGCCGGCTTTTTTGCCGGACAGCGTGACCTCTTGCAACGGCTCAATCCCTTCGAGGTCGCCGCGAAAAACATCTTCATACCAGCAGAAAACTTTCATGCGTCGCGACTGTGCCTGCGGTAGAACGCTCGCGAGCACGTCGAAACCCGGATGGTCAGGGGCCGCAATCTTTTTCAGAGAAGTATGCTGGTAATAGTTCCCGTGGGTGCTGGCAAAATTGCCGCCGTGAAATGCGGCATCATATTCCTGCTTGCCATGATCCGGTAACGGCTGGCCGGGAACCTGGCGGCCGGCAATGCCGCGCCCATAGCTAAAGGTCGCGATAAACAGCGCGTTGATGTTCGCATCGCGCTGAAAGCGGTCCAAAACTGACTCGACACCTTCGTCCACAAAGGATACCGCTCCCACCTGAATGCCAATCGTCCGTCCGGTCGTGGGCGTCTGGGGAACGCCTGAAGCCACACTAGCAACCGCTATCAATTTCGCGAATTCTCGCCTAGAGAGTTCACTCATCGAGTCAAAACGCTCATCCACTGGCGGCAACGCCGTTGCGTGGGGTCACGCAAGCGGAAAGAGTCTACATCACAAGCGTGAGAGCGGGAAATCGGGCATAAGAAAAGGACATGTTCCCCTGTGGCCACTCGGGGCAATCTCGGGTTTATACTACCAGACCGACAATTTCGCGAACTTTCTCGCAGCCGCACGCCCATCGAGGGTTTGATTGAACGGATTAGATTTTTGGTGAATTCAGTCATCCGCTCACGGTTGCCGCACCAATGGTCCAGCGATAACACGATCCGTATCCACACCCACGAGAAACAACGTGTTCTGATTGACCACGTAGGTCGTGAAGTGGAATGTTGCTGCCGGATTGGTCTGCAGGTTGGCGGTGAAGTCGTTGGCTTGTGTACCATCACCGCCGAGCGACAGGTTCCCATTCAGGAGAACATTGAAGAACTGTCTGCCGGTCGAAAATTGGTTAAAGTCCGTCATCCCAGTTAAACCGCCAGAGGAGCTCAAGGAAGCCTGACCAACATAGTCCTCCTCGGCACTGCCGGCACCATTCCATCCAAGCACATAATCCCCAGCCAGCGCGGTCGAGGAGATTGGAGTGGTGGTTTGCGCCGAGAATGTGCCGTCGCTGATGATAGCCGAATCGATTTCCTGAAATACGGCTTGCGAAGAGGAGATCAGATAGAAGACAAAGGAGAAGGTTCCCGACTTCGTGTCCGTCCAGGTCACCGAGCCGCCGCCGAATTGATTGTCGTCGACGGTGTACATGCCAGTCACAGTCCCGTTCGGCAGCAGTGTGATGGTACCGCTGTTGTTTTCGTCCAAGACAACACTGGACAGGCTGCCCGCGCCGTCCGCGGTGAATCGTCCAGCCGTGGAGATCGCGCCGCTAGGGCTCGAGCCGCCAATCAAAAATGCAAAGCCGCCAGTGATTGACGCGGCGGTGAATGCGATGTTCTGCTGCGCGAAGGCGTCACCCACGAGCGCGGAGGGAAAGCCGATGCCATTGAATTTCAGCCTGCTGGCATCCACAACATAAAAGGCGAACGACTGCCCGGCAATGTTCGCCGTGCCGCGTCCAAAGGTCGTGCCAGCTCCGTTCGTGTCGAGTTGACAGAATGCGCCTCCGGGAAAGAGCTGCTGGCCGGACGGTGTTCCTCCAATGTTGGAATCGAACAAGCCATTGGTGACCCCGCCGCGCCCATCACTGTCGAACCGACCCACGTAAGAAGCGGGGCTCACTGTCGACCCGTTGACGTCCACGCCAAGGAAATCGAACACGTAACCGCCGGCGATGGCGGCATTCAAAAAGGCCGCAGGGTTCTGTCGCTGAAACGAACCGCTGGCGGTTACGTTTACGTCCGTCTGTGCGACCAAGCCCGATGTTGTGGAAGAAAGCACGATGCTGTAGTTGGTCGTGCCGGTACTATTAGTGAGCTGCAACGTGCCGCGGCCATCGCCGTCGATGGAATATTTGCCTCCGGTGAACTGTAATGTCGCTGTTCCCGTGCACACATTGATGTCTTCCAAACCGGTGGTGATGTTGCCATGGCCGTCGGCTGTGAAGCTGCCGGCACGCGTGAACAGGCTGCCAACGCCGGCACACAGCTCGCTACCAGTCATGGAAAAGGCATACTGACCCGCCAGACTCGCGTTGGAGAACTTGGCGGGCGGAGGAGGAGGTGGTAGTGGCGCAGAACCCCCGCCGCATGCGGCGGCAAGGAACAACAGAGGGATGAGCGCGAGCAGGAGGTAAAGACGCTTTGCTTGGGTATTCATCGAGGGGTCACCTTCTGCGAGGCTTGCGCGCGCTGCTTCTCTGATAAGCTGCGCGTCGCGCCCGTCGCGAGGAGGAATCCTTGGGTTGAACGTATGGCGATGGCCTGGCTGCCCTTCTGCGCTATGCGAGCCAGGAGGACGGGGCGTTTGTCTACGGAACTCATCGCGCCGACGAATCTGACCGAGTCGCCAGAAGCAAAAGAAAAATGGCTGTCGTGCAAGTAGGACGAAGGACCGAGATGTACGTCGACCGTCCCTGAGGAGGTTTGGACCTTCACGTGAGTTCCAATCGGGGGCAATGTGGAATTTTCCAAATATTCCAGCACGGTTCCTTGGACGACGACCTCGTGGTTCGCGTCATAGGCAGCCGCTCGAGGCGAAGCGCGTGAGACTCTCTCTTGCGCGTCCGCCGTGTTTGCTAAAGTCATCAACCCGGCAAGCGCAGCACATCCCATCATCATCTCGATCTTCATATTCGCCCCTCTTTAGAATCGGACGCGAAGCAGCTTGTCCTCGAAGGCGGTCGGGTCTGCAACCTGGCAGCACCAACGCGGACGCAAAGAGACCTGCCCCTCGCGCGACCGAACAAAACTATTTTACTCCAGATCCAGAGAATCACGTCGATCGGTGACGGCAATCCGTCGTGCCCAACTCTATTCTACAAAACACGAACTCTTGCGAAAGGTTCTGGCATGGATGCATTCACCCTGAGGCACTAGGTGCGCTGTGGACCGACGGCCCAGGCAAAGCTTTGACGCACATCTTCAAATGCGTGATCTGCGTCAATGCCATTTCAGCCAAGGACACTGAACCCCACACGCGTCGGTGAGTAATCGGGCATCCGCTGGGACATCAGCTATGCAGCTCGCAAGAGCTGGGTGCTCGATGCAGGCTTCAATCGTGGACTGACAGATACGTCAACGCGCTCGGGAGGCCTTCGTGGTCGAAGGTCGCGCACAGCGTAGCCCGTAGCTCCCGACAGCCAAGAAACGGCGAGTTTACTCAATAACGAGAGCGGCGATGGGGTCGAGGCGGCTAGCCCGCAAGGCGAGGATGTAACCGGCGGCACAGGCAACCATAGCAAGGGCCCCGGTCCCGAAGCCCAGCGTCAGAGGATCGTGGGGAGTGGGGCCGAACAATAACCGTCCTGGCGCGAGACGAAAAAAACTAGAGTATTCGTGGTGGGCGCGCCCTGCAAAGTCCCATCTGTTGACATCCTCCCCGCCGCAAGCGGCAAGGATTCCTACGGCCTCTCGGTTTGTTTTGCCGAGATGGCTTCGGTGGGTTCCTCCCACAATCGCAGCAACAACAAACTTTCGGCTACATTTCAAATGTCTCGACAACAGGGGCTTCGGTTACATTCTTAGATGGCTTGACGGGGAGGGGCCTTATATCATCGGCCTAAAAACGCCGAGGCTTTACGGCCCACCTGGTAAAGCCGAACCCTCCTGCGGAGTAATTCGCTATAATCGCACTTCCATGGCCAACGAAAAGAAAAGCAGCTGGAGTTCTCACCGGCGAGCCATATGGGAGATTGCGATTTTCGGGCTTTGCAGCGGGGTATTGATTACGGCCCTGATGCTTGCCGAGAATCACCTGCTCGGGGTTGCCCACTCGTCTGAGATTTACACTTTGCTAGTCGCTGTCGTGTTTGCCGGCGGGGGGATATGGCTCGGCCTGACGCTTATTCGCAGGAACGCCACTGTCGTTCAAGATGTTGCAATGCCTGCCGCGGGCCCGTTCCGGCCCGATGAGGAGCACCTTTCGGAACTGAAGATCACGCCAAGGGAGCTAGAAATCCTGGGACTCATTGCTGAGGGTCTGAGCACGCGCGAGATTGCTGACAAATTATTCGTCAGCGAAAGCACGGTGAAAACCCATTCCAGCAGGCTTTTCGACAAGCTCGGCGCCAAGCGTCGCACGCAAGCCGTACAACTGGGCAAAGTCGCCCGGCTTATCCCATAGCCCGACTCACCCGAACGATTGATTTTCGCCTCCGGGAACCAAAATCATCCGAAAGTAGGACGACAAGTGCGCGGCACCGCGCTAGTTTGCGTGGTGTGTGGCCGTAACTTCTGAAAGGAAGGTAACGAATAGTGAGGAAGATTTCGCTGATTTTCGGGCTGCTGTCCGGCGTGCTCTCGGCAGGACTGCTCATCGCTACGATTCCGTACGTGAATTCAGTGAACTATCGGAGAGGAGACGTTCTTGGGTACACATCGATTGCACTTTCCGCACTATTGATGTTTTTGGGAGTGCGATCGTATCGCGAGAATTCGAGCGGCGGCAGGCTAAGCTTTGGGAGGGGGCTTGCTGTTGGCCTACTGATCGCGCTCATCTCCTCCGCATGCCATGTGATTACGTTTCAGGTTCTCTATTTCAAAGTGTTTCCGAACTTGGGCGACAACTACACGGCTTGCATGATTCAGAGGGCGAAGGATTCCGGCGCGAGCGACCAAAAGATCCGGCAAACAGCCGAGCTGGCCGAAAGATTAAAGCGGCTATACGACAAGCCGGCAACAAACGCAGCTGTTGCGTTCGCTGAGGCTTTCCCGGTGGGAGCATTTGCCGCTGTGCTGTCAGCAGCGATCCTAAGAAGAAGAGAAATATCCAGTGAGAATTAAACTGACGAGCGTTTTCGTGAGTGATCAAGAAAAGGGCGCTGCAGTTTTGCACAGAGGTGCTGAAGACCGATATTCCCATGGGAAAGGGCCGCTGGCTCACTGTAGTCTCACGAGAAGTGTCCGGTACACTCACTAGGTCAGGACCCGGGCGCCGGACTTTCATTTCCTCGAAATAACCATTAACTTAACAATTAAAGTAAGTAGAATTGGCAAAGTAAGTAGAATTGGCTTGACTTGCTTCAAATGGCAGAGTTAGCCTGCGTCGGTCCTGGACCGCACCCAGGCACTTCAGAACATGCAGGTTTGACAACGGGGCGGTCCGCTTTTTTTTCGCTGATCTTCAAGAACCGATCCAAACGCAGAAGGAGGCCTATGATCCGGAAATACGCTCTAGCATGCTTTCTCGCTGTTCTGGGGTTCCTGCTGGTGAGCCCGTTGTCGCATACGCAGGAGCAGAATAAGCCGATGGTCTTTGAGGGTACCGTCGGCGGGTTGAGGATTATTGAAGAGGGCCAACCGCCGGTAATGATCCATGCAACGGTTGAAGATATGACACGGTTTCGCGAGGCCAACCCCCATGCGCGCCCCGGTCAGGTACAAGCGGCCAGCACCGCAAATGACCTCAGCTACCATGGCGGAATCGGCGGCATCGGCGTCGAGACGGCCCCCAGAATCTATCTGGTCCTGTGGGGCTCGCAGTGGAACAACAACGATCCAAGTGGCGAGGCGGCCATTCTGGAGAACTTCTACCGGGGCGTCGGCGGCAGCTCCTGGGCGAATAGCGTCACCCAGTATTGTCAGGGCGTGCCCAGCGGCACTGTATCCTGTAACGGCGCAGGTACTCCAGCTGGCAATCCGACGGGCATTTTTGCCGGAGTCTTTGCTGACAACGCGAGCCCCGCTCCGTCACATCCCCGTCAGTCGCAGCTCGCAGCCGAGGCCGTCCGTGCTGCGCAGCAATTCAACAACACGACCTCATCCAGCAACGCGAGCGTGCAGTATGTGATCGCCACCGCCACGGGACACAGTTCCAGGGGATTTGGGACGCAATATTGCGCGTACCACAGCGCGACCAGCTCCACGGTTGGCAACGTCGCTTACACGAACCTGCCGTACATCACCGACGCCGGTGCCAGCTGTGGCGCCAACTTCAACGGCCTGGGCCCACATGCCGGCATTACCATCGTCGGCGGTCACGAGATGGCCGAGACGATGACCGACCAGTTCCCAAACGGGGGATGGCTGGACTCGAGCGGCGCAGAGAACGGCGACAAGTGCGCCTGGATTTCCTCGGGGCAAGGCGCGGCGGCGGACATCGCCTTGTCAACAGGAACTTTCGCGGTGCAGTCGCTGTGGAGCAACGCGTTCAACAGCGGTTCAGGCGGGTGCGTGCTTTCGTATCCGTGATGAAACCACGCTCCTGAGCGCTCCAATGCCGGAGGTGCTACGAGCATCTCCGGCATTTTTTCTTCTGGAACAACGGAACAACGGAACAACGGAACAACGGAACAACGGATAAAGAGCACACCGCCTGCTGGCGACCTCAGCGGCTTCAACGCTGCAATTCGTCGACTCATTCGCTTGGATGAAGCTTTTTCCGGAACGAAGTTCACCGGCTACATACCCGATAAATCTATTTTGAAGGAAAAAGACGCAATCGCTCAATTCGTGACGCTGTACAAAACTTGGGACTACAGCAGCTTCGCTCGTGGCATGCGAAGTATCGGCTATCGAAATGGATGGCAAACTCACGCGAACCTCAAACATCAGAGGAGGAGGGTGAGACAGGTAGTCTTAGTCGGCATTGGCCGTCGCCACCCTGCTGAGATCGGCGAGTCCAAGGTTTTTTTGCCGGAAATGCTCAGCTACGCGGTCAATGATCTCATTCAAGGAGGTTTGCGGGCGGAAGCCGGTCAATGCGTAAAGTTTCTCGATGGAAGGCACGCGCCGCATCATGTCTTCAAATCCGGGCTCGTAGGCCTGGTCATAGGGAATGTACTTGATGGCGGAGGAGCTCGCGGTTCGCTCCTTCACTCGATGTGCTAAGTCTTCGATGGTGATTTCCTCGGTGTTTCCTAGATTCACTACTTCCCCGACAGCACTCTCGGTATCCATCAGGCGAATCAGTCCTTCGATGGTGTCGCGCACGTCGCAGAAACAGCGGGACTGTTTGCCGCTGCCGTAAATGGTGATCGCCGAATTCTCCAGGGCGGACTTGACGAAATTCGGCAGCACCATTCCATAGCGTCCGGTCTGGCGCGGACCCACAGTATTAAACAGGCGCACAACGATGACGGGAAGCTTCTTTTCCTTCCAGTAGGAAAGCGCGAGGAATTCGTCGAGCGCTTTCGACGCCGCATAGCTCCAGCGCCCTTTAGTGGTTGGGCCGAGGACGAGGTCGGCATCCTCGCGAAAGGGAACGTTGGTATTCTTGCCGTAAACTTCGGAAGTGGAAGCAGTGAAGACCAGCTTTTTTTTCTTGCAGGCTGCCTCGAGTATCCTTTGCGTGCCGTTGACGTTCGTTTCAATCGTCCTCACGGGGCTTTCTACAATGAGCTTGACGCCGACGGCCGCAGCCAGGTGAACGATCACGTCGGCATCGTCCACTAGTTCCGCGAGTAACTGACGGTTCTCGATGTTGTCGAGGTGATATTGCAGTCGCGGGGAAGACTTGAGGTGACGAATATTTTCAACGCTGCCGGTCGAGAGATTATCAAGCAAAACGACGTGATCGCCCCGGTCCAGTAGCCGCTCCGCAAGGTGAGACCCGATAAAACCAGCGCCGCCAGTGATGAGATAGCGCAAAAAACCCTCCTCAAAGTGCTTGAGAATCGTCGTCGTGTCGGCGGGAGGCGGCTTCCTCGGCCGCATCCGAAGCCTCGCCCTGAGCAGTTTCCGTAACCTCCTGAGGACCGTACCCATACGAGTATGGGTAATACCGATAGGAATAGTAGTAGTCGGGGGCGCCGGGATCGACGGCGTTAAGCACGACGCCCAGGACGCGACACTTCACGTTGTTGAGCAGGTCGCGCGTCCGAGCAAAAGCTGCCTTGGGCGTTTCGCCGCTGCGAACCACGAGCAACACACCATCGGAATGTACGGATACAATCACAGCATCCGTGGCAGCCATGATCGGCGGAGAGTCCATAACGACGAACTTAAATT
Organism: Acidobacteriota bacterium; assembly: GCA_003223215.1. Classification (GTDB taxonomy): domain Bacteria; phylum Acidobacteriota; class Terriglobia; order Acidiferrales; family UBA7541; genus Acidiferrum. The sequence goes on from QHYH01000095.1 coordinate 82,011, forward strand.
TCGTGCGCAGCTCGGCGATGCCCTCAGCGAGTCTGTGAGAGGAGAGCAGATCTGCCGGATTCGGTGGGAGCGGTCCGGTGGGAATGGCCACCAGATTGGGAATCGAGGGATGTGGAACAGACACGAGATCCAGACTGGATGCGCCGGCGAGATAGGAACTCAAACCGGCATATTTCCCTGGACCGAGATTGAGGAGACGGCCGATTCCCGGCTTGCGGAGATCGGCATCCACCAGCACGGTGCTGTCGCCGAGCTGGGCAAGAGTGACCGCCAGATTCGCCGCGACCGTAGTCTTCCCTTCACGGGGCAAGGCACTCGTGACCAAGATGACCTGCGGAGGATGATCGGCCTGGGACAGCAGAATCGAGGTGCGTAAAGCACGGAAGGCTTCCGATATCTGAGATTTGGGCAGATGCTGGGCCACCAGCTCCATCCGCTTTTCATGACCGTTACCGGAGAAGCTCGGGAGAAAACCCCGGCGATTGCCTCCACTTGAACCCGAAAATTGCGGGACGACTGCCAGAGAGGGCAGCCGCGCTAGCGCTTCGATGTCGTCAGGGCTCTTCACCGTGTTGTCGAGATACTCGCGCAACAGCGCCAGCCCGATGCCCCCAACGAGACCGACCAGAAAAGCCAGCGTAATGTTCTTGGTTTTGGCGGGACGAGCGGGCGAGGTCGGAACCATGGCGGGGTCGATGATTCGAATGTTGGAAGAGCGCAGACCCGCGGAAATCGCGGTTTCCTTCATTTTCGTCGTTAGGCCCTCATAGAGAGCTTTATTCGCCTCGGCCTCGCGCTTGAGGATATTGTACTCGACCAGCCTTTCGGCCATTTGATTGGCTTCGGCCTTTGCCTGATCGAGGGCGTCCGTCAAAAGAGTTTCCCTCTGCCGTGCCTCACGGTAATCGCTTTCGAGAGCATCCAAGATTCCCCGTTTTTCGCCCTGGATGTTTTCATCGATCTCTTTCAATTGTGCCTGCAGACGCAGCACTTTGGGGAAATTTGGGCCGTACTGTGTCAAAGCATTCGCGTACTCAGCCGAGGTATCGCTTCGTTTCTTAAGTAACTCGGTGAGCGCGGTGTTCGTCTGGACCTGGGGTACGGCGTCTAGATTTCCGGACTTCGCGAACTGGTAGAGCGATTCCTTTTTCATGCGCTCGCTTTGCGCCTCGGTCAGCTGCCTGTTAATGTCCGAGAGCCGCTGCGTGGTGATGTTCTGTTTGTCGTCGAGCGTCCAAATCTGATTCTGGCGTTCGTAGGCGATGCGCGCGTCTTCGGACTTCTGCACTTTCACTTTTAACTCGCTGAGCTGATCGGCGAGCCAGTTGGATGCTTGCGTCGTGGACTCGTACTTGCTGCGATAATTCTGTTCTACGTAGGTGGCGATATGAGCGTTGGCGATGCGCGCAGCCAGCCGTGGGTCGGTGGACTCGAAACTCACATCCATCAAGCGGCTGTTGGGAACGCGCTTCACGCTTAGGCTGCCCAGGAACTGACCGAGTTCTTGCGGGCGAATCTGGTTGGTAAGACTGCCGCTGGCGACCGCTTCGGAGGGACCACCCGGCCCAGAGAATTCTGGACGGTCGCTAAGGCCGCCATTGCGAATGGTCTGGAGCGCAAGCGTTTCACTGGTCAGGATTTTTGCCTGCGTTTCGATGTAGTTGTCGAAGTCCACCGTGTAGTCATAGGGATCCGCGCCTTGAAAAGGAAGAAGATTGGCGTTTTCGCGATCGATTTCGATACGTGCCGTGGCCACGTAAACAGGCTTCATGCGGAAGTTGGCGATGGCCACGATGGTAACCACGGTGAGCATGAAGGAGACAATCAGCCAAAGATGTTTGCGAAGAATGAGCAGGTAATCGTAAAGGTGGGGTTCCCGGGGTGAGAGATCAAAAGAAACAAAACGGGGCGTGACCGGCGCCAACTCGATCGCACCGTTCGAGCCATTTCCGCGGGACACCAGTTTGTTTTCGTCAGTCATTTTCTAGTGCCAAGCAAGGCGGTAGATCGCTATAGCTGTTCCCATCGCGAGCCCGATTTCGACAGCCCTAAACATCGCTTGTTTCCCTGCACTCTCCGGCACGTACAAAATATCGCTTGGCTGCAACTGAAGATCTTCTGCCTGGCGATTGAGCACTTTCTTGAGGTCGATCGGGACCTCATGTTGCTGACCCTGATCGTCCTTTCGAACGATGACCGCCTTATCGGATTTCGCAGTCCTGGTCAACCCGCCGGCGAGAGAAAGAATCTTCAAGGTGCTCAATTGCGAGCGGTCATTGGCAAGGACGTAACCGCCGGCACGGCCAACGGCTCCGAGAACATACACAATGCCGGCGTGAGGAACGGTGACGACGTCACCGGCTTCGAGAACGATATTGTTCTTGGTATCTCCGGTTTCCATCAACTCGCCGAGATTGATGGTGATGGTGTTGGTTAGGGGAGGCGGCTCACCAGGTATATCCGGAGTCTTGGGTCCCGCTTCCGCCCCTGTCGATGCCGGCGAGGCATTGTTTTGTGCACTGGAAGGAATCGAGGTTGCAGAAGTGGACTGCGGATTTCTCTTCGGACGCGTTGCATCCGCGGCCGCCGGGGCCGAATGCAGGTCTTCCGGACCTATCGCTGGCGGCTCCACCGGATCGGGTTCGGATTCATGGCTGGTTCGTGCGACAATGACCGTGTCTCCCGCATCATTGGCAACACCACCGGCTTCTGCGAGAACTTCCAAAACGGTTACCGGCCGGTCCGCCTGATACACCATGGGGTGCGAAACGGCGCCAACCACAGTAATGGGCTTGCTCTTGTGTTCCTTGACGGTAACGCTTACGTCCGCATGCGTGACCAGGCCGTTCGCTTCGAGCACCTCCGCGATTTTCTGCTCTGTCTGCATTTCGGTGAGTCCGGCCACGTGCAGACGTACCGGAACCAACGGGATGCCAATCGTGCCAGTCTGGCTGACACGAACCTCGCGGCTCAGCTCCTCTACGTCAAAAACGTAAATGTTGAGAAGATCCCCAGCGCCGATCACATAGTCGTGAGGCATCATCCGCAAGTTGGCGGACATCTGACGAATGCGCTCATTTGCCTGTTGAGGTGTCTCGAGAACCGCTTGTGCGCGGCCGGGCGGCGCCAGCGACATTCCCGCTAGGGCGCTCGTTGCGGCAACCCGCAACAGCACGCCCAGTCTGGCCGGCTCCATTGAATAGATCACCCCCGGGGTGGAATTATACGCCGACAAGGTCAAAGTCGATCAGCGAATTCAAGGGCGATGCCGAGAAGCGGAAGGTGAAGGGGTGGACCGTCCGATTCGAGCCGAAGACAGGTGAGCCATCAGAAAGAAGAGCAGGCTGTTTGCCGGAATGTGCAGATTAAAATCCACGAGACTGTGCACGAGGAAGCCGCAGCAAGCCACCAAACCCGAGAGTTGCAACGTCCCGGCGAAGGAATGATTGACGTCGTGAAACCGCTTCAGAGATTCTCTCAGCAATACCCCCAAAAACCAGGCACAGCAGAGACCGCCCAGAAGACCCGTTTCTGCCAGGGCTTCCAGATAGTCGTTGTGCGTATGGTTGACCACCTTGCCGTCATAAAGTGTTTCGTAAGCCGGATACACGATTTGGAGGGTACCGAGCCCTGTGCCCACGAGAGGATGGTCCAGGAAGATGTGCCAGGCGCCCTTACGCATGGCGGCACGCTTTCCGCCGGTTACCTCGAGAGACTGGAACGTTGAAAGGCGCTCGAGCAGGAGGCCGACGCCTACCCAGGAGACCATCAAACACGCGACGAGCAAGACAGCCGCCATGGCAAGCAGGTGCTTGCCAAGACCGCGGCTACGAAGGATAAGGTACGCCAAAAGCGTCAGTTGCACGCAGAAGCTCACGATGCCTCCGCGGGAGGCCGAGAGAAAAAGCGCGGCAATGGGCAAAACTGCCAGAAGCCCAACTACAGCTCGTCGCTGCTTGCGAACCCTGCCCATAAGGATCGGAACCAGCGCAAGCGGCAAAATCAACTCCGCAAATCCAGCGAAGTGGTTGCGATTCACATAAGGCCCAAAGGGCTCGACGCCGGAACGAACCTCGCGAAACCAGTAAATCTCGCCGTTCGAACTTAAGTGTTGAAGAATCGCGAAAAGGCTAACCACGAAGCCGAAGACCATCCCAAACCACACGAAGCCCCGCCAATCTTCAAGTGTGCGAAAGGCCTGGACCGCAAGGAATAGGAAGATTAGGTCGGCGACGAGGAGGAGCCATTCGATTCGCGTGTTGTAACCCGAAGCCGTTGTACGGAAAAGCCACTGACCTGCGACGACCAGTGCGAACGCAATGAGTGGCGGCAGAAGCGGTGACGATACGGGTTGCTCTTCCCGATGGCGGTAAAACCAAACCGCCCAAGCGAGGAAAAGCAAGCCGGCTCCGGCTTCAAGGACTGCTCGGGCCCAGTCCTCGACACCCCCATGCGCTGCGATTCCGAATGCAACGAGTGTACAGATCCCCAGCCTCAGGAACTTCATGGCTTCGCTTTCTTCATCGCTGCGGGGGTGAGCGCAACGTCATCAATCCATGCGGTACCCTGAATCCGATGCCCCTCCTGATCGCTAGCGTAACGCAGCAAGCAGACTTGCATTTCCTGAACGTCTTTGCCGGACGTCCAGGAAGTCTCGACTTGGCTCCACGGTTGGGTGCCATGAACATCGGAAGTGACAACCGCGGAACCGTCCTGTGTTCCTAGTGGGCTCAACTCGAATCGGATGCCCTGGTCGGTGGCGAGTTCTCTGGTGCGCACCCAGGCAGAGAACCGATAGTCGGTGGATGGCTCGACAACGACGTTGTGGCAGATGTGGTTGAAATAGACGTTAGTTCTTCCGTCAAAGGTGAGTCGCAGGGAATGATTTCCCGAGTGCGTTTCTCGAGAATCGATGCTGATTTGTACTCCCTGGAAGTTCACCGGATAGAGCCAGGTAAAACTTCCGCCGGACAGTCCCGATTCGAAGCCGCCATCCCACAGAACCGAATCTCGAGGTCCTTGAAGGTCGCCCAAACCGGCAAAGCCCACCGCTTGGTCCCAGACGCGGCGGGCATCAGCATATTTCTTTCTTTTTAGCAGATCTCCGGTGAGTGAATAGACATCGGGCAAGCGCAGGCGAGGATGAATAGCGGTGAGCCGGTCCCAAACCGCAAGTGCAATTTCGATGTGACCCTCGAAGACTTGGTCCGAGATGACCTGCACATACACGTCGCTCGCCTGCGGAAGAACGCGATCCACGATCTTTTGAACGTCAGGCTCGACACCGCGGGAACGAGAAAACGCTTGTGCGCCGAGGGCGTGGTCCACTTCGACGGCGTGCCGTATCTCTGTGAAAGCCGGGTCGAGCTCGCCCTGGCGGAGCAAGAAATTGCCGTATCGCCAGGAAATCTCGGGAGATAGGGGATAGGCGCGTTTGGCATGAAGATAGGCATCACGAGCGCCAGAAGGATTTCCTTCTGCTTCATAAACACTGGCCAGGTCTGACCAGACGTCCGCAGAGCGAGGGTTTAGCGACAAGGCGGCCGAATAGGCCTGGCCAGCTTTGGCGGCATCAGTGTCCTCGAGGTTGTACTGCCAATAGCGGCCCAAAAGATACCAGTTGCGGTAGTCGCCTGGTTCCAGGCGAGTGGAGCGCTCGTAGCCCTGGCGGGTCTGGAGGTCCGCGTTGTCGACGGCAACTGCATTGCGAATACTGAAATAGGAAAGAAGCACTGCTGCTGCTAAAGCAAGGATCAGAACGGCTCCACGAGGTAAGGAACTTGGGGCTTGCAGGCGCATTCCACGGTACTCTGCCTAGGCCATGTTGCCGTTGCAAGAAGAAATTCGCCGAGCCTGGAAACCGATGGGATGTTTCGCGGCGAATGGGACTTGTCAATCCCTCTTGGACCTGACCTCTTGGAGAACAAAGTTGCCGTTGGACGAGGCCAACAGTAAGCTTTCACCAAGGGGTGTTTCATTGAGCGGATTCGTTTGCATCATGCACGGGGACGGTGCACCAATCGAGCGTGGGCTGTTGCAGTCCCTTACTGATCTTCTTTCGTTTCGTGGACCGGAGGCTTGCGGAATCTGGTCGGACGGTCCCCTAGGCATGGGCCACACGCTGCTGCGCACCACGCACGAATCGAAGAACGAGCGGCAGCCAGCAGATCTCGAGGGACGCTACTGGATCGTTTCGGATGCCCGCCTCGATGCCCGCGAAGAACTGATCGATGAGCTGCAGCTTGAGAACAGGAACGTGTGCTCGAACGCGCCGGACTGTAATTTGATTTTGCAGGCATATGCAGCATGGGGCGCAGCTTGCATCGATCGCCTGCAGGGCGATTTTTCCTTCGCGCTTTGGGACGCGCGTCACAAACAACTGTTTTGCGCGCGCGATCATTTTGGCATTAAGCCGTTTTTCTACTCGAGCATCGGCCCGCTTTTGGTCGTTAGTAATATGATCGATTGCATCCGCCGTCATCCCGCCGTTTCGAGACGGCTCAACGATCTTGCGATTGCCGACTTTCTTCTCTTCGACATGATCCGGGAACCCGGGGCTACGTCTTTCGCGGATATCCAGAGACTCCCGCCCGCCCACGTCCTTTCGTGTGAAGCAGGAACCATCTCAGTCCGCCCCTACTGGACCCTCCCGGTGCGCGCCCCCCTCCACTACACGCGGCCCAACGACTGCGTGGAGGAATTCCGCGAACTGCTGGATCGTGCTGTCACTGACCGGGTAAGAACAAACAATGTGGGAATCCTGATGAGCGGTGGACTTGATTCTCCCACCGTGGCGGCCAGTGCGAAGCGGACACTAGCTCGGAATGGGTCCGCTGGCGGACTGTGTGCGTATACGGAAGTCTTTGAAAGTTTGATTCCGCACCAAGAGCGCCATTACGCGGGACTTGTGGTCGAGGCACTGAAAATCCCGATCGAATTTCAATTAAGTGATGAGATGGGTCTGTGGAAGCACCTGAAGGGCACAAACATTCGTTGGCCTGAGCCTTTGCATTCACCCTGGTCGGATGGGGGGACAGAGCAGTTGCGCCAGGTCGCGATCCGTAGCCCCGTCGCCTTAACTGGCTTTGGGGGCGACCCCGCGTTTTCCTGCTTGCTTTCTGAGCATTTTCTCCAGCTGTTCAAGAAGAGACAGATCAAACGAGCGCTCGCTGGCATGCTCCAATACGTCACAGCCGAAGGCAGATTTTCGCGGCTGTACCTTCGCACGCGGTACCAGAGATGGTTTGGATCCAAGAATCAAGCGCCCCGTTATCCAGGATGGCTGGACCAGGATCTGGAAAGACGCCTAAGTTTGCGCGAACGGTGGGAGGGGTTTATGCGCGCTCCGGCCCGGAACGGAGCCAATCGCTCTACAGCCTACGAAGCAATAGTTGATCCTTTCTGGCCAAACTTGTTTGAAGGGTACGATCCTGGGGTAACCGGAATCCCAGTGGAGGTACGCCATCCCTTTTTTGATCTTCGTTTGGTGAATTTCCTGCTTGCCTTGCCCGCGCTGCCATGGTGTTCGGACAAGGAGTTGCTGCGCGAGGCTGCTCGCGGCGTCCTGCCGGACGCGGTGCGGCTGCGGCGGAAGTCACCGCTCCCGGCCGACCCTTTAGTTGCGCTTCTGCAGCGGGCGGAATCCGCATGGGTGGATTCTTTTGAGGCTGTCCCGGAGTTAGGACGCTACGTAGAGCGAAGACTGATTCCAAAAGTGTTCGAAGAAAAAGATGCTTGGACAGCGTGGATTCATTTGCGGCCGCTCAGCCTGAACTTTTGGTTGCGGTTGCAGTGAGCCACGGGATAGACTTCTTTGGAGGCGCGTAAGTGACGTCAAATTCGCGGGAAGGTAACAAGAAAAAGCCGTACCAAAAACCTGCCCTCCGGGTCTACGGAGACATCCGAACGATGACCCAGTCGGTCCCGAAAGGGACCGGGAAGGTAGACGCTTTGAAGGGCCAAAATAAAACTCACTGACGGTCACCCTCGGAGGAACTTTTTGTGCGTATCGCATATTGTCTATGGGCTGCGAGTTGCAGCCAACCTAGCTCTCCCGGGCATCTCCCCTCGGCCTGATTCAAACGCGTACGATGTGCGAGTGCGGGTTAAAGACTGGCCTAAATTCCCCTCGACATTTCTTGAGTACATTGAGGTTTTCCATACGAGTTCAGACGTAATGGTCAGTGGCCAGCCAAACCTGCGCGTCGGTCTGCTCCCCGGTGGAGAGCATTTTTGCTTTTTCTATGGTGACGGAGTGCGATTCGCTGTCGAGCGCCGCGGACACGAACTTTGGGCTGATTGGCCGGAAGATTACTCGCTCGAAGATGCTTGCACCTATTTACTTGGGCCGGTACTGGGATTTGTGTTGCGCCTTCGCGGCGTAGTCTGTCTCCATGCGAGCGCCGTGGCCGTAGCTGATCGCGCTATCGCGCTGGTGGGCTTGCCGGGCGCTGGGAAGTCAACCGCGGCTGCTGCCTTTGCGTGCGCGGGCTATCCAGTGATTTCCGATGACGTCGTAGCGCTTGAGGATCACGGAGAGCGATTTCTTGTTCAGCCAGGCTATCCCAGGGTGAACCTGTGGCCGGACTCGGTTCGGAGATTATTTGGATCGGAGGACGCTCTGCCCCGCATCACGCCCACATGGGAGAAGCGTTACCTGCCGCTTGGCCAGAAGGGCCATCCTTTCGCTTCAAAGCCGTTGCCCCTGGCGGCTGTCTACATCTTGGATAGTCGCGATCCTGCCCTGACCGCTCCCGTCATGGAAGATGTTTCGGGGAAAGAAGCCTTGATGGCCCTCGTTGCCAATTCCTATGTGAACTATCTTCTTGACCAGACCATGCGCCGCACAGAATTCGACGTGCTCGGCCGTGTTGTCGCTGAAATCCCAATTCGTCGCGTGCGCTCTCCGGATGAGCCTTCCGCAATCTTTGGGTTGTGTGAAGCGACTGCCGCCGATGCCCGGCGAGAGATCACCACCGCTCCGGGAAACCCCACGCCGGTCGCTGGATAAGTCCCGATGTACAGCTTGAGAGCCTATGGCTCGATGATTGCGGATCGCATTCGCGTGGACGCTTATGCGGAAGCGTTGCGAAGGACTGTTCGCCAGGAATCCATTGTCGCGGAAATTGGCACGGGACCGGGTGTCTTCGCGGTGCTGGCATGCCAGCTCGGCGCCGAACGAGTCTTTGCCATCGAGCCGGCTGAGATTATTCAACTGGCGCGCGAGGTTGCTGCCGCCAACGGCTGCGCTGGCAGAATCGAGTTTTTCGAAGGGCTTTCCAACCGGGTGACCCTTCCCGCTCGCGCCGACGTCATCCTCTCCGATCTGAGGGGCATCCTGCCGCTTTTCGAGCGCCACATCCCGGCTATCGCGGACGCGCGGCGCCGCTTTCTTGCCCCCGGCGGGACCATGATCCCGCGAAGGGACACCCTTTGGGCGGCGATCGTGGAAGCTCCAAAACCCTATTGCGAAGTCGTGGATCCTTGGGATCAGAATCCTTTTGGTCAAAACCTGAGTCCAGCGCGGCAGCTCGCGGTGAACAACGTGCAAAAAGTGCGGGTGAGCCCTGCCCAGCTTTTGACTGGGCATAAGCTCTGGGCCACGCTGGATTACGCCACCATTCAAAACCCTGATGTTCGGGGGAATTTGGAGTGGACAGTGGAGCGCGCCGGAACCGGACACGGAATCGTCGTGTGGTTCGATGCGGACCTCGCCGAAGACGTAGGCTTCTCCAATGCTCCCGGCGCGCCAGAGACCATCTACGGATCTTTCTTCTTCCCCTGGACGCAACCTGTGCCTTTAACCCAGGGGCAAACCGTGTGCGTCAACCTCGCGGCGAAGTTGGTGGAAAATGAGTACCTCTGGCGATGGACCACGCGCATCGAGCCGCCCTCGGGATCAAGCACTTCTCCTGTCGATTTTGACCAATCGCAGTTTGCCGGAGCGGTCCTGTCCGCCGCGCAGCTTCGCAAAATCGCTGCGGATTATATTCCCGAGCTTTCCGACGAGGGAATCCTGCGGCGCAGAACCTTCGAATTAATGGATGGAAAACTCTCGCTTGAAGGGATTGCTTGCCGGCTGGCGGCCGAGTTCCCACAGCGCTTCTCAAGCACCGAGGAAGCACTGTCGTATGCCGGTGTGGTTTCGCAAGAATATAGCCGATAAATTGTTTCAGCCGGTTCGTGTTAGCTTGATTCCCGGATCGCCACCGATTCTGGAACTAAGGACCCGCGTCAAATGGTGAAACATGGCGCGGAGACTCCACAAAGTTAATTGGAGGAACTCTTTGGAAGTTCCTTTTTGATGATTCGTTCGACATTCCGCATCAATTCCGGCGCTGAAAAGACTTTCATCAAGACTGCCGTTGCCGCGTGGCGTACATCGGGCGAGATTTTCGACTTTGCTCCAGAGAGTATCAAACCTGCGTTTGGGACGAAACGCCCTTGATAACTTGCAATGCCGCTACACCGACATTTCGGGTGCCTCATAGTCCAAAACGACAGCGTCAACACGAACATCGGTGCTCTTTAGCAGCCTGATGCCCTCCATTCCGGTGGACGCAGCGAGCACCTGGTACCCGCGTTCTTCAAAATAGTTCCGAAACACGCTCACGAACCCAATCCTGTCATTAATATAATACAGAGAGAGAATAGTTTTGGGGACCATGAGGCACCCTCCTTGCCTCCCATGCGACCTGGCTTCAAAATTAATACATATCGTAATACGATACAATCAGAAATTGACCAACCCATGTCTAATGCTCTACGTGCAGCGATCGCCCGAAAAGTTAGTGCAGTTCGGTTCAATTCATCTGTTCGATCCGGCAACCGCTAAAGAGCCCGCCGTTCCCATCCAACTCACGGGCGATTTTCCGGCGGTGCGGCCGCACTACGTGAAGGTCGGGGGCAAAATCGAGAATGCGACCATTTCCCCGACAGCTGCGTGCCGTGTTTGTCTACGGTGTGGAGGATAAGACGGCGCATCAGGTCACGGACGGCTTGAGCGACACGTGGTCTATAATCCGCGTCTATGAGTTCTCCTGTCCGCATTTGTATACGGCGGTCGTTGATCCTACTTTTGGTGCTGTTCGCGCGACCTCTATTGGCAACGACAAGGATGGTGGGGGTGGTGCGGGAGGCGGGGAAGACGCCTGTCGAAGGGGCGACGGTGATCCTCGTGACCGGCTCGGGGCAACTCGAGACGTCGACCTCCGCGCGAGGGAATTCCAATTTGCGGCGATTGCGGCCGAGAGTTATCGGGTGAGTGTGCGTTTTGGGGGAAAAGAGTGGCATGGCGCGGAGGAGTTGGTGGTACAGGACGGCGCGCCGATGAACGTGGACGTGGTGCTGTCGGACAAAGATCAGTCGCTGAGCGTTCTGCCGGTGATGGGGAAAGCGTCGATCAAGGGAAGCGGTGGGACGACGCTATCGAGCACGGAAGTGTCAAGTCTGCCGCTGAACTCGCGGGATTTCAGCAGACTGTTGCTTTTGGCCGCGGGAATGATGACGGACACGAACGGGTCGGCCAATTTTACGCAGCAGTTTACCGTGAATGGGCAGCGCGGGACGGCGGCGGTGTTCGCGATGGACGGCGCGGACACGAGCGATCCGGAAATGGGCGGAGCAACCTTTTCGAATTTCAACGTGGATGCGATACAGGAAGTGCAGTCGAGCGCGGGAGTGATGCCGGCGGAGATTGGCCGGGGGGCGGCGGGCTTCACAAATGTGGTCACCAAGCCGGGGACTAATGAAATCCACGGAAGCGCGTTTGAGTTTGTGCGGAACGCGGCGTTCGATGCGCGGAACTTTTTCGATCACGTGAATCCGGAGGATCCGCGCCGGATTCCGCCGTTTGTGCGGAATGAATTTGGCGCGACGATCGGCGGGCCGCTTGTCCTGCCGGGGGCTTATGACGGGCGCAACCGAACATTTTTGTTTGGCGAATATCAGGGATTCCGGCAGGTGCTGGGAACGACGCAGGTGTTCGCGGTGCCGACAGCGGACGAGCGCCGGGGGATCGATACGACGACCTACCGGGGCGACACGCTGTACGTGCCGGTGAATGCGGAGATCGCGCCGCTGCTGAACCGGTATCCGTTGCCGAATGAGCCGACGGGAGCGTTCGGGGCGAGGACCTACGCAACGTCGTCGAAAGTCGTGACCAATACCGATCAGTTTTCGGTTCGGATCGATCACAAGCTGACCGATAGCGCGGAGTTGTTTGCACGATTCAGCTTGAATCAGGTGGAAGGGCCGACGACGAATCCGGATCAGACGGCGATTGATCCGAGTTTCGGTGTGAATTTCTTCGATCACCAGCGCAGTGCGGCGGTGCGTTGGGCGCAAAAAGTGACACCGGCATGGAGTTTCACGACGGAGTTTGGCTACATCCGCAGCACGCCATTTTTCCCGACGACAAATGCGGCAGATCCGGCGCTGACGTATGGAGATGGGTTGTACCAGGGATTTAACACGGCTGATGGATCGATTTTCGGCTCGTACGGGAACTTGTACCAGATGCGAGGAGATGTAACGTACGTCGACGGGGCGCACACGATCCGCATCGGTGCGGAAGTGCGGCTGAACAAGGACGCGACGATTTTCGGAATGAACCTCAACCGGATTTATGCGTTTGGAGGAGGAACGGCGTATTCGCCGGTCGAGATTCTGTCGGCGAGCGGTCAACACAACATTAACGTGGGCAATCCGCTGCCGGACGCGCTGACCGGATTGCTGACGGCGACACCGAATTCGTATTCGGTGACGGCGGCGGCCAGCGTGACGCCCAAGGGGGATAAGTTCGACGAGGCGGGCGTGCGGCGCGAAGCGTACAACTTCTACGTGGAGGATTCGTGGAAGATTTCGCCGCGCTGCATGGTGAACTACGGCGTGCGATATGAGGTGAACTCGAGGATCAAAGAAGCGAAGCGCCGGACGTCGATCGGGAGGCCGGTGGCAGTGGGGAATCCGGACGCGTCGTTTACGACGCCAGGAGCGAGCGTGATTTACCTGTACAACCCGCAACCGGCGTATCCGATGGACTGGAGCGGGCTTGCGCCACGGGTGAGCGTAGATTTCTCGGTGACGAAAAAGACCGTGCTGCATGCGGGTGGGGCGATCACGACGCTGCTGCCGAATCTGTGGTTCGACAATTACTTGACCGGCGGATTTCCACTGGTATTTCAGCCAATTCTTACGGCGACGAAGGGCACGCCGGTGCCGTTCTCGAACACGGCGGTGCCGCTCGAGTTGCCGGCAGCGTATGCGATGAACGGGCAACCGCTGTTTCCGAATGGGGACAGTTCAGCCGTCGAGCCGAATACGCAGATCGATCTCGAGCGATTCCAGAACGACTTGAAGAGCCTAACGGGGCAGGTGCAGCTTTTGACGGCGCCGACAATCTGGCGCGGGTTCACGAACGGTTACATCGGTACCTACACCCTGGGAGTGGAACACGATTTTGGACCAATCAAAGCGAGCGCGGCGTATGTAGGAACGGCGGGGATTCATCTGGCCAGCGTGTTTTTGCCGAACGGGTATAACGGGGCGTCGCTGGAATTTGCGCCGTTCACGCAGTTGACGCGCAGAGCCATCCGACCGGCGGGTTCGGGCCGATCTGGCTGATGAACAGCGGATCGCAGTCGAGCTACAACGCGCTGCAGACGAGCGTGGGCCAGAGCTATTCGTCGTACGGGTTGAGTTTCCAGGCGAGTTACACGTATTCGAAGTCAATCGACGATGCGAGCGCGCTCCTTGGGGGAGTGTCGACGAATGCGGGCGTGATTTTGCAGACCCTGCCGCAGAATCCGCTGGATACGCGGGCGGAGAAAGCGGCGTCCGTGTTTGACGTGACGCAGGTATTTT
>QHYH01000095.1:95980-97019 GCA_003223215.1 Acidobacteriota bacterium
AATTTCTGAACATCACGACGCTCGCGAGCGGGCGCCGTTCACGGTATATTCTGGCATTCAGCAGACGGGGATGGGGGCGGGGGGAACAGACCGGCCGGATCTCGAGTCGATGCCGGATTTTTCGACGGGCCGGACGATTCGCGAGGATTATTTCGGGCGGGGCGCGGACAACGCGTCGTTCTTCTCGATTCCCATTGGGGTGCCGGGCGGGACGGGGCCGAACGAGGGGCGGTTCGGGACGCTCGGGAGAGACACGTTTCGCGGGCCTGGATTCCATCAGTTCCACATCGCGCTGATCAAGAACACGTCGTTTGGGCGGCGCGGCCGGGGAGAGTGGGGGATCGTGCAGTTCCGCGCCGAGTTTTTCAATATCCTCAACATTGTGAATTTTGGGTTGCCGTCGAACACGGTGCTGGGGAGCGGGTTTGGGATGATCAGCCGGACGGCGGGGTCGTCGCGGCAGATTCAGTTTTCGCTGAAGGTTGCGTTCTAGGAGAGGCGCGGACAAACGGCGCGCCGGCGCCGCAAGAGAGTTCGTCATTCATTCCAAAGGATGTACTTTTCCATTCGGTGCAAAAACCGCGACAGCTCGACGTAGGTCTCTTTCGAGTGTCCCAGCAATAAGTGCCCGCCAGTGGCGTAGCCCACAAACCGCGCGCCAGGAATATGCTCCGCGGTATAGCGCCCCTGCCAGTATGTTCCGTATCGGTCGTCCTTCGCGCTGATCACGATCGTTGGAACGCGGAACTTCTCTAGATCGTAACGAGGTATGGAAGCGCTGATGGCCGCATCGTTCCAGATTCCCTTTTCGCGCTCACTGATAGGCAGAATATGCCGCGTAATCTCGAGGGCGCGCGCCTGTTCCTCATCCGGAGCGTTCCAGAAATCATCTGGCGGCGTGGCCAGAATCGTCTTGAACAGAGTGTCGCGCGCGACTTTCGTGGCCGCCCAATAGAGGAAGTCCGAGTGCAGTGTAGTTTTGATAACAAACAAAAAGAGCCTGGGAGGCTGTTTGGCTGCGACGCCGGGCGCGAAGGCT
>QHYH01000154.1 GCA_003223215.1 Acidobacteriota bacterium
AATGAAGAGGAGAGCGAAAATCAAGGCTGGAGCACCAAACAAAAGCGTTGTGGCGATCCAACCCGCCGGCTTAATTGCTGGGACGAGTTTCACCCGGTGAGTGTACCTGATGGACGATGGACGCAGATCGCCCCTGGAAAGAAGACCTTCGAATGCTGGGGCGTCAGTTGACTGGCCCCGACTGGTGTAAACGACGGAGAGCAGTGGTCATCTAATGTCTAGTGTCGGCTGTTTCGAACGACTCAATCAGCTTGGAATGTTTATGTTGGCCGACCTGCTGAAGTAGATTTCGGATTCGGGTTGCACGCTCTTCGCATTGGGCGGCTACTTCGGCGCACAGCCTAGATCCGAGCGCCCGTGTCTGCTCCTCGATGAGCCTAAAAACCTCGCTCAGGATTTCTTTTTCACGATTCTCGATCATCCCTAACGCCTCTTCAAACGAAAGCGTGATGCCCTGCTGGTCTCCACCCGACCGATTCGCAGGGTCAAGAAAACTTTATAAGTTGGCGATTCGACTACTCGACTGTCAAAAATGACAGCCGGTCCGTGTCGCATTGTTTGGCGGACTGGGCCGGACGTATCGGAGTTGGCCGACCTAGTGATTGTGTTCGTGGCACGTAGGACGGTGACGCTTGTCACAGCCGTGGGCGCCGCAGCTGAGCAATGCTAGCCCTGGGACATCCTGGCGGAGCTGGCCGGAAATGAAGCAGGTGCTCCCAATGGCGGTGCGGCGATGCTTAAGAGATGTCCCAAATGTAGGTCAACGAAAAGAGAAAGAAATAAGGTCGAGATGGCATTCGCGCCTGGCCAGGCCGACCCAGTCTACGTACTTGGGAAACCGATTGTTTGTCTAGACTGTGGTTTTGCGGAATGCTCTATTCCAAAGAAATCTTTGAAGAAACTAAGAGCACCCGCGCAAGCCTGAAGACCCGTCCAGCCTTTGTTTGACGGGGAGCATAACTTCTTGCGTGTTCTGAAGACCTCTCACAGGTCGCCAGTCAAGCCAGTACCAATGAATTGTTTGCCTTGAAGGACCAGGTCAATTGCTTTCAGAAGCTCTGACCCAACCTTGACTTTAACCACGTAGCCCATCGCTCCCAAGGCGATAGCTTTCTGCGCGGTGTCGGCGGAATTATCTTGGGTCACAAAGATTATCTTGGATTGCGGCGCTACCTCACGGATTTGTTCAGCGGCGTTGATTCCATTCAGTTTCGGGAGAGAGATGTCGAGGAGAATCAGGTCCGGCTGCAATTGCCGCGATTTCTCGACAGCTTCTAATCCGTCCGACGCTTCAGCGACGATTTGGAATTGCGGTTTTTCCCTGAGCAGCAAGGAAACGACGGCTCGAAAGGGCTCAAAATCGTCTACGAGCAGCACAGTTACAAGTAACTTTTTCAAGCCACCGCCTGGACGCACTCATGGGATGGCGGGGACGAGCCATCTTACATCCGGTTGCGTTCTAAATCACTCAGAATTTCCGAGTCAATGACTGGTGAGATCGGAGTTTTTCGCCTTCAAGTCGGCGCCGTGCAAAGGTGATGGTCCAACAGCGGGAGTCAAACCCGCCCAGAATGGTTCTCTTCACCGGTGCAATCCGAGCCGCAGTGAAATTGACCAAGCCATGTCTAATGCGAGCCACAGGACTTCGGCGGCTTCGGCGGTAGCCCTGTTGTATATAGAACGCTTGGCCTCGATCTCTGAATCATCGCGTGACCGAATTCCAGGCACTGGTCCAGGTTGAGAAACGGCGGCTGGCCCTTCGACGAAGGCGTAAGCACCGGTTTCACCGCTGGGCTACTCCAACCTTCCAACTGACCTGCGTAATTCCGATGTTCCGCCGCGCGTATGTTAGGATGAAGGGAGTTTGTGTCCCCCCCAGAGCTCCATGCCAGGTCCAACAACGCGCGCCCAGGCCCCAGCCAGTTCACCGGGATCGGCGGCCGCTTTGCGGTCGCGCCGGACCATGAACTTTTCCGAGGCCGTGGCCATCTCCACATCCAGCCTGTGGGCGCATAAGCTGCGCAGTGTCCTTACGCTGGTTGGCGTGGTCATCGGCGTGTCTGCGGTCATAGCCGTGGTCAGCTTGATTAACGGCGCGAACCGGTACGTCGCCACGCGCGTATTCCGTCTGGGAGCGGACGTCTTCGGTTTGTCCAAGCAGCCGTCCATCATCAGGAACGTTGACGACTGGCTGGAATTCCAGAAGCGCAAGCGCATCACTTACGATGATTTTCAGGCGGTGCGCGAACAGTGCAAAAGCTGCAAAGAGATTGGTGCTTCGCTTGGCGGCCGCGTCGAAGTGAAAAGCGGGCTGAACTCCCTGAAAGACACCAATCTTCGCGCCTGGACGCCGCAAATGGCTGAGCTGTACGACGTGGATCTTGTCTCGGGACGGCATATGACGGAAGCAGACCTCAGCGGCGCCGCTCCTGTCTGCGTGATTGGGATGGATGTTGTCGAAAACCTCCTGCCGAACGTCGATCCTCTGGGAAAAGAGATCCGCTGGAACAACACCCCCTGCCAGGTGATTGGCGTCGGAAAGAAGGAAGGTTCCGCTCTCGGAAACTCCTTGGACAACTGGATCATCCTGCCGCTGAGCACCTACAACAAGGAGTATGGCAACCAACAAAATTCACTGCGCATAACCGTGCGCGCCGGTTCGGCGGCCAGGATTGCGGCCAGCGTGGATGAGGTCCGCCAAATCATGCGTGGGCGTCATCATCTGACCTACCAGGCCAGCGACGATTTCGCGATTGAGACCAGTGACTCTTTCCTGTCCTTGTGGAAGGATATCAGCAGCTCGTTTTTCGCGGTCACCATCGCGATCGCGTCGATCTCGCTTGTGGTCGGGGGCATCGTGATCATGAACATCATGCTGGTGAGCGTGACGGAGCGCACGCGGGAGATCGGCATGCGCAAAGCCGTCGGCGCGCGGCGGATCGACATTCTGCGCCAGTTTCTTATCGAATCTTCCACCATTGCGGTGATTGGCGGCGCGCTGGGCGTGCTCCTGGGCGTGATGGTCGCGGGGCTGGTTTCCTGGCTGACACCCCTGCCAAGCGCCGTGCGGCTTTGGTCGGTGCTCAGCGGCCTGGCGGTCGCGCTGAGCGTGGGGCTTTTCTTCGGCACTTATCCAGCCTCCAAGGCTGCAAAGCTCGATCCTGTGGAAGCACTCAGATCCGAATAGACACCCCATGGCTACACTCTCTAAGACTCTGCCGCAAAATCGGGTGCTGCCGCTGCCCTTGCCGATTCGCAAGGAAAGCGCGCTCAAGTTCCACGAAGAGCTGCTGCTCGCCCTCGATACGCTCGGCAAGAATCCTCTGCGTTCGGCGCTGACCATACTCGGAATCGTCATCGGCATCGCCACGGTGATCACCGTGAGCTCGGTCATCAACGGCCTCAACGAAAATGTTCTTGGGGGCATTCGCGAACTCGGTTCGGACACCATCATTGCGTACCGCTTTCCCTGGGCTTCGCTGTCGCGACCTCCGAGCGAATGGTTCACGCGCAAAGAGCTGCAGCCTGAATGGGCAGACGACATGGCGCGGCTGCCGCACGTGGCCGCGGCTTCGCCCTCGATGCGGATTTTTCAGCCGCAGTTTGGCTCGGGCACAGCCAATGTGCGGCGGGGCGCTTACCGCGCTACGAACGTAATTCTCCAGGGCAATTCGCCTTCGATCACGCAAATCTTTGACATGAAGGTGATTCACGGCCGCGAGTTCAACGACACGGATACAGAGCACCGCGCGCCCGTAGTACTGCTTGGTTTTGACACGGCAAACCTGCTATTTCCGGAAGGCGCAGACAAGGCTCCCGGCCGGGAAGTGGTCATCGATGGCCAGCTCTTCACGGTGATTGGCACCATGGATAAACGGCGTCAGGGCATTTCCGGAGGCTCCAATCCCGAAGACAATATTGCGGTCATGCCGGTTACTTCCTTGCGGAAACTCTATCCCAATCAGAAGGATTACGTGATTTTCGCAAAAGCCAGCGATCCCACGCAGGTCAGCCAGGCGGTCGAAGAAATTCGCGATCTGCTGCGTCGCAAGCGGCGGCTCGCCAACAACAAGCCTGACGATTTTGCTTTGTTTACATCCGATTATTTTCTCGATCTCTGGAACAAGATCAGCGGCCTGATCTTCCTTCTGATGTTTGCGGTTGCTTCGGTCGGGCTGATCGTGGGCGGCATTGGGGTGATGAATATTATGCTCGTTTCGGTAACGGAACGGACCCGGGAAATCGGCGTCCGGAAGGCCATCGGCGCAAAGCGGAGCAATATTCTCGCTCAGTTCCTGATCGAGGCGGTGACCTTGAGCGCCGTCGGCGGCGTCATTGGAGTGCTGTTCGGTTCCGGACTGAGCGTGCTCCTTCGGTCTGGCTTGCATTTTCCGGCGGTGCTGTCCTTGTTTTGGGTTATTACTGCGCTGACGCTTTGCGCGCTCATTGGCGTGGTGTTTGGAGTTTATCCGGCCTGGAAAGCCGCCGGGCTTGATCCTGTCGAGGCCCTCCGTTACGAGTAATTCATGGCTCTCGGAGAGCCACAACGAAGGATGAAAATGGACCCAGGCACCTATGCTTTGTTTTCAACGCGATAGGCAGCTATTTTCATAGGAGTAATTTCCAGCCATTTCCTGCGTTTCGAGCAACTCAGGTCTTCCCGTGGCGCCCGTATTTTCGTGCCAGGCGGAAAGGGCGGATGAGAGCATCGAGAGACTGGTTCTCGCCGCCTTGGCCGCTCGCTCGCCAGTCTTCTTCTGTAGGGGAGAAAGAGAGTCTTAGCAAGTAGAGTGGAGCGGCGCGGAAATTGCCGCGCATGCGCAGGCGAAACGCCGCGCGTTCGAACAAGCCGGGCGGAGCGTAGCCGGCAGCGGGCAGCCAGCCGAGCACCTGCCCGGCAAGCCTTGTGGCAACGGGATCTCCTCCGACCCGTGCCGCAAGCGGTTCGGGAAGTTCGGCACGGAGGACATCCACGGCAAGCCGCAGGCCGGTGTGCAGCAGATGCTCCGCCTCGACCGCTTTTGCGGACGCGCCAGCGCGTTCCCAATCGATACTCGGTTGCCGCGAGACCAGCCCCGCAACGTCCGCGATCCAGCTCAGTCTTTCCCAGAAATGCTTCGCGCCATGGACGCAAATAAGCACGAGATGATCTTCTAGTGAAGGTGCGGGGACTTCATGTGCATCCACCCGCACGCGAATCTGGCGCGCGAAAAGATCCTTGATCGGAAGCGCACGGGGAAAATAGCGCAGCGTCAAATCGTTGTGGAGCTCCACAAGCAGTTTTGCATCAGGCTTGGAGAAAAGGTATTGTCCGGGAATCTTGCCTGCCCGAATGGCGGCGAGAGAGATCGCGGGTTGGTAGCCGGAACGAATCAGCAACTCCGTAGCGCGATGAATATCGCGCTGGCAGACGAGCAGATCGAGGTCGCCGTAGCCGCGCATTCCTGGGTTGGCATAAGCCTCGACGGCCAGAACCGGTCCCTTGATGACCAGCGCTCGAATTCCCTCTTGGTTGAAAAGCTCCAGCAGGCGAAAGAGCTCTCCCGTCAAACGAAGCGTCAGGAAATTCTGCGCGCGCCGGTGCTCGGCAAGCACTGGCTTGATTTCGGGAGGAATGGCGGACGCATCGCGGTCGGCGAGGCATGCCGCAAGTTGGCCAAGCACGCCGTGCTCGCGAGCGAGCAGTAGCAGTCGACGCCAATCGATAGCGGTAAGATATTGCTGTTGCTTGTCGGTGCGAGGAGAAACGCACTCCCGCAGCGCGATCCACTCGCGCTCGAAGGCACGGATGTCGGAGAGTCGCTGCGGTGAAAGCAGTTCAGCCATGGTGATCCCTGAGCTTATCAATGAATCCGCCCGCTCCCCCACAGAATCGTGGCCTAGCGAGCCTAGCGTGGCTTCTTTGGAGAGCTTACAAATCATTAACAGACGGCACTCCCCCTGCGAGACGCCCCCGATCCCGGCCTGGTCGTTCGTTACCCCAGTCGAAATGGAACCGGAGCATTTACGTGATACTCGGCGGCCTTCTCGACATTGCTAACCGGAATCTCTGGAATCGCCTTGGGAAAGCCGCTTTCACTCGCCACTGCTTCACAAACTCGGCACACTGGACACGCCGCCGCAACTCCTTTCGGGCTCCCACTTCCCTGTTTCAACGCAGCATCCTTTTCGGCTAGGATGTGCCCCGCAGACGGTTCGCCCTGCCCAGCACCCCCGTGCGAAAAGCACCAGGCGGGCACGTCGTGCGAAAAAGGAGGCGTAGCGTGAGCAAGCGCCATGTGGTCACAGGTTTGGCAATCGGTCTGGCGAGCGTAGCGTGCGTTCCGCGCGCGCATGCCGCGGGACAATCCTGCGAAGAGTTGGCGCAACTCAATTTGTCCAATACCACAATCACCTCGGCGGAGACGGTCGCCGCGGGCGCTTTCACCCCGCCCGCGAATATGACGCCCTCGCTTGCCAACTTCTACAAACAGCTTCCTACCTTTTGCCGCGTCACGGCCGTAGCCACGCCTTCCGCCGATTCGCATGTCAAGATCGAAGTCTGGTTGCCCACAAGAGGCTGGAACGGCAAATTCCGCGGCCAGGGCAACGGTGGCTTCGCTGGCGAAATTGACTATCACTCGCTCGGCCAAGCGGTTTCGCAGGGCTACGCCGCTGCGGCGACCGACACCGGCCACGCCGCTTCCGGCACGGACGCGCGCTGGGCTCTCGGCCATCCCGAAAAAATCACGGACTTCGCCTACCGCGCCATTCACGAAATGACCGCCGTCGGTAAAGCTACCGTGAAAGCCTTCTACGGCGACGCGCCGCGGCACGCCTACTTCGCCAGTTGCTCGAACGGCGGGCGGCAGGCCTTGATGGAAGCGCAGCGCTTCCCCGAGGACTACGACGGCATCCTCGCCGGCGCTCCCGCGAATTACTGGACGCACTTGCTCGCCAGCGCCCTTTGGGACGCGCATGCCACCACGCTCGATCCCGCCAGCTACATTCCCACGAGCAAAATTCCCGCGATCGCTCACGCCGTCAACGAAGCCTGCGATGCCGCCGACGGAGTAAAAGACGGCGTGCTTAACGATCCGCGGAAGTGCCACTTCACACCCGCCACGCTGCTGTGCAAGGAAGGTGATTCCGATTCGTGCCTCACGCAGCCGCAAGTCACCGCGCTCGAAAAACTCTACCAGGGCGCGCGCGACTCCAAAGGTCGCCAAGTCTTTCCCGGCTTCATGCCCGGCGGCGAAGAAGGGGGCGGCGGCTGGCCGCTCTGGATTACCGGCCACGGTCCCGGCCAAGGCCTGCTCTTTGCCTTCGGTAACGGCTATTTTTCGGACATGGTCTACAATGACGCGAACTGGAACTACAAAACCGCGAAACTCGACGACGCCGTCGCCGCCTCCGACGAAAAATTCGCGAGCGTTCTGAACTCCACCGACCCCAACATGAAAGCCTTCGCCTCACACGGCGGCAAGCTCATCATCTACCACGGTTGGAACGACGCCGCCATTTCCGCCCTCAATTCCATCGACTATTACGAAACCGTCCGCAAAACCATGGGCCCCGCGCAGACGGATTCTTTCCTGCGGCTCTATATGGTTCCGGGAATGCAGCATTGCGGCGGCGGCCCCGGGACCGACACGTTTGGCCAGTTCGGATTCAGCCCGCAAAACGATCCGCAACACAACATGTACGTGGCGTTGGAGCAATGGGTCGAAAAAGGCTCGGCTCCAACTTTGGTCATCGCTTCCAGATTAGACGGACAAGGCCCGGCTGCAAAAGTGATCGAGACGCGTCCGGTCTGCGCTTATCCGCAAGAAGCGAAATACAAAGGAAGTGGCGATACAAGCGATGCGGCGAATTTTGTCTGCGCTGCTCCGGAAAAATGAGGATGGGAATTGCCGGGACGACTTTCGGAGCCGTTTTCTCCCGCTGCACCCGCGGCAACGGCGAAACGATCAACGGCGCTCTTACGCGGCAGTTTCGGAGCGGAACACCATGTTCTCGAGCTTACGCCAATTGCCACCAAACGACCTTTCATCTCACCTGCGATGAGTGCCGTTGGTGGCTAGGCTTGCAGTCTTCTTTGTCCCGCTTCCCCCGTTGCCAGTGAGAAGTCGAGGCTTTCGAAGCTGGTTTAATTGTCATTCACCCGAGAGTAATGGCCGCAACCTCGTAGTCTTCGACGCGAGGAATGGTGAAGCGCAGCACTTCGTCTTCGAGCCGGAAAGGTACGCGCGTGTCAGCGCGCAGCAGTTCGACGGTCTTGACTTTCGCTCCGGCGGCCAACTTCATGGTGACGGTCTGCGCGGTCAGCGGGTAGGTTGCGTTCAGCCAACCATGGTGTGCATTCGGGTTGGTGTAATTTACCAGGTGCACAGCGTAACCTGGGGTCGTCTCCCACGCGAACATCTCGAGGAATCCGCCACCCTCGACATGTACAATGCGTTCATCCCGACTGATCCAGCGGATGGTATTGTGCAGAAGGCGAAGCAGATCGCCGTGCCCGGTGAGCCAAAAGGTGCGTTCGATGTCTGCGGGAAAGTACGCGAAACGGCTGTGGCCCGTTTCGCGGAGCATGACCGCTGGCTCATCGGTATGCGGAACTGGCGGGTATGCCAATTCCGGCGGATACTGCACGAAACCCGGAACGACCGTCAGCACGGGATCCTGCACTGGTCTCAAAGGCAGCCGGTTCTGCCCACAGGGCAGCCAGTTGGTGTTCGCAAAACCGGCAAGAACCGGATGGCTGCGTTCGATGCGGCCGTAGCACGCATTGCCATTGGTGCCGATCACGTCTCCCGCCCTGCTGATGCCGAGTAGGTCTGCGAGGCCGAAGTCCGCGCGCTGTTTGAGATTCTCGTCGTAAAGGCTGGTTTCGAAGCTCGCCATAATCGAGCCGCCGGAATGCGCGTAAGCACGAATTTGATCGCATTGCCGGTCGCTCAACATGGCGATGTTAGGCAACAACAGCGCGCGGTACTTGCTGACCCTTTCGAGCTCGAGCCGGTCTTCGTGTACGAAGTCGAAGGCGAAGCGGCCACTGAGCA
The DNA here is from genome assembly GCA_003223215.1 of Acidobacteriota bacterium. Lineage (GTDB taxonomy): Bacteria > Acidobacteriota > Terriglobia > Acidiferrales > UBA7541 > Acidiferrum. The sequence goes on from QHYH01000154.1 coordinate 9,042, forward strand.
GGGTCTCATACACGCCGTGGGTGGTCTCGCGCATGTAGTCGCGCGAATGAGCGACGGCGGGGCCTGGATATAGAAGCTGCGTGCTCTGGCCGATGACGACGCCAATATTGGCGATGGACCTCCGAGGCTTGAGATGAGCATCATGCTTCGCGGCCCACTGAAAATAATCAGCCCCCAGTTTCTGCCAACGGCGATCCTCTCCAAGACCCGCTTCCGAGCCGATGAAGTGGTAATAGAGCGCCATTCCGCTAGCCAGGGTTTGGTTCAGCCACATGCTCGCTTCGGCGGGATTCTTGGTGGCATTTCGCCAGCGCACGACGCCTGTCGAGTAAGCGGCGCTGACATTGGCTGAAAACTTGCCGTCCATCACGGCATTGCACACGCGGCCCTGCAACGCGCATCCCCAAACCGCCGGATCTTCGTAGGTCCGGCCCTGATTGTCGGCTTGGAACCAGACCGCGGTTTTGCCGAGCCGATCCAGATTGGGGCCGCAGCGTAGATTGCCGCCAAGGTTTGCGAAGTAGAAACTATCCGGTTTTTTCTCTTTAGCAATGGCATCGTACTCCTGCCACAGCTGCAGCACACGCTCATTGAACACCTTCCAGTATGCCGGTGTGTCGGAGGGCGGCAGTTTGCTGCAAATAGCGCAATGGCACTTGGGCAGGCTGCCAATGGGCGGCCACCCGTTGGTATAGAAGCAATCAACGTCGTAAAGTGAGCTCACCTCCCTCATGATGGCTGGAACGTAATCATCCATGTAGGTGGAGAACATACAGGTTTTGAACAATCGCGGATCTTCACCACTGAACTGCACGGAGCCGTCTCGATGGCGCATGGCCCATTCCGGATGTGCCTCGAGCGCATCGCCCCAGTTGAGGTCTGGACTCATGCGGGCGACGCAGCGCATGCCGCGTTTTTTGGCCGCGGCAACACATTCACCAAAAAAATCGCGGCCATTCAGGAACTTTCCGGGCCGGTGGAATTTCACCTTTGAAGGATAAAAGGCGAGAATGCCGGTGACGCTGACGAATAGGACATGCGCTTTAGCGGAATGCCAGAAGTCCGCCCATTCCTCGATGTTCATGACTGCGGGGTCGTGCTCGGTCATGTTGCTTTGGCCGACGCGGCGAATGTTCTCCTGCCACGGTAGGGTAGCCGGGTCAATTGGAGCCAGGCGCAGCGGCAGAGGAATGAGTTTCGGAGTGGCTCCGCCTGCGTCCACGTCGGCAATGGTTTCAACCGAAAGCGCAACGTTTGGACGGAGTGCCTCGACCGCGGCCGCCAAAGGAAGCGAGGCTGCGCCGGTCTTCAGGAAGTTGCGGCGGTTGAGCATCGGGCTAACATTATCGCATCGTGCACCCGCGTGGTTATAGCGAGTTGCCTCGACCAAGTGCGGATTCTGGTCCAGTGGCGAGCCGGATGTTATCCCAGATTCCGAGTGGCACGCCTCCCGGGAGGCTGTCCCCACTTTGCCTCCGATAAACGCTATGACTCGATCTCTATCTACCCGGGTTCCTTGAACTTTGTGGCAGCTTCAGAGGGCCAGATCCTCAAGACTAAGGCTCCAGCAAATGCAGGCGGATCTTAGCGAGGTCAGCCTCGGAAAGCTTCGCGGCGTGTCGCAGGTAATTCGCAAAAGATCCATAAGTCTGGTCAATTTTGTCGAGAGTTGCTGCCAGCGTCTCCGGCTTGGAAGTCATGATGCTCTTCACTGTGGCGAGATCCGGGGGTTCGGGAAGTCCAAAAGCGAGCCGCAGGTCAGCCGCCGTTGCATTGATGGCCTCAGGGGCAAGCAAAAACTGGTTGGAGAGCATGTAATCCTGAACCACCGTGTCGCGCGGAACTCCGAGAGCGGTGAGGAGAATGGCGCTGAACACCCCGGTGCGGTCCTTGCCCGCGGTGCAGTGCTCGACGACAGGCAAGTCGCCCGCAGCGATGCGCTGAAGAATCTTGCCATACTGCCCCGCGTACTCGATGGCGTAATCGTAACCGCGAACCGATTCTTTGGCCTGCGCGTTAATAGCAGCGACTCTTCGTTTCAGGTCGTCCGCTGTCGGGCTCGAAATCAGATTTGAGCCAATGGGAACCGAAAAGAATTCCGGCGCATTTCCCGACCAGTGATCGGGCGCCCGCGCCCGCTCGCCCTCTGAGCGTACATCGCAAACCAAACGAATCCCCAAACTGTTGAGATAATCGGAGTCTCGAGCAGTGAGATTCACCAAATGATTGGAGCGGTACACTAAGCCCCAGCGGACATATTCTCCATCAGAGGTCCGATATCCGCCCAAGTCCCGAAAGTTCTTGGCTCCTTCGAGAGGCAGCCTGCGAATAGAGACAATCCGCGTGGCTCCTGCCGCGGGCTTCAAATGAAAGTAGACGCGGCGGGAGCGATCGGGGACGGCAACTTCGGCGGGCGCACTCCGAATAATGAGAACGGCTTTAGCGGAATCGATGCGATCGGGTCGCGAGCTGGCAAAAACTTCGACCGGCATGGCACTCGGAGATGCCTGAAAATCAATCCGGTAGACGCCCGGCCCAGGCATTTCGCACGTCGGGTTCTCGATGCCCGTGCCAGCCGCGGAACTGAAGGCAAGCAGTGCAAGAACAGAACCGGCGGCGAGCAGAGCAACCATTGCAAACCGACGTTCCCATCGCATTCTGGAAACCACAGCTGAAATGCCACCCGAGCGCCTATTCATCTTGGTTGTCGCCGTTCACCGCGAAGTTGTGGACACCGGACAGGAGACTCCGCGTCATGAAACCCCTGGTTAGCGTAGTCGCACAGAATTGTGTAAGTGATGGAAGCTAACTGAGCGCCGCTTCCAATGTCATTCGAGCACCAATAACCCATCCAATTGCACCGAAGCCGAACAGAGGAGGGTGCCCGCCTCTTCCCGAGTCGCTGCGTCCTCTTTTCGGTTAAAGGTAATACCGCTCTTTCTTTTTCTCTTTTGCGTAATCGGCATGCGCCCTTTGGACAGACTCCATTTCAGAGACTTCCGCGACCGGGACGTCCCACCACGATTCGTAACCGGGCACGCGCTGATCGATATCCACCTCGACGCAGATAACTGTGGTTCTTGAATTCGCGCGCGCTTGCCTCAATGCGCTCTCGAGTTCCTCGCGATTCTTCGCTTGTATCGCTAATGCCCCGAGACTGGCGGCATTCGAAGCAAAATTAACTCGAATAAAATCGCCGTTGAGTGCGCCATCCTGCCGCTGCCGGTATTCAGTCCCAAAGCCACCACTTCCACAATAGCGACTCAGGCCGCCAATGCTTGAAAACCCGTGGTTATCCAGGACAACGATGTTGAGCTTGCACTCTTCCTGCACAGAAGTAACGATTTCCTGGGCCATCATCAAGTACGAGCCGTCGCCAACGAGCACATACACCTCTCGTTTAGGGTCGGCCATCTTGATTCCCAGACCTCCGGCGATCTCATAACCCATGGTTGAATAACCGTATTCCAAGTGGTAGCCCTTCGGATCCCGGGTGCGCCAGAGTTTGTGAAGGTCGCCTGGAAGGCTGCCAGCGGCACAAATGATTACGTCTTTCGGCTGCGAGAAACTGTTGACTATGCCGATCACCTCTCCCTGGCTCATAGGAGGACCGTGCCGCAGGTTGTAAATCCGCTGTACTTCCTGATCCCACTCGGCTCGCAAACGACGGAGACAGGCGCGGTATTCTGAGGCGGTTGAGAAGCCTTCGAGTGCCTGATTAAGCTCTTCGATCGCAATCCTGGCGTCGGCAACTAACGGCAACCCCGAATGCTTGTAGGCGTCGAACTCTGCAACGTTGATATTCACGAAACGGACGTTGGGATTCTGGAACGCGGTCTTGGAAGCGGTTGTGAAATCCGTGTAGCGAGTTCCGATACCCAGGACAAGGTCTGCTTCCCGCGCAAAGATATTGGCTCCGGCAGTGCCGGTGACTCCGATGGCGCCCAACGACTGCGGATGATCGTAACAGAGTGATCCCTTCCCAGCCTGCGTCTCAGCAACGGCAATCCCGGTTTGTGTGGCAAACCGCGACAAAGCCTCTGTGGCCTCGGAATAAATGACGCCGCCACCCGCGACAATCAGGGGTTGGCGACAGGAACGGATTCGCCTCGCGGCCTCTTGTAAAGCTTCAGAGTCCGCACGAGCCCGTGGAATTTTCCAAATGCGCTTCGCGAAAAATTCTTCTGGATACTCGAAGGCTTCAGCTTGAACATCCTGGGGAAGTGCAAGGGCCACAGCGCCGGTCTCGGCCTGAGACGTCAAGACGCGCATAGCCTCAGCCAACGACGTTAGGATTTGCTCGGGGCGCTGGATGCGATCCCAATATCGTGACACCGGCCGGAAACAATCGTTCACAGAGACATCCTGAGAACTCGAAGACTCAAGCTGCTGCAGAACAGGAGCCACATTCCTTCTGGCAAAGATGTCCCCGGGAAGCAACAGCACAGGAACCCGGTTTATCGTCGCGGCCGCTGCCCCAGTAATCATGTTCGTCGCGCCAGGACCAATGGAGCTCGTGCAGACCATCGTTCGCAGGCGGTTGCTCATTTTGGCGAAGGCCGCAGAAGTGTGCACCATGGCCTGTTCGTTGCGCGCCAGGTAGAAGATGAAGTCAGGGTTCTGCTGCAAAGCCTGGCCGATTCCAGCCAAGTTGCCGTGACCGAAAATCCCAAAACAGCCCGCAAAAAACTGGTTCGCCCTGCCGTCCCTCTCGACATACTGATGCTTAAGAAACCGGATAATGGCCTGGGCTGTGGTAAGTCTCTGAGTCATAAGCCGCGGTCACTCCCATGGGACCTGCAAATTGGAATCTTTATATCACAACCGCGTAATCCCGGAGTAGATTGTCTTTCTAAGCGCTTAGACAATGCCTCCGGCTGCCGAGTCTGCCTCTTGAAAAACCCTTGACAAATCCGCGACTGGTATTGTAGACGAGTGCCACATCGGGTGTGGCAGTCTCTTAAGCGTTTAGCTGGCACTTAGGTTCATGAGTTTAGCGAAACCGGCGGCGGCCAAGTGAGTGTTGTTAGGAAAGCCGAGATAGACACGTTTCACGGAACGGGGTTGGAGTGCCACGGAACTCTGCATTTGAGCTGGAGGTTTCCTTGGCCCACTGCAGATCCCACCCTGCTGTTATGGTCATAGCGGATGACGTTTCGCGAACGTATTGAGAGATAATAAGGAGCAATCCATGCGAACTTTTGTGCGTTTTCTGCTCGCCCTTGCTTGCCTTTTATTCCTATCCATAACCATCCAAGCACAAACCGGCAGTGGAGGAATTACGGGTAAGGTCACCGATTCGGGTGGCGGCATACTGCAAGGTGCGCAGATCAGCGTTGAACCGGGTGGAATCAAAGTCGTGTCGGACGCCCAGGGGGAGTATCTTGTGAACGGCCTCGCCCCCGGCACTTACACCGTGACGATTGAGTATGTCGGCTTCACCACTTCTTCCAAGAGCATAGCTGTTGCGGCAGGCCAAATTGCAAATGTTGACGCCCAATTGGCTGTTGCTTCTCAAAACCTAGAGGTGCTCGTTTCCGGTGAGCGGCCCTCAGCAGAGGCCGAGGCCGTGAATCGCCAAAAGAGCGCCGACAACTTGGTTCAGGTGCTACCGGATGAGGTGATCCGCAGTTTACCCAACGCCAACATGGCCGACGCCCTCGGCAGATTGCCCAGCGTAACCATTGAGCGGGACGAAGGCGAGGGCAAATATGTCCAAGTCCGCGGTACTGAACCACGCCTCACCAACACAACCATCGACGGCATCAATGTTCCTTCCCCGGAAGGCGGCGTTCGCCAGATCAAATTCGACGCAATCCCTGCGGACATCGTCGAGTCAGTTGAAATTAACAAGACGCTGCAAGCCAACATGGATGGCGATGGCATTGGCGGCTCCGTAAACCTGGTCACCAAGACCGCCGGGGAGCGTCCCACGGTGAAGGTGGGCGGCATGGGTGGATATACTCCCATTCTCGGCGGCCGCGGCCTTGTGGAAACGACCGGTACCGTTGGCCGGCGGTTTGGTTCGGACAAGCGTTTCGGTTTGCTCATTGGTGGCTCGTACGATTGGAATGGGCGCGGGATTGACGACATTGAGCCGGTGCCGGACCTGGCGACGGTCGGCGGGCAACCGGTTCGAGTTTTCGATTCCATAGATATCCGCGAATACAGATACTACCGGAGCCGCTGGGGGATTGCGGGAAGCGCCGATTACAAGTTGAAAGAAGGATCGAACATCTATGGGCGCTATATCTACTCTGATTTCCATAACTACGCCGATCGCTGGGTTTATTCGATCAATGACAACCTGTATGGTAACGGTGGGCCACCCTCCTTCAACGACCAGATTCGCCGGCCGGATTACGCTATCGGTAGCGTTCTGCTTGGCGGTAAGCACGTGCTTTCCACGACGTGGTACGCCTGGGATGTTTCCGCGTCCCGGGCGCGCCAAATTGGCGGCGTGGGTGACCGCACGGCCTCCTTCAGCTCCAACCTGGCGTCTAGCTCCTGTCAGTTTGACGCGGCAAACACAACGAGCCTTTACCTTCCTCAGTGGACGCCCGCCTGCTTTACGGAAGCGTATACAAATCAGACCACGCTTCCGCTAAGCCGGATGCAAACCAATCATGGGCTAACACCGCAGCTGAATCTCCAGGCCACAGGGGCTGTCGCCAAGCGTTATCACCTCGGGTCGCGCTTGGCCACCATCGAAGTCGGTGGAAAGTTCCGCAATGCTCACAAGTTCTCCAACGCCTTTACGGATAACTTTTTCCCCAGCGGAACTGGCACGCCTCTTACGCTCGCCGACTTCCCCAATAGCTTTTCGAACAGCAACTACTATCAGGGGGCTTACAAGTTGGGGCCCAACCCTAACTTCTTCACTATCTATAACGCCTTCACAGCCGACATTGCCGCGAATCCAGGTAACTACACGCTGCAGCAAGACATTTCGAGCCAGTTCAACTTGATTGAGAAAGTCAGCGCCGGCTACCTGATGAATACGATCGATTTCAATAAAGTCCGCGTCGTTGCAGGCGTCCGCTTTGAAGGAACCAATCTTGACACATCAGCCCCTATCCTTGATGCCAACGGCATGTTCCAGGGAACCAGCAAAAGCAACGGTTCTTATGTGAAGGTTTTGCCGAGTGCTTCTCTTCGATTTGCTCTGGGCAAGGACACTTACCTGCGCACAGTGTATGGCCGGGGCCTTTCGCGTCCCAATCCGCAAGACATTGCTCAGGCGCTCTCCTTTGACAATTCCGCCAACCCTGTTCTTGTTAGCCTTGGCAACCCAAATCTCAAACCCGAGGCTGCAGATAACGTTGATGTGCTCATCGAGCATTACATAAATCCCTTCGGGATGATCACGGCGGGCTACTTTTATAAGAATTTGAGCGATCCCATCGTTTCGCACGAATTTATGGTCAATACAGGGAGCTTTGGCAGTGCAACGTGCACCCAGACTATCCCCTGCAGGGTAACTCAACCCCTGAATGCTGGCAGTGCTTGGATCAACGGGTTTGAAGCCGCTTATCTCCAGCATCTTTCGTTTCTGCCAGGCGCGCTCAAGGGACTTGGTTTTTCCGCCAACTACGGCTATACCGCATCTCGCGCTTCCTTAGGGCCGGATTTCGGCCGCTCCGATCATCCGCGGCTGCTGCGCAACGCGCCGAATACGTGGAACATCAGTCCAACGTACGATCGCGGCCGTGTCTCGGTTCGCCTTGGCCTCTCTTACAACGGCGCAAATATCGCTGCCTATCAGTTCTCGGACGGCGTGAACGGAGGGATCACTGGGCCTTTTGGAGATAACTATTTCTATGCCCACCTCCAGGTCGACGTGCAAGGCAGCGTAGCTTTGGCACATGGCCTGAGCTTTGTCATGTATGGCCTCAATATCAATAACGAGGTCTTCGGCTTCTACAATGGCAGCCCGCAATACATGGTCCAGCGCGAATACTATCGGCCGACCATTGCCGCGGGCATGCGCTGGTCGCCGACACACGAGAAATAAGCGGAATTCGCGGCCAGCACGAGACGGAAGAGGGAATTCATCCCTGCGGCGTCCGACCTTTTTTAGAGAATGGAGTTTGTCGCTAGTCTCTGGAGGCAGGGATCAACGGCAGGCGCGAGTCCACTGTTTCCCAGGTAGAGCGAACCCAGGTGTGCTGCGGATCTTCGGTGTTTGCCAATGAGCGCGCGCTCCCAGCCAAGCAATTCAGATAATAAACGTGGTACCCATGCCCGGCGACAACGGGATGGTATCCGTCTCGAACCAGCACCGCGTCTCCATTCCTGACCGTCAGAGTCACGTCTCGTTTGCCGTCGGCGGTGTAAAGCCGATGGTAGGCGTAGGCACTTGGATGAGCCATGCGATAGTAATAAATCTCATCGAGATCCACTTCGTGAGGGGGATTGTGAACGTCGTGCTTATGAGGAGGATAGCTTGACCAGTTTCCGCTGGGAGTATACACCTCGATGATCATAAGCTTGTCTGCCGGAAAATCGGGGCGTACGACACCCACAATCTGTCTGGAGGCATTTCCGCCACCACGGAGGCTCACGGTAACGTCCGTCGGAGTAATTAGCCGCGGCTCTAGCCGCGCACTCGATGGCACGGAACAAGCAACGAATTCACATTCGGTTAGCGCTTCAAGATTGAGTCGAAACCCTGCAGGCAAATAGACGGCATAGGGCAGACCGTCAAACACGTTTTTTCTCTGACCGATTTGCTGCCGGCCCTCGCCCCAATCTGCCAAGGAGGTCCCGCCAAGCATGAGCACCACGGTTTCTTCTTCGGCGTTTCGCGTCTCCCAAACTTGTCCGGGAACCAATCGACGAACGAGAAAGCTCATCCATTCCCAACCGACGTCCTGCCTCGTGAACCGGAGCAGTTCCCCCGATTCTGGGGGCTGCAAAGATCGTGAGGATCTGCGGAATCCGTCAAGACTTGGCGTTTGGGTGTTAGACATTTTTGGACACTCGAGCAGCTATCTAAGCGCTTAGCTTCACCGATCAATGTAACAGGAAAGCGTCACCACCGGCAATCCTTTGCGTTTTAATAGCGACCGACATACATGAGCGTTGAATAGCCAAACTCGTCAAAGCGTCGGTGAACCGGCAACGCTAATCGCGTGTCAGCGTAGCCGCCGGCTGGTCGTCTGCCAGTTTCTCCCTAATGAGAGTCGGGCGGGAGGCGACATCAAGCTCTTTGCCTTTTTGTGAATCGTGGGGAAAGACTTTTCGATCGACGTTTCGCAAATGGAGAGTGAATCCACAGGACTCTCGCACACGCAATTGTGGTTCCAACTTTTGGACGGTGCTGCGTCCCTGCATGCCGGAGATACGCTTCAACAGGAGCTGGGCGCTCTTGGCGCCAAGTTCGTATTTGGGTAGTTCAATTGTCGTGAGGCGAGGACGAAAACAGCGGAGCCACGGATAGTCGTCAAAACTTACCAGCCCGAAATCTTCTGGACACCTCATTTCCATTTCGTTAGCGGCCTGCATGAAACCAACCGTCATCAAATAGTTTGCGACGAAAACTGCATCTGGACGGCGAGGGAGTAGCGTGAGTCCAGCACGATGGCCCGACTCGGTTCGATAGTCTCCTTCGGCGATCAAGTCCGGATCGCACGTGAGTCCGTTTGCTTCGAGTGCCTCGCGATAACCCTTCCACCGCGCGGTTCCGTTACTCACGCCCAAGGGGCCGCTAACGAGAGCGATTCGGCGATGACCGATCCGCGCGAGATGCGCGACGGCTTCAAAGGCCCCTTTATAATCGTCAGTTAACACCGCATCCGTTTTCAAATCCTTAGAGGTTCGCATCACCAGCACAAGCGGTACTTTCACTTCGGCAAGCATTCGCTGAAGCCACGGGGTCAATCGTCCCGGGGCCATGGTGAGCAGGATGCCGTCGACGCGCTTGGAGAGCAGCAACTCCAGGTAATGCTCCTCTTTCTCCCGCTGATTGTCGCTGTTGCATAAGAGAGTGCTGTAGCCCGCCTTCTGAGCGATGTCCTCTACTCCACGCACCACCAACGGAAAGAACGGATTCGCAATGTCTGGAACAACGATGCCAATCGTGTGCGTGCGCTGTTTTGCCAAGCTTCGCGCCAACAAGTTGGGGCGGTAATTAAGCTGCCGGATGGCCACCTCGACGCGCCGCTGGAGGGCTGCGCTGACTTGGTCGCTTTTGTTGATAACGGCCGAAACCGTGAACACAGAGACACGCGCTTTCTTGGCGACATCGTAAATGTTTGCGGCCTTGGTTCCCCTGCGTCTCCGGCCCCGTTGCGGGGTCACGTGCCCTCCTTGAGCCGTGGAGCTTCGACGGGAGGTTCGAGTGTTCCCGCGCGGGGCACCAAAGCGAGGAATTCGTTCAGTTCTTTCAGGTATGGCATTGCATCCGAGCAACTAATTCGGCTGACGACGATCGCCGCTACAGCGTTGCCATAGCGTAAGCACTCGTCCAGGCTAAGACCGCGAACCAGTCCGTACAGAAGTCCGGCAGCAAAACCATCCCCGGCACCGATCGTGCTGACGACTTTTACGGCACATTTGGGGGCGAAAACGCATTGGTCACGAGAGTATGCTTCAACTCCATCAGCACCTCGCTTGCGAATCACGATGCTGACACCGGCATCCAATCCGATTTGCGCTTGGGCTCGGGCTTCGCTCTTGCCGCTCAAAAGTGATAGTTCATCTTCATTGCCAAGCAAAACGTCCACCCAAGGCAATGCCTTGCGGGCTTCTGCTCCCGCCTCCGCAGGCGACTGCCAAGAACTTGCCCGGTAGTCCATATCAAAGGCCGTCCGCAAGCCAGCTGCGCGCGCAGCCTGCAGTGCGCTAATGGTCGCTTCTCGCGCCGGAGAAGCAGATAGGCTAGTGCCATTCGTGACAAAAACCGACGCCTCTTGAAGATAAGCTAGCTCCGGTCCCCCAAGTTGAAGTTGTACATCGGCTGGGTCGCGGCGATAGAAAACCTGTGGGAAGTGATCCGGTGGCGAAACTTCCGTCAAGCAAAGCGAGGTGTTGTAGCCCTCTACCAAGCGCACAAACCGTGTGTCAATTCCTTCGTTCCGCAAGAACCCGAGAAGGAAATCGGCAAGCGCGTCTTTGCCAACACTGCTGATGATTCCAACACTGAGTCCCAAGCGCGCCAATCCTACTGCAATGTTGGCGCTTGACCCTCCCAGATGCCTTGAGAAGTGCTTCACATCGGCGAGCGGCTGATTTTGCTCGACGGCGTGCAAGTCGTAACCAATTCGACCTAAGACGCAGACTTCCATTAGATTACCCGTTCGATGCAATTCCTAATGTCGTGACCCCTTCCGCATCGCGCCGTTTCTCGTCGGATCTGCTCCTTCGAAGACACCCAGTGCTTGGTTCAAGCTAGCATTCTCATGCACCAGAGTTGTCAGCGCGCGGCACATGGGCAGGGGATCGGCTTCAGACGGAAACAGAAGATTCCGGCCGATAATGGCCCCACGAACTCGGGAGCTGGAGGCCAACCCATCGGCATAATCCCTCAAAGTGTCGGCCACCGTCTCGCGTGCCGGCCCGCCGAGCAAAAGAATAGGCAGCGTTGTGGCTCGGCCCACTTGAGCAAATCCTTCGCAATAAGGCAACTTCAGCCACAAGTTCAACGAAGACTCCCCCAGAGCCGAGGCGATTCCACACTGGCGAACCATCGTCGCGATATCCTTCTGTACTTCATAACTGTCAGCCTTCCGCAAAACACCTTGTGGCTCAAGAAAGGCGGCCAGATTACGGCGTCGGAGCGCGTTGACGGCTTCCGAGCACGCAAGCATTGTCCGGGCAGAAGCATGATCCTGCGGATCCATCCGGTACATCATCTTGCCCCCGTCGCAGCGCAACTCTGCCAGTCGCTCCGCAGTAAGTGCAGTGAAGGTGTCATCCATTTCGAAGACCGTGCCGGCAATTCCTCCGCGATTCATGCTGCCTACGAGCAGCCGGCCGTCGAGAAAGCTCCGCCCCGACTGTTTCCGTTCCAAGTAGTTGAGGAAGAACAAATCTTCCAGTACATCGCCGGAAGCAACAACGCCATCCAGCGCCGGGTCCGCCAGGATTCGCCGCGCACGAGCCAGCAGTTCGTAACGATCACCCATTGCCAATCTGTCTTGTCGGATCTGTGTCACACCGCGCGCGGCATGATCCAGGGCCAGAAGCACCAGCTTTCCGTCCCGCGTCAATGCTGTTCGTTTCTTTCTTCGCCGGGCCTCTTCCTTGATCACGCTCGGCCGATGAATACGAAGCTCGGTGATTTGCTCGAACACCGCTGCCGGCAAGTAAGTGTCGTATTCGAACCGCACTGCTGCCGCAGTGATTGACATGAAAGCCTCTCCCGATAGAGTCGCCTGCTCAGTAGCCAAGCGTCTTCAGAAATTTGCGGCCGGCGACCGCATTCTCCAACGGATTCGACGCCCTTGCTCCCCCTGCCAATACATCTTGCTCAACAACGATCCAACCACTAAAGCTGCAACCACTCAGCAGGGCAAGTATCTTTGCGAAATCAACCACGCCCTGCCCGAGGGGCGCAAAAACTCCCTGGTGCACGGCCTCGTAAAAATCCAGCTGTTGCCGGCGTGCATCTTCCAAGCGCTCTGGATCAATATCCTTGAAATGGACGCAATGAATTCTGTCGGCATATCTCTCGAGTAGCTGCGCCGGCTCTCCCCCCCCGTAGACGCAGTGGCCTGTATCAAGGCACAACCCCAAGTCACTCGGCGAAAAGGATGTCAGTAACCTGTCCACTTCTTCCGGTGTTTCGACATGCGTACCCACGTGATGGTGAAATGCCAGGCGCACGCCAAACTCTCTGCAGCGATCCACGACTTCGCTGACCGCAGGGAAGACGTCCTTCCATTCCGCCTCTGTCCAGGAAAGGCGATTGGCCTCGTCACGGCGCCCTGCGACTGCGCAGCGCTCAGCACTAATTTCGTCCGACAATATCAGCAGGCGGCAACCCACCGCGCTGACTAGGCGTGCGGTCGTCAGTACCTGGGCGAGCCCGTCACTGCGTGCGGCCCTGTTGCCTAGCGGAATGGCTACAAAGGCTGAGCAAAGAGTCAGGCTGCGCTTGTTAAGCTCCTCCCTCAACTTGGCCGCGTCAGAGGGAAGAAAGCCATAAGGCCCCAGTTCGGTTCCTGCATATCCGGCTTTGGCAATCTCATCCAAGACTCTAGAGTAAGGATACTCCGAAGGTGCTTCGACCGATTCCATAATGCCCCAGCTTACTGGAGCACTGGCGATGGACATAGCTGCAGCACGTGCGCTTTGGTGAAGAGTGCTCAATCTATTGGATTCGGCAATGCCGCTCATACGAATTCTAAGCCGGCGGCATGTTTGATCTCGCTTCAGTTACCTAGCGATCTCCAAGCCGGCTGCATTCTTTGTGTTTCCTTCAAATCTTGCACTCGACTCTAAGGCCACTGGACGAGATTCGCGGTGAGAACGTTCAGCTGCGAGACAGACTGCAAGCGCACGAAGGCCCTCCTGTCCATCGACTTGCACGGGCTTTTCGTTCAGGACCGCGTCCACAAAGTCTCGCAGTTCGTTCAGATAAGCGTCGGCAAATCGAACAAGCCAGTGGTCAACCGTGTCGTACGAAGCACCGGCGCTGGTCAGAACGAGTTGCGCAGTTTGTCGAAGATACCCTATTTCAAAAGCCCCTCTCGAACCGACAACTTCCGTTCGAATGTCGTAACCGTAGTTTGACTTCCGTAGACATTCGACGTTTCCAATTCCGCCGCGCCCAAAACGCATGTTCACAACCGCGGAATCGACATCACCAAACTCGGCTAACTCGGGACACCCGCGCACACCACCGAACGAATGAACTTCCGCGACTTCATCATTCATCAGCCATCTCGCCAGATCAAATTCGTGAATCGCAGCGTCCAGGAACAGTGTCCCGTTAATGCCTCCTTGGAAAAAGCTCCGAGGTGGCGGCTGTCGGTCGCGTCCGATGGATTTAAACAGAATGGGTTCACCAATTTCACCAGCCTCGATCAATTTCTTGGCTCGCGTGTATGGCGGATCATATCGACGCATGAAGCCGATCTGGAATTGAACGCCCGCTTCAGCAACTGCGCTCATAGCACTTTCCGCTTCTTCCATCAATAAGGCAGGAGGTTTCTCACAGAAAACATGCTTGCCAGCAACAGCTGCTAACCGTGTGACCGATGCGTGAAATCGCGAAGGCGTGGCTACTACAACTGCCTGAATGTCCTCACGTTCCAGCAGGTCCTCAACGTTGTCGAAATGGTGTTGGATCTCCAGTTCACTCGCCACTTGTTTGGCGCGACCGCCATCTGCGTCTGCCACGGCGATGAGTTGAGCTGCCGGAATTGCTCGACGCAGGTTTTCAGCGTGACGCCTTCCGAGCGTGCCCACTCCAATTACCCCAATTCCCAGTTTGCTCATGGCCCCGCACCTTCGAGTTTGTCTTATCCTAAGCGCTTAGGACGCTGACACTGCGGGCTATCCTTGTCAAGGGATTTCTTGACAGGAGAAGTAAAGCATAGTATGAGGCAATCCCAATTGGTAGGCCGACCACCTTCAAGCAGTAGAAGGTTTCAGCAGGGAGACTCTGATGCCAAATCGCGATGAAAACGACCAATCTCGGAGGTGGTGGTCTCCTATCCTGAAGGACATCCACTTTTGGGTGCCTTTGATCGTACTTTTGGCCGGGCTCATTGTCCTGCGATGGATCCGTTAAAGCGAGGCGCACAACCATGAGCTTTGAACTCACCTTGCCAGCATCAGAGGTTTCGCGCCTGAGAAGTTTACAAGCCTTGGGGATCCTTTGCGGCTTTGCCGCGGGCGCTTGGCTCGGAGCCGCCGAGGCACCCACGAAGCTTGTGACCATCGGCGTTTCGCCTCTCGTGATCTCTCTCATCATGGTGGTCGGAGTATTCCTTGCACGTTGGAGCGTGCCTGCACTCATCCGCGGTACATCGCACATTCGTGCCGACGTGCGGCAGGCACCACATTTGATCGTTTGGGCCGTCCTTGCCGGCTGTCTATGGGCAGTCGCCAACACGATGACTATCTTTGCTATCCGGGATATTGGGCTCAGTGTTGCTTTTCCCCTATGGAATACCAACAGCCTTCTGGGTATTTTGTGGGGCTTTGTTCTGTTCAATGAATTACGCCAGGCCGGGTGGACGCGCTGGTTTGGTGTATTGGGTGGGGCACTCGCAATGTTCTTGGGCGCGACGCTGCTCGCCATTACTTCTTCCTCGCAAGGCCCCGCGGTGCATGCGATGCGCGGGATTTCAGCGGCCCTGGGCGCAGGAGCCCTTTGGGGAACAATGTATATCCCTTATCGAAAAGCGTACATTACAGGAATGAACCCTCTCTCTTTTATCGCGTTTTTCACCATCGGGGAGCTCGGCATGATGACCTCCTTGGCCGTGACCTATACTGGCGGCCCCTCCTCGTTGTGGCGCGAGCTTGTCGGCGCAAAAGAGGTTCTCTTTTGGTTGATGCTGGGGGGGTTCATTTGGGTGATCGGAGACGTGTTCCAACAGTATGCGGCTAAGTACGTGGGAATTAGCCGAGGCATTCCGCTATCGAACTCGAACCAGTTATGGGGATTGCTGTGGGGAATCTTAGTTTTCAGTGAGCTACATGGCCGTGGGGCATCGCTATACCTGCAGGTAATTGGAGGATCCCTCCTCATGATGTTGGGAGCTGGCGCAATTGCATTATCTTCGGCAACCGGAAAGGAGCAATTGCGCTGGAAAGAGGCTGCGGAACGGGAAGGCCGACGATACGGAGTTCCTTCGGACTATGTCGAAGCCCGTATGGCGGGCAGACAAATAGTCGGCGAGCCGAAGCCTACGCGTAGCTTATGGGACTGGTCCTTGGTCGTCACCGCCACGGGGATCTTCCTGATCTTTGCGACGATGGCGCGTGTCCCGCAAATGTCGCTCCATTGGGGGCCCGCCGTGGCCTTGAGCGCGGCGATGCTAGTGCTTCTAGTAGTTTGCGGTTTTGCCCTTTGGCGGACGACGCGATTCAACTGATTCAACTTCAGCGACGCAAATGTGCCTGAAACAGATGTCGAAAGCAGATACAGTATTTTCTCCGTGTGGCGCTGCGTCTTAGAAAAGGCCGCGTTGTCAGCGCAAGGGGACTCCTTACAAAAGACCCCACAAACGGTCATTGATCCAAAGTCGTCGCCTTGTTCATTCTTCCTTTTCCAAACCTGCCTGTGCGTGTGCTAACTGCTGAAGATGTTCGTGTTCAAAAACTCATTGCGGAATTTGCCTTGCGGATCGCACTTCTTACTCAGTTCAATAAATTCGGGCAACTTCCTGTAGATGGCCCTTAGTTCCGCCGGAGTTCAATGCGTCCGTAAGGATTGCATGCTTCGCTGCTCTGTGTGGGAATATGGACCATTCAAAGCCCTGCGCGCTCGGAGGCCATGTAAAATCCTTCCTGGTACTTTGACCCAAAGAGGAGCTTATGAAACTTAACGGACGACGGGTAGTTATCGCAGTGTCTTTCTTAGTTTCCGCTTTGGTTTCCGGCAGCTTACCGGCGGAAGCTCAAGAGGAAGAACAGGTTACGCCCATAAAACCTCCTGCTAGGCCGCTCCCGGATGAAACTGCATCAGCTGGCGTAACG
Organism: Acidobacteriota bacterium; assembly: GCA_003223215.1. GTDB lineage: Bacteria > Acidobacteriota > Terriglobia > Acidiferrales > UBA7541 > Acidiferrum. The sequence continues at coordinate 25,698 of QHYH01000154.1, forward strand.
AAATATTCCTTCATCGCGTATGGCGACACGCGAGGACGCCGAGATGGAATCGCAATTCAATACGAGCACTCGCTGATTGTGGATTCGATGCTGGCGCAGATCAAGAAGCACGAAAATACCGAGTACCCAATACGATTCGTTTTACAGGCAGGGGATGCCGTCGCTCATGGACAGAACGCAAAGGAGTGGAACGTAAGCTTTGTTCCTTTGATCAATCGGCTAACGCTCGAAGGTGACGTTCCCTATTTCCTGGCGCCTGGAAATCACGACGTCTCCTCTGCGACAACTGCGGATGATCCAAAGCGACAGACTCCGCTGAAGAACTACTTCGATGCGGTAGCGGCGGTGATTCCCCCTGCGGGCTCGCCCCATAGGCTATCTGGTTATCCGACTTATTCTTTTGGCTATGGCAATACGTTCGTGCTCGGATTTGACGCCAACATTGCCGGTGATGAGAAACAGTTCCAGTGGGTGAAAGGCCAGCTCCAACGTCTCGATCGCAAGCGGTTCGTGAACATCATCGTGTTCTGTCATCACGCCCCGTTCTCATCAGGATCGCACGGTGGACCGAAGTTGGAAGAGCAAACGGTCGCCCTCCGGAACAAGTACATGCCGCTGTTTCAAGCTCACCATGTTCGGGCGGTATTTTCGGGACACGAGCATCTGTTTGAACACTGGGTCGAACATTACACCGATGCAAGCGGAACGCATCGCATGGATTTGGTGGTTTCCGGGGGAGGCGGAGCGCCGCTTTACTCCTACACGGGTGAGCCAAATTTGGACGACTACCTGAAGGCCAACGAGGCGAGCAAGGTGAAACTCGATCACCTGGTGAAGCCGGCTGTGGAGCGCGGCTTGAACCCCTATCACTATTTGCTTGTGCGTGTCGATGGCGACAGGCTCGATATGCAGGTGATCGCTGTCGATTGGGGAGAGGGATTCCGGCCCTACACGAGCAATAGCGTTGAGTTGAAGGACCCTTGAGACACAAATTGGGGTTCAGACCCGTCCTATGAGCCAAGACATAGTTACGTTTCAACGAGGAACTGGTCAGGATTGGCCAAAAATTCTATGCCGGAGCTGGGAGTCATTTGAGAAACGCACCATCTTCCAAATGCTCGAATTCGTTAGCCAAGCCTTGGAGCATCTCCGCTTGCAAAAGCCGCTCTGACGTTTGGACGTAGAAGATACACGAGCGGAAGCCCAGCAATTACGAAACCGACGCCGCCCCTAAAGAGATCACCCCTGAAGGCGTTCACCAGGTCTCCCAAGACCTGGGTTGCGATGATGGCAACTACCAGTCGCCACCCCCAAAGGCGGCGCTTGAACCAAGCCGTGCCAGCGACTGCCATGGTTCCACCGAGCAAGAGTAGTGGAATCCCGACTGTTTTCCCGAACGGTGCAAGCTGTCTGTATGCAGGTGCATTAAGAGCCCACCTGCGGTCAAGAATGGCGCCCGCCAGGTCAACGTGGCTCCGGCGAGTGAGGCCATGGTTGCTCCAAAAAAAAAAGGAAGATGCCCATCGCCGTTATTCCGGTGTGTGATTTCTTCTCGACGAACATATCGAACAGGAGGCGAGAAAAACCCCGCGCCCGATGACTATAACTCGGAACCTTCTCTGTTCACATCTCCATCCGGAGCGAGGCGACATGAATCACGATTGGTACTTTGGCAGAGGTGCTTGATTATAGTGCGCGAACTAGAAGTCTGCGATAAGGCCGATTCCTGCGGAGAAGCGGTTCGCGCAAGCGTAGAGTGAAACGACAAGGACGGTCTCCAGAATTGCGGCATCGTCCCACCCCGCTTCGCGGAGACGATCAACGTCTGGCTTCTCGATGTCCGCGGGGTGGCGCGTGAGCTTATCGGCAAATCGGAAGAGCTCCATGACCTTAGGTTCAACGGGGGCGCTCTTATAGTCGAGAGCTAACTTACGCGACACGGATTTTTCGATGCCCATCCGACCGAGAATCTCTAGGTGCGCGGCAAGGCAATAGTTGGATAAATTGATGCCGCTGACTACAAGCGCGACCTGCTCCTTGATTTGCTTGGGGAGGGCCCGCTGCTCAAACATAACGTGCGTGAAAAGGTTCACCTGGTCCTGAAGCAATTGGGGGTCGCGTCCGAGGGCCAGAAAGTAGTTGGGTACAAAGCCCCAGTTCTCACCGAGGAAGTCATAGATGCGCTTTACTTCAGGGCTGGCTTGGTCTTTCGAAACGGCCGGAATCCAAGACATAAATATCCTCCGGGCATTGGCCAACTGCGAAACTCAGCGGGCGTGAAAACTGACCTGAAGGCGCCGCCGAGCAGTTTGAGGGATGATACCAGAGTCGGGGCTTGTGACTATCTTCGCAGCGACGGCGACACGTACTCTCATCTTGCAACCTTGGTCCTGCATAGGCAGCAGGGCGATTGCTGAGCCGAAGTGCTCCAAGAAAACTACTGGGGCTCAGGAAGTTAGAGCTGAAGCTCCGGTTTCGGATCTCATTCCGTTTCCGGCATTGGCTCTGAGCAAATCGATTGCCCGACCAAACGCTTCCAATCCAGAACGCAGTGCGTGAGAGATTTCGGGGTCCGAAATAATGCCCGCTTCATCAACTTTGTTGCTGCGGAGCGGCACGGTGATTGACGCCTCAGGGATGAGACTTGCCGTCATAACTGTGAGCGTTTCCTGAAGGGATGCTTGTGCATGGACCGAGCGTGGCGATGCGTTGAGAAGAGCGACGGGCTTACCATACAACTCACCACTTGCAACAACCCAGTCCAGCGCGTTTTTCAGCACCCCAGGAACTCCATGTGCGTATTCGGGACTTGAGATCAAAACGCCATCACTGGCCTGCAGTTGTGAGCGAAAGTCGACCACTGGGGGTGGTGCGGCTTCGTTATCCAGGTCAGGATTAAAGTGCGGCAACGTGGCAAGACCGTCGTAAACACTCACCTCGAAAGCCTGTGGGGCCAAAGCCACCGCGGCACGAAGCAGCATGGTGTTTGATGAGCCCGTTCGAAGGCTTCCCGAAATTGCTAGGATTCGCATGAATTCGCTGCTTCAGGTTGGCTTTTGACCTGTCTTTTCGCGTAGCGTCGCGTGAAGACGGGAGCGCACATCGGCCGAAAGCGAAACAGGTTGAGAATCGCAGAGAACCTGAATGGTCTTCTTGGTCTGATCCACAATCATGGTGCAATCTTCGCAATGCTCCAGATGCCGCTCAAGTTCCTGCTTCACGACAGGATCAAGGTCTCCGTCGATGTAGTTCGACAGCTCGCGGATGACGCCCTTGCAATTCAATTTGGAGCTCCTTGACGGAAATGGCGATTCAGTTTTTCCCTGAGCTTGAGGCGTGCCCGCAACAATCTTGATTTGACCGCGGGCATAGAGATGCCCAGCGCTTCCGCAGTTTCCTGCGTC
>QHYH01000155.1 GCA_003223215.1 Acidobacteriota bacterium
CTGTAAGTCGTTGGTCAACAACTAATTCCGAGGCGCCCTTGAAATAACTCGTAAACTGGGGCTAGGCCTGTGCTGAGCGCCGCTCCTCCCGCTTCCTCGACGTCCAACAGGAATTCGGTGGAATGGTTCAACCTTATGCCGGCGTAGAGCGTCAAAACCCACGACGTGGTTTTCTCATGATTGGGAATCAGGCTGTTTTCTCAGCTATACGCCGCAGGAAAGGGAGGATGCGTCTGAAAGATAAAATTCGACTGCCCGGAAAGCCATAGCCGGTCCGATTCGAAGTGTGGGAACATCGTCGGGAGAGGATCATCCGGAGCTTCCGTTGGCGCGTCGCGGTCGGTTGGCGCCGGTTTTTTCCTCTCCTCCTGTGCGCGCAAATCTTGTGACGCGAGCAAAAGTCCGCCTGCGCCCATAAGGAGAGCCAAAACCAGTTTTTCCGGGTTTCGCCGCATTGCCATTCAGATTCCCGCCCGTGCCTTGTCTCGGGACTCTGCGCCAAGAGTAAATGGCGCGTGTGAAACAATGATGAATCCCGCGCCGGATGGCTCTCTTGAAATCCCTTACCCCTATGATCTAGTGTGTCTTTGCGGCCTTGAAGGAGACTCTTCGTTGGGAAGAACCATTTCCGTTCTACTTTCTCTTGCGCTCTTCCAGTGTGTCCCCCTAGCTCACTCGCAGGCAGGCCCGGTCGAAGGCGAGCATGAAGTGCAGATTTGGACTGGCGGAGGCCACGGCACCAACGGCAGTCAATCGAGCGACGGTGTTTGGAATGTCGGTTTGCGCTATGGTTTGATTCTCACGGCGCCTCATGGCCCAAGTTTTCTTCGAGGCCGGTTGGAATACGCCATTGATGCGGTTCCGGCCTTCCTCGTCTTTCAAAAACAAAACAGCGCTTACGGCGTGGGGGTGAATCCGTTCGCGTTCAAATGGGCGTTCGATACCCATGGAAGTGTTGTTCCTTATTTGGAGATTGGCGGCGGCACGCTGTTCACCAATACTCAGGTGCCGGCGGGGACCTCGCGGATCAATTTCACCACCAGCGGCGCCGTTGGGCTGCATTTTTTGCGGAGCAAGCACAACTTCAGCACGGAGGTCCGCTTCATGCATATTTCGAATGCCGGCCTGGCGACTCCCAATCCCGGCATCAACACGGTTCAGCTGCGTCTGGGCTTTGGCTGGTTCAGTCAAAAGGAATAGAGCAGAATGAGAATCCTGACTGTTCTTATTGCTTTTGTTGCGGCGATCTTGCTGCTTTTGGGAATGGCTGCGGTCCGTGCCGCACGACACCTGGCGAAGGCACCCGTCCCGGGGACGCCTGCGCCGGACTTTACGTTAAACGCGCAAGACGGCAAACCGGCGAGCTTGCGCGATTTTCGAGGACAATGGGTGGTTTTGTATTTCTATCCCAAGGACTTCACGAGCGGCTGCACCAAGGAAGCGCGCAATTTCCAACACGACCTCGCGCTATACGAGGGGAAAAAAGCTGCCATTCTCGGCGTCAGCGGCCAGGATCAGGTTTCGCACGACAAGTTCTGCGCCGCCGAAGGCCTGCACTTCAAGCTCCTTGCCGATCCCCACTGCGAACTTTCTGAGCGTTATGGGTCGGTAGTAAACCTCGGCGTGGCCCGGCTGTCCGCGCGGCACACGTTTCTCATCGATCCCACAGGCGTCATTCGAAAGGTGTATTTAAAGGTCGACCCGGCCAGCCATAGCGCCGAAGTGCTCGCGGATTTGTCCGAACTGCAAAAAGCCTCACCGCCATCCTGATTGCGCCATTAGCCTTGTTCCGGAGCGCGGCAATAGGACCTCTGCTGAGCTACAACGCGCTGACAGCCATGGCTCTTTCTATCGCTCAATTTCCGCAGGAAGTGTCAGCCTCCACCGCGGGCATGGCGGACACCGGCGAAAGGTTATTCTTTCCGAGCAGCTCGTTGAAAGCTTCCACATCCTTATTCTTGAGTTTCTGCCAGGCCGCAAGTTGATCCTTCCAGCCCTGGCACACCCGGTGAAAGGCGGCAAACGATTCTTCCGAAGGCGCAGAGTCCGCTCCATCCACGAGCGCCATCAAGGCCGTCAAGCTGTCGTTCACGGCCATCAAGCTCACGCCTTTGGGCGTTTGCAGAATCGGCGTGGCCTCACCTTCGAGAGCCCGTACCTTTTCCTCCAAAGCTTTCGCGGAAACGGCAACGGGATCCTCTTTGGGCCGCTTCAGCAGCTCGCCTAGCCGCGCGCACAATTGTTTCACCTGCCGGTAGGCCTCGTAGTTTCGCCCGAGCACGGTTGAAATCTTCAGTTGCAAGTCCAGCGCGCTCTCCAACTCGTTTCGCGCGGCATGGACGCGCGGATCCTGCTTCACTTCGAGCGACTCCCGCAGCGTTTGCCCTCCCGCTTTCAGTTGAACTTCGTATTTCCCCGGCAGAACCAGCGGTCCTTCGGGCGGCAACGGTGTCGCACCCATAATTGCTGCAATCGGATAGTTGTAAGGCGATTGCACGTGAACCGCCGGCGGATTGGTATACCGCAGATTCCAAACAAACCGGTGCATCCCTGCGGACTTCGAGAGCGGTTGCGGATGCGCGAGCCAAGATTCCGCGAAGAAAGGTAGTTCACCTCCTTCCTTTGGAAGCGGAGCGCTCGAGTAGCTGTGCACCAGATTGCCGGCCTCGTCGCGGATGTCCACCTGAACGTCTCCGGAAAAATTCGGCGGCAGATAATAATCAAGGATGGCGCCATCTGGTGGATTCTTCCCCGTTGGAACCTCTGGCGGCAGCGGCGTGTCTTGGTTTTCATCGCGCCGTACGCGGATCGGAGTCCTCGGCGCAAACAGATGCACTCCGCCGGATGCCAGGCTGGGATTCACCTGCCGCAGCGGCGTTATATCATCCAGAATCCAGAACGAGCGTCCATACGTCGCGGCCACCAAATCATCTTGTTCAATCGCTAGGTCGTGAATGGATACCACGGGCATGTTCAGCCGGAGCGTTTGCCAGTGGTCGCCGTCGTCGAACGAGACGTACACGCCCCTCTCCGTTCCGGCATAAAGCAGCGCTTTTCGCACCGGATCTTCCCGCACGGTACGCGCGAAATCTTTTTCGCCGATTCCGCTGACAATTTCCTGCCAGGTCTCTCCATAATCGCGCGTGCGAAGAATATGCGGCCGAAGGTCATCGAGACTGTTGCGATTTACCGCGGCGTACGCCGTCCCGGTGTCGAAGTGCGACGCTTCGATGATCCCGACCGTGCTCCATTCCGTGATGGCTGCGGGCGTCACGTTTTTCCAGGTCTTTCCGCGGTCTTTCGTGATTTGGATGTTCCCGTCGTCCGTCCCCACCCAAATCACGCCCTCTTTCACGGGCGAGGGCGCAATCGTCAGGATCGTGCCGCGGCGCTTCTTGGTGTCCTTTTCTTCCGCGCGAACACGCGTCAGGTCAGGACTGATTTCGTCCCAACTCGTGCCCGCATTGCTCGAGTTCATCAGGAATTGCGTACCCAGATAGAGAAGGTGTGGATCCTGCGGCGAAAAAACCATGGGAATGGTCCAGTTGAAACGGTACTTGCTTCCTTGCGGAATGGGCGCCGGGGAAATATCCCGTACTTGGCCGGTGGTCTTGGAAAGCCGAACCACGCTGCCGGCGGGTCCGGCGTTGTAAACCACATCCGCATCCAACGGATCGGGAATCGTATAGCCGCTTTCTCCCGGGCCAACCGGATACCAATCTCGCACCGTAATTTGCCCATTGTTGCCGCGGCTCGCGATTGCCGCCGTGCCGCTGTCCTGTTGCGGTCCATAAACCCAGTAAGGGAAACGGTGATCGGTGGCGACTCTGTAAAATTCCCCGGTGGGCTGGTTGTACCATGGACTCCAAGTCTCGCCGCCGTTCATGCTGATGGTTGCGCCTTGGTCTGTCCCCAAAATCATCCTTTGTGGATTCGTCGGATCGATCCACATGGTGTGGTAATCGTCTCCGCCGGGGGCGCCTTTTATCGCCGTGAAACTCTTTCCCCCGTCTGTCGATCGGTAGAAATTCTGCAGCGGTACATAAACGACGTCTGGATTTCTCGGGTCCACGAAAATCTCGCCCATGTACCAGAATGTTTCGATTCGCGGATCTTCGGTTATCTTGCGCCAGCTTGCCCCGCCGTCATCCGAGCGGAACAGACCGCCTTTTTTTTCCTTTGCTTCGATAATCAAGTACACCCGCTGCCCGCGCGTCCCCGGCGCCACCGCCACGCCAGAACGCCCCCAGTTTTCCGTCGGAAGCCCATTTCCCTTGATCTGGGTCCAAGTGACTCCCCCATCCTTCGATTTGTACAGCCCGCTGCCCGGTTCGAACGGCTGATCCCGCACGTCCGGCTTCCAGATCACATGCCAGAAGGTTGCAAAGACTACTTTCGGATTACCCGGCTCAAAACAGAGGTCGACCGCGCCGGTCGTGTTGTCCCGGAACAAAACCTTAGTCCAATTCTTCCCGCCATCCGCAGACCGGAAAACACCGCGTTCCTCATTCGGCCCGTAGCCGTCGCCGATCGCCGCCGCCAGCACAATGTCGGGGTTTCGAGGATCCACCAGGATGCGCGCGATGTGTCTTGAATCCTCCAAGCCCACGTGCCGCCACGTTTCCCCGCCGTCTGTCGACTGGTAAACGCCGTTTCCGTAGGAAACGTCGCCATAAATCGTGTTCACTCCCGTTCCCACATAAAGAATGTTCGGATTCGATGGCGCCACAACAACTGCGCCAATCGATGCAGCGAACCCTCCATCAAAAATCGGTTTCCACGTTACGCCGCCATCCGCGGTCTTCCACACGCCACCGCCATCCGCGCCCATAAAATAGATGGCCGGGTTTCCCGGTACGCCAGCGACTCCGTTCACTTTGCCCGCGCGAAACGGCCCGATCATTCGCCACTCCATTTCCGAATACAGGGAGGGAGGAAGCTCCTCGGCGAACGAAATCCGCGCCGCCTGGATTTGCACAATCAATAGAAACGCAAGACCGACTGCGGCCCGAATGTCGTTCTTGCTTATCATCAGCGTCCACGTCCTCCTTTTTGCTCTGTTTCTCATGGCCGGTCGTCCGCATCGGGGTTAGCCGAAGGGCTCTCTGATGGCGGTTTGCCGGTCTCGACTTCAGAGAGTCTGGCGCTCTTCAACTGTTTGTTCAACGCCGGAATATCCTGCTCTTTCGCGTCTTTCCAACCAGATCGCAGGGACTCGAGCGCGGTTGTCAGTTCAGCAAACACCGCCGAAGCCTGCGTCGTCGGCGCCGCATCGGCACTGTCGGCAACGGCCAGTATGCTTGCAAAATGCTGGTTGAGCGTGGAAAAATCCTCGCGATGTTTTCCGCGCGGCGGCAAGCCGTAGAAACTGCCTTGCGCCGCACCTTCCAGTTCTGCGGCTTTCTTGTCCAACGCCGCGATGGCCTCTCCGAGTCTGCCACTCCTTGCTTTTGCAGCCAACTCTTTCAATTGCGCGCGCACGGAGCGAACTTGCGCCAGTGCTTCGTAGCACTGATTCATGCCTTCGAGCGAACCGCTTTCCATTCGAAACTGCTTTTGCAGGTCCGATAAAGAGGTGGTGATGCGCGGGTCCATTTTCACAACCAGCGGTTGCGTGTGGGTCTCTCCGTCCACCGTGAGCTTCACCGTGTAATTCCCCGGCAACGCCCACGCGCCCAGCGGGTATTTCGGCGTATTGTGATAAATCGCGGAAATGGGAAATTCGGGCTCCAGGGCTTGGGGAGGCGGGTAGTGCACATCCCAAACAAACCGATGCATTCCCGCCTCTGCAGAAAGAATCTGCGTTGGCCGCACCCAGTAGATGGGGATGGGATTCTCCCTGGCAATCTTTTCCAGCGGTTCGGGTTTGTCCGCGCTCGAGTAGCTCCGCACCACGTGATTCTGGTCGTCCACAACTTCCAGTGTCACGGGATTCCTCGACGGCGACGCCAAGTAGTAGTCGATGATCGCTCCATCCGGCGGATTGTTCCCTGCCGGGAATTCGGGAGGCAACGGCGTGTCTGGATTGCGGTTCCAGCGAAAACGAATCGCCGTCCCCGGAGCAAACAGATGCGCGCTGGCCTTGGCAATCTCGGCCCTCCATTGCCGCAGCGGCGTGATGTCATCCAAAATCCAGAACGAGCGTCCGTGCGTGGCAACAATCAAATCATCTCCATGAATCGCCAGGTCGCGCATGGAGGTGTGCGGGAGGTTGAGTTCGAGCGGCTGCCAGTCATCGCCGTCGTCGAAGGAAACGTAGACGGACCCTTCCGTGCCCGCAAACAGCAATCCCTTTCTCCCGGGATCTTCGCGTACGACGTTGCTCGCGCCTCCGTCGGGAATACCTCGGGTGATTTCCTCCCAGGTTTTCCCAAAATCCCGCGTGCGGTAAATGTGCGCCCGCAAATCGTCCAGCCGGAAAGAATTGATCGCCGCGTAGGCCGTGCCTGCCTCGAAATGCGAAGCTTCGATGATCGAAACCTTGCTCCAGGGCTTTAGCTGTGCCGGGGTCACGTTTTGCCAGGATTTTCCGCCGTCCCGCGTGATGTGAATCAACCCGTCGTCGGTGCCCGCCCAAATCGTATTCGCTTCTTTGAAGGAAGGCGCGACTGCATAGATAACGCCACGATGTTTCCCTTTCTCCGGATCGCTCGCGGCAAAGACGCCAAGGTTCGCGGGAACTTCATATGCTTCGCGGGTCAAGTCCGGACTGATAACCTGCCAACTGTTCCCCGCGTCGGTGGTTTTGAAGAGCACGTTGGCGGCGAAATACAGCGTGTGCGGTTCGAGCGGTGAAAAGACCACCGGGAGCGTCCGCACGTAGCGATATTCGCCGCGGCGAATCGGCTCGGGAGCGACCTGCGCGTATTCACTGATGTCCTGTTTGGTGCGCGTCAGCCACGCGCCATAGAGAATGTTCGGATCGAGTGGATCGACGGCGATGGCGCCGTACTCGAAAATGCCCGGCAGTCGCCAGTCGCGAAAGGTAATTTCACCGAAGTCGCTGCGACTCAGCGTCGCTACCGAACCGCTTTCCTGCTGCGCGCCATACACCCAATAGGGAAAGCGATTGTCCGTCGTGACGTGATAAAGCTGCGCGGTGGGCTGGTTGTACCAACTGCTCCAGGTCTCGCCGCCATTCACGCTGACGACTGCGCCTTGGTCACTGGAGAGCGCGATAATCCGTGGATTCTCCGGACTAATCCAGATGCGCTGGTAATCGTCTCCCCCTGGCGCTCCCTTGAAACCCACAAACGTCTTCCCTCCGTCGGTGGATTTCCAGGTGGTCGTATTCGCAACGTAAACAACGTCGGGTTTGTCCGGCGCAACCGCGATTCCCATCGCCCCCGGACCGCGGCCCCCAATCCGATGATCCGAGTTGATGAGCCTCCAGGTTTCGCCGGCGTCATTCGAAACGTACACGCCGCCATTTTTGTTGGCTTCCACCGAGGCATAAATACGGCTCGGCTCGCTCGGCGCCACGGCGATGCCGATGCGGCTCAATCCTTCATCCGCGCCGGGCAAGCCTTTCGTCAGCGGACGCCAGTTCCCTCCCCCATCGGTCGATTTGAAAATGCCGCTGCCTGCGGTAATAAACGACGCGCCGCTGCGAATCTCCCAGGGCGCGACCCGAGCGGCCCACAGGGTCGCGTAAATTGTCCGTGGGTTCGACGGATCAAACGCCAAATCGGCTGCGCCCGTGTTTTCGCCCTTATACAAAACTTTCTGGAACGTCTGACCTCCATCGGTCGAGCGAAAAACTCCTCGCTCGGCGTTCGGGCCGTACGGATGCCCCAAGGCCGCAACAAAAAGGCGGTTCGGATCTTGCGGATCGACAAGAATCGCGGCGATTTGCCGTGCATCGCGCAACCCAAGGTGCGTCCAAGTTTTTCCCGCGTCAGCGGATTTATAGACACCGTCGCCGGTCGCCAGGTCCGGCCGCTGCAAACCTTCCCCGCTGCCGACGTAAATGACATTCGGGTCGGAAGGTGCCACGGCCAGCGCCCCCACCGAACCGGTAGGCTGGTCGTCAAAAATAGGATTCCAGGTATTCCCGAAGTCAGTGGTTTTCCAGACGCCACCGTTGACGGCCGCCATGTAAAAAACGCTAGGCTGTCTTGCCACGCCAGAGATTGCTACGGTGCGGCCACCGCGAAACGGCCCGATGCAGCGCCAGCGCATCTCGCCAAACAGCTTCTGGTCGAAGGTTGGCTCGGCCTGCAGATCGGAAGGTGGGAGCGCGTCGTGGGAATGGCGCGCAAACGCCGGTCGAAGGAAAGTCCAGCAAAAGATGAGTCCGACCAATGCTCCCCGAAAGAACCAATTTCCCGCTGTAAGCCTCCTACCGAAGCAACGCATCCGGCACCTCCCCGAAATCGGAGAGCATACTCTGCCGAACAGACGGGAGCAAATCTGCGGGAGCACTTGACAAGCGGGGGCTGCCGGAAAGGCGCAGCATGGCTCAAAAGATTGAGGGCGCAGCCGCCGTTAAGCAACTGCGCCCTCTTTCAATTGTGCCGCAAAGTTTTTAAGGCTTCCCGGCTCAATCTGGGAGGGAGACTAAGCCCACCGTTTTTTCTTTGCAAGATGTTTTTGAAATCTTGCCTGTGGAAAGGTGTGCATGACTGTGCAAAAGTGTGGCGAGCGAGCAAGGCATTGCCCGATGGCGGGCTTCGTTTGTAATCGCGCCTCGGGGACTCAGGACAAAGTTAAATGGAATCTTCGTCATTGCCCTCGAGGACAAAGGAAAATGCACCCGGCTGCGCGAGCGGTGGCACAAGCACCAGACTCCAGTGGCAGTTCTCACACTTTTTTCCTGCCAGAGCGAAAGATTTCTCCCGGGAGGGCCTTGAGGAAGCCGCGGCCCCAAATGCCGATGAGCAGCGCGGCGCCAAAAAGCAAAACTGCATCAAGGCTGGCGCGGCCCTCGCGCGTCCAATACACGGTGTCCTGCAGGTTGAGCCAGAGTGCAAATTCGTCCAGTGTAAGGGCGGCTCCGACCCCGTAAAGCAGCGACATCAGGCGGCTCGCAAACAGAGAGGAAGCCCTGTCCCCGGTCCCGACCTCGATTAACCAGCAAAACCCGACCGCCAACAGCAACAAAATCCCCCAAACCAGGTGATGCACGTGGGTGCCGCGGATGTAGATGTAATGAAATGGGGCAATCCCCCGCGCCGCGGCATAAGCCGCACCCCGCGCCAGGGCTAAGGTTAGGAAGAACCCGACCGCTGCAAGGAATAAGCGGCGCTTGGGACGATCACGGACGTGCCGGTGAAACAACTCGCCCATTCGCGGATGCCATAGAAACAAAAGGACTAAACCCACCACAAGGACAGACAAGCCAAAAAGCCCAGCCCATGCCAGCATGAAGGCGTCCCCCAGTCTTTAAGAGTAATCGAAATTTGCTCTGGAGCGCGGCCCCGCTTAACGGATTGAGCACAGGGGGACCTTCGGGCTATTTTCTGGCTTGGTCGGCTCCCTTATTTTGTGAGGAAGGGGACAAGCTTATGAACACCAAGTTGTGCGCGCTCGTAGGCTGTTTATTGCTTGCCGAGGTCTGTGCGGCGAAAGAGCACGAGGACTATCAAAAGGGAACTTTGCTGCGGATGGATTCGGCTCCTTGCGGCATGCAGGAAAAGGGCGGGAAGTCCGTGACTGGCGAGCTTCTGGGGACCGATTCACAGAGCAAAAAGACCCAGGAAGTACTCTGCCAGGAATACGTGCTGCAAGGCGAGAAGGTGGTTTATCGCATCCGCCCGAAAGATGACAAGCATCCAGCGTTGCTGCCTATCGGCGAAACCGCGCAATTTCGGCTGCACAAGGACAAGCTAATCTTGAAAGTGACTGAAGGCGATGACAAGGAACGCGAGTACATCGTCGTCTCCATGACTCCGCGGGAAGATCACCACGAGGCGGTAGCGAGCAAGAACTAATCCGTGCGAATTCTTGAAGTGGAGAAAGCGGCGCTTCGCGAGGGTGCGGGCGCCGCTTATATTTTGGGCGCTAAGCTGATCACCGACTTAAATAGGTGTCGAGGCGTTTCTTGTACAGGAACAGCACGCTCGGCCCGAAGGAAATTAGCATGATGGAAAATAACGGGATTCGTCAAACGAGTCTTCTCCGAACTTGTCCCCTTGAAGGGCCACACCGATAGCACCTATCACCGCGAACGTAAGGACGGCTGTGAGGATGGAGACAACCAGGCAGGATAGAAACATGTGCGCGCGGGGCCTCAGTCGTTTTTGAGTGGTTTCAACCGAAAGAGAGAGATGCGGCGCCCGGCGGCTAGGGAGTGTGCGCGGCCACGACTCCCAAGTCGGCGATGTTGTCACCTTTTTTCAAGGAAGGCACGGCGTTGACGTGGAGCACGACTCCGGAAACCGGAGCGCGCGGCTCGGCGATGACTTTTCCGAAATAGTCGGTGATGGTGCCGAGTTTCATTCCCGCAGAAACATATGTGCCTCGCTTGACCAGCGGATACCAGATTCCAGGACCGTCGGCGAGAACGTCAGACAGCTTTTCAATCCAAACCGGATTTTCGATGAATCGTGGTTCGCCCGGCAGCATTTTAAGAGAGCGCATGGTGCCGAGCGTGCCGTCGACGAGAAGGTTGACGTCGTCGGTTTCGACCGTTCCGGCGTGGCCTGCCTCGACTACGATGGATGGCTTGCCCCGGACCGTGGCCGTGTTGTCGAGATAGCGCGTGGCGTTAGGATCGGTGGGCCGCTCGCTCCAGATAATGATGTGGTCGAGGCCGAAGGCGAGAACCATTTCCTTGGAGACGCGGTCTTGCTCAGAGTGCCCCGTTGGCCCCCAATACGCGTACGGCCGCAGACTCTCGTCGAGATCGCCGCCGTGGTAGTCGATGAGGTAGTCACAACGGTCGACGATTTGCTTGGTGATGAGATCAGACGCGCGCTCGGTCTGCGTGCCGTCGGCTTTGCCCGGATAAAAGCGGTTCATGCTTTTGTTATCGATGGGATTGACGTGCGGAACTTTTTGCTCAAACGAGGCGATGTTGACGAGCGGAACGAGAATGACCGTTCCCGTGAGCTGCCCGGGATCTAGCTTTGCGATGAGTTTTTCAATGGCGATGATGGACACGTATTCCGTGCCATGCGCTCCCGAAACGAGCGCGAGCACTTTGCCGGGTTTCGCCCCGTTCACGACCACCACAGGAATATTCGTGCCCGCATCCACGCCCGCGGGCACTTCAAGGTAGCCCGTGGCTTTTTGTCCAAGTGCAGCAGAGGCGGTCCCGACGGTGAAAGACTGCTGGGCGTTGGCGGGAAGCGCACTTAGGAGAAGAGCAGCAAACGCAACAGTGGATTTGTAAAACATCTCACCCTCCCATCGAGGTGATCCAGGCTTCATCGGCCATACCCATGGCCATATAAGCGATCTTTTTGACGTCCAGAAAGGAATCGTCCGGACCTGTCTATCACGGAAGAGATTGCTATCGGCATTTGTTTCATTCCCGGAGCAATTTCCATCCCCTGCCCACCGGCTTCTCACAACGATTTGTGTAACCGCCCATCATTCAACCAGCGTATGGGTTTTGAAAGCACAGCCGTCCAATAGGATGGGTGGTGGTCTCCCGCCCTTCTTTTCTTCAACAACCGCGCCTCGATAGGAGTCTGAACCGCGAGTTCCGCTGGGGCGTAGTCGATTGAACTGACTCCGGATCGTCATGTCACGCCATTGGAGTCGGCCGGCTTGGACGCCGTCGTCGGCTGCCCAGGTGGGTGCGCCGGAGCGGAGTCCCCTTTGACGTAGTGGTTGTACCACGCCATAAAGCGCTCCATACGGTCCTTGATGTGCGATGGAATAGTGAAACCGTGATATTCGCCTGGGTATACGACGAGTTCGGTCGTGCGCCCAAGCGTCTTCATGGCTTCGTACATCTGCTCACTGCCCAGAATCGGCACGTTCCAATCGATGTCACCGCCCATGAATAACGTGGGGGTGGTGATGCTAGCGACACGATAGAACGGTGAAATTCTGTCCCATGCGGCTTTGTTGTCCCAAGGATGGCCGAGTTCGATATCGTAATCGCGCTGGTAGTGGTCGTGACCGTAGAAGCTGGCGATAAGGGCAACGCCCGCGCCGGAGATGGCGGCTTTGAAGCGCTGGGTCTGAGCAATAATGAAATCCGTCGAGATGCCGCCATAGGACCACCCACCCACGCCGAGCCTGTCGGGGTCGGCAATGCCCTGGGCAACGGCGTAGTCCACCATTGCCACGTCGTCCTGATAATCCCTGTTGCCCCAGTCGGCATAGATTGCGGCGCAGAATTTCTGGCCGTAGCCCGAAGAGCCGCGCGGATTCGGGAGCAGAACCGCGTAGCCGTTGGCGGCATACAGTTGAGCCAGATGGTAGAAGGCGGCAGCGTATTGGCCCACCGGTCCGCCGTGAGGATTCAGCAATGTCGGGACTTTCTTTCCCGGCGTGTAATCGAGGGGCTTGTACAAATACCCGGCGACGGTGGTGCCGTCCTTGCTTTTGAAGTGTACGTAGTCTGCTTGCGCGAGACGCAGTTGCTCGAACAGGGCGTCATTGGTTTTCGTGAGACGCGTTGGCTCATTAGCGCCGTTTGAGAGGTAAAAGATTTCGTCGGGACGATCGATCGTACCGATTTGCGCAGCAATGGAATCGTCTTTGCCGAGGGAATATGTTCCGACTGCCAAGCGACCGCCAATGGGGCGCGTGATTTCCCCGCCGCCGACAGGGATGCGGCACAGATTCTGGGTCCCGTCGTCTTCCGCCGTGAAGTAGATGTACTTGCTGTCATTCGAAAAACGCAGGCGGCGAATGCTGCGGTCAAAGGAACGAGTAAGGACATTTGGCTGGCCTCCGCTTGCAGGAATGACGGCCAAATGGCGGGTATTGTAATAGAAAAGATGCGGATCCAGCTCGGTGACATATGCAATCCATTTGCCGTCAGGGGACCAGGCGGGCGCCGAGTCGGGGCCGGGATCCGGCGTGAGCTGGGTGAGGTGCGCGCCCTTATCGGCATTGTCGACGGCAACGACCCAAATGTGAGACTTGTAGTTAGCATCGGCGTCCGGCGTGCGGTTGCTGCTAAAGGCGAGTGACTTGCCATCCGGCGACCAGGCCGGCTCGCTGTCATCGAAATCGCCGGAAGTGATTTGCGTCGTCGTTTTTGCAGGCACATTGAACACGTAGAGATGCGTGCGGCGGCGATCCAGGTAGCCAACGGTGTCACGTTTGAATTGCAGTCGGTCGATGACCAACGGGGGCGGCGTCTTCGGTTTGGGTGGTGTCGCTGGAACAGGCTTTTCCCGGTTCCGGGCGGCTTCGATGTCTTCGGGCTTGGGATCGCGCAGGATGAGCACGAGTCGTGTGCTGTCGGGAGACCACTCGAAATCATCAACGCCTTGGACGGTGTCGGTCAGGCGAACGGCTTCACCGCCACGGCGGTCGAGCAGCCACACTTGCGGCTTGCCGCCGTCGCGCGCCGAGAGAAACGATAAATACTTTCCATCAGGACTCCAGCTCGGATTACCGGAGGAGACGCCTTCCGCCGTCATCGCAATCGCGTCGCCGCCGTGCGTTGAGATCATCCACAAGCGCTGCTCGTTCTTGTCCTCTTTCAGCATTCTCGTGCGAACCGCGTAGGCAATCCATTGGCCATCCGGGCTGATCTCCGGCTGCGACACATCCCGAATCTGGAAAAAGTCGTCAATGGTGATCGCGCGCGGCGTCCTTGGTCGAGACTCCTGAGCCAGGGCCGGCGTTGGAATTGCGAGCAGGAAAAGAATGACGCTGGCGAACCGATTCTTCATTTAAGTCGCTCCTAAAAAAAGAGGATGTTTCGAAAACGGGAGCGAGTTTAACAGAGGATTCCCCGCGTGGCGCTGGAAAACAGACGAGCGGGCATGGACTAGCCGCCTTTGTTCTACTCTCCCGATTGCGCGGCGGAAACCGGCCGAGCGGGGGCGGAGTCGCCTTTGACGTAGTGGTTGTACCAGGCGAGGTAACGCTCGAGTCGGTCCTTGATGTGCGAAGGCGTCTTGAATTCGTGGTATTCGCCCGGGTAGACGACAAGTTCGGTGGTGCGGCCCAGCCTTTTGAGCGCCTGATACATCTGCTCGCTGCCGAGGATGGGAACGTTCCAGTCGATATCTCCGCCCATAAACAGCGTCGGCGTGGTGATGTTGTTTACGCGATAGAACGGCGACAGCTTTTCCCAGACGGCCTTATTCTCCCAGGGGTGGCCGAGTTCGGTTTCATAATCGCGCTGGTACTCGTCGTGGCCATAAAAGCTCGCGAAGAAGGCGCTGCCTGCGCCCGAAATGGCGGCTTTGAAGCGGTCGGTCTGCGTAATGATGAAATCGGTCGAGATACCGCCATAGGACCAGCCACCGACGGCAAGTTTTGCCGGGTCCGCAATTCCCTGCTCAATGGCGTAGTCCACCATGGCCATGTCGTCTTGGAAGTCCTTATTGCCCCACTCGGCCCAAATGGCCTGCGCGAACTTCTGCCCATAGCCGCTGGACCCGCGCGGGTTCGGGTAAAGGACGACATACCCGTTGGCCGCGCAAAGCTGCGGCAGATGGTCAAATTCGGCGTAATAGGACCAGACCGGCCCGCCGTGGGGCCGAAGAATCGTGGGGTATCTCCTGCCGGGGACATAGTCGAGCGGTTTGTACAGATAGCCGGCGACGGTAGTCCCGTCTTTGCTTTTGAAGTGGACATATTCCCCGTGGGAAAGCTTGAGCTGGTTCATCAGGGCGTCGTTCATGTGCGTGATTTGGGTGAGCTTGCCGCCGATGACGGAGAAAATCTCGTCAGGGTGGTCGAGCGTGGAGATTTGTGCGGCGATGTTGCCTGTGGAACCGTTGCCGATGGAATAGCCGTTGACCGTCAGGCGCCTGCCGACCGAAGGCCGCTCCCCGCGCTCGCCGTCGCCAAAGGTGATGGCGCCCGTGGTGGGGTTCACAGTGTATAGCCGTAGAGCTCCATCGTCGTCCGCGATGAAAAAGATCTTTCCGTCGGAGGAACAGTGCGGCTCGTCCGCGTTGCGGTCGAGCGTGAGTGTAAGGACTTTGGCGGAGCCGCCGGTGGCGGGCGCGACGGCGACGTGCCGCACGGCGTAGTCAGAGAGGTGCGGGTCAAGTTGGGTGACATAGGTGATCCACTTGCCGTCCGGCGACCAACTGGGAGCGGTGTCCGCGCCAGGATTGGTGGTGATCTGCGTGAGATGAGCTTCCTTCTCATGGGTGTCGGCGCGCACGACCCAAATGTTGATGTCATAGGTCGCGTCTGGGTCGGGCTGGGAGCGATTGCTGCTAAAGGCGATGGACCTGCCATCCGGAGACCAAGCGGGCTCGGAATCGTCGAAGTCGCCAGAGGTGATTTGTGTCAGCGTTTTTGCCGCTAAGTCGAATACGTACAAGTGGGTACGGCGGCGGTCAAGGTAGCCGATTTCATCCATTTTGAACTGCAGGCGGTCGATCACCCGGGGCTTTTGCACCTTGCGCTTTTCTCGGCTGACGGCGGCCCGGTCTTTCCTCTCTTTCGCCGTCTCGAGGTCCTCGGCGCTGGGGTCGCGGAGAACTAAAACAAGGCGCCGGCTGTCGGGAGACCAGGCGAAATCTTCAACGTCCTGGGGCGTGTCGGTGAGGCGCTCGGCTTCACCTGCCAGGCGCGGCAGCCGCCAAACCTGCGTGTTGCCCTCGTTTCGAGCGGAGAGAAAAGCAATGGACTTGCCATCGGGGCTCCAGCGCGCGTGAGACGAGGAGGCACCAGCCGCCGTGAGAGGGACGGCTTCGCCGCCCGCCGTGGGCACCATCCAGATGCGATCTTCGTTCTTATCCTCTTTGAGCAGGCGAGATTCGACCGTATAGGTAACGAATCCCCCTTCGGGGCTCAGATCGGGGTCGCTGACCACACGGATCTGAAAGTAGTCGTCAATGCTGATGGGGCGAGGGGTTCGAGGGGGCTGCTCGGCCAGAACTAGGAAAGCAGGTACCAGCACCAGACAGAGTACGGAAAAAGCGGCACGCGAGGGCAGCGCCATTCGAACGCTCCTTTAGGAATGGATGAAGCGCGACGGCAAACGCAAACGAGCAGTCTAGCATGCAGCGCCAGCCGGCAGGCGGTTGGCCCGCGTGAACGTCGAGAGTAAGTTTCTGGGCGAGAGGCTCAAAAAAATCTTGGCCGCATGCATTTTTCTCTTGCATGCGGAGAGGACTCCTGTATTCTGCACGTGCGAACTCGCTTCACCGGAGCGACGAGAGCGATGTTCGTTGAGGAGGACGAGAGTAAGAATTGAGTTCAATATCGCTTCCGGCCGAGTTCCCTTCCCGCGTAGCCCCAATAACAAAAAGGTCCATCGCCAAACTCACGCTCTGGCCTCTCGTGGCAGCGACATTCTTTATGGTGTCCGGCGGCACCTACGGGACGGAAGAAATCATTCATGGCGCGGGGTATGGCCGCGGGATCCTGATCCTACTGTTGCTACCCGTGTTTTGGAGCCTGCCGACGGCGTTCATGATCGGAGAACTGTCGAGCGCGTTGCCGGCTGCGGGCGGCTACTACGCCTGGGTACGGCGCGCAATGGGGAACTTCTGGGGATTTCAGGAAGCTTGGTTGTCCCTGGCGGCAAGCATTTTTGACATGGCGATTTACCCGACTCTGTTTGTGTTTTATCTAAAGCAGATGTCGCCATGGTTCGGCGTCGGGAATCACGGAATCTATGCTGGTCTGTTGGTCGTGGCGACCTGTGCTGCGTTAAACGTCGCCGGGATTCGCGTGGTGGGACTGACATCGCTGTGGCTGTTTTTCCTGCTGTCAGCGCCGTTTGCGCTGGTTGTCCTTTTGGCGCCTTTCAAAACGGGTACCTTCGCAGATCCCCACGCAGCACCCTCGATAACCGGGCTTGGCTTGGTTGGTGGCGTGCTGGTGGCGATGTGGAATTACATGGGGTGGGACAACGCGTCGACCATCGCGCAGGAAGTCGAGCGGCCGCAGCGAACCTATCCTCGGGCGATGATCGCCACGGTCATTCTGGTTGCGCTGAGCTATGTGCTGCCTTTTGCAGCCATGTATCTGGCCGGCGCCCCCTCCGCCCGTTTCGCGGAAGATGGCTCGTGGGCCACCGTGGCGGGAACACTTGGCGGAACCGTCCGAGGATTCGAATGGCTGCGATTCCTGATAGTGCTTGGCGGAATGATGAGCGGGTTCGGAATGTTCAACGCGCTGGTGATGAGCTACTCGCGTTTGCCCCTGGCAATGGCTCGGGATGGCATGCTCCCGAAAGCGTTCGCCAAAACAGGCAAACGGACGAACACGCCGTGGCTCGCGATCGTGGTTTGCGCAGCGTGCTGGGCATTGTGCCTCGGGCTGGGATTCAAGCGGCTCGTCACGCTGGACATCATGCTTTACGGCGCAAGTCTGATGCTGGAGTTCGTGACGCTGGTCGTGCTGCGCATCAAGGAGCCGGGGCTCAAACGGGGCTTTCGCGTTCCTGGTGGTCTGACCGGTGCGATCCTGACCGGCGTGTTTCCTTTGCTGCTGCTCCTGCTTGCGGTGGCAGAGAGCGACCACGAAACTCTCCTGGGGATGAACGGACTTTTGTTTGGGGCGCTGATTATCGCTGCGGGATTCCTAGTTTACCTCGTCAGCGGCAAACTAAATGTCCTCCGCGCCAAGCCCGTCTTTCCGGAGAAGATCGAAGAACTCGAAACGGCATAGGCTCCCGCGCTCGCGCATGAATCTCATTGGCTTGTGAACGATTTCGAGCAAAGACCCGCATGTGTTCCCACCAATGAGTTAGCTTCTATCGTAAGTTAGTTTGCAGAAGCAATTTGCAAGGCCGACGCTTCCGGCAACCTGGAACGGCAGACTTGCAGACTTGTGTAGCGGTGTGCTTTTGCGCCGGTGGGATATACTCGACACTCGTTTGGAAGGCTACATCACTTTTGGAGCCGACTTTGAAACTGTGCGCCGTTGTTGCTGCCTTTCTCTCCCTGCTGCTTGCCGAAGCATCCGTGCGACTGATGGCTGGGGAGGACCCACCGAAACAGGTCGACCAAAAACTGTTTCAAGAACTGCGTTGGCGGTTGATCGGGCCATTTCGCGGAGGACGCGTGCTGGCGGTGACCGGTGTGCGCGGCCAGCCCGAGACTTATTATTTCGGCGCAGTTGGCGGCGGAGTGTGGAAGACCAACGACGCGGGACGAACGTGGAAGCCGATTTTTGACTCGCAACCGGTTGCCTCGATTGGAGCGATTGCGGTTGCGCCCTCGGATGCGAACGTAATTTACGTGGGATCGGGCGAGGCCGACATGCGGTCGTCCATTTCGGTAGGAAATGGGATGTACAAGTCGACCGACGCGGGAAACACATGGAAGCAGATGGGATTGAGCGACACGCGACAAATTGCAAGGATCCTGGTGGATCCCCGCGATGCAAACCGCGTGTTTGTGGCGGCGCTGGGGCACGCTTACGGGCCGAACCAGGAGCGCGGCGTTTTCCGCTCGAAAGATGGAGGCATGCACTGGCAGAAAGTGCTGTTTCACGACGAAAACACCGGCGCAATTGACCTGGCGTTCGATCCGGGCAATACGAAGACGATTTACGCCGCGCTGTGGCAGACGCGCCGTCCCCCGTGGAGCGTTTACCCACCCTCGAACGGCCCAGGAAGCGGGTTGTATCGCTCGAATGACGGCGGAGATCACTGGCAACCGGTGAACGGGCAAGGATTGCCCTCGGATGGACTGGGGCGGATGGGCATTGCGTTTGCGCCCAGCAATCCCAAGCGGATTTATCTCATTGTGGACGCCAAACAGGGCGGGCTATACCGCTCGGACGATGGCGGACAGACTTGGCAGCAAGTTTCAAAAGACCGCCGGATTTGGGGGAGGGGCTGGTACTTCAACGAAGTTGCCGTCGATCCGAAAAACCCGGACATCGTGTATGTGCCGAATACTTCGATCTATCGGTCGGTCGACGGGGGAAAGAGCTTCGCCGTGTTCAAAGGCGATCCAACGGGACCGGACTATCACGAACTTTGGATTGATCCAGATGATGCTAAGCGCATGGTTCTGAGTTGCGACCAAGGGGCGGTCGTGACGCACAACGGAGGCGAGACGTGGAGCTCGTGGCTCAACCAGGCGACGGGGCAGTTTTATCACGTCGCGACCGACAATCAGTTTCCCTATTGGGTGTACGGAGCGCAGCAGGACAGCGGGCCCGCGGCCACCGCCAGCGCCAGCAAGTACCGTTTTCTGAACCTTCATGATTGGCGGCCGCTCGAGGCGGGCGATGAAAACGGATATATAGCACCCGATCCGCTAAACCCAGGAGTGATCTTCGGCGGATTCGTGGCGCGTCAGGATCTCGGCAACGATCAGATCCAAGAGATGCCGCCGACGATTGCGCAAACCGGCTCGTTCCGGCGCACGTGGACGCTCCCGCTGGTCTTTTCGCCGCTCAATGCGCACGTCCTTTACTTCGGGTCGCAGATTCTGTTTCGCACGGAGGATGGGGGAAGCTCCTGGCAAGCCATTAGCCCTGATTTAACGCGTGAAGACCCCGGCGCGCCGGCAAATCTGGATCCGGTAACGGCAGCGGATGCTCCGAAAGGAAAACGGCGCGGCGTGATTTACACCATTGGACCGTCGTACGTGAAGGAGGGAGAGATTTGGGCGGGAACGGACGACGGACAGATTCAGCTAACGCAGGACGAAGGAAAAAACTGGCAGAACGTCACGCCGAAAGAATTGACGCCCTGGAGCAAGGTGACACACATCGAAGCTTCGCATACCGACCCAGGAACAGCCTTCGCGGCGGTGGATCGGCACCGGCTGGAAGACTATCAGCCGTACCTTTACCGCACGCGGGATTTCGGGAAGAGCTGGCAGCGCATTTCGAACGGGATCCCGGATGGCAGCTTTTTGAATTGTGTGCGCGAGGACAGCTCTCGCAAAGGGTTGCTGTACGCGTGCACCGAAAGGGGCGTGTACGTTTCGTTCGATGATGGCGACGACTGGCAGTCGCTCGAACTCAATTTGCCGCTGACCTCGGTGCGCGACCTGGTGGTGCATGAAAACGATTTGGTCATTGCGACGTTTGGCCGCTCGTTCTGGGTTCTGGACAACGTGACGCCGCTCCGGCAGATCGCTGCACCCGTAACCGGTGCCGATGTATGGCTCTTCCAGCCAGCAACGGCGTATCGCATGCGCTCGGGAAGCGACCAAAGCACACCGATTCCCGACGATGAGCCGATGGCCGCGAATGCGCCGAATGGCGCGGTGCTGGATTACTGCTTGAAAGAAAAATCGGTTGCGCCAATTCAACTGCAAATTTTCAACAGTGACGGGAGGCTCGTGCGGCGGTTTTCAAGCGACGACGTGCCACCGAAGGTGAATGCGAACGATTTGCCGTTTCCCACTTCCTGGGTCCGCGAACCGCAAAAGCTTTCCGCCGAGGCGGGAATGCACCGCTTCGTGTGGGATTTGCGGTATCCGCCGGCAAAAGGCGCGCGCGCCTCGTTGCGGCGGCCTTCCGGTGCGCTCGCCTTGCCGGGAAAGTACACCGTGCAACTAACGGCGCACGGCAAAAACACTACGCAAACGCTGACCGTCAAAATCGATCCGCGCGTGAAGACGACGCACGAAGAACTGACTCGGCAGTTTGAGCTGGCTTCGAAGCTTTCCGCACGGGAGGGCGAGGTTTCTTCAGCGCTACAGCAGGTTGCCGAGCTGCGAAAACAGATCGAGGCGCGCCGGAAAGAAGCAAGTGAGAAAGCCGATGTCGTCAAGGTGCTCGAGGAGCTGAATCAGAAGTTGGAGGCAATGGTTCCCCCGGAAGGCGAGGGCGGGTTCGGGTTGTTCGGACTGGCGCTGCCGGGCAAGGAACCAGAGCCGCTGCCAAAGGTTGCGTCGGCGCTAAGCGGGTTGATGAGCATCGTCGAAAGCGCTGATGCGGCGCCCACCGAAGATGCCGAGACGGCGAGCGCGAAATGGGACAAGGCTGCCGAAAAAACGCTGGCGCAGTGGGCGGATTTTCAAAACAAAGAATTGGCAAACACCAATACGTTGCTCGAGAAGGCAAATCTGAAGCCGGTGGCCACGACGGAGACAGTGGGAACCCATTAGCTCCAATCCGTTTGCGATCGGCGGAGCGGCGCGGCCGCAAACCCCGTAAGACTGATCGAACCTGATCCAGCTAGCGGCAGGGCCTGAAGCAGGCTGCACCCTGCAACGACAGGTGGCCGCGTGAGGGGGATTTGATATGCTGCTCGATGTGGGAGACTCGAGGCGGTTAAGATTTCTCGCTATCGGTGGGATAGGCTCGCTGGTGGTTGGCGGCGCGGCGATGGCGTTCGCGCTCGAAACTTCCCCACAAACGCAACAAGGGCCCGGCGCGGGTACATTGCCGCCGGCTTCCGTGGCGACGGCGGGACAAGGCGGAACACCAGCACCGGCTGGTCCTGCGCCAGGCCCGCCAACAGCTCCGCGCGCTTTGAACGTTGTTGTGCTGGATCCAGCTCACGGCGGAACGGACCCCGGCGCGCGAGGAACCGGGGGAATCCAGGAAAGTGAAATTACGCTGGAATTCGCAACGCGGGCGCGGCAAGCATTGGAGCAGCAGGGATTTCAAGTCGTAGAGACGCGGCAGGGAAACGAAAACCCATCGTTTGATGACCGCTCGGCGATTGCCAACGCGCAGCGTGGAGCGGTGTTCATTACGCTGCACATTGCCTCAACGGGGATACCGGGAACGGTGCGCGTCTATGTCAATGCAGACCTGCCGCCGGTCAAGGCAGCGAATGGGTTGATACCTTGGGACCTTGCGCAGGCCCCGTTCCTTGGACTGAGTAGGAAGCTTGGAGACCTGGTGCAGGGAATGCTCACACAGCATTTCAAAGGCTCGCCGGATGCGGCGCAAACAGCAGCCATTCGGCAACTTCGCACGACCGCGGCGCCGGCGATTGCGGTGGAAGTCTCGAGCGTGGTTGTGAACGACCGCGCGGAGCTGGACCATATGGTGCCGGGAGTCGCAGATGCCATTGCGCGTGGGGTCGCGGCGTTCAAGCCGCTGTACGCCATGGCCTTGCCGAGCGGGGCATTGCCGTGACGGAACTCGCAACAGCACCGGCAAGGGGGCGCTGGAAATTGTGGCTGACCACGCTGCTGGTATTTGCAGTGACGGGTGCGGCGATTTTTGCCCCGATTCTTCGGAAACGAATGGAGCGCGCGGCGCAATTGCAGCAGCAAAGCGAAGAACAGGCACGGCGCGAGCTGATACAGCCGGTTCCGATGAACCCGAGCGATCCTCGGGTGAAGGCCGAGCTTTTCTGGCTTTCCGATGCGGATAGTTCCATGCTAGCGCCAGTGGTCGTGGAACTACCGCTTTCGAGCGATCCGGTGCTGCGTTCCAAACAGGTGCTGAACACACTGCTAGCCGGACCGGTGGATGTTGAGCTACGCACGTTACCGCCGGACGCCGTGCTGCTCGCATTTTATATTTTGGCCGACGGCACGGCCATCGCGGATTTCTCCGAAGCGCTGGCAACCTCGATTCCGTCGGGAATTCAGAGTGAACAATTGGCGGTTGATTCCATGACACATACGCTCGAAGCGAACGTGCCGCAGGTGAAGCGGCTGAAAATCCTCATTCACGGGCAGGAAGTGGAGACGCTGGCGGGCCACGTCGACCTGACGGAGACGTTTGCGGTGAATGCTGACGCGGGCCCCTCCCCTGCAACGGGGCCGGCCGCCGGCAAGACGGGAGCCTTCCTTGTCCAGCCGTTGACACTGAGCTTCTCGCCCGTCAAACTGACCGGGCGGTGAGGAAAATTTCCGACAACGGAGAACCCGTGAGAGCACCAGGGCAGGAGGAGCAGAGAAGCGACAACCGGGCCGCGGACCAGATGCGCCCGCTCAAGATCACGCCGGATTTCATCTCGACGGCCGAAGGCAGCGTGCTGATCGAGCTCGGAAATACGCGCGTGATTTGCACGGCCACGGTGGATGACGGTGTGCCGCTATTCTTGAAGGGCAGCGGCAAAGGCTGGGTAACCAGCGAATACGGCATGCTGCCGCGCGCGACCGAAGACCGCACGCCTCGTGAAGCGACGCGGGGGAAGCAGTCGGGGCGGACAGTCGAGATTCAACGATTGATTGGCCGCTCCTTGCGTGCGGTGACAGACCAGGAAGCGCTGGGAGAGCGCACCGTGTGGCTGGATTGTGACGTGATTCAGGCCGATGGCGGAACGCGGACCGCGTCCATCACCGGAGCATTCGTGGCGTTGGCGTTGGCGTTCGAACGCCTCCTGGCTGCGGGCATCCTGAAGAGTTCGCCGCTCATTGATTCGGTTGCGGCCACGAGCGTCGGGATTGTGGATGACCGTGTCTTGCTGGACCTTGCGTACGAAGAAGACTCGCGCGCCGAAGTGGACATGAACGTGGTCATGACCGGCGGCGGGCACTTCGTGGAAATCCAGGCGACCGCAGAGGGCCGTGCGTTTACGGGGAGCGAAATGCAGGATCTGCTGGCTCTTGCGGCCGCGGGAATCCGCCGGCTCACTGATGAACAACGCGCCGTCCTGCCCCTGAAATTCAGTGCGCGCGCCCGTTAAGTTGTTTCTCGCTTCTTCGAACCCTGGAAAGTTGAAAGAGTATCGCATTTTGGCGGAGGCTGACGCTCCGTCCTCGGTTCGCGTCGATCTTGCCTTGGTACCAGAATGTGCTTCTCTTCCTGCGTTTGAAGAAAACGCTGCAACTTTCGCAGAGAATGCGGCTGGTAAGGCGCTGCATTACTCGCGAATGCAGGAAGGGCTAATTTTTGCCGATGATTCCGGGCTGGTCGTACCTGCCCTTGGCGGCGCACCGGGCGTCCTTTCGGCAAGATACGCGGGTGTGGCCGCCACGAATTCGCAGCGGATCGAAAAGCTTTTGGAAGAAATGTGCGATCTAACACGCGAAAAACGCGGAGCGCATTTCGTCTGTGCCATTGCCCTGGCGCGACAAGGCAGAGCTCTAGCGGTGGTCACGGACCGCGTGGATGGCGAGATTCTGCGGGAGACGCGGGGCGCGGGCGGGTTTGGATACGATCCGGTGTTTTACTTCCAGCCCCTCAAGAAAACCTTCGCGGAACTATCGGCCGAAGAGAAAAACCGCCATAGCCACCGCGGAAAGGCCTTTCGCAAGTTGTTTGTCGCACTTTCCTCCATGCTATAGTCTTGGCTCCTATGGCGACGAAATCGAGGCAAAAGAAATCGGCGAGCAAAAGACGCCCTCTTGTAAAAGGGAAGCCCGCGAAGAAAGCAGCCAAAGCGCCGAAGCCCGACCGGCCCGCCGGCACCGATCCGAAGCGCGTGGCCGCCATTCTCGCAAAACTGGACGAAGCGTATCCCAGCGCTACGTGTGAGCTGAATCACGAAAACGCATTTCAACTGTTGATTGCCACGATTCTTTCAGCGCAATGCACCGACGTGCGGGTAAATCACGTCACCGAGACGCTGTTCCGGCAATACCCCGATGCAAAAGCGTTCGCGTATGCCACGCCGAGCGAGCTCGAGCAGAAAATTCGGCCCACCGGTTTTTTCCGCAATAAGACCAAGTCCATAATGGGCGCAAGCAAGGGGATTTTGGAAAGCTTTGGCGGAGAAGTGCCGCGAACCATGGAAGAAATCCTTACCTTGCCGGGCGTAGCGCGAAAAACCGCAAACGTCGTGTTGGGAACCGCTTATGGGATCCCTAGCGGCATAGTCGTGGACACCCATGTCCAGCGAATCGCCAAGCGCTTGGACCTGACGCGAAACGAGGATCCGAAGAAGATCGAACAGGACTTGATGCAAGTGATTCCCAAGGACAAATGGATCCTCTTTTCTCACCAGATCATTTGGCACGGGCGGAGGATTTGCCAGGCGCGCAAGCCGAAGTGCCTGGAATGCAACTTGGAATCGCTCTGCTACGCAAAGGACAAAACGGTCTGAAATCCATGTGAGCAAAGCACGAGGTTTTGTGATCCAACTCACAGCAGCCCCCCGTCATCAGCCTTAGCATGAGCCAAATGAAGGTGGCAGCGAAGGCATTTTCGAGCCTACCCAAGGAAAGCTACATCGCCGGGCTCACGCTTCTTGCCATCGCCGGGCATCTCATTCTGCGCTATGCGGCGGCCTCGCCGCCCCGGATTGCGCTTCTTCCCCTGTTCGGGGCGCTAATCATTGGCGGAATTCCACTTGTCTCGGAGCTAGCGAAAAAGCTCTTCAAGATGGAATTCGGCTCGGACCTTTTGGCAGGCGTCTCGATTCTCACCGCGGTTCTGCTGGCGCAGTATCTGGTGGCGACCATCGTGGTGCTGATGCTTTCGGGCGGAGCCGCCCTGGAATTTTATGCAACGGCGAAAGCCTGCTCCGTACTCGATGAACTGGCAAAAAGAGTTCCCAGCATCGCTCACCGGCGGGAAGGTTCCGTACTCCATGATGTGAAGCTCGAAGAAATTCGTGTGGGCGACCTGTTGACGGTGTTTCCACACGAAATCTGCCCCGTAGATGGTGAGGTGCTTGAGGGCCACGGCGTCATGGACGAAGCCTACCTCACCGGCGAGCCCTACGAAATCTCCAAGACGCCCGGATCAAAAGTGATCTCCGGCGCGATAAACGGGGAGCAAGCCCTAACGATTCGCGCTGAAAAGCTGGCGGTCGATTCTCGCTACGCGCGAATTATGCGGGTGATGCACGAAACCGAACAGCAGAAACCGCGCATACGACGGCTGGGCGATCGGCTTGGCGCATGGTATACGCCGCTGGCACTCGCCGTGGCGGGTGTTGCCGGATTCTTGAGCGCTGACGCGCATCGTTTTTTGGCAGTCGTGGTTATTGCTACGCCGTGCCCGCTGTTGCTCGGGATTCCGACGGCAATCGTTGGCGCGATTTCGTTGTCCGCGCGGCGCGGGATCATTATCAAAAATCCTGGGATCTTGGAACAAATTGCTTCCTGCCGCACGCTCATCTTCGATAAGACTGGAACTCTGACGTATGGCAGGCCGGCGCTGACCGCCGTCATTTGTTCCAAAGGCTTTGATCGCACGAAACTGATGCGGCTTATCGGCAGTCTGGAGCAATATTCAAAGCACCCCCTGGCTGCGGCCATCGTGACCGCCGCAAAACAAGAGAACCTCGCGCTGCTGCCCGTGGCTCACGTCAGCGAGCGCCCCGGAGAGGGGCTTCTCGGCATCATCGAAGGCCAAAAGGTTCAAATCACTGGCCGCGGCAAAGTCGCTTCGGAGCAACTTCCTCTGCCGCCCCTGGCGGAGGGCTTGGAATGTTTGGTCTTCATCGACGGCCGCTATGCGGCGGCGCTGCGCTTTCACGACACGCCGCGCAAGGACAGCCGCACTTTCATCGCGCATCTGCGCCCGCGTCACGGCGTGCGCAAGGTGATGCTGGTCTCCGGCGACCGGGAATCGGAGGTGAAATACCTGGCGGAAACTGTGGGAATCACCGAAGTACGCGCGGGCGCGAGTCCCGAGGAAAAAGTGGAAATCGTCAAGCGCGAAACAGCGCACGACAAAACCTTGTTCGTGGGCGACGGTATCAACGACGCGCCCGCTCTGCTCGCCGCGACGGTGGGCGTGGCGTTCGGCTCAGCCAGCGACATCGCCGCGAAAGCCGCGGATGCCGTCGTGCTTGAGTTGGCGCTCGGAAAAATCGATGAGCTCATGCACATCGGGCGGCGTATGCGGCGCATCGCATTGCAAAGTGCACTCGGCGGCATGATTGCCAGCCTGGTCGGGATGATTTTCGCAGCGGGAGGCTATTTGCCGCCGATTGGCGGTGCGATCGGGCAGGAACTGATCGACTTGTTTGCCGTGCTGAACGCCGTTCGGGCGGCCTTACCGACTGACGAGTTGCAGGACTTTTAGATAGAAATTCTCCTGCTCTTTCCGTTCATTTTTCTGCTTAACGTGATACCGAGGTATGCCCGGCCGCCGGAATCCATGTGTGGTCCCGATTTGTTGGCAAGCGGGCGGATGCGTGGCGCCATACTAGCCAGGCTAGTCCTTAACTTATCCTCAGTTCGGCTTGCTTGGAGTTGTCTGGCTCTGCCCGCTCGGCTGGGGATTGGGCTTCGTGCCTGGCGTGGGGCGAGCGGGCGGATTCAAGACTTCGTTGAAATTCGGCATCGCCCCGGAATGCACGTCCGGGTTCGTGTGCGGATTTTGACCGGGATCGGGATGCTGAATCATGCCTCCCAACGATTGCGTTTTCAGCACCACCCATGCGCCATCGCGTTTCTCGAGATTGTAGGCCACGTGCATGCCGGCGCCCGCCGCGCCGCTGTTCTTGGGTCGAAACTCCACTTCCGCGTGAGCCTGGTTGCCGTTGACAGAAACGCTCAGGATATCCATGTCCATGGCGCTCATATTCAACGTACCGATGGAAGTCAAATGCTGCAGAATGCCGGCGCGGATCGCGTCTTTGTCATTCGCTTGCTTCTTGCAGGCACCAATGCCGATGACCAGGACAAAAATTCCTACGGCCGGAGCCAGGTGCTTCACGCGCGATCCTCTCTAAACGATGAATTGCCCGTAACGATTTGCTTTCAGGCCTTACGCAGCCCATTCGGCACAAGCGGCAAATCATTCAGCCGGATGCCCGTGGCATCGAACAGTGCGTTCCCGACCGCTGGCGCAATCGCCATGATCGGCGTCTCTCCCGCTCCTGCCGACGGGATGTCCTTTCGGTCGAGGAGAACCGCCTCAATCTCCGGCACATCGCGGAAGCGCGGCACACGATAGGTGGCAAAGCGCGGGTTCTTGATCTGTCCATTCTCAAATTCGACGGCTTCAAACAGCGCTCCGCCCAGGCCTTGAATGATTGCACCCACCACTTGATTGCGCAAGCCATCGGGATTGACGATCGCGCCGCATTCGAACGCTTCGACGACACGGACAACGCGCACATCACCCAAAGCCCGGTCCACCGCAGCTTCGGCGCACGCTGCGACATAGCTCCCCTTCTCATCCCCGCAAGCAAGGCCGAAGCCCTGTCCCTCCTGCGTTTTCTTGCGCGGCCAGCCGAACGACTTCGTTGCCGCTTCCAGCACGGCCCGCATTCGTGCATTGGAAAGATTCTTTAAACGAAATTCGAGCGGATCCGCTTTGGCCGCGCGCGCCAGCGCATCCATGTGGGTTTCTCGCGCAAAATGGTTTGCCGTCGCGGCCAGACCGCGATAAGACCCGCTGCGCAAAACCAGCGGCACCTGGTGGTATTGCGTCAGTTGATTGGCTACATCGTAGGGCGTTTCGATCCCAGACATCCCGGAATGGTAGTTGTGAAATTCCCAAGCCGTCAGCCTGCCGTCGGCCGCGACGCCGCTTTTGACTTCGATCACACCCGCGGGGCGGAAGTATGCCCAGGTGAACTCCTCTTCGCGTGTCCAAACAACTTTTACGGGCTTTCCCGCCGCGCGCGCCAGTCGTGCGGCCTCCACAGCCGCGTCGCTGGTATGCTTCCCTCCGTAGGCTGCCCCCGTGTCGGGAACGATGACCCGAACGTCGCTCTCCGGCATATGAAAAACGCCCGCCAGTTCGTCGCGATTCGCAAACGGCCGCTGCGTTCCGGTCCATACCGTCAGCTTGCCATCGGCAAATTGCGCCACCGCTGCCCGCGGCTCGGGCGGACCGTGCGCGATATACGCCACGTTGTAGGTCGCATCGAGTCGATGCGCCGCGGCAGCGAGGCCTTCTGTTATGGAACCTTTCTCCCTTCGGAACCGCTCGTTTGACGAAGGCTCGGCGTTGTTCTTGAGGTAGGAGAAGATTTCTTTGCTCGAGACTTGCGGCACTTCTTTCCATTGCGTCCGAATGGCGTCGAGCGCTTTCTGCGCTTCATGCGCGCTCGGCGCGGCAACGCCGGCGAAGTCGCCATCTCGAACGACGACAACGCTGCTCATGGCTTTTGCGGCGGTGTCATCGTAGGAAGCGAGCGTCGCGCCAAACGAAGGCGGCCGCAGAACTCGTCCGTAAAGCATTCCTTCGAGCCGGATGTCGCTCGTGTACTTGTGACCTCCAGTGACAAACGCGCGGCCATCCACCTTCGGAAGCGGCTTCCCCGCAATCTTCCATTCCGTCGCGGGTGTGACGGGATCCTCCGCGGGGAGATTCTGCGCG
>QHYH01000156.1 GCA_003223215.1 Acidobacteriota bacterium
AAGTGCCGCGCGCAATCTGAGTGGGGTCCGGAAGTCGCTGGGCGAGCCGATCGCGGGAATCGAGGATGTTCTTCTGTTTCATTCTATTGTATGAAACACAATAGCGACCTTTGTGTCAACACATTTTTACATTTTTTCTCTTTGCGGGTACTCAGAAACTGGGGGAGGGCAAGGTCCCTTAATCCCTACCCCCCGGTCCCCTCCCTGTGTTATAACCGTGCAGCCGTGAATTTCACCGCGAATCCGGCCTCTGCCGGCGACTCAGCTCGATCGGTCAAGGCCTTCGATTCAATCGAAGCGTCCTCGCACGCCGGCGAGCTTCCGGCCGTTCGAAACGAGGATCCGTCGCGGTATTGCCCGGTTTGCTCCGAGCGGTTGGAATCGCGTCGTTGCAAGTTGATCTGCTCGGTCTGCGGCTATTACATGTCCTGCGCGGACTACTATTAGCCGTTCCCCGGCGGTCTGCAAATCGGCTGCGGTGGCTTCAGGAAATTTGACCGGCGCCAGGTCTTCGATTACGATTCATCGCTCCCGGTTAACCCTAATTTGATAAGCTTTACGGCTCCGGCACGGGTTGCCGCCGGAACCTCTTTTTGACGAGGAGGAAACGAACGTGGCATTGAAGATGACCAATCGCGAAGTGGATGGCGTCTCGGTGGTGGCGCTGGACGGCCGTATTGTGCTCGGCGAGGAAAGCAACGCGCTGCGAGAAAAAGTGAAGAGCCTCATCGCCTCGGGAAAAAAGAAAATTGTCCTCAACATGGACAACGTGACGTTTATCGACAGCGCCGGGCTGGGCACTCTGGTTGCCGCCCATCACAGCGCTAAATCCCAGGGCGCGGGGTTGCGCCTCTGCCATCTCGGCAGCAAGTTCCAGGAAGTTCTGCAGATCACCAAGCTGATGACCGTCTTCGACGTTTACAACACCGAAGCCGAGGCCGTCGCCAGCTTTTCGAAGTAGCGCTGCCGTTTCGAACGGGAACTCTCGGGAGGAAGCAGGGCCCGGAGTGCCCTGTTTTTGTCCTCACTCGCGTCTTTCTCGGGTTCCTTTGTGAAAACAAAGCCCAAAGCCGTCGAGAAATCCTTCAAGGCCACTCTTGAGCGCATGCAGTCGTCGAGTCTCGGCTGGGTCATCATTCGCATCCCCTTCGACGTTTCCAAAGTCTGGAGCGTGCGCGGCAGGCTCCGCGTCAAAGGGGAAATCAACGGCTTCCCGTTTCGCACAGCACTGTTCCCCACAGGCAGGGGCTATCACTTCCTTCTCGTCAACAAGCGCATGCAAGCAGGCGGCGATGTGCGTCCAGGCGGCACGGCGCATTTTTGCCTCGAACCGGACTTGGAAGTCCGCAAGGCTGTTGTCCCCGTAGAACTAAAGCGCTTCCTCTCGCAGGATCGCGCGCTCGGCCGCTGGTTCGACAATCTCAGCTATTCCATCCGCAAGTGGTTCACCGATTCGATCACGCAACCAAAAAGCAGGGACGCGCGCATGCGCCGCGCGGAGCAAATTGCCGAGCGCTTGCTGACCGCCATGGAAGCCGAACGCGACCTGCCTCCCATCCTGAAAGCCGCGTTCGCGCGTGATCCTCGCGCTTATCAGGGCTGGCAGCGCATGTCTCCGACGCAACGCCGCCACCAGTTGCTCAGTGTCTTCTACTATCGCAGCCCGGAAGCCCGCGACCGCCGCATCAGCAAAATGCTCGAAGAAGCTGCCGCCCGCGCCAGCAAGGTCGCGCGAAAGGAACTGGCATAGGTCGAGCGGGATCACCGTGCTGCGCCCTAGCTTAGAAACCAATCGAACCAGTGAGAAGTTGCTTTCGTTCCTGTCCGTGAAGCTCCCCTGCGTCATCCGCTTGCCGTAACGCGGAACGGTTTGCGGGATACCGCAGCAATTTGCGATGCGTTGGAGTGGGTTTAATTTAAAAGGGCTTAACAGGAACGAAGCGAAGCCGCCAGCTCCAGATTCGCCTGCAGCCGGCGTCCTACCTGCACGGCGGCGTAGCGCGCGCAAATCGCGCGCTCCTGCTCGCTCCAGGCAGCGAGCGCCGGCATGTGCTTGCCTAGCAGGACGCCGAGAGCCTGCACAAAGCGGTAATAGACGCGCACCAGGCCAAGCCCTCCGCGATCAGTTTCGAGATCGGGCGTCAAATCATGCAGCTGGGCTAGCGTTGCAAAGTGTTGCGGCAAAAGGCGTGCCTCTTCGATATGGGCTGCAGCCAGCACTCGGTCCGAGACCGGAAGAGCGGCAACCCCCGTCAGCACTGCCCTCAGGTAGTAGAGAGCAAACTGTGACAGGGCCACCATTGAGATCGTAAATACTATGGCTGCGAACATCCCTCTGCCTCGTATAAGGGATATTGCCCGGGCGCAAGAATAGTTCCAATGGCTCCGAAGTACTAAGGGCGTGGAACGACCGGCGTAACGTCCTCGAAAACAAAGCCGTCTCCTCCGGGTTTCGGACGCCTCTTTGAAAGAACGCCTTGTCATTTCCTTGCGGCCAGCCTATCCTCCAACTTATCAGTCACTTACGGGTCGCTCGGTTGGAGATGCAGCGAACCCCTTGTGGGGAGGGAGAAAAGGACCATGGCTCGGACTCGCATCACGGTATGGACCACTGCTCGGATAGCGTTGCTCGCAGTTTGCCTTACGCTTTTCGCCTGGCCGCCGTTCGGCAAACCAGGGGATGCGCGTGAGGCCGAACGCGCTGCCATCAACGCCGTACTGAAAGCGCAGCAAGCGGCCTGGAATCGCGGCGATGTGGAAGCCTTTCTGACCGGCTATTGGCATTCGACCGAATTGACTTTCTCCGGAAGCAACGGAGTCGCGCGCGGCTGGGACGGCGTGGTCGCGCGCTACAAGAAAAACTATCCTGACCGCGACTCCATGGGCGAACTGGATTTTTCCGACTTGGAGATACGGTTTCTGGGACCCGACGCCGCGCTGGTTCTGGGCAAGTGGCATCTGAAGCGCGAAACCGCTGGCGACGTCGGCGGCGTGTTCACCCTCGTTTGGGAGAAGTTCCCCGACGGCTGGAAGATCATCCACGACCACACCAGCACCGTGTCTTTTCCCCAGCCGAATCCCTAGAAGTTTCCTGGCGCGAGGCCTTCGATCGGAATCCGAAACGTATCCTTTTATAGAAGTTCCTTGTGCGAAGACGGGGGAGGTTCAGGTCAGACATCAGAGTCCTAAAATAGGAGCCGCTCAAAGGAGCTCATTCTGGCCTGACACCGGCTTAGGGTGGCTATAGAATTTCCAAAATCTCTTCGTAACGCTTGAACGGTGGAATGAGGTAGGCGCCGGCAAGCTCGCTCCGCGCCCAAGCGAGCATCTGCCTTGCAACTTGGAAGCCGCAATCGCGCGCAGCAGCTCCGGCAGCTTCCATGGACTTCAACAACGCCTCAGGAATAACCATGCCAGGCACTTCGTTGTTCAACCGCAGCGCCTGCTTATAGCTATTGAGCGGCCAGACCCCGATCAAGATGGGAATGGGCGGCTTGTCGCCAAGCTTTTTCAAAAACGCGTGCCAATGCTCCGGGTCGAACAGCGGCTGCGTCATCGCATAGTGCGCGCCGGCTTCCACCTTGGCATGGAAACGCGCGATTTCATTATCCAGATCATCGGCCACCGGGTTGAGCGCCACGCCGATGGCGAAATTCGTCGCGCCGCCCAGCGTTTTGCCCGCCCAGTCCGTCCCTTGATTCAGCCGGCTAAGCACTTTCACCAGGCCCACCGAATCCACTTCATACACGCCGCTGGTTTCCGGGTAATCGCCCACCGAAGGTGGGTCGCCGGTAATCGCCAGCACGTTGCGCACACCGCCCACCGTCCACGCGCCCAGCAGCGCCGCTTGCAGCCCAATAATATTTTGGTCGCGCGTCGTCAAATGCGGAATGGTTTCCACACCGCGCGCTTCGAGCGCACCGGCAACCACCAGCGCGTCCATCCCCACGCGCGCCATCGCTCCGCTGTTGATGTCGATGGCGTCTATCTTGCGCGAGGCCATCACCTTGTCCACCTGCTCGAAGATGCGGTCGAGCGCGAGTCCTTTTGGCGGATCGATTTCCACGCAAATCGTGAACTCTTTTTTCCTCAGCTTTTTCCAGAATCGGCTCTCGGGTTCGCGCTGCGAGACCGCGGCCGGCTTCGCGACTGCTTCCACCGCCACCGGGGACGTAGCATGGGCCTTCGCCGGGCGCAGCGACTTGACCGCTTCCGCCATCGCCTGAATGTGCGCCGGCGTCGTACCGCAGCAGCCACCCAGAATGCGCACTCCCAGCGCCGCCGCTTCGCGGGCAAACAGCGCGAAATATTGCGGCGACGATTTCGGATACACGATGCGGTCGCCTTCTCGCTTGGGGAAGCCTGCGTTGGGCATGCCGCTGGTTCGACTGTCGTCCACCGCCGCAAGCTCTTGCAAAATCGGGAGCAGCGCCTGCGGACCCAGCGTGCAATTCGCGCCAATCACCTGCACATTTTTGCTTTTTAGTTGTGCCGCGGCGTCCGAAGGCCGAATGTCGCCGTGGGTCGTGCCTTCTTCCGAATAGGTGAGCTGCGCCACGATGGGCAAGCCGGAAAACGAGCGAATGGCATCCACCGCGAGCAAGATCTCTTCGATGTAGGAAAAAGTTTCGAGAATGTAGAAATCGACGCCGCGCTCCTCGAGCGCCAGCGCCTGCTCATAAAAAACATCCAGGATCTCCTTGTCGTCGGGATGGCGCGCCTGCACACCCAGACCGAGTGGCCCGATCGAGCCCGCGATGAGCACTTCCCGCGCCGCGGACTCGCGGGCTTCCCGCGCAATCTTGACGCCGCGGCTGTTGAATCGCTGCACCTCGTCGCCGAGTCCCAGCGGCGCCAGCTTGAAGCGATTCGCTCCGAACGTATTGGTCTCGATGATCTGCGCGCCCGCCTCGATGTATGCCTGATGCACGCGGAAGACCGCTTCCGGCTCGGTCGCGTTCAACTCGTCGAAGCACCGCTGCGGACCCACCGCTTCGTGCAGCATCGAACCCATCGCTCCATCGGCGATGAGAATCGCGTCCTTCAGCCGCTCATTGAAATCGTAGATTTTCATTTAGCTGTTTGCACATTTGCCAAAACAAAGGCCTTGGTCACCCGTATCGAGGGCTGCGGTTCTTCCCCGCGCCTGTGCGCACGGCTTGGGCAATCGCAACACCGAGCGAAAGCTAGGCGGGAGCAAAGACGGAGAGCAGCAACCCAGAAGAATCTGACCGAACCCTTTCGCGTCACGCGCTCTCCCTACCGCTTTTGCTCCATGAGCGAGGCCACCGTGCTCATGAGGTCGTACTTGGTGAGAATTTCGAAGTGCGAATTGCCCATGTCCACGAACACCGCCGGGTTTTCGTGGCTGAGGATGTGCGTCACGCGCTCGACCGGCGCCGTCTTCGGCACTTGCGGCAAGGGATTGCTCATCACTTCGCGCACCACCAGCTTCCGCAAATCCTTGCCTTGCAGCGCCAAATTCAAAATCTGATCCTCGTAGATCGTCCCAATCGGCGTGTTCTCCTCGAACACGGGAATCTGCGAAATGTCCTGGTCCTGCATGCTCTTCAGCGCGTGAAAAACGGTCTGATACGGCCGCGCAATCACCAGTTCGCGCACCTTGCCGGCGGCATGCTTGGCCTTCACCACTTCGGCTGCCGTGATTTGCACCGCCGCATCCACGTATCCGCGCTCGCGCATCCATTCGTCGTTGTACGCTTTGCTCAGGTAGCGCATCCCCGTGTCGGGCAGCAGCGCCACCAGAAAATCGCCGGGCCCCAGGTTTTTCGCCAGCCGCAAAGCGCCCGACAGGCATCCGCCACCCGAACCTCCGGTGAACAGTCCTTCCAATTTAGCCAGCCGCCGCGCCACCACAAAACACTCCTCGTCATTCACCTGGATAATGTCATCGAGAATCTTCAAATTCATCGTCGCCGGGAAAAAATCTTCGCCGATGCCCTCGACCACATAGGTCTTCGCTTTAATGGTGGTCCCGGTCTTCACGAAGTCGTAATACAGGGAGCCGTATGGATCGACGCCAATAATCTTGACCGCGGGATTTTTTTCCTTCAGATACTTCCCCGCGCCGCTGATGGTCCCGCCGGTGCCCAACCCGCAAACAAAGTGCGTGATCTTCCCTTCGCTGTCCTCCCAAATCTCCGGTCCCGTGGTGAGGTAGTGCGCCTCGGGATTCATCGGGTTGTCGTACTGATTCGGATAATAGGAATTGGGAATTTCGCGCGCGAGTTTCTTTGCCACCGAGTAGTAGCTGCGCGGATCTTCCGGCTCCACTGCCGTGGGGCACACGATGACTTCCGCGCCCAGGGCCTTCAGCAAATCCACTTTTTCCTTCGACTGCTTGTCCGTTGTTGTAAACACGCATTTGTAGCCGCGCACTGCCGCCACCAGCGCCAGCCCCATGCCGGTATTCCAGGTGCCTTCGATGATCGTGCCGCCCGGTTTCAGCAGGCCGCGTTTTTCGGCGTCATTAATCATGGTCATGCCGATGCGGTCCTTCACCGACCCGCCCGGGTTCATGAACTCCGCCTTCACGTAGATCCGCGGCTTCAGGTCCTTGGTAATGCGGTTCAGCCGCACCAGCGGCGTATGCCCGATTGCTTCGAGAATGTTGTTGCACTTCATCCCTTGTCTCGGTCTCTTTTGGTTGGCGGTTTCTCCGCGAAGGTGCCTTCAGTTTAGCATCATTGCAAAACCCGCGGATACTTCCCGCCGCCAGTGTTGAAATGATGCCGATTGGATTATTCTTTCGGGCACGCGAACATAGTACTGCCGATGGTAGAGAATCGAGCCCAAGGAGATCAAACATGGACAGGCAAAACATTTCCAGCGGAGCGCCCTGGGAGCCGATTGTCGGTTACTCGCGCGCGGTGCGCATCGGCAACACCGTCACGGTTTCGGGAACCACGGCGACGGGGCCCGACGGAAGAATTGTGGGCGTAGGCGACGCCCGCGCGCAAACCATCCAAACCATCCGCAACATCGAAGCCGCGCTCGCGAAGGCCGGTGCGGCACTGAAGGATGTCGTGCGCACGCGCATTTACGTCACCGACATTTCCGAATGGGAAAAGGTGGGCCGCGCGCACGGAGAATTTTTCGGCGAGATTCGTCCCGCGACGAGCATGGTCGAAGTGAGCAAGCTGATTTCCCCCGAAATGCTTGTGGAAATCGAAGCCGATGCCGTAGTCTCTTAAAACCGCCTGAAGGCGAAAATCTCTCGAAAGATCAAGGACCGCGATTGCACGAAAAAAAAATGCCCCCCGCGTTGTACGATTCGTTCATCGCGGACTACTACGACGAAGCGCCGCTCGTGCGTCAGCGCACGCAGGACGTCGCGTTTTACCGCGACGCCGCGCGGGAGTTCGGCGATCCCGTGCTCGAGCTCGGCTGCGGCACCGGGCGCATCGCCATGGCGCTCGCGCAAATGGGCAAGCGCGTCACCGGTCTCGACCTTTCCGAACGCATGCTCGAGCACGCCGCGCGCAAGCGCGCCGCGCTCAACAAAGAAGAGCGCGAACGCGTCCATCTCGTGCAGGGCGACATGACCCAGTTTGACCTGGGCGAAAAGTTCCAGCTCATCCTTATTCCGTTCCGTTCGTTTCAGCACTTGCTCGAGGTGCGCGACCAGATGGCCTGCCTCGAGCAGGTCCGCAAGCATCTCCGGCCTGCCGGCCGCCTCATCCTGGACGTGTTCCAGACCGACGCCGAGCGCATCCACGATCCCGTCCACATGCGCGAATCCCCGCTGGTCGAGTACAGGACGCACCAGGGCAAGCAGGTGCGCATCAGCGAACGTGTTGCCGCGTTTCATCGCGCCGAGCAGCGCAATGACTCCGAGATGATCTACACCATCGAACATCCCGACGGGCGCAAGGAGCGCCTGGTGTTTGCCTGGCCGCTACGCTATTTCTTCCGCTACGAAGTCGAGCACCTGCTCTCGCGCTGCGGCTTCCGCGTGGGTGCGGAATATGGAGATTTTGACAAAACGCCCATCCGTGACGACTCGCCCGAAATGATCTTCGTCGCCGAGCCCAGCGGGTAGCTGCGGCTTTAGGCCGCCGTCGAGGCTGGTGCTACGACCTTCTGTCAGAGTTTTCCGCAGGATGGCCAGGCAAGTACGTTGCTCGCACCTCGGCGTTTGCTTTTCAAGCTAGCGGCTATTTGCGCTTGGCGTGGAAGACGCCGTTCGGCTGGTTGAAGACGGCTTCCCTGACTCTGCCGGAGGCCTCCATCTGAAAGTCGATGCTGAAGCCGGGGAGGCCCTTCACGTCGAACGACAGTTCCTTGCGGGGAATCAGCTCGTACACCGGCTGGCCTGGCACGGTGAGGCGCAGAACATCACCCACAAGAGCAACGGTCACGGTCTCGTCGGCGAGCAGGTAGTCGCCCGCGAGTTGCTGCAAAAGGTCTTTTGCGACTTTTTCGGGCGAGCGCGTGAAGACGAGGTCTTCGCCGAGCGCAGGTTCGAGCGTGGCGGCGATGCGGTCGATGTCGCCTTTCTTGTTCATCTCAAACTGAAACTTTTCGCCGGCCGCGACGCTGTCGGAATCCTCGGGGACCCGAAAGATGTCATAGTGGTAGTGCTCGAGCGGAAATGGGCCCAGTCGGTTAAGGCTCAGCTCGAGGGCGTCGCCCTTGACCGCAACCTTCAGGATGCCGTAGCCCGGATTCTGGTATTCGCCGGCGTACTCCGCAAGGCTGTGCGAGGGATGCGTGCCGGTCTTGCGGTCGGCGGGCTTGTTCTTCTTGGCTTCCTCTTCCTGTTTCTTGCCTTTGGCTTCAAGGTCCTTGAACCGATCGAACCAGGGCAAAGGATCGAGCCCGAGCAGACGGTCGTAGACGTTGTAGGCAAGAACTTCCGGCGTTTGGCCGTGCGGCAGATTTGTGAGCACCACCACGCCCAGGTGGTCGTCGGGAAGCATGGACAGCAGCGCGTAGAAGCCGTCGATGCCGCCGTTGTGCCAGACCAGATTGTGGCCGCGATACGCGGTCACCACCCAGGCCAGCCCGTAGCTGAAATGGCCGAGACCGGACATGCTGAATGCGGGCGGCGGATCGGGGATGGCCGTTTGCGGGCTGTGCATTTCGCGCAGGTCGCTCTCGGCGACGATGGGCTTGCCGTCGTATCTGCCCTCGCCCAGCTGAAAAATCAAATAGTGCGCCATGTCGTCAACGCTGGAATTGATGGCGCCTGCGGGACCGATGGCGTCGATGTTGTGGAACGGAACCTTGGTGACGACCTCCTTCTTTAGTTCGTAGGGGAGGGCGTGGTCGTCGGCTCTTTCGATATCCGCGACGGACAAATCGGAATGCGACATGCCCAGCGGAGCAAAAATCTTTTCGCGAATCGAGCCTTCCCAACCAAGACCGGTGAGCTTCCCTTCGAGGTAGCCCATGGTCATGACGGTGAGATTGTTGTACTGATAGGCGCTGCGAAAGCCCTTGTTGGGCTTGAGATAGCGCAAGCGGCTGACGAGGTCTTCGCGGCTGAAATCGGAGGAATACCAAACCAGGTCGTGGCGAGGTAGACCGGTGCGATGCGAGAAAAGATCGCGGGGCGTGGCCTGCTCGCTGGCGACCGGATCATACATCTGGAACTCCGGGAGGTAGGTGCGGACGGGCTTGTCCCAGTCGACCTTACCTTCGTTTCTGAGGATGCCGAAGGTGAGAGCCGTGAAGGATTTGGTGATCGAGCCGATGGGAAACAGGGTTGCGGTCGTGACCGGGAGTTTGTTTTCGAGATCGCGATAGCCGAATCCTTTGGCGTAGATGACTTTGCCGTCTTGTACGACGGCCAGGGCGACGCCCGGGACTTTCCATTCCTTCATTGCTTGACGAGCGAGATCATCAAGGCCCTCGAGCTTGGCAGCGGGAGAGGCCGCTCGAGCCGCGGAGGCAGCGGCGGGAGAAGCAGGTTTCTTCTTCTGCGCTTGCGCAGGGTTGGGCACAGCCGCGAGAAGCAGTGCGGACAAGCATATTACCGGCGTCGGTCTTTGCATCGCGGTCCTTTCCGGCGTGAGGCCAACTCAGAATTCGATGCGCAGGCCAATCTGACCTTCACGGCCAGGCAGGAATTGTGTAACCGTGCCGAAAATGGGTTCTCCGGGATTCAAGGGCGTGTGATTCTGATTTAGATTCACCGCAGCCGGATTCGCGCTGTTGAAAAGGTTGAAGAATTCAAACATGGCTTGCGCCCTGACGCGCTCGGTGATGTTGAATGTCTTCGCGATGCGCGTGTCCATGTTCAGGAAGTGCGGGGCGGTGAAAGCGTTGCGTCCGGTTTTCAGATCCCTGCCGTTAAAGTTTCCATTGCCGTCCTGGTCGATAGGGACAAGGGCGTTCTGCGTATAAGGAAAACCACTCTGTGCCCGGAAAAGGCTGCTGAATTGGATCTTCCAGGGGAGTTGCACTAGCCCGTGGGCTTCGAAAGTGTGGCGCAGGGCAAAATCGGAGTGGCCGGTATCGAGGGCGGCTCCGTTGTAAAAAACGCCCGCCTTAGGCACGTAGTTGCCGTTGCATGCAAAGAAGGAAACCGTGGCATTGGTGCCGCCAGGGCAAGTGCCTCCCTGAGCAATGTTCCCAGGATCGGTCACCACGGGCGGGACGCCGACAAAGCTGTCCGTGGGAAATGTGTTGCCGCCACCAATGGCGCCGGTGCCGAGGTTTGAGGAAAGCGCATCGTCGCCTTCCGAGACATACGAGTAGCTGCCGCCTAAGGTAAAGCGGCGGCTCATGCGCTTTTCAAAAGAAAGCACTCCGCCGTTGTAGGTGCCGGCATACCACGGCCCGAAGCCATTCACTTGTGTCAGGCCGCCGCCGCTGTTATCGATACGGGCCGCAAAGGGAAGATTGGTCTCTCGAACGCCGAGGATGTTTACGATGTCCTTGTGATAAAAGTCCAAGGAGACGACCCAATCGTTGGTGAGTTGACGCTGAACGCCGAGAGTGTAGCTGCGGGTGTACGGAGTGGCAAAGCTGGGATCGATGGTTACCGGGAAGTTGCTGGGCTGGAACACATTGAAGGAGAGCGCACCGAACGGACCCCAGAACCAGAAATTGGACGGCATACCGGTAGCCGTGTCTGCCGCGGTCAGGAAAGCGCTGGGACCGAGACCGGAGAGCTGCTGGACGTTGCTTTGGTTAACGGCAACGTTAGCAGGAATCGGCGTTGGGCCGATCTTATGCAGATGGTCGACTCCGAAGTAAGGAGTGCCCGCAGGGTCGAATGGGTAAGGGCACGGCTGACCAGCGATTTGTGCGTCGGTTTGCGTGGGCGAGAGGCACAATCCAAACAGAGCGGGAGCAATCGTGGGCACGCCGTAGAACAGGCGAGGGAAGGAGAGCGGCTGACTCTCGCGGATATCCGCGCCACCGAAGCCCGGGATGTCGCGAACCAGGCCAAGGCGGAAATGGTCGTAGAAGAGGC
This sequence comes from Acidobacteriota bacterium, assembly GCA_003223215.1. Lineage (GTDB taxonomy): Bacteria > Acidobacteriota > Terriglobia > Acidiferrales > UBA7541 > Acidiferrum. Next base: position 11,447 of record QHYH01000156.1, read on the forward strand.
CGAAGCTGCCGCGGATAACCGTTTTCGGCGTGGCAGAAAAGGCAAAACCCACGCGCGGTGAGACATTGTCGGTTTTATTGAAGGACGAGTCGTAGTCCCAGCGGAGTCCCGCATTGATGGTCAGGTTGCGGGCAATTTTCCAGTCATCCTGCGCCCACAAGCCCGTGTAGTTGTTGCGCAATTTGATTTGATTAGCTTGCGGGGTTAGACCGCCGATGGTCAGGAGCAGGAAGAAGCCGGCATCGATGGGGCCGAATTGCTGATAGTCGCTCTCCGTGGCAAAGAGCTGATCATTCTGCCCGTTGGCTTCCACGCCATCGACATGAGTGCGCTCAAAGTCCCAACCGAACTTCAAGTTGTGACGGCTGATCGCTTTGTTCAGGTTGGCGCCGAAGGCTCCGTACTTCTGCTCCACAGTCGAGGGAGTGAACGTAGCGCCATAGCTGAACTGGCCTAGATCGCCGAATATACCGAAGGTGGTGTAGCTGCTGAAAAGGTTGAAGGTCGTGTTGGGGCCGGCTTGAGGGTGAGCCGGACTTGTGAGCGTGGGCTCGTCGCGATACTGGCCGCGAAGATTCAGGATGAAGGGGCTTCCGGAGTTCCCAAAGGTCACGACATCGCTGAAGCCGAGAAGCAAATTGCGGTCGCCGAGGTTCGTGCGCGTGGAGGGAAGAGAATTGGCAGCCGAAAGAGGATTGGTGCTGTTGACGTGGACGTTGGTGTAGTTCATTTGCTCGGTGATATGGTGATTGCTCAAAACCTGATCAAATTTGGCGAACAGGCGAACCTCGCGGTTGGTGGTAGGCTCGTTGTACGTTTCCTCGTTGTCGATAAGAAATTGTGGGGTATTGGGGGGAGGGACGAAATTCAGCTGGCGATTTTCGTGGATGCCTTCGGCGGAGCCGAACCAGAAGGCTTTGTCGCGAATCCAGGCGCCGCCGCCGGCGACGTCGTAGTCCCAGCGCAGAAGATAAGGGACATTGGGTTGACCCGGGATGTTGGAACTGTCGAAGGCACTGTTGCGGTGGTAGGCGGAGACCAGGCCGTGAGTATCGTTGGTGCCGGACTTGGTGATGACGTTGACGACGCCACCCGATGCATGGCCGAACTCGGCCTTGTATCCGGTAGTGATGACCTGGAACTCCGCGATCGTGTCCTGATTGAATTGCGCCGCCGCGCCGCCGCTCAGTTCGTCCTGATTGGAAAGACCATCAATCAGGAACCCGGTGTTGTTGGCGCGCTCACCCAGGACCGGCGTGGCGTTGTCGCTATTGAGATCGGCCTGGCGGTTGATGGCCACGCCGGGGACCAGCTGCATCAGGTCCAGATAATTCCTCCCGTTGATGGGCATGTTCACAATCTGGCTGGGAACGATGGTTGCGCCTTGTGAGGAAGCCGTGGTCTCGAGCAGAGGCATCTCGGCGGAGACCACCACCTTTTGCGCGACGGTTCCCACGTCAAGGGAAACGTCGAATTTGAGGGTACGGTTTAGAGTCATCTCCAAATCTTTAAATTCCTGAGTGCTGAACCCGGCGTGAGAAACGGTCAGCCTGTAAATGCCCGCGGGCAGAGCGGAAATCTGATAGTTTCCGGTGGCGTCCGTGGTTGTTTTCCTGCTCACCGCCAGGGTGTTTGCCGTAACGCTCACTTCCGCCCCGGAGATCGCCAGGCCCTGGCGGTCGCTCACCGTGCCCTCAATGGTGGACGTGGTTTGCGCGAGGAAGGCAGGAAGCAAGGGGAAGGCGAGGAAGCCAAGAAGGAGACCAAGGGCGAGGCGCCACATCCCTTTTGGAAGCACAAAGCGATCGGACAAGGAATCGACGAATGCGACACGGAAACGGTGCATGCGAGCCTCCCACCCAGATTGCCAGTCTTGCCCAGTTATGAGGCACCAGGCAGGTCGCGCGGAGGGAATACACGAAGAGCCTTGTGCAACAGATGATGCAAGGAACTATATTCCACCGGTGCGCGTTACTCTAGGGGCGGGGACGAAATCTGTCAAGGCATTTTGTCATGGAGCAGGGACCTCGGAGAAAATGCAACAAATGTTTCCCCGGTGGGAAGGGCCAGGAGGAAGGTTGGTCGCAGTGACCCTGGGCAACTCCGGCCGGGACCCTCGCTCGGGATGCCACCGCGCAAAGATGGCAGACAGGGCCGGCACGCGACAAGAAAGGGCACGAGGTACCGTGCCCCAACCGGGAAAAAGGGGCGCATTCGCACCAGGGTCGAGAATCACCATTTGGCGCGGACGCGGTACTTCAGGACCGCAGTACCGTCTTTAGCCACGGGAACGTTGAATTGCGCCGCGAAGGCCGCCGTCTTGGTGTACTTGTAGTTGGAAGAGAGCATTTCCCAATCGCCCCCGATGGGTTCGTTCACTTGAACGACGATGGGAATGTCTTTGTGGTTGCGCAGGGTGATCTCATACTCGAATTCCCAGGTGTGCGTGTCCACGTGCTTGTAATCCGTTTGCTTATGCTCGGCCACGACGTCGAAGGCATTACCGATGTGGATGCTGACCTGTTCGTCTTTGGGTGTGTGATCGATGCGGTCTTCCCCCGCGAAAAGGATGCCGCCCTTGGAGTCTTTCTGATAAACGCGCACATTGCCGGCAGGCAGAGGAATGCCCAGGCCGTTTTTTTCTTCGTTTTTGAATTTGTAGTAGACCATCACGGGATCTTTCAGCGGCGCGCCGGGGGCCTGCTGATTGCGATAGTAGGAACTCTGGCCGTTGACGGCGAAAACCTTTTCGACCGGGATACCGGAGCCCTCAAGCAAGCTGATCTGCTTGGTTTCCTTGTCTTCGACGGAAGTTTTGCGGCCGAGCGTGTAGAGATGATATTCGCTGAAGGCTTCCTGCTGGAATTGCGGTGCTGCAGCCTTGTTCATGCCAGATTCCCTGAGGGCCAAGGCATTGATGGCGGCAGGGGGTTGCACACGGTTCAGTTCACCGGCGACGAGTTCGAGGTGCGCGTTGTGAAAGCCGGTGCCGCTGTTGTTGATGACGGTAACCCAGCCGTCGAGGTCCGCGTTCTTGTCGTCCCTAGCGACCGCGAGGACGTAATCGGCGTTCCAGGAAAGGTTGTTGGCAAGATAGGAAGCCTCAATCTGCTGCTTGCGGGGGCCGGAATTTTCCAGAGACATAACGAGCGTTGGACGGTCGTAAAGATTCGCCGGAACCTCAGGGAAGCGATAGCTCTCGGCGAACATTCCGGTCACGATGTCCGGGCCGATTTTCCAGACCGGTCCGTTGTTGTCGGAAAGTAAGGTGGCTTTGATCTCTTCGTGCTTGGTGGTGCCGCTTTCCTGGTAGGTGCGAACCAGCGTCATCTCCTTGCCGACGTATTTGTGGAGAAGTTTTGCGGGCTCGAGCAGATCGTATTCGTAGTTTTGCTCGATGACGCCGAGCTTGTCCGGGTCGGTGAGCGAGCGGAAATGCACGGTAGCCGGATTGACGGTGGCGGCGATGTCCATGAACTTCAGGCGAAACGTGCCGGCGGGAAGCACGAGATTGCGGACGTCGCGAACCAGCGCAATGTTGGAGTTGTAAACCGTGACGTTCAGCTCGGTCTGATCATTCAACCCGGTGGATTGATCGGGGACCGAGCGGGCCGCTTCTCTTTCCTGGAGCTTCGGAACGGTTTCGTTGCGGGCCGCGGGATATGCGATCACTGCGCCGGCAGTGAGAACGGCGGCGGCGCAAAGCCACCGCGCGGCTGGCGGAATTGTGGGGATTTTCATTTCGCTTTCACCTCAATCGGGATTTGCGTTCTTGGTTAGAACGGCATGCGAGGAATTTCTTGCAAGGAACCCCCCGCAAACAGGACAAGTGGTTGAACCCGCGGCGCAGCATCCTCTCGGGATAAAGCCGCGCCCTCACAGGTCGCATCAACCGAGAATCGCGGAAAAATGCCGCTCGCCGCTCACTGCGAGGCGGCGGGCTTCCAGCTAACTCCGCCGTCGGCGGTTTCCAAGACTTTCGTGTTGCCAAGATTCCAGATGGCGGCGTGGAGCGCGTCGGTCGCGCGAACTCCGCCCAGGTCTTCTTCGAGCGGGGAATGGAGGAGGGCCCAATGCGAGCCGGCATCGGTGGTCAGAAGAATGGTTCCGGCGCGGCCCACGATCCAGCAAACTTTTTCCGAGGGAGCGGCGCCCGCGGTCAGATCCACAACGACATTGCTCGATTGCCGCGACCAGGAAGCGCCGCCATCGCCAGAGAATTCGATCATGCCCGCATGGCCGGCGCGCCAGAGGGTTTTCTTATCGGGGGTGACGATCAAATTCAGATTGGAGGCGCGAGCCATGAGCGCCGAGGATTGACTGAGATTACCGCTAAGCGCTGCTGACGTGCCGGGAGAAGGAGGTGCAGCCACGGCCCGGCGCAGGTTGGGCGCACGTGACTCTGATTTTGATTTGTTCCCCGGCTCTGCTTCGGGAAGAGGACTTGGCGCGGCAGATTTCTGCGCGCTCGGCGGGCTTGGCTGCATTTGCGTCTGGGCACTCGCCGTTTCCGTTTGTACTACTACGGTTTCCGACATGGTCGCTACGGCGCCGGGCTTCAGTTCGCTAGACGGCTGGTTCTCGGCAGGACTCCGCGCCACGAGGTCATTGGCGGCGCCCTCCGGCCTAACGCGCTCTTTGTTGGCCGCCGGCTTTGCGGGAGCACTCTTGAGGCGGGCTTCAGACTTTTCTTGCTGCTTCAGGGCCCGCGGCATCCGCGTTTCCTCGGCGGAAATCGCTCCGGCGGCGGCCGCCTGATCTTTGGAAAGGCTGGCGGATTGATCCGTTTGTGCCTGATCCAATGGTCGAGACGCTGCGCTCTGCCGAGCGGACGGCGGGGAGGTGGAAGGTGGCTCTGGCTCTGCCGTTGTGACTCTGGCGGGAGTTTTCCATGGCAACGGCTGATTTTCGTGCCAGGCAACCCAGACCAGCAGGCCCGCGGCAAGAGCTCCTGCGGGAGCAAGCCATTGCCAACGCACGCCACGGGAGATAGTTATGATACGAGATTTGTTTGGGAATTTCGCGGGCGTGAGCTCTCGCTCTTCGCGGGCAACCGCCGCCGGCTCCAGGGATTTCGGCAGCAAAGCCTCTTCCGAAGCTTCTGCGGAAGCTCGAACTGGCAGGGAGTCGGTTGCCCCGAGTTCGGCAAGAACGGCCTGGCACCGCGCGCAGCCAACAATGTGTTCTTTCCACGGATTCATTTCTTCGGGCAGGAGCGAGCGCTCATGGTACGCGGCGAGCACATCGGATTCCGGACAATGCAAATTTCCGGCGGGGACGCGCAGGCCGCCCACCAGGAACCCGCTCAAAACGGCGTCAAACTTTTTGTCTTCTTCGGCGGCCATCCCTTTATCTCTCCTTGTTAGAACGGACCTCAGGGCTTCTCTTGCAAGCCCGGCTCAGCCGTCGGGCGGGGGCCATTTGGAAGCCCCGGGTTGCGGCGGGATGGCCTCGAGCAGTTGCGAAAAATCGAAAGACCACGCCTCCGTGGCGTATTCAAAACAGAGCTGGATCTGGGCGTCATCGAGACCGGGTTGCCGAGGAGCACCGGACTGCGCCTGCGGGCCGTCCTTCGCAACACACCCGGATTTCAGAATGGCGATGACCCTGTCTTTCAGTTCCAGCCGCACGCGCTCGAGCTTGCGGGATACGGTGGCCTCGTGCTCGTTCATGGCCTTGCCGATTTCCGCCAGGGTCAGGTCGTTCAGGTAGTAGGAAATCAGCCGGGTGCGATCGAGCGGATCGAGAGAAGCGATAGCCTGCTTGAGGGCCGCGGCCAGCAGCTGAAGGTAGCGCGCGCGGCGCGGGTCGCTCGGTTCCCAGTCCGTTTTGTGCTTGGGAGCGAGGACTTTCTCGAAACCATCGTTGTCCTCGAGACTCTCAAGGCGTTTTTCCTGGCGCAAGACATCGATGTATCGCTGCGCAAGCACGGCGCGAAGCCAGGTGGAAAGTTTGCTGCGGCCATGAAAATGATGAAACAGAGAGACGCGACCGAGGGCGGTTTCCCGGCCATAGAGCGTGGCGTACAAGGAATCGGCAAATTCGCACGCGTAGGCGTCTCCGAGCGGGCGCCGAGTGATTGCGGCGGCAGCGGAGTAAAGATACTGACGGTACGTGGCGAAAAAATGCTCCCAGGCGGATTCGCATCCGGCAGCACAGGCGGTGGCCAAGGCGAGGTCCTCCAGGTGAAGCCCAGCGAGGTAATCCTCGAGCTTTTGGCGGGGAGGCGCGGCGTCCGCGAAGCGTTTCGTGGCGCTGCGTTCCAGGGCGAGCGCGAGACGCTCCAAGGTCAGCCCCCAGCGGGCCGCTTGCGATTCGGCGTAGAGTTTCTCGACGAGGGAGGCGAGACCATCGAGCAGCCGGAAAAGACCCGAGATGGGCTCAGGGTTTTGCTTTGGCGTGTCTTTTGCCATGGCACAGAATAAGGTAATCCCCGCTATATCAACCAACGCCGGAGATTTCCCTTGCATCCTAGAGCATAAGCCCTTGGACGGGAAGTTGCTGAGCAAAACACAAACAATCGGAGGCGAAATTGGAGTATGCTAGGATGGTGTTGCGAACTCTGCCCGCAACGGAAACCGCCTCGCCGGGGTTGGAAAAGTAAGGTGTGTTACGGTGCGCTCACGGGAGCAGTAGCGACTTTGCCTCGATAGTACGAAAGTCCTATTCAGGCTCCCTCAGCCTCGTCAGTACTCTGGTACTGGTAAGAGCGCACTTCCTAATTTACCAGCGGACTTGGGAACACCGGCTATCCCTAGGATTCCCTGTCTCTGGACGGAATTTCACGAGGCGGCACGCGGATGACAACCATGATCGTAGATCCACCAAGCAAGACGTCGATGGGCGTCGGTTTCGACTCCAACCGTGGCCGGATGGGCGACGCGCAAGCATGGAGAAAAACCATCGGAACACGGCCGGTGTCGGCTCGACTGGCCTTGCTTCCCGAAGCAGAGCGGCGCTGGGACCGCATGGGGGTCAGCGCACTTGGGCAAATCGCGGTTCTCGGATTTCTGCTCCTCATCCCCATGGCCTTCCCCGAGCAGATGAAGACCGCGCTGAAATATCAAATTACCGAAATCATGCAGCCGGTGACGATGGTTCCGGTCGCGCCACCGCCGCCTCCCCCGCCGAAGATCAAGCCTAAAGCTGTCCAACCGAAGCCGGAAGTTCCCGTGCCGGTGAAACTGAACCCGAAGCAGCCGCACGTGTTCATGACGGCGAAGGCGATCCAGCCGGAAATGAAGAAGGTCGAAGTGAAGCCGGTCGAGTTGAATCCGCAGTTCGATGAAAAGGTTGAAGTGGAGACGAAGCAACCGAAGCGTCCAAGAGATGAGGTGAAGGTCGGGAACCTATCGACCGGCAGCGCGGCGCCCGCGACGGTCGTGGCACCGCTGGACAAAGTGCAAACAGGCGGATTCGGCGATCCCAATGGGATACCGGGCAAGGGTGATGCGAACCATGCGACCAACGTGAACCGCCTGGGTTCCCCCGCACTGCCCGGTGGACCCGGCTACGGCAACGGCACGGGAGGAGACAAAGGAATTCGCGGCACCGTGGCGAGCACGGGTTTCGGCAACGGAATTGCGAATCCTCCCCCCAGCACGAAAAAGGGCACGGTTCATGAGGGCGGCTTCGCGAATGAATCCGTAGTCACGGAAGCGCCCAAGAAAAAAGTCGCGAGCAGCGAAAACCCCACAACGCCGGTGGACATTTTGGAAAAACCGCATCCGGTCTATACGGCGGAAGGGCGCAGTCTTAAAATCGAAGGCGACGTAGTTCTGGACATGGTCTTTCTGGCGAATGGGAGCATTCAGGTAAACCGGGTCCTTAGCGGCTTGGGTCACGGGCTCGATGACGCCGCCATGCGCGCGGCGCAGTTAATCAAGTTCAAGCCGGCAAAGCGCGATGGCCAACCGGTCGATTTTCCCGCGCGCGTGCGAATCGAGTTCCGCCTGGCCTACTGAGGAGAGGGAAGATGCGTAGAGTGGCAGCAGTTGTTTGTGGTGTGTTGCTGAGCGGATCGGGAGCGGTCGCCCGAGCGACCCCCGGACCGCAGGCCCAGGTCCCCGCGCGGACCATGGCGGATGTGATCGACCGGGTGATCACCAACGAGAACCGCGTCATCCAGCAAATCCGCCAGTACTCGCCGATGGTCGAAACCTACATTCAGAACCAGAGGCCGGACAAAGACCTCGGGTCCGTGCCTGCGGGCGACAAATACTTTCTTGGCCGCGCGGATTTTTCCAAGGGCGTGGCCCTGGTTTCCCTGACGGACACCAACAGCAAGGGACGGAAGATCTTTGGCGCCATCGGCAACTTCTTTTCCTTCTCTGCGGAATTCATACCCGGGGGATTCCTGCAGATGATCTTCATCGACACCAACGGCTTCGACAAGCAGCATTACAAGTTCGATTACGTGCGGCGTGAGTTTCTTGGAGAGGTGCGCTGCCTGACATTCGACGTGACTCCCACGGAGAGGGCCGGCAAAGGCCGTTTCCTCGGGCGCATCTGGGTGGAGGATCAGGACTACAACATCGTGCGGTTTAACGGCGGATACAGCGGCAACGGTCACGCCAGCTGGTACTTCCACTTCGACAGCTGGCGCACCAACGTACAGCCAGGTCTCTGGCTGCCTTCATTTGTTTACAGCCAAGAGAGCGATCTGCATTACGCGGTATCGAAGAGGCTGGACTTCCGGGCGCAAACGCGGCTTTGGGGCTACAACCTCAGCCATGCCGGGGAGGAACAGGAATTGAGCAAGATCCTAATCGAGACCCCGGTGCAAGACGACAGCAAGACAGCCAATGACCTTACTCCTATTCAGGCGCAGCGCTCTTGGGACCGTCAGGCGGAGGACAACGTCACTGACCGTTTCGAGCGCATTGGTTTGATCGCGCCGCGCGGAGAAGTGGACAAAGTGCTCGACACGGTAGTCAACAACCTCGAGGTGACCAACAATATCGAGCTCGACCCCGAGGTACGCTGCCGCATTCTGATGGTGTCGACTTTGGAGTCCTTTACCATCGGCCATACGATCGTATTAAGCCGAGGCTTGGTCGATGTGCTTCCCGATGAAGCCAGCCTGGCAACGATTCTGGCTCATGAACTGGGACACGTAGTCCTTGGCCATCGCATGGATCCTGCCTATGGATTCTTCGACAATTTGCTGGTGGACGATAAGGAGACGTTTCGTCACTTTGGGTTTGCCCGTACGCCGGAGGAAGAGAGAGCGGCGAGTGAGAAGGGCATGCAGTTCCTGAATAACTCGCCTTATAAAAACCAGCTTGGCAACGCCGGGCTGTTCCTGACCGCCCTCGAACAGCGTCAAAAGGAAATTCCTAACCTCATCAGCGGCCACCTGGGGAACCGTGTTCCGGTGATAGCGGACCTCAAGACCGTGACGCCGGCCGACCAAAAACAGAGCCCGCAGACGGTTGTGGCGCTGCCGCTCGGCGGACGCGTGAAGCTTGATCCTTGGGGCGACAGGCTGGAACTCATTAAGAGCAAGCCGGTCGGGACCATTGCCGAACGGGAAAAGATGCCGTTTGAGGTCACGCCGTTCATGCCGTACCTAACGCGGTTTAGCGTGGAACCGGCGAAACCCATTGCGGCAAGCACCGCGGCCCAGCCGGATGCCAAACCGAGTGAGGCGCAGCCCGGCAAGCCGTAAGGGTACCTGGAGAATCACCAGGCGGAAATGTTGCGGCCCGGAGGGAATTCTCTCCGGGCCGAATTTTTTTGTACTTCTTCGTCTTGCTTGGCCCGCTGGCTTTAGTGTGGGGTCGCGAGCTCGCGAATCAGCTTATAGTTGAAAGCCAGGCCATCGTAGAAATCCTGAACACCGACGCGCTCGTCTTTTCCATGCGAGCGGTCGTCATGCTTGTCAAAAAACATGCAGGAGACGCCGTAGGTGGGGATGCCGGCGATGCGGGTGTACTTTCCGTCGGTGGCGCCGGTGGACATGGTCGGGACCAGAGGGACTCCCGGCCAGGTATTGCTCAGAGTTTTTTCCATGGCGGCGGTCAGTTCCGGAAGCAGCGGGGAAGGCGGTACGGGAACTGCGGGAACGACTTTTCCTTCGGGATCGGTCTGCTTCACCATGCTGATTCTTACTTTGGGGTCGTTGGCCACGTGCTCGAGCGTCTTGAGAACTCCCTGCGGGTCTTCCCCTGGGAAAATGCGGCAGTTGACGTTGGCGCGGGCCGTCTGCGGAAGCGCATTGGGCGCATGGCCGCCGGAGAGCATGGTGGCCACGCAAGTGGTGTGCAGCAACGAATTGTAATACGCGCTCGAGGATAGGCGGCGCGCGGCGGCGGGATCCGCGGGCTGTTTGACCACGGTTTCGAGGTCCGCGGATAATTGTCCCGAAGCCAGCGCAGCCATGCGCTTAAAAAAATTACGCGTGATCTCGTTGAGATGCAGCGGAAAAGAAAACGATTGCAGGCGGACGAGCGCGCCGGCCAGGTGATAGATGGCATTGTCCGGCGTGGGAATGGAGCTGTGGCCCCCGGGATTCAGGGATTCGAACTGGAAGTCGACGTAAACTTTTTCGCTGGCCTGAATGGCCGCAAGAATAGGTTTCCCATTCTCTTTTTCGAATTCGCCCCCGTCCAGGTTGATGCAATACTCCGAATCGATCCAGTCGCGGTGCGCCTTCAGCAGCCAGTTGACGCCGTTGGCCGTGCCGCCCTCTTCGTCGGCGGTCAGCGCCAGAATCAGGTCGCGGTCCGGCACGAAGCCCTCTTTCTTCAGGCGAATAAAGTTGGTGACCAGGATGGCGTCACCTTCTTTCATGTCTTCGGTGCCTCGGCCGTAGAAATAGCCGTCTTTTTCGAGAAATGCGAAGGGATCGGTAGTCCAGTCCTGGCGAAGCGCCTCGACAACATCGAGATGGCCGATAAACAGGACCGGTTTGCGCTTCCCGGCGCCTCGAAAGCGCACCACGAGATTCTTTTTGCGGTCGCTCGGCCCGGCAACGTGAAGATCATCTTCGGCAAACCCTGCGTTGCGAAGTCGCTCGGCCATGGCTTCGGCGGCGGTGGTTACGTTGCCCACGGAGTCGGTGGTGTTGATCTCGATGAGTTGCTTAAAAATGTCACGCGCCATTTGATCGGCGGGACTCAGATTTTGTGCCCCGGCCCCGGGAACGAAACCGCCAATCCAGCTGAACACCACCATCGAAAGAATCGTTTTGTGCATCAGTTCTCCTTGGAGCGGAAATCAGGAAAAAGGCAAAGGGCCTTGCCGTGGCCCGGGATCTACCGCGAGCGCGAGGCGCAAGCAACGCGAAAGATGCGAAGCCGCCCAGAACAATAAAATCATGCCAAAACCGCGGTCCAACAAAAGAAACACGATAAAGGCCAACAGAATCGCAAAGCCGGTGCGTTCCGGACGCATCAATGGGGCGGGAAGGCGGCTATTCACGAAGCGCGCCAGCTCCCGCGGCCATTTGTAAACCCAATACAAACCATAGATCGGAATCAAGTGGAACCAAGCCGCGCGCAGCGGCTTGATGGAATAGGTCCCGGAGGACGCCTGCACCAGCAGCACATGAAACTCATAAACGCACACCAGCCAATACACCAGGCTGATAAAATTCGCAAGGAACAGATAAAGCGGCGGCACGATAAGGGGTTCTTTGGCGAGTTCCGGGTGCAGCGAAATGGCGATCATCTCGGCGATGATGGTTGCCGCTCCGAGCAGGTAGCCCACCCAGATGCGCGGGAAGCGAGGCGGAGCTTGCGGCTGTGCCGGCTGTCCTTGCGAATCTCCGCCCGACGAATCCATTTTGCCACCGCCAAAGGTGTCTCCGGAGAGTAACGAGCGGGCCGTTGGTACGTCAAACTCTTTGCGAACTTTTTGCGCCTTCGACCACGCGGATTTGCTTCGCGTCGTGCGGCTTGCTTACACTGTCGAGGCTCTGCTTCGACCGAACAATAGGGAGGAAACCATGAGGTTGGTCAGGAAACGGATAGTGCAAATCGCGGCGGGGGCCGCGCTGTTCTTTTCCGGAGTCGCTGCGGGCACGCTGCATGCGCGCAGCGGGGCCGCGCAGAACCGTTTCGGCCAGCCAAAAACCGTGCTGCACATCGTTGTATATAAGTTTCGGGACGACGTGTCGAATTACGACCGCGAGCAGGCCATCAACGGCATCAGGGAAATGGCGGGAAAAATTCCGGGCATCAAAAATATCTGGCTGAAAACGGAGCGCAACCAGGCCCGCGATTTCAGCGGTGTCTACGCCATCGAGTTCGCGAATGCGGAAGCTGCCGCCGATTATGCGGAGAGCCCGGTGCACGAGGCCTGGTCGAAATCTTGGCAGCAAAAGCGCGAGAATAGCCTGTCGTTCCAGGTTTCGAACCCGTAGCCACCGCGGGGTGTGCATGGCTTTTCCTTCGTCACCGAATCGGCAACCTCTTATCCGGGCCGCAAGAACCCCTGCTAGAATCGTTCTATCTTCTGTACCTTTCGATCGGAGAGGATTGGTGCGCGCGGATGGCAAGTTCCGGAACCCCCTTTCCCGCTGAGCCTGAAAAGAAGTGGCGGCTTGGCTTTTGGAGCCTGATCGCGACGCAATTTCAGGGCGCGTTCAACGAAAATGGCCTGAAGAGTCTGGTTTTCTTCCTCATCCTGGCGATGCATTTCGAGCCGCAACAGGAAAACAGCAAAGTTTTCATTCTGAACCTGCTGTTCGCGGTTCCCTTCATTCTCTTTTCCATGACCGGCGGCTATCTCGCAGACCGTTTCAGCAAACGCACGGTCACGATCGGAACCAAGGTCTTTGAGATGGCCGTGATGCTCCTGGCGGTCATGGCCTTGGCCGAGGGAAACCTGACGCTGGCACTGGCCGCGGTCTTTTTAGCGAGCACCCAAGCAGCTGTCTTTGGACCGTCAAAGTACGGGCTTTTGCCGGAGCTTCTTCCGCAAAAGCTGCTTTCCTGGGGCAATGGGATCATCGAGCTCGGAACGTTTGTTGCCATCATTTCCGCCGTGGTGGTAGCCGGAATCATGGCGGACGCGTTCCGCGGCCGCCAGGCCATTTCCGGCTTGATCTTCCTGGGCTGTTCCGTGGTGGGCCTGGTTTGGGCGCTGGCCATCACTCGCGTTCCCGCCGCGGACCCGTCGAAGAGATTCCGCGCCAACGCTTTCGCGGATGTCTGGGCGCATGGCCGGCTGATTCACCGGGATCGCATACTGTGGCTGGCGGTGGCGGGCAACACCTATTTCTGGTTTTTCGGGGCTCTTCTGCAAAACAACGTCATTTTCTACGGCGAAAGAGTCTTGCGGCTAAGCAGTTCGCACACCGGGCCGCTGCTGGCGGCGGTGGCTATCGGAATTGGTTTGGGCAGCGTGGTGGCGGGCTACCTTTCCGGCGGGAAGATTGAATACGGTCTCATCCCGTTGGGCGCGCTGGGCATGACCGGGTTGGGTTTCGCCCTGGCTATTTCCGGGCTTTCTTCTCTCAAGGTGCTGCTCTTGCTCGCCGCGCTGGGCTTTGCCGGCGGGTTTTTTGTCGTGCCAATCAATGCCTTGATCCAGCACCGCCCTGAAGAACAACACAAGGGCGGCGTGATCGCAACCGCGAATTTGCTTTCCTTTGCGGGCATCGGAGCCGCCGGCGGACTGTATTATCTGCTGACCAATTTCTTCGGGCTTAGCCCGCCGGCAGTCTTTTTCTGGGGGGCGGGCGCCACCCTCGCTGCTTCCGGCTATATCTTGTGCTTGCTGCCGGATTCGCTGCTGCGTTTGCTGCTGTGGCTCGCAACCCACACGTTGTACCGGCTCGATGTGGTGGGTCGCGAGAATGTGCCCGTGCGCGGGGGGGCGCTGCTGACGCCGAATCACGTTTCCATGGCCGATGCCGCATTTTTGCTTGCTTCGATTGACCGTCCGATCCGATTCCTGATGTTCCGCGGCTCCTACGAGCATCCGCTGGTGAAACCTTTCGCGAAAATTCTCGGCGTGATTCCCATTGCGTCGGACCAGGGCCCGCGCGAAATGATTCACTCCTTGCGTCAAGCCACGGAAGCGCTTAAGCACGGCGAAGCGGTGTGCATCTTCCCGGAAGGACAAATGACGCGTATCGGGCAGATGATGCCGTTTCGGCGGGGCATGGAGCGCGTTATCAAGGGCGTCGACGTGCCCATCATCCCTGTGAATCTCGACGGCGTGTGGGGCTCGATTTTCAGTTTTGCCGGCGGGCGCTTCCTTTGGAAATTTCCGAGGCGCGTTCCCTACCCGGTGCGCGTCACGTTTGGAAAGCCACTGCCGTCCACCACAACGTCCGAGGAAGTACGCCGCGTGGTGCAGGACCTCGGAGCAGAGGCTTTCGAGCGGCGCAAAAAGCGCATGCACACGCTGCCAGAAGCGTTTGCCTACACCGCGCGCAGGCATCCCTTGCGGTTTGCCATGGCCGACGGGCAGCGGAAGAAACTCAACTACTTTTCGGCGCTGGTTGCCACTTTGCTTTTAGCGAGGCGGCTAGGCCGGCCCTGGCAGGGCCAGGAAATGGTCGGCGTCTTGCTTCCCCCGTCGGTCCCGGGCGCGCTCGTGAATTTTGCGGCCATGCTGATGGGCAAGGTCCCGGTGAATTTGAACTACACGGTTTCGAGTGAGACGCTGGCTTCGTGCGCCAAGCAGTGCAATTTGAAAACGGTCGTGACCGCCCGCGCTTTTCTCGAGAAAGTCAAGGTTCAGCCGCCGGGCGAAGTGATTTTCATGGAAGACCTAGCCAGCGATCCCGGCTTCGGCGAAAAACTCGCTGCCGTCGTCGCGGCGGGCCTTTTCCCCGGGCGGGCCCTCGGGAGATTTGCGGGCGGCCACCGGCGCAGTTCTCTCGATGACATTGCCACGATCATTTTTTCCAGCGGCTCAACCGGAGATCCCAAAGGCGTGGTCCTCACGCATTACAACATTGCATCGAATGTCGAGCAGCTCAATCAGGTTTTCATGTTGCACGCCCACGACCGCATCCTGGGAATTCTTCCTTTTTTCCACTCCTTTGGCTTTACCGGCACGCTCTGTTTGCCCGCGGCGACCGGTATCGGTGTCGTGTTTCACCCGAATCCGCTCGATTCGCGCGTGATCGGCGCGCTGGTCAGCAAATATGCGGTAACCATGCTGCTCGCCACACCGACTTTCCTGAATGCTTACACGCGCCGCTGCGCGCCTGAAGATTTTGGCAGCTTGCGTTTCGTGATGGCCGGCGCGGAAAAATTGCCGGAACGCATTTCGCAAGCCTTTGAAGACCGCTTCGGCATCCGGCCGCATGAGGGCTACGGCTGCACGGAATGTTCGCCGGCAGTCACGGTGAACACGACCGATTTTCGCGCCGCTTCTTTCCGGCAAGTGGGCGCCAAGCGCGGGACGATCGGCCACCCCCTGCCGGGAGTGGCGGTGAGGATTGTGGACCCGGACACGATGCAGCCGGTCGCTCCAAACGAGCCGGGGCTGCTGCTGGTGCGCGGCCCCAATGTCATGCGCGGGTACCTCAATAAACCGGAAAAAACCGCGGATGTTTTGCGCGACGGCTGGTATAACACCGGCGACATCGCGCGGGTCGACGAAGAAGGTTTTCTGCGGATCACCGACCGCTTGAGCCGCTTCAGCAAGATTGGCGGAGAGATGGTGCCGCACATCAAGGTGGAGGATTTGCTGCAGGAGCTGGCGGGCGCGACCGAACAAACGTTTGTGGTCACCGCCGTGCCCGACGAACAGAAGGGTGAGCGCCTTGTGGTATTGCACACCTTGCACGACGACCGGCTCGAGCAGTGCCTGGAAAAACTCGGCAAGAGCGACTTGCCCGCGCTGTGGCGGCCTCGCGCGGATCAGTTCCTGCGCATCGAGAAGCTGCCCTATTTGGGTACCGGAAAACTCGATCTTCGAAAAGCGCGTGAGCTGGCGCTGGAGATGACCAAGCGTGCCATCCCCCAATAACTTCGAAGCGGAGCTTGGCGGCGAAGCGGCTGGCATGAAGCCTGCTGAAAAGGATTCATGGTCCCCGACTAGCTTGCTCATCCGTTTGATGGTCGCGGGAACGGTTCTCGCGATCTGGTTCTGGACGCAATCGTTGCTCGGCGCGCGAACTGCGCCTGAGACCGGCGTTGCCGACGCGCTGCACAACCTGACCGCCGGGTGGAATGCCTATTTGGCGCACCATGCGGCGGCTGCCAACGTCTTGCTCATTCTGAGCTCCGCGATCATTGATGCCCTGGGCGTGTTTCTCCTGGGCAGCTGGCTGTTTGGCAGAAGTGTTCGGCCGTTTCTCGGCTTGGTGATGCTGATGCTCTTGCGGCAGGTTGCCGAGGCTCTCTGCTCGCTCCCCGTGCCGCCGGGGATGATCTGGCACTACCCCGGATTCCCTTCGCTTTTGGTGACCTACCATGTCGCCAATGACTTTTTCTTCTCTGGACATACGGCCATCGCGGTTTTCGGGGCGCTCGAACTCTCGCGTTTTCGCCGCACCTGGCTCACCTGGGGTGCCATCTTGCTGGTCCTGTTTGAGGTCTTAACCGTTCTCGTCCTGCGCGCCCACTACACCATGGATGTCTTTACGGGAATCCTCGCCGCGCTGTCGATCGCTCGCTTGAGCGAACGCCTGGCTCCGGCTCTCGAACGCTTCCTGACCGAAAAGCGGTAGCCATCCTACCCGAGGAAGCTCTTTGTCTTCGTTTCGGTACAAGAAGCGAAGAGCCCGGGTTCATAGGTCACAGCAAAATGTGTCCCACGTCACAGGAGCCTTGGCACTCGCTCGCATACAGTGTGACAGCGATGATTTGAAGGCACTCGCCGGGATGGCTTGCCGATGGATGGACCGCAAACATCGCCAATGAACCACGCGGAGGTCCCGATGGACCGGGTTCCTATCATTCTCGATGGA
Organism: Acidobacteriota bacterium; assembly: GCA_003223215.1. Taxonomy (GTDB): domain Bacteria; phylum Acidobacteriota; class Terriglobia; order Acidiferrales; family UBA7541; genus Acidiferrum. The sequence continues at coordinate 28,326 of QHYH01000156.1, forward strand.
AACGAAGCCGCAGCGTCGGTTGCCTACCGGCTGAGCGAGGTGATTGCTATCTACCCCATTACGCCTTCCTCTCCCATGGGCGAGTGGGCGGATCAATGGCGCTCGGAAGGGAAAAAGAACATTTGGGGCGCCGTGCCCGACGTGGTGGAAATGCAAAGCGAAGGCGGCGCCGCCGGGGCGCTGCACGGTGCGCTCGAGACCGGAGTGCTCGGCACCACGTTTACCGCTTCGCAAGGCCTGCTGCTGATGATCCCGAATATGTTCAAGATCGCCGGGGAACTGACCGCCGCGGTCATACACGTTGCCGCCCGCACCGTGGCCACGCATGCCCTTTCCATCTTTGGCGACCACAGCGACGTGATGGCTGCGCGCTCGACGGGCTTCGCGATGCTGGCTTCCAATTCCGTCCAAGAGGCGCACGATTTAGCGTTGATCGCTCATGCCGCGACGCTCGAATCGAGGATTCCTTTCCTGCACTTTTTCGACGGCTTCCGCACCTCCCACGAAGTCAACAAGATCATTCCGCTGCTCGATGAAGACCTTCGCGCCATCGTGGATGAAAGGTTCGTTCGGCAGCATCGTGAACGCGCCCTTTCTCCCGACCGGCCCGTCCTGCGAGGCTCGGCGCAGAATCCCGATGTGTTCTTCCAAGCTCGCGAGGCCGCGAACCCCTTCTATCGCGCTTGCCCGCAAATCGTTCAGGACGTAATGGACCGCTTTGCCAAGCAGACTGGGCGTGGCTACCACCTGTTTGATTACGTCGGCGCGCCCGATGCCGAGCGCGTGGTCATGCTGATGGGTTCCGGCGCCGGTGCGGCAGGGGAATGCCTGAACGCCCTCGAAAAGGCCGGCGAAAAGGTGGGCTTGCTGAAAGTGCGCTTATATAAACCCTTCGCTCTGGAGGCGTTTTTTGCGGCGCTGCCCGCGACCGTCTGTGGCATCGCCGTCCTCGACCGCACCAAGGAGCCGGGCAGCGTTGGCGAACCGTTGTATCAGGACATTGTTACCGCCTTTATGGAGCGCCAGGCCGCAAACGGTGCGCGGCCCATGCCGCGGATCATTGGCGGGCGTTACGGGCTCTCGTCCAAGGAATTTACACCGGCGATGGTCAAGGCCGTCTTCGATGAATTGAAGAAGCCTGAGCCGCAGAATCATTTCACCATCGGCATTCGCGACGACGTCACGCACACCAGCTTGGATTACGATCGAGCATTCTCGACCGAAGATCCGCGGACCGTCCGCGCGCTGTTTTATGGCTTGGGCTCTGATGGCACCGTGGGCGCCAACAAGAACTCCATCAAGATCATCGGCAAGGGCACGAACAATTACGCGCAGGGATATTTCGTCTACGACTCGAAGAAAGCCGGCGCTATCACCGTTTCGCACGTCCGTTTCGGCCCGGAACAGATCGCGTCCACCTATCTCATCTCCCAAGCCAGCTTCGTCGCTTGCCACCAATTCCCGTTCATCGATCGCATCGACGTGCTCTCGGCGGCCGAGCCAGGCGCAACCTTCCTGCTGAACGCCCCCTTTGGTCAGGAAGAAATTTGGAGCCATCTGCCTCGCCAAGTTCAGACAAACCATCATCGACAAGAAGCTCAAATTCTATCTGATCGATGCTTACGGCGTGGCGCGGGAAGCGGGCATGGGCAGCCGCATCAACACCATCATGCAAACATGCTTTTTCGCCATCAGCGGCGTTCTGCCCGGGGGGAGGCCATCGCGGCCATCAAGCAGGCCATCCAGGAAACCTACGGGAAGCGCGGCGAAGCCGTGGTCCAGAAGAATTTTGCGGCCGTCGATCAGGCGCTATCCCACCTCCATCAGTGAAAGTTCCGGAAAAGGTTTCCGCAACGTTTGACGTGCTCCCGCCGGTTCCTGCGCGCGCCCCGGCCTTTGTGCGCGAGGTTGTCGGCACGATCATCGCCGGAAACGGCGACGCCTTGCCCGTCAGCGCCCTGCCCATCGACGGCACTTTCCCGACCGCCACCGCGCAATGGGAAAAGCGCAATATCGCGCAGCAAATTCCTGTTTGGGACGCAGAGCTTTGTATCCAGTGCGGGAAGTGCGTGATGGTTTGCCCGCACGCCGTGATTCGCGCCAAAGTCTACGATTCCTTGCTCTTGTCGAACGCGCCGCCCACCTTCAAGACCGCCCAGCCGTGCTGGCGCGAATTTGCATCCCTGCGTTACACCCTCCAAGTTGCGCCGGAAGACTGCACCGGCTGCCGCTTGTGTGTGGAAATCTGCCCGGCTAAGAGCAAGAGCGAAGTGAAACATAAGGCCATCAACATGGAAATGCAGGCACCGCTCCGCCAGCAAGAGAGCGCCAACTGGGAGTTTTTCCTTTCTCTGCCCGAATTCGACCGCGAGCGCATTTCCCACACTCAGGTGAAAGACACGCAGCTTCTCGAGCCGCTCTTCGAATTTTCCGGCGCTTGCGCCGGCTGCGGCGAAACGCCCTACATCAAACTCCTCACGCAGCTTTTTGGCGACCGTTTGCTGATCGCCAATGCCACCGGATGCTCTTCGATCTACGGCGGCAACCTGCCGACCACGCCTTACACGGTGAATCGGGAAGGCCGCGGCCCGGCGTGGTCGAATTCCCTGTTCGAAGACAATGCCGAATTCGGGCTGGGCATGAGGCTCGCGATGGACCAGCAAGCCGTGTTCGCGCATCACCTGCTGACGCAACTCTCAGGCCCGTTGGGCGGCGTGCTAGTGACGGGTTTGCGCGAAGCCGATCAGTCGAAGGAAGCAGGAATCAAAGCCCAGCGCCAGCGCGTCGCCGAGCTGAAAGGCAAGCTCGCGGGCATCGATTCGGCGGAGGCCCGCGCGCTTCTCGCTGTCGCTGACGCGCTGGTGCGCAAGAGCGTCTGGATCGTCGGGGGCGACGGTTGGGCCTACGACATAGGCGCGGCAGGCCTGGACCACGTGCTCGGCTCGGGGCGCAACGTCAACCTCCTGGTGCTTGACACGGAAGTCTATTCCAACACCGGCGGGCAGATGTCCAAAGCCACGCCCCGCGGCTCGGTGGCGAAGTTCGCGACCGGCGGCAAACAGACGGCCAAGAAGGATTTGGCCATGGAGGCCATCAGCTACGGTTACGTGTATGTCGCGCGGGTAGCTATGGGCGGTGGCGACACGCACACCATCAAGGCCTTTCAGGAAGCCGAGGCGCACGACGGCCCGTCGCTCATCATCGCCTACAGTCACTGCATCGCGCACGGATATGACCTGGGTTTCGGGCTGAACCAGCAGAAGAATGCCGTGCTTTCCGGTTACTGGCCGCTGGTGCGCTACAATCCGGCCCTGCGTCTTGCAGGGAAGAACCCTTTTCAGCTCGACTCCAAACCTCCGAGCATCCCGCTCAAACAGTATGCCTACCAAGAGGCGCGCTACACCATGCTCGCGCAAAGCGACCCGAAGGCCGCGCGCGAACTGCTTCGCGCAGCGCAAGACGACGTCGAGCGCCAGTGGCGCGTGTACTCCAGCCGCGCGGCCATGCCGGGTCGGGCGGAAACCCCCCACCCGGTCGAGACGGTCAAGGAGGGAGGCGAGGGGAAATGAGCGACATTGCCACCCGGTATCTGGGTCTTACGCTGAAGTCTCCTCTCGTCGCTTCGGCTTCTCCCCTTTGCGAATCCGTGCCGAACATCCGCGAGCTCGAAGACGCGGGCATGGGCGCGGTGGTTCTGCCTTCTCTCTTCGAGGAGCAACTCGAACTGGAAAGCAACGCTCTCGATGATGACCTCTGGCGTGGGGCGGAAAGCTACCCCGAATCCCAGTCGCTGCTTCCCGATCTCGAAGACTACAATCTCGGCCCCGACGGCTATCTCGACTTGATCGAGGGAGCCAAGGCGGCTGTGGACATTCCCGTGATCGCCAGCCTCAATGGCGTGTCACCCGGCGGCTGGGCGGAATATGCAAGGCTCATGGAGGAGGCCGGTGCGGACGCCATTGAACTGAACATCTATTCCATCTCGACCGAGCCTAGCGTGGGTGCCGCAGAGGTCGAAAAGGGCTATGTCGATTTCGTGCGGCAGATCAAGCGCACCACGCGCATCCCGGTCGCCGTGAAACTCTCTCCCTTTTTCAGCGCCCCGGCGAACATCGCCCTGCGCCTCGATGACGCAGGTGCTGATGGCTTGGTGCTCTTCAACCGCTTTTATCAGCCGGACTTCGACGTGGAATCGCTCGAAGTTGTGCCGCGCCTCACGCTGAGCCATCCCGATGAGCTGCTGCTGCGCCTTCATTGGACAGCCATTCTCTCCGATCATGTGGAAGCCGATCTGGCCGTTACCGGGGGAGTGCACAGCGCCGTTGACGTCGTCAAGGCCATCATGGCCGGAGCAAGCGTAACCATGGTGGCCTCCGTGTTATTGCAGAAGGGGATTCACCACGCCTGCTCCATCCTGAGCGATCTTCGCCGCTGGCTGGAAGAACACGAGTACGATTCCGTCCGCCAGATGTGCGGCAGCATGAGCCGCCGCTCGGTCCCCGATCCGAGCGCCTTTGAGCGCGGCAATTATATGCGTGTGCTCAGCTCGCATGCGCTTAAGCCTAGCAGCTAGCTAAGTGGCAAACCGGCCTAGGCGGCGTTTTGACTCCAGTCGCTCGCGGAACCTCGAGACGATTCAGGCGGAGTTTGCCGAAGGGGAGAATGGCAGTATTAGCGCGGATGGAGTCGACTCGGAACGCCCAGCGGCGTGCTTCGAAGAGCAGTTACTACAGATTCCAGAATGTGGCGTCGGGCTTCAGCAATTCGAATCCGGCATCCCAGGCCTCGTGGCTGCGCCACACCACCTCGGCTTCCGCGTCGCGGCCCGTTTCGGGGTGAATCAGCCGCACTCGCCGGTGTAGTGGCAGGTCCGCTCCCACGACGGCCATACACCCGGAGTGGCTGACGTCCACGGTGACCGCATTGGCGGTTTCCTTCGCGCCCCCCTGATCCCACTCGACCAGCAGCTTGATGCGCGAAATGATGCGTTTGTGGCTCCGCAATCTCTCCCACCTGTCTCGTAGGGCGCTCGCTGCGGTGCTGGAAACGATATTGGTGCTCATGGGGGACCTCATTACCGGGCTGGCCGGCCCGAAGGGGAACCTCCAAATTAATCCGAGGCGTCGTCCAGGTCAATAGGACTTTTTGATTACTTTTAATTAAGGCTTTTTTAGGGCCTGTCTTTTGGTAAGCCCCGGCCCCCCACGGGCCTCAACCGGTCCGGGTGACGGATAGCACACCGGGGGGCCGCTCAGGTACTAATTCCATCTTGTCTTTCTTGCGCCTCCCCATGACAATTTCTAAACCCTCCGCCTCAGGCGGGTTCTGCATTCTACATACAGTGTCGTCCTCTGGGGACCCACGGACCGATTCACGAACCCAATGCGTTGAGGCGGTCGCCGGTGGGACCCGGCGCAGCATTGGCTTGGCGTTTCAAGAATCCCCAAAAGGAGTTCCAAGTGCGAAAGTCTGAAAGCCGTAAGCATGCATGGTTCCTCTGCGGCCTGCTGCTTGTCCTTCCGGCAAGATGTTTGGCGGCCGCGGACGAAGATGCCCACAAAACGGAGCGCGATGCCGTCAAATGGGATTCTCGATCCCTCCCCGGCGAGAGCCTTGTCTCGAACTATACCGCCGACGCCCCGCGACCCCCGCATTCTTCCAAGGGAGACGCCGGTCACGTTGGCCTGGGGGTGCGGCTTTCGACGTTGGGTGCGGGCGCGGAGGCCGCCGTTTCGCTGACCAACCGGCTGAATCTTCGGGGCGGCTTCAACATTTTTCAGTACGGCCGCGGCTTTAGTCACGACGGGATCATCTACAAGGGCCAGGTCGATCTGCGGTCCGGCGAAGCGCATCTCGACTGGTATCCCCTGGGCTACGCCTTCCACCTAAGTCCCGGCCTGCTCATCTACAACGGCAACGGCGCTACGGCCACGGCCAGCGTTCCCGGCGGCAGTACGTTTACTCTCGGCGGCGTAACCTACACGAGCGACCCGAGCAATCCCATCACCGGCTCCGGCAAGGTGGATTTCATGAAAGCCGCACCGACAGCGATGGTCGGATTTGGCAACCTCGTTCCTCCAACCCGTCACTTCACTTTCGATGTCGAGTTCGGCGCCGTCTTTCAGGGATCCGCCCGCACAAAACTGAACTTGGCCGGTGGCGCCTGCCCCAGCGGATTCAACTGCGTCAATGCCGCGACCGACCCCACCGTTCAGGCGAACATCCGCGCGGAACAAACCAAAATTAACAACAAGCTCTCGCCGTACCAATACTATCCGGTGATCGCCTTCGGATTCGGATACCGCTTCTGAGGGCACGAGAACGGCGCGATGTGGTTTTCAGGCAGAAGGCAAAAGCCCAAAAGCCCAAAAGCCCGGTTACTCTTCCTCTTTTCAAGAAACAAACAAGAAGTCTCTCCTAAAAAAACCAAAGCCCCAAGTACCAACCGATACTTGGGGCTTCTTGGAATTTAATCCCGGCAGCGACCTACGTTCCCACGCAGTTACCCGCGCAGTATCATCGGCCCAGCGAGGCTTAACTTCCGTGTTCGGGATGGGAACGGGTGTGACCCTCGCGGTATAACCACCGGAAACTTGTGACTCGCGTTCTTTTTCTTGGCCCAAAGGTCCAACGAATCGCGAGTGTGACAACAGAATGGGCTGGCATTACAAGCTCGACTCGAATCGAGCAAACCGCGGAAGCAAGACGTTGCTTCCCCTTCCTCTTTCGTCTCCGTATATGAGCCAAGACGGTTTGAGAAAGTTTTATGATTAAGCCGAACGGGCGATTAGTACGGGTCAGCTCAACACATTGCTGTGCTTACACCTCCCGCCTATCAAAGTCGTAGTCTTCGACTGCCCTTCTTATCCCGCCGAAGCGGGATTGGGAGACCTTATCTTAGGGCGAGCTTCATGCTTAGATGCATTCAGCATTTATCTCTTCCAGACTTCGCTACCGAGCGATGCCGCTGGCGCGACAGCTCGTACACAAGGGGTCTGTTCATCCCGGTCCTCTCGTACTAGGGACAACTCCCTTCAAGTCTCCTGCGCCCACACCAGATAGGGACCGAACTGTCTCGCGACGTTCTGAACCCAGCTCACGTACCGCTTTAATAGGCGAACAGCCTAACCCTTGGGACCTTCTACAGCCCCAGGATGCGATGAGCCGACATCGAGGTGCCAAACCTAAGCGTCGATGTGAACTCTTGGCTT
>QHYH01000054.1 GCA_003223215.1 Acidobacteriota bacterium
CATTGTTATAGGGGAGCTGTGCGCGGAATTTGACGCCTCGCGCGGAGTTTGTACCTTTTTGTGCCCACGCGAAAATTCTTCCACTGGCGTAAGTGCTTGATTAGGAATGGCGGGGACGACGAGACTCGAACTCGCGACCTCTGCCGTGACAGAGTGGCAGTTTGCTGGAACTTAGTGAAACTTGACGGCGCTGACAGCCCGTCATTGGTATTCTAAGGAACTCTCCGCAACGACTTATTGGACCCTAATCAGACCCAGGTTTTTTATTTCACGTTTCCTGACAACAACAATTTTCATCGAACACCGAAAGCACACACCACCTCCCCCAGTGCCCGAGTGAACTTTACCTCTTTAATTCCTCGAGCAGCCTCTAACGTATGACGTATTCCCTTTCCAGCAGTTCAAATTCCTTAGCAACATCATCGAGCTCGAAAGAGATGGAGTGTACATCACGCAGTTAACTGGGACCGGCATGCAACCTAAATGTCCGTTGATACATCCGACTGCAAATGACGTCCTCCTAGAAAGCGCGGAACGACACGAACGGTAGGGTATTAGCATGAAACCCTTGCGATTGAGCCTCGCGGTCCCGATCCTGACGTTAGCGACCCTAGCCCCGACCTCATCCCTATCTGCTCAAGAAGAGGACGGTATATCCCTGGCGATTCGCTTTACTGATGGCACGAGCCGGTTTCACGTAGGGGAGGTCATTCCTGTCGAACTGTCGTTCAAAGCTCCCATCCCCGACACGTACGATATGGAAATGCGCAACTACGACCGGAGCGGTCGTCTGAACATCGAACAGTTTCACGTCACGCCACCCGGTCGGGACCCTCTCGAGCGCTACTACTCCATCGGAGGATTTATGGGGGGTGGCCTCGGAGGTTCACGCGCGCTCTCCAACGAGCCACAAACGATGCGCGAAGACCTGAATGAGTGGGTCGCGCTGGATAAACCCGGGCATTACTCCCTTTACGTAACATCCGATCGCGTTACACGTCGCACGCAGGGCAAAGATGAACCAGTCCCGCTGCGATCCAATTCCTTGGAATTTGATGTTGTAGCCGCAGACGCAGCCTGGCAACAACAGACGCTCAGCACGGCAGTGTCAACACTAAGTATGGCTTCGGGTACAGACGGTGAGAAGACATCGGCGTTGAGAGTTTTGCGATTCTTGGATACTCCAGCATCGGTGCATGAACTCGTGCTTCGCTTGGGGACACAAGGGGACCGCAGCGAATGGAACGAGGTGGCAGGGCTGTCAGGTTCGGGCTATCAGAATTTGGTGGTACGGGAGCTTGAGCAGCAAATGAGTGCTCCCGACGTAGCCTTAACGAGCAGCTATCTAAGTATCTTGGCCAAACTCAAGCTTCAACTCGATCACGAGCCCCTTCCGCCCTACCCACAAAAAGATACCAAGCGGCAGAAAATCTGGAACGAACGAATGCATGCTCAGGATGAGGACCTCAAAGGGCTACAGGACGGGCTTTATGAGAAGGCAGCTGCAATGGTCTCCATGAAAAGAGGGAGGGCCAGAGCGGAGACCGTACAAACTTTGCTGCTGCGCCCGTCACGTGAGCCCGGCGACGTCAAACCACTCGCGGGTCTTCCAGCCGAAGAGGTTGCGGCAGCGTTCCTGAATTTATCGCAGGATCAGCAGTGGGGTCTACTGATGAGTTTCTGGGAGCGGCTCAAGGACCCCGCCATGATGGCACCTCTCAAGAAAGTAGTAGAGCAGCCGAACATGAACCATCAGATGCTGCGTGACCTGGCACTGCATTGCCTCTACGATCTAGACCCGAGTGAAGCTACACCGGTATTCCTAGCAGAAATCAGGAATCCGCACTTGGACAATGGCATGTTCACGGTTAAGGGCGAAAGTCTGGGTCTGCTGCCGAACGAAACGTTGCCTCAATTTGACGAGATGCTTGCCGCACGAATCGAGCAGAAGGAAAGTCGCACGATGGGTTTGGACGCGCAACTGATCGGGCGTTACTCGACCAAGGCCATTCTGCCGAGAATTAGGAGTATTTACGACACCGCGGCTGCCCGCTGGGACTGTGTTATTGAGGACGGGTTCGTGTTGTATTTCCTGCGGGTGGACCCCGATTACGGCGTCAAGCGCTTGGCGCTGGCTCCAAGCTTTTGTATGACAAACTCCCTGCCAACTGTCATCAAAATGCACCGCTGGAGTGAAGTCGAACCTGGAATCATTGCGTGGCTTAATGGATCGGATCTCAACCGCGCGCGCCAAGCTGCCGAGACACTAGCGAAATACGGCGGTGCGCAGGCGGGGAAAGCCATGTGGGAGCGTCTGCGCAAATTTCATGAGCAGTGGTCGGAGCGGGGGAATGAGCTGGTTATGGGGCCTGGAATACGAAACGACGCCAATGAAGCCGTGAGCTTCCAATTTGGTTTAGTCGAAGCGATCGGAAAGGCGCAGGCCTGGCTTCTAACAAACGAAGAAATCACGGAATTGGAAAATCTGACGCTTGGGCAAGAGCGGGATAACGTAAAACAGTGGCACTGGAGTTCGCCGGTCAATCTGAACGTCAGTTTCTTTGGCGATAAAATCATGGCGAATATCAACCAATACACCACCATGGACCTCGCATCACTGAAGGCCAAACTTGCGCAGTATCCCAGTGGGACGAAATTGTGGCTGAATATTTTTGGCGCGCCCGAACGTGTGGTTCCCATACGGGCAGCCATAACCGATATAGCGGCGGAGCATGGATTCGAGGTGGCTGAGCCGGAAAAGTGAGAGGGGCAGCTTTGCGTCCAGCAAGTTTTCGAAATGCCGAGCTAAATCGACCTCCATAATTGCTATTCGTAACATGATTCGACCTGTGGGGTAATCCGCCATGCAGTCCGCTAAATTCCGGTCGACATCAAGGCATTGCTTTATCGCTTTTTTCTGCGTGTGTATCTCGGCCATTCCAATCTGCCGCTCTTATCCAACTTCCGTTTGGCAGCTTGAGACGCTTGGTTCAACGGCCTCTATCCTTGCAACCGTTAAGGTCCAAAATATTAGTCGTCCGCCTTCGGAACCACAATCGATGAAGCGGACGGTTCTCGGCCGCGCTGAGCTGTTGGTCCTAAGGACCTTTCCTCTATCGGCGATACGCTCAGGGGAACACATACAATTGGATTACGAACAGCTCGCCGATGAAAGTTCACGCATGAATGGGCCAGATGTGCCGCCGCTTCATCCAGGCTCGACCTTCATTGTGCCTCTCAAGTCGAATCCGAAACCTGCAAGTGATGCCTGGCGCCTGATTGCGGACGAGGGGATCGGAACGGTTATCCCTGCAATCGAGGGTGAGGCTCTATTCCCGATGCAATCAAAGAGCGGTAGGGAGTATCTTTTGCAGGAAGTTGCCTCGGCTCTGAGCAGGGGGACGCGTGAGGAGATGCTGAGGGAAGCATCATACCTAGCTTTTCAGACGACCAACGGCTATGCGTTCGAAATGACGAAGCTGTTAGCCATAGCGATGAACGGCGACACTGAGCGGTGGGCACTCGTCACGGCATCTCTTGTCAGTTCACTAGGAATACCAAGGCCAACAATCGCTGATTTTGCTTCCGGGAAGTACGGAATGAATCCGTCAAGTTGGCCAGGTTCCCTCGCCGAAACAACTGTCCAGAGGATGGCGAGGCCAAACGATGGCAAAAACGAACTAATTCACACATTTCTGAACGTTTCTGATCTTAACGAATGGGGAACCGGGGGCGCTCTTCAGGAATTCGCTCGGGAACCTAGTCTTGTGGAGGAACTCCATTCTATGCTGGAATCGTGGCGGCCGGGATCACTTTACGTTGCCTGCGATGTCATGAAAGCCGGTCAAACCAAGATTGTCGCAACCGCGATGGCGACTGCTCTTGGGTACGTGAACGACCCATCCAAGAGCCATTCAGAAATACAAGCTGCGTGTTGGGTAATTCGGGATTTCGGCACTGACGCGCAGTTCAATCAACTACTGCGTGCGATTAGGAAATACCGGTATCAAGATCGAAAGCATTACGACGAGCTTTGGCGAAATACGATCTGGTCAGACAACGATCGAGAGCGAGCCGTGCTATGCTAGAGATTCTTCTGACTGACCAGCGAAAATATGATTCCAGTCAAAGCTACAGCGATATCGCGAGGTATGAACTGGCTCGATTACGCAAGCCCAACCCAAGCACTCAGTAAAGGTGCAGCATGATTTGCGTGGCAAATCCCCCTTCAGACTGGCGCTCTCGCTCCGTTGGATACGTCGCGTCCACAGCGTACCAATCGGAACGGCTTGGCAACGCCTTTGTTCGCCGTCCTGAAGGCGCACTCGAGAAGTTTCGTGAATCAATACTGAGAGTCTGTTTCTTTCTCTTCGTCTGTTTTTCTCTGTCCGCGCCGCTGGCTAAGCCCCAAACCACGCAACCCTCTGCATCGTCAATCGAAACGATTGCAGGCGGTGAGCCCACGAGTGTACCGGGCGTCGACTTCGGCTTTGCGTCGGTGTCAGGTTTGGCTGCCGATACAGATGGCAGTATCTACTTTTCAATTCAAGCCAAGAGCCGAGTGTACCGCCTGGGGCTGGACGCCAAGGTAACGGTATTCGCCGGCAATGGAGTCCGTGAGAAGAATGTCGACGGTGTTTCTGCAGGTTCGTCGCCGATCCTCGATCCTCGAACCCTGGCGGTCGATATCGCGGGTAACTTGTACATCGTGTGTGCGAATGCTCTCGTCCGAGTGGACCGCAAGACTGGACTCCTTTCCACCGTGTTCTCGATACCCTACAGCCAGCCGGGCTCACCGGACTCCATTCTGGACATCATTGACATGGTTGTGGGACCTGATGGCAACTTGTACTTCAGTGATGGCGCAGACCATCGGATCAAGACTTACTCGTTTTCATCTGAGTCGGTGAGCATCCTTGCCGGGAATGGGATGCGCGGCCCAACGCAACCTGGAGTGCCCGCGATTTCGAGTCCTTTGAGGCATCCTCAGGCCGTCGCCGTTGGATCAGACGGAACAATCTACTTTTCGACGCTGGAGCCTTACGTTTTCTGCATCACGCCTCAGGATGGGAAGCTGCAGGTAGTAAACATTGGGCTTCCGGAGCAGCAGACGCCGCTCGGCGAATACGACATTCCAAGCTACATCAGCGTAGATGAGCAGGGCCACCTATTCGTGGCGCAGGCGAACCGATCGCGGGTCCTTCGTATCGTGCTCAAGACTGGCGTCGTTTCTACCTACGCGGGCACAGGTGCCCAGGGATTCAACGGCGATGACATCAAGGCAGATCGCTCCAATGTAACCGGTCCAAGCTATGTCCTTTCAGACCCGGCAGGGAATCTGATCATCGCAGAAAATTCGCGTATCCGCAGTGTCGACTCATCTACGCGGTTGATTTCGACCAGAGTCGGCAACGGTTATGCGGTCACGGATGGTGCCCCGACCGTTGCTCGTGATGCGAAGCTCTGGGAACCTGCAGATGCCACTCCAGCGGCTGATGGCAGCGTGTACATCAGCAGCAGTTTTGATAATCGGTTGATGCGCCTCGATCGCAATGGTGAGCTCATAACCGTGGCCGGCGGTGGAGAATTTGTGAGAATCGGTACGCAGCCGGGGTCGTCCACCGAAGTCGCCCTCACCAACCCGCAAGGCATCTGGCTTGACAAAAACAATGAGGTTTTTTTCTCAGACGATGACAATAGAATTATTCGCCATCTCAGCCCGGATGGTGGCAAAGTAACAAATTTCGCAACTACGCCAAAGGATTTTCACTCGTTCTCTGGGATCCTCCAATATGCAGGCGCTTTGATCGCCGATGAGAATTACTTCTATCTCTCAGACCCAAATGGAGGTTGCGTCTGGCGCACCTCGCGGAGCGATGGCACCGTGGAGCTCTACGTTGGCACAGCACCAGACCGGCACGGACGCGCCAGAGGCGGTGGCCTAGCGGGGCTGGCTGCACCCTCGGGGCTCGCGCTTGATTCCGCAGGAAACCTCTACATCGCCGATGGATACTTCGAAGGGAAAAACGGCCGCATCCTTCGTGTGGATGGTGCAACCCGCAGCATTACAACGGTTCTGTCCAATTTGCGGCAACCGTCCGGTCTGGCCTTTCAGTCGCCCGAAGTTTTGTGCTTTTCCGAATCGGGCACCCACCAGGTTCGATGTATGAATCTCGAGAGCCACACCGTCAAAGTTGTTGCAGGGACTGGTGAAGCTGGTTACAGCGGCGATGGTGGCCCGGCTGAATGCGCCCAACTCAACCGCCCCTTCGGAATCAGCTTTGGTGAGAATGGGGACCTTTATATCGCCGACACAGGTAATCAGCGCATTCGGCGCGTGCGCATGGGATTGACAGCAGCACGTTGCCATCCCTGAAAGGTGATACAGTGAACCTTGCGCGACCCCAGATTTTTTTCTGGGTTTGCTGTAAGCGCTTGAAAAGATGGCGGGGACGACGAGACTCGAACTCGCGACCTCTGCCGTGACAGTGAGCGATTCATAAGTACTTGCAAGCACTTACAAGAGCATGGACGGCATCCTAAGTCATTGCAAGGAAGTCTTAGACATTGTTATTGTGTACCTCGATGTGCACCACGCTTTCCGAGGATTCCGAACCCGTGAACTACTGAAAGGCCCATGCCTTGACGTGCCTTATTTGACAAAAGCTCTTGATGGTCTCGGAAGCTGAATCCATTTGCATCAATTCGAGTGCTGCGGACACTCCCGCAAGTCAAACAAAATTCTTACCGTTCTCATTTTGTTATCACGCTCGACATTTACATCGTCTCTTGACACATCAGGGGGCAAGATCGTCCGGTTTATTTTGAAGAATTCGTCCAGCTTGGTCCTGTCAAAAACCTCTCCGGGTTTGGGGAGCGATTCCATCAATTTCTCTCGTGTCACAGCATTTACGCCCAGAAATTCAATGCGTCCCACACGGTATTGCACCTGCTGGTCGATCTTCACCACCAAGTCGACGGTCTTGCGGTCTTCATCAACCTCAGTGTCCGGCTCTGGAGTCATATCCACGTAGCCCTCTCGCCCATAGACCAGCGCGAGGTTTTGCAGACCAGATCGGACTTTTTCGACACTGAACAGTTCGCCTCTTTGAAGTGGAATGAGACCTCGCAAGACCTCGGGCGATATTACGAGAGGATAGCCGCTATCTGTGGATACGATTCGGATGTCTCCCATTCGGTATTGCGGTCCGGGCGTGGCACTGATAGCCACAGCAGCACCGACGTCTGCCTCTTCGCTCCATAATACCGTTAGCTTGGCTATCGCAGTAACTTTGAAATAGCCCCGATTTCGGAGTGCTCCCCTAACAGGAACTTCTGCGATCTCGTTCGCCAAATCTTTCTGGTAGGCACTGTCCGCATCCGGCTTGAACACGCGCCTTCGCAGCTCCGCCGAAATCTCCTCTTGAGCATCCGCTGGAATGTCGTCATTCGGATCAAATTCCACGCGGGTCACATGTACTCTGACCTGAGCCGGCGCTGGTTGCATCTCGCGGATTTCTTGAGCCAATGTGGGATACGGCAGGCATTTCTCCAGTCTCTTCGGCAACTGTCCGAACGCACATGGAAGGCAAGCCAGAAACAAAGCAGCGACGGGAAGCAAGCTGCGTGGCAGCATGCAACAAATATAGGCCGGTGCTTCCCAGTCTTCAAGAAAACTTATAGTAGGGGATTGGCCGAGATGGTGGGGATCTTGGAACCCAACGCCCCCCATCGCAAATTCTGGTAGTGGGTCAGTTTGAAGACCATCGGGTAGGAGTTGCGCGAGAGCAACCTTACGACAGGAAGTAGATGGCAGCTCAATACGCGCACAGCCAGGAATGGCTGTGGCACGAGGAACGACGGGACGGAAGAAGGCCGATCAGGAGACCGGCGTTCTCGGCTGGTCAAATTTTTTGCCGTTTCCAGTAGCCGCGTTTGAAGAGAAGGATGCTGACGGCGGCCATGGAGGCTTCGGCGACGACCACGGACCAATAGACGCCAGGAGCGCGCATGCCGGTGTGGATGGCCAGAAAATAGGCCAGGGGAATTTCGAGCATCCAAAAGGCGAAAAAATTGACGATGGTCGGCGTGACCGTGTCGCCGGCGCCGTTGAAGGCCTGCAGCATAACCATGGCGTAGGCGTAGCCGATGTTGCCGTAGCTGAAGATGCGCAGCGCGGAAGAGGCGAGCGGAAGGACGGCGGGGTCGTGGGTGAACAGGCGAACAACCGTGTCCGCGAAAAAGACCAAGAGGACGCCGATGATTCCAAGAAACAGCATGTTGTAGAGGCCGGTGCGCCAGACTGATTTTTCAGCGCGCTCGGGTTGTTTGGCGCCGAGGTTCTGACCGACGAGAGTTGCGGCGGCGTTGCTGAGTCCCCAAGACGGAAGAATCACGAAGATAAGAATGCGGATGGCGATGGTGTAGCCGGCAAGCGCGGCGGAGCCAAAGACGCTGACGATGCGGACGAGGCCGATCCAGCTGGTGTGCGCGATGGCGAATTGCAGGATGCCGGTGAGCGAAACGCGCAGCAAGCGGAAGAGTACTGAGAAGTTTAGATGGATTTGCTCGCGGAGGATGCGGATACGCTCCGAACCGCGCAGCAGGCGATAAAATTGGTAGGCGACGCCGATGCTGCGTCCAGTGAACGTGGCGAGGGCGGCGCCGGTGACGCCGAGCTTCGGAAATGGGCCGAGGCCGAAAATGAGGCATGGGTCGAGGACTAGATTGATGATGTTGGAGACCCAGAGCAGGCGCATGGCGATGGCGGCGTCGCCGGC